>JBIKJH010000006.1:0-205637 GCA_044361115.1 Crocinitomicaceae bacterium
CCAAAGCGAATGTGCAATTGGTTACAGATCGAACCTTAGCTGTTTATACAGAAACGCCCAAAAGTTTTGCTGAATTTATTCATCAGCGATTGCGTTGGATAGCAAAAACGGGCGATGTAAAAGATCATTTGAGTACGAGTTTAGCAATCATTCAAGGATTGTTAACTGCGGGTTTTGTTGCTTTAATGGTGTTCGTTCTTTTGCATCAGGAATTGAAATTGGCATTGGTAGTTTACATCGTTAAATCAGCGATTGACTTACTGTTTTTCTTGCCTTATTTCAATCGTATGGGAAGAATGCGCTCGTGGTTGTACATTCCATTGTATGAAATTCTATTCCCTTTTTATTCAATAATGATTTTGAGTTTGATGTACACCTTCAAACCAACGTGGAAGGGGAGAAAGTTGGAACGGAATTTTTAAAGCCATTCAAACATTTCAATAATCATTTCTTTACCCCATTTTTCGTTTCCGTAATCATCCATTAGTTGATCATACAATTGTTGGTAGGCAAATACTTTTTTGCGTTTTTTCTCTATGATGAAATCTTGTTCCGTTGGTGTCATGACTTCAACCGTTTTTGCAAAGTAAATTACGCCTCCATCTTCCGTCGCCAAACCTAAAATTGTTCCGGGTAAACCACAAAATCCTTCTGGACCTGCATTCGCAAGAATTTCGGTAGAGTACCAAGCGTAAATGCGTGTTGAATCATTTTTCTGCCAAATAGCTTTTCGACATTCGTAATTGCTAATTACACGTTTATTTTCAGTTATTTGCCACACTTTTGGACTTAAGGTATCTTCCAAAATCAATTCTTGTCCCCACATGTTTAATACGATTGTGAATTGATTTGATGCGAATGAATGGAGTGTTGTATTGGTATTTGTCGCCCAACTCATTTCATCCACTAAGTCTGTTAGAATCGGTTTAAAAATGGAAACAGTGTCGTTAAAGTACAATTCAAATTCATCTTTTTTGATTTTATTCTTCTTGATATAATCTAGAAAATCGCTGTCGTTTAAATCTTTGAATTCTTTCTCGAGATTTGTTTTACGTTCATAAACGATTTTCCCAATTTTAATCTGGCTAAAAGCGATGTTGATGATTGACAAAAAACCAATCATCAAAAGGTGTTTAATTCCAATCATTGTCTTCTTCTTTTTCTTTTTTGTTGTTGAACTTGACGGTTAATTTAACCAAGAAATAACGGGAAATAATTTTCGTTTTGTAATCCGTGATTATGTTCGAATTTATAGATCGTTGAGCAATAATATTTTGATTTAACATATCATTACCTTGAAGACTAATTATCAAATTTTCCGTTTTCATAAATGCTTTATCAATTGAAGCATTCCAAATGAAATAATTTAAATTGTAACCATCCGTTCGCTGTCCATTTACGAAGTAGCTTGCATCACTTTTTAAAGTAATATGCCAGAAAGGTAGGGTCCATGAAAAATATACTTGGTGTTCTTGTGTTGTAAAGGGTTGATTTGTACTGGCGTTTATCGTTGATGATGGACTTGTTCTGCCGAATGTGGAATAGGTAGAAAGGGACACAGAATCCAAATTGAAATTGATTCCAAAATTTAAGTTGATTCCGAGGGAGCTTCGTTCATTTTTCAGTCCATTGATATACGAAATTGACTTACTGTATGAGGCATTCAATCCAGGATTAATTTCCAAAATCTTTTTGTAAAGGCCAATTCCGCTTCCAACATAGATATTTGACCAAAGATTTCCATCGGCATTGACCGTTTTAATAAATTGACGACCATCTGCATCAAAGATTGTAGAGTCAACCATCGCGTTATTCGAGTAATTAAAATTTGCTCCAGACCATATGTTCCGATTTGTAACGGCATTCCAGCTATTGTAATTAAAGCTTACACGATGACTATAGTTTGGTTTCAAATCTGGGTTTCCGATTTGCACACGATTGGGGTTTGTATTGTCAGGAATAGGTTGAAGTGAATTCACACTTGGTTGCGATGAACTTGTATTGTAGCGCGTGCTCAAATTACTTGTTTTTGAGAGCTTGAATATATAGCTCAAACGTGGTAAAATATTAGTGATATTTTGTGTGATTGAATTGGCAGTGTAAATGTTGTAATTATCAATTTGGATAGTTCGTGCGCGTGTACCAATGGTTAATGTATGCTTTCTGCTTTCATAAATTGCTGCTAGTCCCACTCGGTGCTGGAAACGAGTTGTTTCGAAGCTATTTGTAAAGTTTGAATCTACTTCAGCCACTGTTTCAGATAGGATGTTTCTTGCTTCTTTGGCTTGTTCATTTTTGGAATACTCGAACATGTATTCTGTTTCCAATTTCCATTTTTTAGTAATGGGTTCATAATACGTGGCTTTCAATGTTTGAACATGATTGGTGTTTTGATTTGTTTTAAGTTGATTTAGTGTGTCGCTGCTGCTGGTTCCGATATAGTAAGTGTTTTCAGAATACAAATTTCCATCTGTGGCATTGTTTCCATAATTGAACTTATGCAGAATCGTCAAGGAACGTCTTTCTTTCTTGAAATCGCGTGTGAAATTGATTTCAGAATTGGTAGATAATCCATCGGAGTTGTTTCCTTTTGAAATGGTATTACTTCTTGCAGCAAGTGCATTTGATGTTAGGAAATGCGAATAATCAGAAACGATTGTTGATCCTTTTGAAAATTGAAAACTCGGTTTAATTTCTAAGGTTGTCAGAGAATCAATTTGAGAAAAAATAGTAAAATTGGCCGTATGTGATTCGTTTTTCGAAATCGTGCGTGTTGAATCCGCGGAATAATAGCTTGTATCAGAAAGGAAATACTGCGAATAGCTTTGAGAAAGTGCATTCAATTGGTAATTCAAATAGGAATAATTAAAGCCAACTTTTGTTTTTTTCTTTTTTCCAATTTTATCGCTGAAATAGATACCTGAACGTAAAGTTTGAGGAATACCATTTCCACTCATACTTGAACCTTTTTGCATCCAATCGCCATCTTCATTTTGAGAATAACCATTTTCTTCGTCTAGTCCGAACTTATTGATGTCGCCCCAATCAAATTTTGAACGTGGTGTATTTGATGATAAAACGAACACTGCTAGTTTTTGCGTTCCATCAAAGCGGTTAAAAAGCATTTCACCCTCATAGAATTGCGTTAAGTCAGATGCACCAGAGATTCTTCCAAAATAACCTTTCTTGGCTTCTTCCTTGAGCTTGAGATCCATGATTTGTATGGTTTCATCTTCTCCTTCAGCGGCATTTTCGTTTTTCTTTTCGTAAACTTCGACCGTTTCAACACCGCTCGCTCCTAGGTTTTTGGTAGCTATCGTTGGATCGGTTCCAAAAAATTCATCTCCATCTACGAATACTTTACTGATTTCCTTTCCTTGTGCTTTGATTTTTCCATCTGCATCTACCGTAATTCCAGGTAGTTTTTTTAATAAATCTTCTACGACTGCATTTTGGCCAACTTTGAAGGAATCCGCAACATAAACCAAGGTGTCGCCACGAAAATAAATCGGATTTTTATTGGCATAAACTACAACTTCAGCAAGTTCTTTTGTTTTAAGACCTAAATGAATGTTTTGGATATGGATTTCTTGATTTTCTTGACTTCCAAAGATATAGTATGTTTTGTCATCAAAGCGAAAGTGCGAAATCATCAGCGTAAATGTATCAATTGGTACGTTAGAAAGCGAAAATTTCCCTTGTTTATCTGACAATGCGTAATCTAGTAAAACGGAATCTTTGATGCGCACAGCCATTGCTATAGCATCTGGGAGTGGCTTTGTTCCTGACGTATCGTAAATTGTTCCAGAAATTTTCATATTCTGTGACCACGATGTTAGGGAAACAAGCGAAATAAGTAATAGCCAAACGATTCGTTTCATGTTTTTAAGTAGAGTAATTCACGGCAAATAACAGCAATTAATTGATAAGTTACACGTTTGCACTGTTAAAAAAGACAAAAGACTTAAAGATAAGAGACTTAAAGATAAGAGACTGAAAGACAAAGGACTTTAAGACAAAGGACTTTAAGACGAAGGACGGTTAGACATTAAGACATTAAGAAAAAGGACATTAAGAAAAAGGACATTAAGACGAAGGACATTAAGACAAATGACAGTTTGCAACATGTAATTTTTTTGTATTTCAACGGTACTTTCCTTGTTCCTTGCTCCTTAATCATAGTTCGTCTCGACTCTAGGTTCTAGGTTCTCAACATCACTTCTCAAACTCCCGCATGTGTTCGATTTTCTTTTTCGCCATGAATCCTTTGATGTCTTCGAAATGTTCTTTAACACGTTTGTTTCCGAATTCGAATACTTTTGTTGCTAAACCATCTAAGAAATCACGATCATGGGAAACCAGAATTAATGTACCATCAAAATCACGTAAGGCATCTTTGATAATGTCTTTCGTTTTCATATCAAGGTGATTGGTAGGCTCATCGAGAATTAACAAGTTCACGGGTTGAAGTAACAATTTGATCATCGCCAAACGTGTTTTTTCTCCTCCAGAAAGCACTTTCACTTTCTTTGCTGAAATTTCACCTCCAAACATAAATGCACCCAGAATATCTTTGATTTTTGTACGGATATCACCAACTGCAATGTTATCGATTGTTTCGAAAATACTTAAATCTTCATCCAACAACGATGCTTGATTCTGCGCGAAATAACCAATTTGAACATTGTGTCCAAGCTCCAAAGATCCGTTAAAATCGATTTCTTTCATGATCGCTTTAATCATGGTTGATTTACCTTCACCATTTTTGCCAACAAAGGCCAATTTTTCACCGCGTTGAATCGTTAAGGAAGCATCTTGAAAAACAACATGATCTCCGTATTTTTTTGTTAATTCTTTCACTGTCACCGGATAATTTCCAGAGCGTGGAGCAGGGGGGAAGCGTAAACGTAAAGCCGAAGAATCAACCTCATCTACTTCAATAATATCTAATTTCTCCAACATCTTAACACGCGATTGAACTTGATTCGTTTTTGAATAAGTTCCTTTGAAACGGTCAATAAAATCAGTTGTCTCAGCAATGAACCGGCGTTGTTCTTCGTACTGTTTTTGTTGTTGTTCACGACGTTCTTTGCGCAATTCCAAGTAGTGTGAATATTTCGCTTTGTAATCGTAAATGCGTCCCATTGTAACTTCAATCGTGCGAGAAGTAATGTTATCGACAAAGGTTCTGTCGTGGGAAATAACGACTACACCTTTTGCTTGATTTACTAAGAAATCTTCCAACCATTCAATCGAATCAATGTCCATGTGATTGGTAGGTTCATCTAAGAGAATCAAATCAGGTTTTTGCAGAAGAATTTTAGCTAATTCGATGCGCATTCGCCATCCACCACTGAATTCAGATGTTGGACGAATAAAATCTTCACGCAAGAAACCTAAACCTTGTAATACTTTTTCAACTTCCGCTTCATAATTGATTTCTTCGATTGAATAATATTTCTCACTTAGTTCAGAAACTGATTCAATGATTTTCATATACTCGTCTGAATCGTAATCGGTGCGAACAGTCAATTCATCATTTAAGCGCTCGATTTCTTCTTTCATGTCGAAAATCGCTTGAAATGCTTTTGAGGTTTCTTCAAAAACAGTACAATCGTCTTCGGTTAGTAAGTGTTGAGGAAGATAGGCGATTACTGCATCTTTCGGAGCGGAAATACCACCGCGTGTTGGTTTGTTGACACCAGCAAGCATTTTTAAGAGCGTAGATTTACCAGCTCCATTTTTCCCCATCAAGGCAATTTTATCATTGTCATTGATAACGAACGAAACATCACTAAAGAGCGTTGTTCCACTAAATTCTACTGCAATATTGTCAACTGAAATCATCTGTGTAATTTTTGAAGGCGCAAAGATACGAAGGAAATCCTTGTGAGCGCTATATCAAAGAAGATTTAGGCTTCAAGTGCTTCAAATTCATGATTGCACTCCAAGCATTTATTCACGGTTTTAAAAAATGGCGGAAAAATCATAAAAAGAAAGGCTGTTATTGCAGAAACAATTCCCGATGCACTTTTAAACGATCTAAAATTCGTATTGATATGTTTCGACCCACAATTCGGACAGGGAGGATTGTTTTCTTCTTCGCGCTTGGTTAAGAATTCTTTTGTTCGTTCAATATCTTTTGCATTGATTTTCACTTTGATTCCACCGATGGCATTCGATAAAAGCGGATCCATTGTTATGGTTTCTTCGTCGTAAATAAAACTTTCGATTCCTTCATTTTCGAGTTCGATGCGAAAGAGATGCGCGTTTACGGAAGTGTCAAACGTTTTTACAGTAACGCGCTCGAGCGGTTGAAAATCATGCATCTTTGAATCGGGATTTATTTTTTTGCTCATTGGATGGTTTTAAGTTCGTTAAAGGCTTCAAAACCATTCAAAATTGCTTGATGCATAATCGTTGCATGGTTTTTATTTCCTAGGAATTTGAATTCAACACTTAGGTTTGCTGCTTTGCTTTTTTTTAATTGTTTGTAGAGTTTTTTCGCGTCATGTTCCATTATTTTTCCTTCGTTTCCAACGGCAACAAAAAGTTCTGTCTTGCTTGAATAGGACGCATTCAAAATCTCTGGATCACCCTTAAGCAAGGATTCTGCATTCCACCATAAACTCGGACTAACGATGAGGTATTGATTAAACAGGTGCGGTTTTGTGTAAAGAATTTCTGTCGCAAATAAACCACCAAGCGACTGACCAATCAACATTTTATTTTCATTGGTTTTGTAGGTTCTATTGATGTAGGGTTGCAATTCGTTCTCGATGAAGTAAATGAAATTTGCCGATTCACCCGTTGTTGGGAAGTCATCTTTGTCCATTTGAATGTTTGTAGGAAAGGTGAAATCACGTTTGCGATCTACATTTGAAATACCAACTACAATTGTTGGAGGAAGAATGTTAATCCATGAGAAATTACAAAATTGAACAAGACCTGAAACATGAATAAAGTCTTCATCTGCGGATCCATCTAATAAATAAATTACGTTGTACGTTTGAGCTGAATCAGCAGAATAACCTTCTGGCAGATATACGTTAAGTCTTCGTATTTCATTAAGTTTAATCGATTGAAGGGAATCTATCACACCAATTGAAAAAGCGTTTTTTTGAGTAAATGAAAGCTTAATGCCTAAAAAAATAAATAGAAAAATAAAAACGTATTTCATTTTTTGAGTTTTTATCAAAGATAGGTAAACGCATGAATTTGATTTGATAATTGGATTGATTCCAAAATTCTAGAATTCTAAAATTTTGGAAGACTAGATAATTAGTCTTTGCGATATTGCGAATTTTGAAATTAGCAACATTACAACATTACAACATTACAACATTACAACATTACAACAATACAATATTACAAAATTGCAAGTTAACAATCTTACTTATAACTCCCGATTCTATTGACTTACAGAAGCAATTTCAATATATTTATTTCAACCTCAATCAACATTCATTTTGTTTAATCAAACCTTTTTTAGGAACAATTCATAAAAAAAGGCTGATCCTATAAGAATCAGCCTTTTCTAGAAATTTTGGTTGTAGAACTTAGTTCAACTTCATAGTAACAAATTGTGACTTATCATTGTTCTTCATTAAGAACATCATTGTATCTCCTGAAACAGTATTTACTGAAGGGTATAATAAATAATTATAAGGCAATTTCAATTTATCAATTAAAACAATTGGTGAAGACAATAAACCATCATTTGTAATAGTTACAATGACAGGAACAATTGAATTGTTGGATGTTGTTTGATCATATTTTCTAGAAGCATCGTTATAAACGATTGTTAATTTGCCATTGATTATAAAGTAGCCAGCAAGATATTGTCTGTTGAAATCTCTTGCTGTGAATTCTTTCGCAACATTTAATTCAAACTTCTTAGCACCGGTTTCTTCGAAGGCAATTATGTACTCATTTTTGTGCGTGTAGTTGTAATTTGTTTCAAAACTTGCTGCTGTGCCTGCTGCCGATGCTGGTGGAGTTATTTTTTCTTCTTTAAAAATTTCCGTCATTAAGAAAATTGTCGCTCCATTCATTAACAATTTGCGAGCAGTTAAATTTTCAACTGGCGCGTCTAATGCAGTATATGTGAAACTGCTTTCAATTTTACCTTTATTCGTGAAGTAAAATACACCATTCGCCATTTTTTCTCCTACTGTTACTGTTTTACGCTCATAGGTTGTTCCGGCTATAACCAATTCGTTTGTTGGTGTAGTTGCTGCGGTATATGAAAATATATAGGTTGGAGCAGCTGTTTCAAACGTATACTGTTTCAAAGAACCATCTGTATTTACCTGGAAAACTTGTAAAGATATTTCACCAATTTTTGTAAAAGTGCGCATTGTCAAATAAGTAGTACCGTCATTCGCTACAAAAACGTCAATGTTTCTATTTTTTGTCTATACACCAGGTAACGATAAATCATGGCTTTCTGTTTCTTTTAAATTCGCATCGTACAAAGCAATTTTGACTTTTGCAGCTTCTTCTTTTACGAAAGGTAATTCCCCAACAACTGCTAATACAGATTGATTCGGAGAAACAGCTGCATGGTTAATTCCTGAGTTCATCGTTTTTTCGAAAGGCATACTTAACAATGCGTTATCTTCAGCAGAAACATCACCATTCGGGCTCACAACACGAGCAGATAAGGTGTTTTTACCTGCTGCTTTATCCATGTGTTCAACCATTGCATAAACATTGTCGCCGAGTGCAATAACATCTGAAATACTATAAGAGTTATTAAAAACTCCGACATTAATTTCTAATTTGTTTTGTGCCATCACTTGACCACCAGCGTTGAAGCATTCTAAATAAAACTGCATCATTGCTTGTTCGAATGTTGATGTGAGGAAATAGTGATTTCCTCCAGCATTAAAATTCAAATGATTTGCACCTTTTTTCATGTAAGTAGCTGATTCGCCACCTAACGTTGTTGTAACCTGTGCTGATGCATTGAATCCAACTACCAATCCCAATGCAATAATTCCTTTTGATAAATTCATTCTCATATTACTAACTCTAAATTCTAATTCTTAAAGACCATTAGCTGCAACGCGTTTTTTCAAATCGATGATAACTTTTTCCATCTCTTCTTTATCTTTTCTATCACCGTTCGATAAATCTAAACCGTTCAAAGATGAAATTGTTTTTTCTGCCCCGGCAACATCTCTTGTTGCAAAATAAATTTCGATCATGTTGAAATAAATCATGGTTGTAACTTCTTTGTCAATACGTGCTTTTTTATCATTTAAGTTGGACTCCAATAAAACGGTTTGATAAGTTTGTGCAACAGCCATTAATTTTGCTTTTGATCCAATTTCATCATCTTTCAAGGTTTTTAATGCTGAACTTGCTTCATTATAGGCCTTCATTAAATCTGCATACGTTTCATCTTTTGATTTTACATATGACAATTTGCCTGGACGCTCGGTAGGTTTGAATCCAATTCGATCATTCACCAAATCACCAATGAATTTTAAGTTCTCTTGAAGAATTTTTTCTTCATACGTTTGAACCAATTGTTCTTCATTAATTGTTTGACCCGTTTTCGTTGCAGCAGATTTATACGTTTTATATGTATTTAATTCTTGAGGTGATAAAAAGAAAAGTTCTTTTCCATCGGGAAGCGTCACTTTTACTGACATTGTATGACGATATGTAAACTCAACATGGTAATAGGTAACGTTATTTGTAGTTGAAGTTCCATTTACTTTGGTAACTTCTTTCTTAATCTCAGATAATTGAACTGGTCTCGTGTAATCAAATCCGTTCAATGTCACTTCAATTTTGACAGCATTGATTGATGAGTTCTCATAGCCTCCAAGCGTAAGATAAGTTCCTGCTAGTGCAGCATAGTCATAAGAACGTTGCATAGTTGGCTTTGCCACATAGCGTTTGTATGGTACGGGAGGAACTTGTTTTACTGGCTTATTGTTTTCATTTAGAATTTGTTTTTCAACAACTTTTGTAGCCAATGATTTTTTCTCGTACTCCGCCAATTCAGCAGCATATTTGTCATCAGCAGACTTTTGTTTCGCAGGATAAGACGCTAATTCACGCTGATATTCAGCTTCTGCGGCTGCCATTTCAGCTTCGTATGCAGCATTTTTCTTTTGATTTTCAGCTTCATAAACTGCAAAAACTGAAGATTGATAACTCGTGACTGTTTTTGCTAAAGGATTTGTAGGTAATTGAATGTAGGTGTAAGGGATTGTTTCAGTTTTTACATTTTGTGAATAAACTGCTGGTAAACTTAACAAGGTCGCAAACGCAACGAATAATAAAGATTTTGTCATTAGTGAAAATTAATTATTTAAAAATAGTTACACCTAGACGCCAAAAAAGGTCATTTGATTGCGCCGAAGTTGGTTAAAATTAACTATTTCAAGATTAACTAACTGCATGAAAAAATATTTAAAGACGTGAACACCTATAAACAGTAGGTGTTAGCGGTTTTTATTTTCTTTTTCTTAAGAATAAAAAAATAAAAAGATGTTTATCGGTTTTATAAGTGTACATTCGTACTTTATATAACACATTATTATGAGTAAAGGCACAGTAAAATTCTTCAATGAATCAAAAGGATTTGGTTTTATTAATGAAGAAGGAACAGGTAAAGAGTACTTTGTACACGTATCTGGATTAGTTGATGAGATCCGTGACGGTGACGAAGTAGAATTCGAATTACAAGAAGGAAAAAAAGGATTAAACGCGGTAAACGTTAAAGTAATCTAATAAGATACTAGTTAATTTTTTTGAAAAAGCCCGACAGCAATGTTGGGCTTTTTTTGTGCGTTTTAGATTTCTGGAACCGAAACGATTGCTTCATTTAATTTTTCCTTTCGAATGAATTTAATTCGAAGTTCCTCTCCAGTCTTCAAGCTTGCTAAACAATCCATGTAGGAATAAATGTCTTTTATCGCACAACCATTTAATTGAGTCAAAACATCTCCAGCTTGAATTCCAGCTTTTTGAGCCAATTTTCCATCTATAACACCATCAACTTGTAAGCCTTGTTCATTGGCAACATAACTCGGCATGATTCCTAAAGTAACTTTATACTGAGGTTTAGCTTTGCTGGTATTTTTGGTCGCAGTAAATGGTAGCTCAGCGGAATTGCTCAGTTCTTTAAGTAAGTCGTTGAGGTAAGCCTGAATTTTCGTTAATCCATCAAAATTGATTTTCTCACTATCATCACTTGGCTTGTGGTAATCGCTATGCGTTCCCGTAAATAAAAACAAAACGGGAATGTTTTTCAAATAGAAAGAAGTGTGATCAGACGGCCCAATTCCGCTACTCTCAGAAACTATTTCAAAGTCATAGTGATTAGCCGTTTGTATGATTTCACCTAACCTTGGACTACTTCCAATTCCACCAATGTACAAATGATTCAACGAATCCAATCGCCCGACCATGTCTAAATTGATCATTGCAGCAATCGCGAGGGAATCATTCATTAATTGTTCAACAAGCGCCTTTGAACCAACCAATCCATCTTCTTCACCCGAAAAGAAAGCAATCAAGTAATTCACCGGTTCGAGTGATTTATTGGTTTGTAAGTGTTTAGCGAGCGTTAGCACAGCAGCAACTCCAGAAGCATTATCATCTGCTCCGTTGTGAATTTGACCAGTACTGTTCGCAAAAGAAGAATTCTTATGTTCGTTGCGACCAATGTGATCAAAATGTGCACCAATCACAATCGTTCGTTGTTGATGATTGTCGATGAAACCAACTATATTCTGACTATTGATTTGTTGTTTTGCTGTATCTGTTGAATCATGTAGATTTGGCGAATACAGATATGTAAACGGTTTGGCATATGAATCTTGATATGGTTTTACACCAATTTTAAGTAATTCATTCGATAGAAATACTGCAGTTTTGAGTTCGCCATAGGAACCAACTAAGCGACCTTCCATCGAATCTGCTGAAAGCGCAATTAAAATTTTTTGCAGATAACTTGTTGTTTCAGACTTCTGGGAAAGTGCAGGATACAATAAAATGAGGGTAAAACAGCTTAAAAAATACTTCATATTACAACGTTACTCTGAATTGATTCGTGTCAATGTAACATATGTAACATGCAAAGCGAAACATGCTGATTAATTTTCGATGAAATATGATTCGATGAAAAAGTTAAGCTATCTGTTTGTTGCTGTTATAATTAATCTGATTTCTTTTGGACAAATACCATTCAAATACGATGTGCAAATTGTATCTAAAACGGTAACAGGCTTTCCAGGAGTTCATTCCTTCGTACATGGTCAAGCAAACGGAAAATGGGTAATCATTGGTGGTCGCCGAGATGGTCTACATGCGCGCCAACCTTTTAATGCATTTCCTGAAGCATACAATAACATGGATATTTTTGTTATAGATCCAGTTACAGAACAACTTTGGACAGCCTCTTTAAATGGATTGCCTACTAGTATCAAGGAGCAATTGCAAACTACCAATATGAATTTTCATCAAGAAGGTGATACCTTGTATTTATTAGGAGGTTATGGATATAGCGCAACAGCTACGGATCACATTACGTTTCCAAATTTAACATCTGTTGTTGTGTCAGATTTAATTGACGCAGTTGTGCAAGGAACATCAATTGATGCTTTATTCAAACAAATTACAGAACAAAACTTTGCTGTTGCGGGAGGTCACTTAGCAACACTTGGTGATACATTTTATTTAGTCTGTGGGAATCGTTTTGATGGCCGTTATAATCCAATGGGTAATGCAACTTACGTACAAACGTATGTTAATGGAATTCGCAAATTCACCATAGACAATAGTGGTGCACAATTGAGTTTTGCTAATTATTCCGAGATTACAGATCAAGTTCATTTACACCGAAGAGATTATAACTTGGTTCCGCAGATTTATCCAAATGGTGAAGATGGCTTAATGATTTCTTCAGGCGTTTTTCAAATTGGAGTAAATGCACCATTTTTATACCCAGTAGATATAACGGCAAATGGTTATACGCCACAAACAGGTTTTAATCAATATTTGAGTAATTATCATTCTCCAATTGTTGGGGTTTATGATGGGGCATCCAACGCAATGCATTCTTTGTTTTTCGGAGGAATGAGTCAGTACTACTATTCGAATGGAACCTTGGTGCAAGACAATGCTGTACCTTTTGTAAAAACAATAAGTCGCGTTTCACGTGATGTAAATGGGAATTTATTGGAAGTTGTTTTTCCAAATGAAATGCCTGGATTAATTGGTGCAAGTGCTGAATTTATAAACAACGAGTCACTTCCGATGTCGCCAATTGGTGTTATTCTGCTTGACCAAATCAGTGCTGATTCAGTCATGATTGGTCATGTTGTTGGTGGTATCGCGACAACATCATTGAATCCATTTACAGCTAACAATTCCGTTTCAACATCGGCGAGCAATGGAATTTATGAAGTTTGGTTAAAGAGAAATGATCTAGCAACTATTCAAGTTATTGATGGAAATAACCCCTTTAAGGTTGCCATTCATCCGAATCCAACAGAAGGTGATTTAACATTAGAAATAACTACACCTTATGCGGCATTAACCAATTTGTTTGTCACTAATATTGATGGTAAAATAGTTTACGAAATGGAATTGTCGGCGGATAATGGTTCGCTGTTTAAACTAAATTGCCAAGAGGCTCATTTGTCGAAAGGAACATATCTATTCAATTTTGTGTACGACGGTAAATTCAGTAGAATCGAAAAAGTGATTCTAACGAAATAGTAAGCTGCAATTCAACTTAAGGTATCAAGCAAATCAATAATTTGTTTATCTTGTTCTAGATTGTAACTATTGTTACAACTGAATGTAGACGGATTCTGTAGGTTTGTCCAACATTTTAAATTTAACTATGAAGACAATTTTATTTTCAATTTTAGCAGCAGCAGGAGTTTTCGCAACGGTAAGTTGTGCATCAAGTACTGAGGCAAACGGAGAATCTGCAACGGCAGAAAACGCGCAAACAGGAGGTTCGTACACAAACATTACAGCAGGAAATTTTCAAAAAACAGTGAATGAACAAGAAGCAATTGTAATCGATGTTCGCACACCAATGGAAACTGCAGAAGGAGTAATCGAAGGATGTGACATGATGATTGATTTTAAATCAAGCAACTTTGGAACTGAAATTGCGAAATTAGACAAATCTAAGGCGTATGTAATTTATTGCCGCACTGGTGGTCGCAGTGCTGCGGCTTCTCAATACATGATTGACAATGGATTCAAAAAAGTGTACAACCTTGAGGGGGGAATCATGGGTTGGACAGGAAACGTTGTGAAGCCATAATGAAATCGTTTTTTTATAGAGAGGGAAGGGGAATAGTCTTGGCTTCGGTCATTGGGATAATTTCCCTTTTTTTGGCTAATTACACACCAAGTGCAATTAACAGTGTGATGATTGCATTGGTTTTAGGAATTGCGCTTGGGAATGTTTGGAAAGTAACCGAAGCATTTAGTTCGGGAATCTCTTATACAAGTGGAAAATTGCTCGAACTCTCTATTATCTTTTTAGCTTTTGCTATAAATTATACAAATATCGCGAAAATTGGAAGTGGCAGTTTTATTGCTGTTGCAGTCGTATTATTCGTTCTTTTACTACTCACTGTTTTTCTTTCAAAACGATTCAACTTTACAGGTTCAACAGGTTGGCTGATTGGCTTCGGAACTGCGATCTGCGGTTCTTCTGCGATTGCAGCACTTTCACCTAGCGTAACAAAAGACAAAGAAGATGTTGCCGTTTCAATGGCCGTTGTCAATTTATATGGAACATTAGGAATGATCTTCTTGCCAATGATTTTATTACGTTCAGGAATGGATGCGAATGACATGGGACTGATGATTGGGGGTTCGCTTCATTCTGTTGGAAATGTTGCAGGAGCTGGTTTCACAGTTGGGCCAGAAGCAGGTGAAGCAGCAATTACAATCAAGTTAGCACGTGTTGCTTTGTTGACACCAGGATTAATCTTCATCAATTTCTTGATCAATCGCAAAACGGCAGCTTCGTGGAAAGATCACTTTAAATTGCCGTGGTATTTGATTGGTTTTATTTTAATCACCATTCTCGGAACGTTTGTTACCTTTCCCGACAGCTTTTTAGCAACAATGGAATCGATTGGTAAAATCATTCTTACGATTGCCATGGGCGCGATTGGAATGAAAGTGAGTTTTCAAAAATTAATCAATTCAGGAAGAAGAGGTTTAGGATTTGGATTGCTTCTGTTTGTAGTTCAATTGGCAATGTTGTATGGTTTTATCTATTTTATGTAAACCGAAAGTTGTCGTTTAAAAGCCTACAAATCTATTGTTAAACTAACCATCTAATTTTCGTGAATTTCAGAATCATTAATTATTTCGATAGAATTTAATAGCTTCGCCTTGAATTCTTAATTCCTGAAAGCTGAAAAATATAGATCATTTTGAAACCGACCGTTTGTACTTGCGTGAATTTTCTATTGAGGATGCAGCCTCCATCCTTGAATTGAATAATGATCCTGAAGTGCTTAAATTCACCGGCGATAAAGCGTTTGTTTCTGTGGAAGAAGCGCGACTTTTTCTTGAAAATTACGATCAATATGCTTTACACGGATTTGGACGATGGGCGGTTATTCAAAAATCGACAGGTAATTTTATTGGTTGGTGCGGACTGAAATATTCAGCGACAACTGATGAGGTGGATATTGGTTTTCGGTTTATAAAAACTGTTTGGAATCAAGGTTACGCGACGGAAGCTGCGAAAAAATGCATTCAACTTGGATTTGATACATTTGGAATTAAAAGGATTTATGGTCGCGCAATGGTGGACAATGTCGCTTCAATCAGTGTTCTGGAGAAATTAGGATTAACTTATTTGAAAGAGTTTACTTTTGATGGTGAGGAAGGTGTAATTTACGAAATTGTATGCAACGAGAAGGAACTTTAAGAACCTGTGATAAAGGACATTAGTTTATTAAAAAATCAGATTGCTTAAGCTGTCCAATCTGTGAAAACGAACGCAAACCGAAAGATCATTTTATGTCAGATTTAAGTGCTCCAGCTCGTCGCGCATTAGAAAACTATGGAATCAGGTCGATTGAACAATTGGCGGCTCTCAGTGAAAAAGAATTGTTGCAGTTTCATGGAATGGGAAAAAGTTCTATTCCGAAATTAAAAGCTGTGTTGGAGGAGCATGATTTGCGATTGAGGGATGATTATGTTTGAAATGAATTCTACAAATAAAAAACAATTGCATTCGCAAGGACTAAATATCTAGTCTTCTAAAAGTTTAGAATTTTAGAATTTTGGATCATTTCGGCACGCTATCTTTCCAGGAAATCAAGAACCATCTTGCCCTGCAACTTTTGAAAGTATTCTTTTCAATCCATCCCAATTTTCGTTAAACAATTACACAATCAAACATTCGCTCACGATTAATTAATACTTTCGTTTCTATAATTCACCCTGTCTGCCGCCAGTCAGGAAATCATAAATCATAAATCACGAATTCTAAAGTGTATTTCCAACTGCAATTCAAGCTCCTCAATAGACGTTTCAAAGTTCTTGGATTCGAACCTTGGTTTGCCTATTTGTTGTTATTGACAACGTTGCCAACAATCATACACCTATCTTTCGCGCCCTTTTCTTTTGCTCCTTTTGTAATGGTTGGTTTTTGCATATTCTTACAAATGAAACTGGGAGCGCAAAAAAGCCGAACATTGCTGCTCGGCTCTTATTGTATTTTTACTTTCTATCTTAGAATGGCAAATCATCGTCTTCACTGTCAACGTTAACCGCCGCGGATGGAGCAGCAGCCATTGGATCTAAGTTCATTGCAGATGGTCCGCCTTGCGGCATTCCTTGCGGAGCAGCAGTTCCAACTTTCTCAATTCTCCATGCTTCCAATGTGTTGAAGTATTTTACTTCTCCTTGCGGACTTGTCCACTCACGACCACGTAAGTTAAATGATACTTCAACTTGCTCGCCAGTTTGAACTGCATCTAGCATTGAACATTTATCTTGTGTTGCTTGGAACATAATATCTTGGGGATACATACTTGATGTATCTGTTACAACGAATTCTCTTTTAGAAAATTTCTCTGACACTTGAACTGTATTGTTCAATACCTTAACGGTTCCGGTTAATTTAAACATATTGGTTTTTTATTATTTTGTTGTTGTTTTATCCATTATTAAAAGAAAGAAGTGTCATCCACGCTTCTTCCAATTTATTTTCTGCTAATAATTCTTTCGCTTTATGGTGTAAAGCCAATTCCAATTCAGCAGGATTGTCTTCTAAAGATACAAAGATTTCACTTAATTCCAAGAGCTTAAACTCATTTACATCTGTTTCATTTGGCAATTCTTCAATTCCACCTAGTTGACCTAAGTCATTACCAGTCAATACGCTACTGCTTTTTATATCTGTAGGGATTTCATCATATCCAATCCCACATGTTGTAATTGGTTTTGCGATTTCAAACATCGATTTTACATCAGCGCGGCAATACCAGTTTCCACCCATGCGCGAAACTAAATCAATCTTGTGTTGATCAATCATGCCATTTTCATCCAAAATTGCCTCGTTTATGTGGATCTGAACAACTTCACAAATGATTAAGTTTCCAGCACCGCCTTCAGTTCCCAATTCAATTACTTCATTCACTTTACATTCAAATTGAACCGGTGATTCTGCAACACGCATTGGTTTTATTTTCTCTGAAGCAAGAGGAGTGAAGCCAGCCTTTACAAACTCACTTGTTCCTGGCGCGTACGGAGAACTTGCCAAACTCATTTGATGAACAATATCGTAATTCACAACATTAATCACCACTTCTGGAATTTTCTTAACGTTATTGTAAGTGTCTTTTGTTGTGTTTGATCTACCTGAACGTGCAGGAGAAAAAATCAATATCGGTGGATTCGCACTGAATACATTGAAAAAACTGAATGGCGCTAAATTGTGATTTCCATCAGCGTCTATCGTTGATGCAAATGCAATCGGACGAGGACCAATAGCCCCAAGTAAATATTGGTGGAGTTTTGGAATTGGTAATGATTTTGGGTCGATACTCAACATGTTCTTAAAGACTTTTTGCAAAGGTAATTTGAATTTGAAAGGAAATGGATAAAAGAAACGAAGACTTTTCCACAAAAAAAATGCTTTTCAATCCAAATATTTTTTTCGCATAATTTCGCAGTTTAAAATAAAACAATATCTTTGCACTCCAATTCGAAAGAATAGGCTTAGGTCGAACGAGACCTGGTTGTTTGCACCTGGCGAGTCAAGGTGTTGAAGTAAATTTGCGGATGTGGTGATCCCGATAGTTATCGGGAGGTAGACACACCGAGAGATTAAACGAAATCTCTAAAAAAAAGTTGAAATAAATTTGCGGATGTGGTGAAATTGGTAGACACGCTAGACTTAGGATCTAGTGCCGAGAGGTATGCGGGTTCGAGTCCCTCCATCCGCACTATAAATGGTCTCGTTTTTTCAAGCGAGGCCATTTTTGTTTAAAATAGTTTATAAAAAAAAGAAGATATGAACGTAATTCGTCAAGATGTTGATGCGTTGAATGCCGTATTAAAAGTGGAAATCGCTGCTGCCGATTACCAAGTTAAAGTAAAAACTACCTTAGAGAAATACCGAAAAACAGCTAAGATTCCTGGATTCCGTCCTGGACATGTTCCAATGGGAATGATTCAAAAACAATACGGAAAAGCGGTATTAGCTGAAGAATTGAACAAAATTGTAAATGATACGCTATACAAGTTCATTGAAGAAAATAAAATCGAAATCCTAGGAAACCCAATTCCAAAAGAAGGAAATGAGGTAGCTGGAAATTTTGATCAACCCGATAATTTCACCTTCGAGTATGAAATTGGATTAGCTCCAACTTTTGAAATTCCATTATCGAATAAAAGCAAATACGATTACGTAAAAGTGAAAATCGATGATACCTTGTTAAACAAACAAGTGGAAGACTTACGTCGTCGATACGGAAAATTAATTTCTGTAGAAAACGTTGGTGAAGGTGATATGATTTTAGCGCAATTCGTTGAGTTAAATGATGCTGGTGAAATCTTGGAAGGTGGAATCATGCATTCATCAACAATTTCAATGGAATTCGTTGAAGACAAAAAAGTGAAAAAAGACTTGATAGGAAAAGGAAAAGGTGACAAAGTTGTCGTTAAACCGTCTACTGTTTCAAGAGGACCGAAAGATACAGCTGCAATGCTGGGAATTACTGAAGATGCATTAGCAACGATTTCAGATAAATTCCAAATGACAATCACAGAAATCAAACAAATGGAAATGGCCGACTTGAACCAAGACTTGTTTGATAAATTGTTTGGAGCAGGGGTTGTTTCAACTGAGAAAGAGTTGAAAGAGCGCATTACAACAGATTTAACGGGAATGTTCGCAAATGATTCAGATCGTTTGTTAACACGTGAAATTTACAAAGACCTTGTAAACAAAACGAAAGTTGATTTGCCAAATGAGTTCTTAAAACGATGGATCAAATTGTCGAACGAGAAAGATATCTCGACGGAACAAATTGAGAACGAATACAACAGCTATGCTGACAACTTGAAGTGGCAATTGATTCAAGGAAATATTTTCAAAACAAATCAAATCCGTTTGGAAAATGCTGAAGTAATCGAATTCACGAAAGGATTGTTGGTAAGCAATTATGCTCAATACGGAATTCCAGCACCAGAAGATCAAGAATTGACTGCTTCTGCAATGCAAGTTTTACAAAACCGTGAGGAAGCAACACGTGTTTACGATATGTTAGCTGAGCAAAAACTGACAAACTACTTCAAAAGCACAGTGAAATTGAACGAGAAACATATTTCATATGATGATTTCATTGCATTGGCTTCAAACTAATTAGTAAAAAAGATCGATAGGAAAGTTCTCTGCCAAGGTGGAGAACTTTTTTTGTTTCTTCAAGACGAGAGATTCAGAGACGAGCGACTCTAAATTCTTTTCCTTAATTTTACGCATATTCAAAATGAAAGAATGAAACGAATAGTTGCGATTGTCTTATTGTTTGCTGTCAACTTTAGTTTAGCCCAACCTTCGTCTATCAATCGTAAGAAGAATCCTTACCGTTTTATGTTCGGTTTGAGTTGGAGTGCGATTGATGATGATGGAAATGCTTTTGGAAATTTATTCGATTACCAAGAGTCATGGAATTATTTACCTTTTCCAACACGTTTGTCTCTTGATAAATACGTTCGCAAAGGTTTGAGTTTGGAGGGGATTGTTACTTATAATACCTACACAACTAGTAAGATAATTAACAATACCACAGGTGTTTCAGGAATTTTTGTTTCAGGAGATTTTCATATGAAATACAGCTTCAATCGTTTTATGCCAAGCGCTGCAAAATGGTTTGATCCATATTTGTCAGGTGGTTTAGGTTTAACGTTTAGATCAGTGCGAGATACCCCTTTGAATGCGAATGTAAATTTAGGATTTGGGATGAATTTCTGGCTCAACCAGCGCTGGGGCTTACAATTACAAACTGTTGGTAAATTGGCGCTTGTAAGTGATATTTACGCTTCAGATGCAGATTACATTCAGCACACTGTTGGAATTGTATACAGAATGCAACCATTAAAGCGGCCTTTTAAACAAGGAAAGGCACAGTATAAATGGGTGCACGGTAAGCAACATTACAAACGAAAAAATACAGGATAACAAAAAGGAGGCGTATTAACGACCTCCCTTTTATCTTCGTTTTATATCGTTTTATCTAATCAATAATTCAAAAGGCATGCGCATTTGCATTCCACTCATCGATTCAATACTTTTTAACTGATTGTAATAGTTTACCAACTCTTGCGGCATTGAACCTTGTTGAGAAACACGCATTTCATTTGCTTGCTCTTCCTCCAATTGTTCAAATAAATCTGTCCATTTATCCTCTTTTTTCAACGGATAATACAACACTTTAGGCGCACTTATACTTGATTTTTTAGCAGCATATGCTATGGCATCTTGAATTCCTCCCAGTTTATCAACTAAACCTATTTTCAGGGCGTCTCTACCTGTCCAGACACGTCCTCGTGCTATTTCATTCACACGTTCTTTTGTCATACCGCGACCTTCGGATACTCTACTCAGAAACTGATCGTAAATAGCATCAACTTCTTCTTGAACCAACAAATATTCTTCAGGTGTTAATTTGCGATTCGTTGTCATTACTGAATGTTGATTCGTTGCAGCGCGATCGAAGGTCATTCCCAACTTGTTTTGCAACATTTTACCAGTATACGGAATCATTCCAAACACACCAATTGAACCAGTAATTGTTGAGGGTTCCGCGAAAATAGCAGTTGCAGGTGCAGAAATGTAATATCCTCCAGATGCAGCAACGTCTCCCATAGAAACAATCACTTTTTTCGTTTCATTGGTTAGTTTAACTTCTCTCCAAATTTCGTCACTCGCCAACGCGCTCCCTCCTGGGCTGTTTACACGGAATACGATCGTTTTAATCGATTTATTTTTACGCGCTTCCTGGAATAATTTACAGATTTGTTTGGAGGTTAAACCATCTCCATCAACTGAAACGTCTCCTTCTGCCAGAATAACGGCAATGTTCGGGCGATCATTTTTTACCAAAACTTGCGCATGATAGAACTTCTTTTTGGCGTATTTTTCAAATGCTTGTAATTCTAATTCTTCTCCTTCGTCCAATCCAACTTTTTCAGACATCAATGTTATAACCTCATCACGGTATTTTGTACCATCCAATAATTTATATTTTACTGCGTCGTCGGCTCTTCGAATAAATGCACTGTCTGCAATTATGTTCAATTTTTCAATCTTCACCTTACGATCTGAGGAGATATCTGTGCGAATATCTTCCCACATGGATGTTAAGTAGCGCTCAATTTGTACGCGACTTGAATCACTCATGTTTTCACGGAAAAAAGGTTCAACAGCACTTTTAAAATCATTGTTTGAACCGCGTATCACTTGCACTTCTACTTCCAGCTTATCCAATGTACCTTTGAAGAAGGATAATTCAGCGCCTAGTCCAAGAAATTCCATTGTTGAAGATGGAAAACCATACACTTCGTTCGCAGCAGAAGAAACATAATATTCTTTTTGTGTAATTACTTCACCAGCATTGTAAGCAACAACGAATTTTCCACTTTTCTCAAAATCATTTATGGCATTGCGGATTTCGCGTGCAGTAGCATAGCCACAACTTAAATTGTCGATTTCTAAGAAGATTCCTTTGATTTTTGAATCGGACTTTGCATTTTCTAATCCATAAAGAATATCGCTCAAACCAACTTTTTTGTCCATCTGGAAAGAAGAAGGATTAAATGTAGAACTCGATTTTTCACCAATTTCACCCGATAGTGTCATGTGTAAAACTGTATTGTTCTTAATGGCTAAGGGTTTTGGTCCGAAATTACCGAAGCTACCAACCAACCCTCCTAAAATTAAGGAGAAAATGATGAGCCCAATAATTGACATGATAAATACAGCTAAAAAGCTTGGCCAGAATATTTTTCCAAATGTGATTTTCTTTTCAGTCATAATGAGTGATTAATGAAAGATAAATGTAGTCCATTTAAATTGCAGTTTTTTTTTAAAATTGATGGATGGCGACATAGTGTTTTGAATGCTTATTCTCAATGATAAATGCGCTTGACACAAAAGAAATTATCGAAAGAAAAGGAACAATTGTCGAAAAAAAATAAAACTTAAAAAAAATCTATCTAACTTGCTCCACGAAAACTAGAAAAACAAAGACTATGATGAGAAATACTATTCTTATTTTAACCTTACTTATTGGGTCATTTTGCTACTCACAAGATTATTCAAGAGTAAAAATTAATTCTGATGCTATTGGTTTGGCCTTTCTTGCTGAACATGGTGTTACGATTGACCACGGAACTTACAAAGAAAACATGTTCTTTATTTCTGATTTCTCAGCAGCGGAAATTCAAGTGATGCGTGATTATAATTACGACATTGAAATTCTAATTGAAGATGTACAAGCATATTACGTTGAGCAGAACTTAATACCTACTGAACCAGCAGAGAAAAATGTTTCATGTTCAGGAACGGGTGGTGGATCTAACGGTTTTACTCCAGCGATTCCTTCAAACTTTAATCATGGTTCTATGGGCGGTTATTTAACCTATGCTGAAATGTTAGCTGAATTAGATGCAATGGCGACACAATATCCAAATTTAATCACTGCGAAAGCGCCAATTTCAACGTTCTTAACATTTGAAAACCGTCCGATTTATCATGTGATGCTGTCGGATAACCCAACAATTGATGAAGCGGGTGAGACAAAAATTTTATATTCGGCAATTCATCATGCACGTGAGCCAATGGCCATGATGGAAACAATTTTCTACATGTGGTATTTGTTGGAGAATTACGCAACCAACGAAGAAGTACAATACATTGTAAACAACATGAAGTTGTATTTCGTTCCTTGCTTAAATCCAGATGGATATGTCTATAACGGAACGACTAATCCAAATGGTGGAGGTATGCACCGTAAAAATCGTCGTAATGTTGGAACAACGAACAAAGGAGTGGATTTGAACAGAAACTATTCATATGGTTTTGGAACTACAGGTATTTCTACAAATACAAACAATGATACGTATTGTGGAACGGGTCCCTTCTCTGAACCTGAAACGCAAGCAATGCGCTGGTTAGTTCAAAACAATGATTTTAAAACGGCGTTTAATGCACACTCGTGGGCCAAAGAAATTCTATTCCCAATCGGAACGACCACCGCTGAATTTGCGGAACACCATGATTATTTTCAAGCAGAAACAAACCACATGGCACAATTCAATGGGTATTTGGCAAGAAAATCATCAGCATTGTATCCTGCTTCAGGTGATTCAGATGATTACATGTACAAAGTAGATATCGGAGTAAACCAAAAAGACACAGTTTTCGCACATACTCCGGAGGTAGGAACCGATTTTTGGCCAGCAATAAATGAAATTGATCCAACGTGTCAAGAAATGACCTTTCCAAATTTAGTATTGGCACATATTTCACGTGTGTATGTCGTAACAAGTGATACAGATCCATCAACAGTGGCAACAATGAGTGGTAACTTCAACCATGACAGTTATCGTTTAGGATTAGAGAATGGATCCGTTACTGTTTCGATTCAACCTTTATTGAATGTTGCAACCGTTGGAGCACCAGTTGTTCATAATTTAGGAATTCAACAAACAGAAGCAGGTGCAATTGCTTATACCTTGTCTCCAGGGATTCAATTCGGAGATCAAATCAAGTACATTTTGAAAACGGACAATGGTTTGTGGATTAAACGCGATACAATTGTGAAAACGTATGGAGCGCTAACACTTCAAGCCTTAGAAGATGGAAGTGCAGCAAACTGGACAGGAACTTGGGGAACTACAACGTCAACATTTGTTTCTGCATCCACATCGTATGCGGATAGCCCAACAGGTAACTACGGTAACAACACAAATAGGACTTATACCTATGTTCCTGCAATTGATTTGACAAATGCAACATCAGCAATGATTTCGTATTATGCAAAATGGGACATCGAAGCGGATTATGATTTTACGCAATTCCAAGTATCAACTGACAACGGAACAACATGGGCAGCACAATGCACGAACTACACCGTTCCAGGAACGAGTGGAAGTGGAAGTGTGCAACCGAACAACCAGCCTGTTTATGAAGGTGCTCAATCTACTTGGGTGTTGGATGAGGTAAACTTGAGTGATTACTTGGGACAAACAATTAAAGTGCGTTTCCAATTGAAATCAGATGGTGGATCAACTGGAAATGGATTCTTCTTCGATGATTTTAAAATTTTGTTCAATGAAGCTGGAGCAGTTATAGCTCCTGTATCAAACTTCACAGCAAGTACAACAACAATTTGTTCGGGTGAGTCAATTGCTTTTACAGATTTTTCTACGAATGTGCCAACTGCGTGGGCTTGGGATTTCGGAAATGGTCAAACTTCAACGGCTCAAAATCCAACTCAAACCTTTACAACACCGGGAACCTATACAGTTGCCTTGACTGTAACAAACACTGCAGGATCTAACACTTATCAAATGACGGTGAACATTCAAGATTGTGCAACGATTGAGAATTTAGAGAAAAACGGAGTGTCAATTGTGCCAAATCCAAACAATGGAAACTTTGTGATCAAAGGATTGGAGCTTGGAACAGATTTCGCGATTTATGACTTGAATGGAAAAGTAATTATGAAAAAAGCGGTTACATCGAAATTTGAAGAAATTCAATTGGATGGAGTAGGCGCAGGTTTATATTATTTACACACAACGAAAAACGGTGTTGTCGGACAAATGAAGTTCGCAGTACTTTAAGAAGAATAGCTATTGATAAAATCCTCTCTGCTCCGGTAGAGGGGATTTTTTTGTTTAAAGGGTAAAGAATCACCATCTCTGCGCTGGAGGCTGCGACAGGCAGGGAATGATGAATTATAAATCACAAATTAAGAATCATAAATCACGATTCTTTTTTACATTCGTAAAAAAGTAATATAACTAAACTGTTTCGTCAATGCAACCAAAAGTGGAGTGATTAGCCTGATTGGATAGGGGTTAGATATGAGTTAGCGTTCATTGGAAAACCGAAACGACACAAACAAACAGGAAGAAAAGGATAATTAAAAGCGAGTATTAACAAGTAAAACAAAAACAAGATGACAAAAAACAAATATAAACCAATAGCACTACTGGTAGCGTCTATACTTATGGGAACAATAAGCTATGCTCAGAGTATCGCTACACAATCGGTAAATAGTGGTGGAACAAAAATGACACAAGCAAACGGCTCATTGAGTTTTACCGTCGGCGAATTGGTAGTGCTTAACTTAACCGATAGCCAAGGGAATACCATAGGGGGAGGATTTACAGCAGGTGCCACATTAACCACTGCGAGTATTCAAGAAACCGATGCTGAGGTGTTGGACGTTAGCGTCTTTCCCAATCCAACTTCTGATTTGGTAAACATTCGCATCAACCACTCTAGCATAGAGCAGGTTGTTGTATTCATCACTGATTTACAAGGAAAAGAATTGTATAACGGAAAATACGCAGGTATATCCAATGTAATTGGAATTAACACAGCTTCGTATGCCACAGGAACATACGTACTGTCTTTAAAAAAATTGAATAACCAAGTCCTTGGCACTTACAAAATCATTAAACACTAACAAAAATTAAACACTATGAAATACAACGTATTCACGAATTCCATTGAGAATTTAAAATGTATGAGTAAAAAGATAACATTATTTTCAACCCTAGGACAAGCTCAGTGTGTCGCTTTGTGCTTTCTATTTTTCACTTTAGGAGTAAATGCACAAACACCACCCAATGCATTTAATTACAGTGCGGTAGCACGCAATGCAACGGGACAGCCAATTGCAACAACAACAATTGGTATTCAGATTAGCATCCTCAAAACTTCACCAACAGGAGCTTCGCAATACAGCGAAAACCATTTTGTAAATACGGATGCTTACGGGCTTTTTAATTTAGTAATTGGTGCTGGTGCGGTGCAAAGTGGCTCAATGGCTGCTATTGATTGGAGCAATGATAATTACTACCTAGAAGTAGGTATGGACGCTGCTGGTGCAACCAACTTTCTTACCATGGGTACAACGCAATTTTTAAGTGTACCTTATTCGTTACATGCTAAAACGGCTGAGAGTATTGTAGGTGTAGGTGCAGGTGGCAATTTCACCCACTACATTGGCGAAGAATTTGGCGGTGGCGTAATTTTTCATTTATGGAAAGACAATGCAGGTATTGAACATGGTTTAATAGTTGATAAAACAGATTTGAGTATAAGCCAAGTTTGGAGTAACATTGACCTAACACTAATTGGCACTAATGCTCAAAGTAGTTGGGATGGGTTGAGCAATAGCAACGCGATAGTGGGGCAAGCTGGACATACAAGCAGTGCAGCAGCACTTTGTTTAAATTCAACCAATGGTGGTCAAAACGATTGGTATTTACCCGCATTAGATGAATTAAATTTGTTATACAATCAAAGATATTATCTTAACAGGACGCTTTCGAATATTTCAGGGGCTTTTGCTTTGTCATCGATAAATAATTACTGGTCTAGTACTGAAGATAATTCAGAACAAGCTTGGGCGTTAAATCATCTTGGCGGTTTCAATTCTGTTTCCAAGTCGGGATTATTATTTAATAGTGTTCAAACATTTGTTAGGGCAATCAGGTCTTTTTAAGAAAAGAAACACCAACAGCAAGCAAGCGCCAGACCAATTCTAACGTCGATAAAATCATAAGATTTAAAAAATTCAGTTTTATATGCGGAGAAATGACCTTCTGAAAATTGGCCCTAGCACTTGCTTGCAAACCGTGTTATGGACTTACCCATACCCGAAAAATCATGACAATAAAACTTGCTTTTTTTATAGCTTTTTTACAACCTATGCTGGGAATACATGTTCAAAATGACCCAACAGGAAAAAAGTACAAGTCCCTCGTTGGGGAAACGTGTAAAGAGATGACCAATGGTGGTTGCATGATTTATACCTATCGAATCTTACATTTTAAAACTGATTCTGTCGTTGTTTCTTATCAAGTTATAGCACAGTGTGCGCCAAAAGAAATAGAAAACAATTATAATCACATGTATGACAACTTGAGTAAAACATACAGCTGGACTAATAATAACGATACATTATTTATTAATGGTATGGATGACTATGGAAAATTAATCATACAAAATTCAAAACTTATTGGAGAAGATAATTCATCAAAAAGAAAAATCGAATTTAGTGAGGAATAAAACGAATGCTATTAGCAATTATCCCAAAGTGGCGGTTCAGTTGTTATTTGAAACTTTGAGCTACTATTAATGTTTTTGCTTGGAGGATAGTGAAGTGCTTCGAAACCAGCTTTTTCGCAACGCTTAGGAATGTTACAATTAACTAAAAATCATGCATAAAATTACATTTATAACCCTAGTTTTATTTTTTTTAACTTTTACAAATGATTGTTCTGGGCAGATTAAAAATAAAGAATGGTCTTTATTAAAGTTTGGTTCCTACAACGTAGGTTACCGAGATACGATTATTTACGACACAACTGAAAATTATTCTTTCAAAACTTTAAATACATTAAAACCCTATTTTATTCATATTTGGTATCCTTGTGAAGTAAACCCAAAAGCATCTTCAGCCTTTTATTATAAAGATTATTGGAATTTTGAAAAGGATTCAATAAACAACGAAATAATCAACAACTTAATAAACGTATATTACGGACAAACGTTTGACAGTTCTGATATTCCACCGGTAATTGCCAGCCAAATTGTTAATGTTCAGAAAAATGCGACTAAATTGCCAGGTGATTTTGATGTAGTGCTATACTATCACGGGTCACAAGGAGTTGGTATTGAAAATAGTAAATTATGTGAGTTTCTTGCAAGTCAAGGTTTCATTGTTGTTTCACCAAACTTCACGCTGCCATCCGACTTAGTTTCTAAACTTATACCCAGCACAACATTTAAAAGCAAATTTGATTTAAGTGAACTTTCACCCGAAATGATGGGGGAAATTGAAATTGAAATGAACATGGCCGAAATGAAGAATTTAGATTTCATGCTAAAGTTCGTGAGGCAAATTTCAGCTAATAATAAAATAATAGGGATAGGACATAGCAGAGGAGCCCAGCGATTAATGTTAAGTGACAGAGATAGTGTTGATCGTTTTGATAAAATAATTGCACTACACACACTGTATGAACAAGATGACATTAGCGAAATTTGTTCAATTAGACCATTTGATTGCTCACTCATAGAAGGGAATGAACAATTCTTTACGACAGAAAAGTATTTTTTTGCCCCTAAATATTATATGAATGACACACTAAAAAGTCCTGATTTTACTTTTTATGATCGATTTAAAAAAACAGCTTATATAGAAATCAATATCCCTATAGAACATAATGCTTTCGTTTACGATTGGCTTTTATATAACACACAAAATAATACGATTGATTCGAATAGAATTCGTGAATATGACAGGATTCTAAATTTATGCCTCGACATAATTAACGAGAAGAAAATAAACGCCAATGAATTCATAAAATTTTCAAAAAACTTTTGATTCTTGAACTGTTAGTTTTCAAACTAGTTAGCGTTGCACCAAAATTTAGAAAGTAGAAATCTACACAACGTAAACCGCAAATTAAGTATCGGTCTAAAAAAAGCAAGTATAAGTAATTGTCAGTTCAGCGATTAAATGATCATTTGTGTTTTTATCAATCCAATTTTACCATATGGTTTTTTATCATGTGTATCTCTTTTTGCGTCCTCTGCGACTTTCACTTCGTGGCTGCTTCGCGGTGCGTTGGCAAAAAGAAAAATGCATTGTTTTGTTATTTAATCATAATCCCACTTTTCAAAAAATAGTAAATTCGAACCATTAACGCATAAATTGTGAACGATGTCGTTTCAAGCATACATTGATAATATCAAATCCAAGACAGGAAAGACGCCCGAAGACTTTAAATTACTAGCGGAAGGAAAAGGATTTATTGTGAATGGGAAATTGAATGCTGTCACAAAGGCCACAGAAATAACCAATTGGCTAAAAGAAGAATTTGAACTGGGTCACGGTCACGCAATGGCAATTTACGCAACTTTCAAAGGAAAAACAGAATAAAAATAACAGAACGACCTTCATTACCTTTGAACTATGTTGACAGAAATACATCCCAAGTTGCCAATGCGCGACAAAGCAAAAACAAAAGCGTATTATATCAATCAATTAGGATTTCAATTGGTTGGTGAGCATGATTTTGATGGGTATTTGATGGTTTACAAAGACCATATTCAATTGCATTTTTTTGAGTTCAAAGACCTCGTTCCAAGCGAAAATTATGGACAAGTATATATCAGAACAAACGATATTGATGCGCTCTACCAATCCTTTTTAACCAACAATGTAGCCATTCACCCAAATGGACCGCTCGAACAAAAACCGTGGGGACAAAAAGAATTTGCACTCCTTGATCCAGACAACAATCTTTTAACGTTTGGACAAAGCTTGTTATGAATCAATACACCGAACAAAAAAAAACATCTTCCACCTTGCTTGTGTTGTGCATACTTACACTGCTTGGAAGCGTATTTGTTCTATTAAAAGGATTCATCGCTTACGCTATTTTGTTAAGTTCAAATAACACACGAAGCGAAAGTGGGATACTGTTTATCAATACATTATATTGTATAGAATTCCTAACATGCATTGGTACAATTGTTGGTGCCATTCTCATGTTGACAGGAAAAAAGCTTGGTTTGTTGGTCTATCAAATTTCCTCCATTGTATACATGGTTTTAACAGCCCTTTTCGCCTTGTTTTGTTTGTTTTCAATCATTGGAATTCTCATTGGTTTACTACAATTTATTTACTTGGCGATTTCAATTGTCTTCTTCGTTTTGTATAGTAACCAAAGAAAGAATTTGTCGTGAAACATACTAATTCAGATAATTTAATCTCATGAAAAAAAAGCATTTTCTTTTCTGCATACTCTCTTTGTACAACATTGGCTCACATAATCAATCATTCGCACAAGAATATGCAGAAAGGGATTTCAAAATGCTAGACGATTCGATGGTTGTGCACTTGGGCTTGCAATTCGGTTCAGATAATATTGGCGTTTATATTTATGATTTCCCAAAAGAACTCTTGGACAGAGGACTCATCATTGAAGATTTGAGTCGACCAAGTTATGGTTCGGAACGCATCATCGGGAGTCAATTTTCGGTAACAATGAGTGAAACCTATCAACTGAGCGATACATTTGCGATTTACCTTGCTCAAACTGAATTCGCTTATCCTCCCGTTGTGTTTACTTTGGATGGTCAATCGATCAAGTTGAATTTAGGCGAAGATTGCTATTTGTTTAAGTGTGTTCCGCACAACGATCCTTGGATGCCATCGGATTATTCACCTTTCATCCTGCGTAAGAACGAATATTACATCAATCCAGCAAACGGGAAAATCAAGAAAGCAATCAAATTCATCAACTCAGGACGATATACCAGTTGTGATTTGGAGGATTTGAAGTATATTTCTACCATGGGATTTTATTACGATAAGAAAGGCGTGAAGCACAAAGGAAGTGAATTAATTGCCGCTAAGAAAATCGTGCTTGCCGATTGGGATTTGGATAGGTTTGATGAATATTTTTTTAGATAGGGAAACGTTTAAATTGAAACCGAGCAAAACTGAAGGAAGCAAACATGTTACAATTTTTATCTTTAATAAGAAGAAAGGATATTCAAAATGAATTACAACAATAAAACATTCAGACCCATCAGCAATTCGGAGAATGGAGAAACATCCAACGAAACAGTTTTTGTGTATCGACAAAAAGGAAATGTGTTGACATCAGAATATGCAGGTGGTAAAATAAAACAGGGTCATTTGATTGGTTTGGTTGATGAAAATGGCACAATTGATATGCGCTATCATCAAGTAAATAATAAAGGTGAATTAATGACCGGCGTTTGTAAATCTATTCCAGAAATCATGGAGAATGGAAAAATCCGCTTACACGAAACCTGGAAATGGACTTCCGGCGACTGTTCCGAAGGTCAATCACTACTTGAAGAAGTGTGAAGTTGAGAATTATGGGTATATGAATCACCCAGTCTGCCGCCAAGCAGGATATCACTCCGCCGCGGCGGATAATCTTCAATCGTCAATTTTCAATTTTTAATCTGTAATCTTCAATTTTCCGAAACGTCAAATTAATCCGCATCCCCTTCACTTTCGCCATTTTCGGCAAGGCGTGCAACCACGCTTCTTGCGTTTTTCCTTGCATCAGTAGCAAGGATCCGTTTTCCAAAATCACAGAAACCGACTGTTTAGTCGATTTGTGTTTAAAAGCAAATTTTCGCATTACACCCAAACTCACAGAAGCAATTACAGGATGTGTTCCCAATGGTTTTTCATCGTCGGAATGCCAACCCATACCTTCTGTTCCGTCGTGGTATAAGTTCAGTAAACAGGAATTGAATAAAATCCCTGTTTCTGCTTCCACTGCTTCTTTGATTTCCAGTAAATGTGCTGTCCAAGGTAATGCAACTTTACGGGTATTGGAATAGATGTATTCGTAAGGTTTATCGCCGTACCATGCAACTTTTCGCTTGGTGATAATGGTTTTGCCAAACATACGCACTTCATCTTGATGCCAAGCAATTCCGTCCAATAAGTGCGTGAAAAGTTCGCCTGCTTTTTCCTTGTCTAGAAAGGAAGACGTATACATCACTTCACCATCAAAGGGAAGTAGATTTTCGTTTTCAGAAGTTGAGAATAAATCCACTGCGCTTATCCGTGAACGGTTTCGTTTTTGCCATATTTGTCCATCAAAGAGGCCTCGAAATCCAAGAATTCTTGCCAACGTGCATCCACATCAATTCCTTCAGCATATTTGCGTGCGAAATTTAAAAAGGTGGTGTAATGTCTGGCTTCACTTTCCATTAAACTGCGGTAGAACTGACGCAAATCTTCATCGTTTATTTCCTCCGAAAGAATCTTGAAACGTTCACAACTGCGTGCTTCGATCATGGCTGCAAACAACATTTGATTCACAAAATGACTCGCTTTTGGTCCACCGCTTTTGGTTTTGCGCAAGTATTCGGCTAAATCATTCACGTATGGATCTTTGCGCTCGAAGCCCATTTTTAGTCCGCGCTCAATTAATTTAGTATGAACCATACCGAAGTGCTCCATTTCTTCCTTGCTGATTTCCACCATCGCTTCCACCAAATCTGGTAAATGCGGATATTGCACGATCATCGAAATTGCATTGCTCGCCGCTTTTTGCTCACAAAAGGCGTGATCAATTAAAATCTCTTCAATGTTTTTTTCAACAATATTCACCCAACGCGGATCAGTAGGAAGTTTAAGACCAAGCATGCTAAATTAATTTTACACAAAGTTAACAGAAGCAATTGTAGATACAATCACAAAGCTTTCACTATTTTTGAACTACAAAATTGTTTTCATGAAAAATATTCTTGCCCTGTTATTTGTTGGATTGAGTGTAACATCTATGATTGCTCAACAAACGAAATCACCGAAGTTGGTGGTTGGAATTGTCATCGATCAAATGTGCTATGAGTATCTGTACCGTTATCAAGCGAAGTTTTGTGAGAACGGATTCCGCAAATTGATGGAGCAAGGAACGAATTGCCGCAACACGCACTACAATTATGTGCCAACCTTTACAGGTCCTGGACACGCGTCGATTTATACAGGAACAACGCCAGAAAATCATGGAATTGTTGCGAATGATTGGTACGATCGTGAAACAGGAACTGTTGTCAATTGTGTGGATGATAACACCGTGAAATCGATTGGATCGACATCAACAGATGGTTTGTGTTCGCCACACTATTTGAAAACAAATACCATTTCCGATCAATTGCGTTTGACCTATCCGGATGCAAAAGTGATTTCAATGTCGATTAAAGACCGCGGAGCAATCTTACCAGGTGGACATCTGAGCAATGGTTCGTATTGGTATGATTATTCAACAGGACAGTTTATTACAAGTTCGTTTTTCAAAGAAACCTTGCCCGCATGGGTAACAAAATTCAACGATGAAGGCCAAGTCGGGAAGTACATGAATGGAACATGGAACACCTTGTTGGACATTGCGGCATATGGTGAAAGTGGCCCTGATGATTCAAAGTACGAGCAATTATTAGGAGGAAAGAAAACACCAACGTTTCCTTACAATTTAAAAGAAATGACAGCCATTACACCCGCGAACACCTTGTTTACAGTCACGCCGTTTGCGAATACCTTTTTAGCGGATTTTGCTATACGTTCAATCGATGCAGAGCAATTAGGAAAGGACGAACAAACGGATATGTTGTGCATTAGTTTCTCAACACCTGATATTGCAGGTCATTCATTTGGTCCGTATTCAGTTGAATTGGAGGATATTTACATTCGCTTAGATATAGAAATTGGGAAGTTAATCAAAGAATTAGAAGCGAAAGTAGGGAAGGATGAGTTTGTGATTTTCTTGACAGCTGATCACGCCGTTGTTCCGGTTCCTCAGTATTTGGTTGACAAAAAATTACCAGGCGGATATGTTTTCTTGGATGAAAAATTGGTGAATTTACGCAAAGAAGTAAGTACGAAATATGGTTCTGATTTAATCATCATGGAAGAAAACCTGAACATCTATTTGAATCACAACCGTATTGATTCATTGAAATTGAACCGAAATGATGTAGCAGATTTTGTTGCCTCACGTGTTGAAACGTGGGAGAATGTGAAACGTGTCTTCACAGGACATCAATTGAACAATTCAACATCAGACGACGAATGGCGCGACATGGTTCGAAGAGGCTATCATGCAAAAGAAAGTGGTGATGTTTTGTTCATTCTTGAACCAGGATTCTTACCGAAAGGAGTGGATTCAGAAACAGCACACAAAGGAACAAGTCATGGCTCAGCCTTCAACTACGATACGCACGTTCCATTGATTTGGTATGGAAAAAATGTTCCAAGGCAAGAAGTCTTCAGAAGGGTAAATATTACAGATATTTCTGCGACATTAACCCATTTATTGTATTTACAGCGTGCTGGTGCAATGACTGGCGATCCTATTTTGGAGTTATTGAAGTAAAAAAGCAAAATCCAGTCCAGTTTTATATCAAACAAGCAAGGTTTTTCTAAAAATTGTTGATATCGAATCGTTTAACTGTTGAAAACTTAGTTAATAACCTCTTAACATACCACTGTCGGACGCGTTAATCTAACTTTAACTTTGTAAAAGTCAAGAACTACAATCGAATAAAGAATGTTAAGTACTATTCTGAAACGCAAATTATCGGACAACCAAGTTGCCAATATTTTTATCAATGCTATTTTTGATACTGTTGATAACGGTTTTAAAGAGGTGGCTCAGTTGATTAACGAAGATGTTGCTTTTGTTCAATCTCCGCAGATTGCTGAAAATGAAAATGGGGAATTTGGTTTAATTGTCATTGTTGGAAATTTATCCTTCTTAGAAAGTACCTTTGATGCTGAACAAGCAGGACGTGTAGAGAAAATCATTTTTGAAAAACTTTCTAAAATATATGACATGTCTGAATTGGACTTTTCTCGCTTAATTCGTGACTATCAGTCGTTCATTTCTCGTGTAAATCATCCTTCTAAAAACATGATTTATGGAATGTCAAAAGCGCTATTCTACAAATACAAATTGAATGATTATCAAGATGAGTATTTCAAAAGAATGCAAGCATCAAATCCTTTGTTCTTAAAACGCATGGATGAGGTAATGGGTAATTTTATTTGGAATTGGGACGCGTTTTTCAAGCGCTACAAATTGAATTCGTAATCAACGAACCAAAAACCAATTATTCAATAAATCTTCTCGGTTGTAAACCATTTCTGCTTTCGTCTGGAAATCTTGCACTAAAAATCCGGCATACTTGCAAATCGCATGTCCAGCCGCTGTGTCCCATTCCATTGTTGGTGCAAAACGTGGGTAACAATCAGCAGCACCTTCAGCAACCATGCACAACTTTAACGAACTTCCTTTGGAAATAGCGTTCACTTCTCCATGTTCTTGCTTCAAATCGTTGATGAAAGTATCTGTTTCTGGCGATAAATGAGAACGACTCGCAACAACAGTATAAATAGAACGAGTGGATTGTAAAGGTAATTTAGTTGCTGTTTTAATTAATTCATCAAGGTTCGAATTTACATCTGCTGATACTTTAAACGCGCCGTGTTCCTTTGTTGCGAAATACAATTCACTCAAGGCAGGAACGAAAATCACACCTAAGATTGGCACTTGATTTTCAATTAACGCAATGTTTACAGTAAATTCACCATTTCTTTTGATGAATTCTTTGGTTCCATCGATTGGATCTACAATCCACAATTGGTTCCATGCTGAGCGTTCTTCAAACGGAATGGATCTTCCTTCTTCAGAAAGAATTGGAATTGCAGAAGTTGAAAGAAACAAACAAATCACTTCGTGTGAAAGTTTATCCGCTTTTGTTAAGGGAGAATCATCCTTTTTAAATTCAATAGAAAAATCTTCTGTGGCGTATACTTCCATGATTTCTGCACCAGCTTTTAATGCAGCTTTAATGGCCAATTTAAGTAATTCTGTCATTTTAAAGTATCATTCCAGCTGCAACAGTTTCGTTCGTTGCATCATCAATTAATATAAAACTTCCTGTGAAACGATTCTCACGATACGGGTCAGACATGATTGGTTTCGCCGTTTTGAATTTCATGCGACAAATGTCGTTCATCCCAATCATTTTGTCGTCCATGTCACGATCCAACGAATTGATATCAATCTTGTAAACGATATCTGTAATCATTGCTTTCGTTGAATTCGTTGTGTGCAACATCGTGTATTTGTGACGTGTTTTTGCTGCAACAGGATTGAACCAACAAATCATGGCATCCACTTCTTGTGTAATAATTGGTTGATTGTTCTTTTTGGCAATTAAATCGCCGCGACTCACATCAATATCATCGTATAAATTGATGGTAACCGACATGGGTGCAAATGCTTCGTGCAAGGATTCAGTGTAAGCTTCTATAGATTTAATACGTGACGTGAATCCGGAAGGAAGAACGACAATTTCATCGTTTGGACGGAAAATTCCACTGGCAATTCTTCCAGCATATCCGCGGTAATCTCTAAATTCTTCTGTTTGTGGACGAATCACTGATTGAACTGGGAAGCGACTATCAATTTTATTAATATCTGAACTGATGTGAATATTTTCTAGAACGTCTAATAAGGGTGAACCTTTGTACCAAACCATTTGTGTCGATTCATTCACGACATTATCACCGTTCAAGGCGCTCATCGGAATGTAGCGAATATCTTTAATTGCCATTTTTGATGCAATACTCTCATAATCGTCGATGATGGAGTTATATACGGCTTCATCATAATTCACTAAATCCATCTTATTGATACAAATGATCAAATGCGGAATTTGAAGTAAGGACGAAATGTAGGAATGACGTTTTGTTTGTTCCGTTACACCTTTGCGCGCATCAATCAAAATCAAAGCGGCATTCGCAGTGGAAGCACCTGTAACCATGTTGCGGGTGTACTGAATATGTCCCGGTGTATCAGCGATAATGAATTTACGTTTCGGTGTTGTGAAATAGCGGTAAGCCACGTCAATGGTGATTCCTTGTTCTCGTTCGTCACGCAAACCATCCGTAAAAAGAGCCAAGTCAATTCCTTCGCCGCCGCGACGCAGTGTAGTTGATTCGATCGATGCTAATTGATCTTCAAAAATCGATTTTGAATCGTACAGTAAACGGCCAATCAAGGTGCTTTTACCATCGTCAACATTGCCAGCGGTTGTGAAACGTAATAATTGATTAGTTGTGATTTCCATTGTCGTGTCTTAAAAATATCCTTGTCGTTTACGATCTTCCATTGCGTTTTCTGAACGTTTATCATCTGCGCGATTTCCGCGTTCCGTTTGGCGCAACGAAGCAACTTCTGCAACTATTTTTGAAAGTGTATCTGCGTCAGATTCAATTCCACCAGTAATGGTAATATCGCCTAAGGTTCTAAATCGAATCAGTTTTGTTTCAATTTGTTCTGTTGCTTCTACTTGAATAAATTCGGAAACTGGAATCCACGAATCATTGCGCCAAATAACTTCACGCTGGTGAGCAAAATATAAGGAGGGAATTGCAATGTTTTCTCTTAAAATGTAATTCCAAACATCCATTTCTGTCCAATTACTGATCGGAAACACGCGGAAATGTTCACCAGGAAAATAGTTTCCATTGAATAAATTCCACAATTCTGGTCGTTGGTTTTTAGGATCCCATTGTCCGAAATCATCACGGTGAGAAAAGAAACGTTCTTTAGCCCGCGATTTCTCTTCGTCGCGGCGCCCACCACCTATGGCACAGTCGATTTTTAAATCGGCAATGGTATCCAATAGCGTTGTTGTTTGCAATGCATTTCGTGAAGCTGCTTTTCCACGTTCTTCTGCCACGCGACCTTTATCGATTGACGATTGAACAGAGCCAACCAATAGTTTAATTCCCAATTCTTCGATGATGCGATCACGAAATTCGATTGTTTCAGGGAAATTGTGTCCAGTGTCAATGTGCAATAATTCGAAAGGAATCTTTGCTGGAAAGAAGGCTTTTTTTGCTAAATGGGTTACAACAATTGAATCTTTTCCACCCGAAAATAAAATTACTGGATGTTGAAATTGAGCCGCAACTTCACGCAAAATGAAAATAGCTTCGGCCTCAAGTTCGTCTAAATAATTCAAATAATATTTACTCATTTAGCTAATTTTAATAGAACAGTTTCCAAGATGATTGCAAGCGCCTCTTCAGGAGTTTGTTCCTCTGTTGAAATTATAATCGTTGGATTTGAGGGTTTTTCATACGGACTTGAAATTCCCGTGAATTCCTTTATTTCTCCTGCTATTGCTTTCTTGTATAAACCTTTTACATCACGTTTTATGCATTCTTCCAAGGAAGTATCTACAAAGATTTCCATATAATTCTCGGCTTCCACAATTGCCTGAACCATAGCACGATCTTTTTCAAATGGAGAAACGAAAGCTGCAATGGTAATCATTCCAGCATTGAGCATCAATTTTGAAACTTCGCCAATGCGCCGAATATTTTCAGAGCGATCTTCTGGAGAAAAGCCAAGGTCCTTATTGAGGCCGAGTCGCAATGAATCTCCATCTAACAAATACGTACGAAAATCATTTTCATGCAATTCAATTTCCAGTAGATTTGCCAAGGTTGATTTTCCACTTCCAGATAAACCTGTAAACCAAATTAAGAGAGAAGGATGACCGTTTAAATCATTTCTCATTTTTTGGTTCACATTAAAATCATGTTCGATAAGCTCTTTCACCCTGATGTAATTTGGAAGCTAAAAATAAGAAAAAGTTGTGAAAGAAAAGGCTGATTTGCTTGATTTCAAGAGTTATTGCACTTTCAAGCGAACGTAAACAACTTTCTTCGTTTCGAAAAATTCTTCTTTGAAAAAGGTATTCAATTCGTAGATTTCATAGGCTTTCATTACCGTTTTCATTTCTTCTGTTAAATCACCACCTTTCAAATAAAGAATTCCATTCTTTAGTTCGTTCTTATTGTCTTTTTTGATTTTACCTTTTGTCCATGATAAAAACGCTGGCATGGCAGTTACGGCGCGACTCACAATGAAGTCAAATGTTCCTGGTATTTTTTCAGCGCGTTCGTGAATTCCTTTTACATTTTCCAGCCCAAGTGCTTCAGCAACTTCGTTCACTACTTTGATTTTCTTTCCAATTGAATCAACTAATGTGAAGGTGCAATTTGGAAAAAGGATTGCAAGAGGAATTCCAGGAAAACCACCTCCGGTTCCAATGTCTAGGATTTCACTTCCGTCGACAAAAGGCATTACTTTAGCAATTCCAAGTGAGTGAAGCACGTGGCGCTCGTAGAAATTAGCTGTATCTTTTCGTGAAATCACATTGATTTGCTTGTTCCAAAACGTATAAAGTTCTTGCAACCTCGCGAATTGTTCGATTTGTGTTTCTGTTAAATCAGGAAAATAATTTGTAATGATTTGCATGTTGCAAAATTAAGAGAAATGGCTAAGAAAAAGTGAATTGAATCGTGTAATCCTAAAAGATTAAATGGTGTCTTTCGTTTTTTCAATCATGTTTGCTAAGAAGTCACGTGCGCGGAACAATTGTGCTTTGACTGTTCCCAGCGGAAGATTTAATTCTTCAGCAATTTCTTCGTAGCTCAATTCTTCGAAATAGCGTTTTTCAACCAATTCGCGGTAGCGAGGTTTCAATTTGCTAACGAGCATGCGCATGTGAACGACTTTTTGTCCGTAAACCATTGTTTCTTCTGGGTTCATGGTTTGAGAACGCGCATCAACAAACAAAACTTCCCCGTCGTCTGTTGTAATTCCAGTATCCATTGAAGTTACTTTGATGCGTTTTTTACGAATGAAATCGATGCAGTTATTTGAGGCAATTTTGAAGAGCCAGGTACTAAATGCAAAGCTCGGAGAATATTGATCTAAACGGCTAAAGGCTTTTCCGAATGCTTCGATCGTTAAATCATCCGCATCGTCTGCATGTTTCACCATTTTAAACATCATGAAGTAAATAGATTCACGGTAGCGATCCATCAATTCTGCATAGGCAGCTTGATTTCCTTTCTTCGCTGCTTCTACAAGAATTAAATCCTGCTTCGCTTTGTCTGATAAATGCTCTATTTCTACCATTAATTTTGCTTCCATTTTTTCCGCTGAATGTTTATTTATCCGAAAACTAGCTGATAAAAATTTAACGGAAATCCGTAATATGTCTCAAAATAACAAAGGAATTCGCCTCTTTCGACATGGATTCATTAGATTTCCTAACAAGGCTTTTTTGATAACGTGTAAATGTTGATTATTTGGACAAATAAAAAACAAGGTAATCACCACTTATTTACCTCTTTTTTGTCTGAGGAATAATAGATAATGGGCATTAAAATCGTGTAAAATATGTCCCATAACGGCAAATACTTGACAAAGCTATTTTCGTTTAATTTGATAAAACAACGTCCTTGAATCCACCATTTCAGGAAGGTTAAAAACAAGAAAGTGGCCAGTGTTAACCAACGAAATTCAGTATCGAATAGCAATATAATTAACGAAAAAAGCACGATTAACAGACTTGCTGGATAAACTCCTAACATCACTTTTTTGAATCGTGAATAGCGATTGGAAGTACTGTAGTGTCTTGTTTTTTGACGAATCCATCCCGACCAAGTGCTGTGAGGAGCAGAGTATGAATAGGAGTGTTTATCAAGGTTGATGGTGTAGTTGCGATTTTTTGCAGCTTCTTGAATAAATAAATCATCATCACCAGATGGAAGTGAATAATGTGATTTAAAGCCGTTGACAGATTCAAACAAGGATTTTGTGTAGGCCATATTTCTTCCGACTCCCATATATGGAAGTTTTGCCAAAGCCATTGAAAAGTAACTCACGGCAATCCAAGAAGTGTCAAAACGAATAACACGATTTAAAAAGCCTTTTTCTTTGGTATAAGGTCCGTAACCAATCACCAATTCTTTTCCCGTTACGAAATTTGAAGCCATGCTTTTGATCCATGAATCCGAAGTAGGTTTGCAATCTGCATCAATAAACAAAAGGTGTTCGTATTTTGCTCCTTTTATCCCCAGTGTTAAGGGTAATTTTTTACCGGGTTTAATATGTTGGCTTTTACTCACTTCAATAACGCGGATGTTTTCAAATTGCTGTGTAAAGGCATTGAGCAAATATGCTGAATCATCAATCGATTGATTATTGATTATTATAAGTTCGTATTCTGGGTAATTTTGCTGCAATAAATGAGGAAGATTCTCATATAAATTATCGGACTCATTTCGCGCCGCTATGATGATACTTACTGGAGGCAATTGCTCATCTGAAAGTTTTGCGCGTTTTTTAAAAAATGCCAATCGACCATAAATTATAAAGGTATACAGCAGGTTGATAAACACCATAAAGGCGAATAGCAAGAATAAAACAGTGATGATATTAAATTCAAATGTGGGAAAAAATTGCATTCCTTTTTAAAGCTTTAGTGCAAAGATGGGGTGCTTAATGAAATACATGTATCTTTGTGGCGTTTATTTTTCAACAATTTATGCACTTTAATTTACTTCATACCGATTCAAAAACAAAAGCAAGAGCAGGAGTTCTTCATACAGATCATGGTGCAATCGAAACACCTATCTTCATGCCTGTTGGAACGGCTGGCTCAGTGAAAGGTGTTCATCAACAAGAGCTTAGAGAAGATGTTGAAGCCCAAATCATACTTGGAAATACCTATCATCTATACTTGCGTCCAGGGTTAGAAGTAATTGAAAAAGCAGGTGGTTTACATCAATTTATTGGTTGGGAACGTCCAATCTTGACGGATAGTGGTGGTTACCAAGTGTATTCACTGTCGGGTTCACGTAAAATTCAAGAAGAGGGTGTGAAGTTTCAATCGCACATCAACGGAAGCTACCATTTTTTTACGCCGGAGAAAGCAATAGATATTCAGCGTGTAATTGGAGCGGATATTATCATGGCGTTTGATGAATGTACGCCATATCCATGCGATTACGATTATGCAAAACGCTCGATGCATATGACCCATCGTTGGTTGAAACGTTGTTTTAATCAAATGGATGAAACAGAACCGAAATATGGTTATGATCAAGCCTTATTCCCAATTATTCAAGGTAGTGTTTACAAAGATTTACGAACAGAATCAGCTGAAACAATTGCCTCTCATGATGCAGTTGGGAATGCAATTGGTGGATTATCTGTTGGTGAACCAGACGAAGAATTGTATTCAATGACGGATTTGGTGTGTTCAATTTTACCAACTGAAAAACCACGTTATTTGATGGGTGTAGGAACGCCGGTAAATCTATTGGAATGTATTTCGATGGGTGTTGACATGTTTGATTGTGTGATGCCAAGCAGAAATGCACGCCACGGAATGTTGTTTACTTCTGAAGGAATCATCAATATTAAGAATGAAAAGTGGGAGCTTGATTTCTCTCCGGTTGATCCGAATGGAACAGCGTATGTTGATCACGTTTACACAAAAGCATATTTACGTCACTTGGTTAAAGCAAAAGAAAATTTAGCGATTCAAATTGCTACAATTCATAACTTGGCGTTTTATCTTTGGTTAGTAAAAGAGGCGCGTAAGCACATTTTAGCGGGAACGTTTAGTGAATGGAAAGACAAGATGATTCCAAAATTGAAAAATCGTTTATAAGTAAATGTTAAAGATTTTAGATCGCTACATCATTCGAAAGTTCTTAACGACTTTCTTTTTTATGCTGGGAATCATTATGCTCCTTGCAATGGTGTTCGATTTGTCTGAACGTTTATCAGAATTCATCAATAACCAAGCGCCAATTTCAGCAATTATTGTTGATTATTATGGGAATTTCATTCTCTACTATGGCAATATGTTCTCATCCATGATCATTTTTGTTTCAGTTATTTGGTTTACTGCGAAACTAGCTCAGGATACGGAAATTATACCAATGTGGAACAGTGGTAAGCCCTTCCATCGCTTCTTACGGCCCTATATGATTGCAGCAACTATCTTGATGATACTCTCTTTACTTATGAATCATTTTATTTTACCACGATCAAATCAAACACGCTTGGAGTTTGAGGAAAAATACTACCGTGATGCCATGAGTGTGGAAGATTATCATGCAGAATACCCGGGTAATCAAGTGGTTTATTTCTCTAGTTATATTCAAGAAAACAATACCGTAAATGATTTTGTTTTAGAAAAATGGGATAGTAAAAAAGAACGCGAAATTTACTTTTTGAAAGCGAGAACTGCTGTGAATTTTCCGGGTACCAATAAATGGAAATTATCCGATTATTATGAGCGATACATTGGATACCCAAACGATAGTGTTGTAGAAGGGAGAAGTAAGGTTGTTTCGTTTAATTTTAAGATTGATGAAATGGCTACGCGAAACAATGTTGCAGAAGCTATGACGTATACTGAATTGAAAAAATTCATTGAGCGTGAAAAGGAAAAAGGCTCTGGAAATGTTCCCTTGTATGAAATTGAATTGTATCAACGCACATCCTATCCATTTGCAACCTATGTCCTAACAATTATTGGTGTTTCTGTTTCTTCCCGTAAAAAGCGAGGGGGAATAGGCGTGAATATTGCGCTTGGCTTAGGGATTATTTTTATCTACATTTTCGCGATGAAGGTTACAACCGTTGCAGCCATGAATATCGGTTTCCCTGCTTATTTAGCTGTTTGGGTACCGAATGTATTGTTTGGGTTTATTGCCTATATTCTGTACAAATTTGCTCAGAAATAAATGAAATCGATAGGTTGTGTTCTAGTGATGCTATTTGCGAAAGCTACTTTCGGGCAAGTTGTCAATATTGAAAACAGACGTATATATGACGATACAGCCGGGTGGAGTGGTTCCTTGGATGCTGGATTCTCAGCTGTTCAAAATAAAGATTTATTGTTGAATGCCAATTTTCGTCCGCGAGTTCAATTTAAAACACCAAAACATTATTATCTTTTTTTGACTGATTGGTATTATTCAAAAGGAGCAGATCGTGTTTATGCGAATACCGGAATGGCACATTTTCGTTATGCTTATCGTTTACAAAGGAAAAATGTAACTAAGAAAAGTCCATGGAAATGGGAAAGTTATAGTCAGGTACAATATAATCAACTATTGGATCAGCGATTAAGGGCCTTGGTTGGAACTGGTATACGTGTAAAAGCCTTGGATAAAAAAGGATATAGAATTTTTGCGGGAACTTCAACCTTTTTTGAATACGAGGACATTCAATCGTCAAATGAAATCATTCAAGGATATCGCTGGAGTAATTATATTTCATGGTATTTTAACCCAAAATCTACTTTTTCGTTTTCCGCGGTAACGTATTTTCAGCCTTTATGGACTGATTTTAAGGATTATCGATTCATGGGCCAATATTCCATTAATTTTCATGCATTCAAACGCACGGATTTCAGGTTTGAAGTGAATAATTACTTTGATTCTAAGCCAGCAAATGATGTGCGAAAATGGATGTTCAATTGCACCTTTGGTGTGCACATTCGTCTGGGGGAATAAAAACTACTTCCTTTCGAACAATTCTTCCTGTCCGTCTTGTTAATAAGTACACTTTTCTGTAGACAAAATCGGTACAGTAGAAAAAATAAATCATTACTTTTGTATAACATTTTTTGTATTTATGGAAAGCACATTGCAGCAAGAAGCAACATTAGAACAAGCGGTCGACTTAGGATTGCGTCCAGATGAGTTTGAGATGATCAAAGGGATTTTAGGTAGAACACCTAATTTTACTGAAACAGCGGTTTATTCCGTTATGTGGTCAGAGCATTGTTCGTACAAGAACTCAATTTTATGGTTGAAAAAACTTCCAAAAGAAGGCCCACATATGTTGGTGAAAGCGGGAGAAGAAAATGCTGGTTTGGTCGATATTGGTGATGGTTTGGGGTGTGTTTTTAAAATTGAATCACATAATCACCCAAGTGCACTGGAGCCATATCAAGGCGCTGCGACTGGCGTTGGTGGTATTAACCGTGATATTTTCACGATGGGTGCTCGTCCAATTGCTCAATTAAATTCACTGCGTTTTGGGAACATCGAAAACGATCGAACAAAGTGGCTTGTCAAAGGCGTGACGAAAGGAATTGGGGATTATGGAAATGCATTCGGTATTCCAATCGTTGGTGGTGAAGTGTTCTTTGACGATTCATATAATACAAATCCATTGGTGAATGCGTTTTCTGCTGGAATTATTGATTCTTCAAAAATGATTTCGGCCAAAGCAACTGGACCCGGAAATCCTGTATTCATTGTTGGTTCAGCAACTGGGAAAGATGGAATTGCTGGGGCTGCTTTCGCTTCAAAAGATATTACAGAAGATTCTGCAAATGATTTACCATCTGTGCAGGTAGGTGATCCATTCATGGAAAAATTGTTGTTAGAAGCAACGATGGAATTGGCTCAAACTGATTGTATTCGTGGAATGCAAGATATGGGAGCAGCTGGGATCACTTGTTCAACGAACGAAATGAGTGCTGCAGGAAATGTGGGAATGGACATTCACTTGGATCGTGTGCCAACACGTCAAGACAACATGTTGCCATACGAAATTCTTCTTTCTGAATCACAAGAGCGTATGTTAGTGGTGGTTGAAAAAGGAAAAGAAAAAGTAGTAAAAGATATTTTTGACAAATGGGATTTACATGCAGAAGAAATCGGTGTTGTTACTGATTCAGACCGCGTTCGTTATTTTATGGAAGGTGAATTAGTTGGAGATGTTCCTTGTCAATCTTTGGTTTTAGGTGGTGGAGCGCCACAATATGAGCGTGAATACAGCGAACCAGCTTATTACCAAGAATATAAAAAATTCAACATTGATTCAATTAAGCAACCAGAAGACTTGAAAGAAGTTGCTTACAAATTGTTGCAAATGCCAAACATTGCCTCTAAGCGATGGGTCTATGAGCAATACGATTCAATGGTTGGAACAAAAACAATGACAACCAATCGTCCCTCAGATGCAGGAGTAGTTAATATCAAAGGAACAAACAAAGCATTGGCAATGACAGTGGATTGTAATTCACGTTATGTAAATGCTGACCCTGAAATTGGGACAATGATTGCAGTTTCTGAAGCTGCTCGAAATATCGTTTGTTCAGGTGGTGTTCCAAGTGCAATTACAAATTGTTTGAACTTTGGAAATCCATACAATCCAGAGTCATATTGGCAGTTTGTTGGAGCAATCAAAGGAATGTCAGCGGCTTGTTTGAAATTCGAAACACCAGTAACAGGTGGAAATGTTTCGTTCTACAACCAAACAGTAAAAAATGGAGTTGAAGTTCCGGTTTTTCCAACGCCAACAATTGGTATGATAGGGATTATTGAAGATAAAGACAAAATAATGTCATTGGACTTCAAACAAAAAGGCGATTTGATTTTCATCATTGGAGAAAGTACAAACGACATTTCATCATCAGAATATTTAGCTACTTACCACGGTGTAAAAGCCTCTCCAGCACCTTATTTCGATTTGGATAAGGAGTATGCAATGCAGCACATGGTAAAAGGAATGATCCAAAATGAATTGGTGAATGCAGTGCACGATATTGCAGATGGCGGATTATTTGTTACTTTAGTGGAAATGTCTATGCCTCGCGAACTTGGATTTGATATCGTAACCGATTCAGAAGTCCGAGAAGATGCGTTCTTATTTGGTGAAGGACAAGGTCGTGTTGTTGTTACAGTTAGCGAAGATCAAGAAGAAGAATTTATTGAATTTATGATGGATTCAGGAGTAAGTTTTACTTTACTTGGTCATGTTACGAAAGGGAAGTTAATGGTCGATGACGAGCATTACGGTTTCATAACAGAAGCGAAAGACTTGTACAACAATGCTTTAGGTAAACTATTAGAAAATTAATATTCAGGTTTAATCCTGGATTAATGTAGCTTGAATGGAGTATAATACAACAAGAGGGAAGTTAATTCTACCAGAATATGGCAGAAATGTTCAAAACATGATTGCTCATGCAATGGAAATTGTAGATCGTGATGAACGCAATCGCGCAACACAGGCAATTATCGAAGTGATGGGACAATTGAATCCACATTTGCGTGATGTTGACGATTTTCGTCACAAATTGTGGACACACCTTTTTGTGATGTCTGATTTTAAATTGGACGTTGATTCTCCATACGAAATTCCAAAACAAGAGGTCTTGAATGAAAAACCTCAAATCATGGAATATCCGAAAAGTTCTATTCGCTACGGTCACTATGGAAGTTATACGCAACGTATTTTGGAATCTGCGAAAGATATTACAGATGAAAATGAGCGCGAGTTCATGAAAAATACCATGGCCAATTTCATGAAAAAACAATTCTTAGCGCACAACAATGATGCTGTTGAAAATAATGTAATTGCTGATCAGTTAAAGGAGCTTTCCAAAGGTGAATTAATTCTTGAAAATCCAGATGAACTGGTTAATACGAATACGATTTTGCGTTCGATGGGCTTAGGTCAAAATCAGAACAAACGCAACAAAACGAACTTCAAGCAAAAAAATCAAAAAAAGAAGTTTGTCAAAAAACCGTAGATTTTAACATGGAATGCAACTACTTTGACTAATCCGAAGTCTAAGGAGTGTATTTCAATACTGAACAATGAAAAAGCTACTACTAGTTGTTGTTTTAATCTCTTCATGGGCATTTGGACAAAATCCACCGGTCTTTAATTATGTGACCGAATCACAATACACTTATTTGAAATCTCACAATGGTTTAACCGGTAACGAGGTTGTCCTGTCTGCTGGAATGGTGAATCCAAATGATTACAAAGGTGATGTTTATGTTACACACTTTTCTCCTGAAAAAGCAACTGGTTGTTCAGGCTATTTTCCACCTCCTGGACCCTCATTAACATCCACTTCGATTGATGATGGCTGGGCTGCGGCAAGTCCATTCAATCTTCCTTTTTCATTTTGTTTCTATGGTAATCCCTACAGTCAAGTCTGGATGAATAATAATGGGAATATCAGTTTCAATAGTGGTATTTCAACATTTAGTTCGATGGCTTTTCCTTCATTTGGAAATACAATGATTGCTGCGTTTTGGGCAGATTTTTATTTGACCAATGGAGGAACAATGCATGCGACAATCACGCCAACTGCTGCAATTTTCAATTGGGTGAGTATGGGGTATTACGCAAATCAAAATGACAAAGTAAATACGTGTCAAATTGTAATCACGAATGGTTTGGACCCTCTTGTTATAGAAGGAAATACTGCAATTCACTTTGCCGATATGCAATGGACAACAGGGTCTGCATCAAGTGGTGTAAGTGGTTTTTATGGAACTCCAGCCACAGTTGGCGCAAATGCAGGTAATGGAGTTGATTTTATTCAGATAGGACGTTTTGACCATGCAGGAACTGACTATGATGGCCCGAATGGTAATAATGACGGTGTTTCATGGTTAGATAATAAATCATTCTATTTTGATTTTTGTTCGACTGGAAATATTGCGCCAATTGCACTGCAAACCTCATATTGCGATACCATTCAAGTATGTAATACGGGGTCGTCTCAAATTGTTTTTCCATTTAGTTCACCGGAAACAACCCAACTAACACATGTTTTTGTTGATTCTACAACCTTCTTAAATTACACAACCCAGGATTCTATTGTGGCCGCAAATGGCTCAATTACTGTAAACATTAATGGTGCGCAAGAAACACTTGGAATACATACGTTAACTATAAGTGCAGTTGATAATTATACAACTCCAGATACAACAACGATAACGTATTTCTTTGAAATCGTCGATGGCTCTAGCTTTTTTACGCCACCACCAGTAGTTTCATACACGCCAGGATGTGCGCCAGTGGACTTAACAGTTTCAGGCACTTGGGATAGTTACGTTTGGCAAGAAACGGGAAGTGGTACAAATCCGAATAATACTTCAAATGTTTATACAGTTGATGGACCCTATGATGGTATTCTTTCAGTCACAGTTACTTCAAATGGTTGTTCGTATACATTGGATACCTTAGTTACCGTTAACCAACAGCCTGTTTTTAATTTTGCTGGAAGTTTTGATTATTGTTCTAGTGAATTCTTCACGCAATTAGCCTTGTCAGATTCTTCTTTGCTATCAAACGTGAATTGGTTTAATGCCACAGCTCCAACAATTCCGATATCATCCAATTTCTCAATTAACTTAGTGAATGGACAATATGTTGTAGAGATTTTTGATAACACAGGTTCATGTTCGAATGATACAACCATTACCATTTCGATGATTCCTTCGCCAAGTATTTTTATTGATTCGTTTGCTTGTGATTTTAGTTTTCAAGTAGCGAATACCTTTTCTGCAGGTGGAGGAATTTGGTCCAGTTTAGATCCTGAAATCACTTTTAATAATCCAATTTTGGTAAATCCAATCGTAACAAGTAATACAGTTGGTACATTCCAAGTGAGTTTTACCGACAATGTTTGTAATGAAACCCTTCAAAGTTCAATTAATTTTATTCCTTACCCAACTATTTTCAGTGATACACTAATTTGTAACGATTCGCTCAGTATTGTTAATGTAAGCGCTTTTGGGAATTCAGTCACCTGGGCTTCTTCGGATCCAACTAATGTACATTTCTCACCTGATGATGCAACCATGCTAGCAACAGTTACTTTTGATCAACCAGGCACCTATAATTTGGTGATGACAGATAAAAAATGTTTAAATGCTGTAGATGTTGATGTTACTATTGCGGAAATACCGCAAGTGATGCAAGATACAATAGCGTGCAACAATCTATTAATGATTGTCGGAACGACAGCTAATAGTGGTGGTTTTTGGTCGAGTGTTTCTCCTGAAATAAGTTTCAGCAATGCAACAATCCCAAATCCTATTGTTCAGACAAGCTCTTCTGGTTTGTATACAGTGACATTTACAGATAATGCATGTAACTTTTCGGAAGATGTTCAAATTGATTTCATTGCAAATCCAGTCGTTTCAACCTTCGATACACTGATCTGTAATGGTGATGTTGTTACGCTTTTAGCTACTGGTTTACCACAAAATGATCTGTATTCTTGGAGCAATGGTACTAATGGTATTTCAACATTTGCATCGTTGGATGGAGATTATATTGTAACGGCAAGTAATGAATGTGGTATAACTACAGATACAGCAACAATTGTGACAATGCCTTGTACAATCAATGTCCCAAATATTATCGTGTTATCCTCTACAGCAGGAAATAATGCCTTGTATATTGATTATGCTGGTGTTCAAAGCTTCGAACTATCTATTGTAAATCGTTGGGGAAATGTTGTTTTTACAACCACAAATCCGCAAATCGTTTGGGATGGAACCCAAAATGGTGTAGTGTTGGATGAGGGAGTATATTCATACCTTTTGGATGTGACACTCATGAATAATCAAGTGCTGACGAATCAAGGATTTATACATTTATTCCATTAAATCAATAAGCAATAAAATGAGGGTAGTGAGTGCTGCCCTTTTTTATTAATAATGAATTGTTGAACATTTATTTTTTAATGTGAGTTGCGAACTATATTTATTTGTTCTTTTGATTTGTAAAAGCATAATATTATAAGACATGTCTTCATTTGAAATACACGGTGGTAAAAGATTAAAAGGTGAATTAATTCCGCAAGGAGCTAAAAACGAAGCCTTACAAGTGCTTTGTGCACCACTTTTAACTGCTGAAAAAGTAACCATATCGAATGTTCCGGATATCATTGATGTAAACAAATTAATTAGTTTGCTACAAACGATGGGAGTGAAAATTGAAAAGGTTGAGAAAGGAACATTTATTTTTCAAGCGAAAGACATAGATTTAGCTTATTTAGAAACAGAAGATTTCAAAAAACGTGCAGGTTCATTGCGTGGGTCAATTATGATTGTTGGTCCATTGTTGGCACGCTTCGGAAAAGGATTTATTCCAAAACCAGGAGGAGACAAAATTGGTCGTAGAAGATTAGATACGCACTTCGAAGGATTTATGATGTTGGGTGCAAAGTTCAACTACGATGCTGGTGAACATTTCTATTCAATAGAAGGAAAAAAATTAAAAGGAACATACATACACTTGGATGAAGCTTCTGTTACAGGAACTGCTAATATATTGATGGCAGCAATTATGGCAGAAGGTAACACGACTATCTACAACGCAGCGTGTGAGCCTTACTTGCAACAGTTATGTAAAATGCTGAATTCCATGGGTGCGAAAATTACTGGAATTGGTTCAAACATGTTGCACATTGAAGGTGTAAAAGAATTAGGTGGATGCTATCATCGCATTTTGCCAGATATGATTGAAATCGGTAGTTTCATCGGATTGGCTGCAATGACACGTTCAGAAATTACCATAAAAGATGTGAGTTGGGATAATTTAGGTATCATTCCAACAATTTTTCGTCGCTTGGGAATCAAATTAGAACGTCGTGGAGATGATATTTTTGTTCCTGCACAAGAACATTATGAAATTGACACCTTTATTGATGGATCCATTTTAACTATCGCTGATGCACCGTGGCCAGGATTTACACCTGATTTATTGTCAATTATTTTAGTTGTGGCTACCCAAGCGAAAGGATCAGTGTTGATTCACCAAAAAATGTTTGAATCACGTTTGTTTTTCGTCGATAAATTAATCGACATGGGCGCGCAAATAATTTTGTGTGATCCGCACAGAGCAACTGTTATCGGTCAAGATTTTCAACATTCTTTGAAAGGTATTCAAATGACATCTCCAGATATACGTGCAGGAGTTTCCTTGTTAATTGCGGCACTTTCAGCAGAAGGGAAAAGCGTTATTCACAACATTGAACAAATCGATAGAGGGTACCAAGATATTGAAATTCGTTTGAATAATTTGGGTGCTGATATCAGAAGAATCGGATGATGAAAAAAATACTATTTGGACTATTATTAATACTAGGACTTGCAACTGCATTTATTCCTAGAAAAGAAGTGCCTCAAGGAATTGAATTAAATTCAAAAGCTCCTGATATTGTTTTGGTGAACCCGAATGGTAAGACAATCAAGCTTTCGAAATTGAAAGGAAAGATGGTATTGATTGATTTTTGGGCATCATGGTGTGGACCTTGTAGAGCGGAAAATCCAAATGTTGTTGAGGCGTATAACAAATACAACAAATCAACTTTCAAGAATGCAAAAGGATTTGAGGTGTACAGTGTTTCCTTGGATCGCGATGAAAATGCATGGAAAAAAGCCATTACTGCAGATAAATTAAGTTGGAAAAATCACGGTTGGGATAAAGACAATGTCGTTGCAACTGCTTATCAAGTGTATTCTATTCCATCAGGATTCTTAATAGATGGCGAAGGAGTTATTGTGGCTAAAGGACAGTCATTGCGCGGAATGGGCTTGCATTTAGAGTTGGACAAGCAGTTGAAATAAATTAGTTGCTTTTGAACGAAGCAAGAATTTTAACTATTTCATCCGCTTTTTGTGTTCCAATTAGTAATTTTTGACCGTTCTTAAAGACAAGCTGAAGACCAATCTTTCCTTTTATATTTAAGGCTCTGTTGGAGCCGAATCCTCTGATTCCCCATCCGCCATATTCCATAATAGGTTTGTATTCACGTATTTCCATGGATGATATGTCTTCAAAAGCGAAATAGCGTGTTTTCAGTTGCAAAGGAAAGAAGCGAACGGCTATTCCTCCTTGATAAATTTTTGTTTCTAAACGGAAACTAACAAATACAATTAACAACAACGAACACATGAACGCGCCGAAAATTATACCACCATCACTTGCTGGATTTTCACCAAACAGCTCCTTGAATACCAATTGTTGTGCTAATCCCAAAAGCATGATTGCATTAATACTGATTAGTATTGCCCATATCCACCATTGATTAAAACGTTGTTTTTCTGTAAAAAGAGCTTGTGATTTCATTTTGAATTAGTTTGCTGTAAATGTACTTTATTTGACGGTTTGACGGTTTGACGATTTGACGATTTGACGATTTGACGGTTTGACGGATTGACGATTTGACGGTTTGACGATTTGACGATTTGACGATTTGAAAATTTGAACTATTCTAAAATTCTAAAATTCTAAAATTCTAAAATTCTAAAATTTTGGAAGACTAGATATTTAGTCTTTTAGTAATCTTTGTTCAAAAGCAATAGTTAATTCAACATTCTTCCCCACCAGCAGACGATATTCTAACTTCTTTCGTACTTTTGCATCATGGTGAAAATTCGTGATATTGAATTGGGTGAATTCCCGCTTTTATTGGCTCCAATGGAAGATGTGAGTGATCCGCCATTTCGTGCCTTGTGTAAAAAGCATGGTGCCGATTTGATGTACACCGAATTCATTTCCTCAGAAGGTTTGATACGTGACGCTGCGAAAAGTGTTCAGAAAATGGACATCTACGAATACGAACGTCCAGTTGGAATTCAAATTTTTGGCTACGATATCGAATCGATGCGCGAAGCAACAAAAATCATCGAACGTACAAATCCCGATATTATTGATATCAATTTTGGTTGTCCAGTGAAAAAAGTTACGTGTAAAGGTGCTGGAGCAGGAATGTTGCAAGATATTCCGAAGTTGGTTCGAATGACTGACGAGATTGTGAAAACGACAAATCTGCCAGTCACAGTTAAAACACGTTTAGGCTGGGATGACCAATCGAAGTTTGTTGTTAGTACGGCTGAGAAATTGCAAGATGTTGGAGTTGAAGCAATTTCAATTCACGGTCGCACGCGTGTTCAATTATACAAAGGAAATGCAGATTGGACATTAATCGGTGAAGTGAAAAACAACCCACGCATGCGCATTCCAATTTTCGGAAATGGTGATATTGACACACCCGAAAAGGCAGTTGAATATAAAAATCGCTATGGCGTTGATGGAATAATGATTGGACGCGCTAGTATTGGTTATCCTTGGGTTTTCAACGAAGTCAAACATTTCATGGCAACGGGAACGCATTTGGCGCCGCCTGGAATTCGTGAACGTGTGGATGCAACACGTGAACATTTATTAATGAGTGTCAACTGGAAAGGACAAACCCTGGGAGTTGCTGAAATGAAACGTCATTATACGAACTATTTCAAGGGAATCTCTCATTTCAAAGAACTTCGCATGAAATTGGTTACTTCTTTTGACCTAAATGAAATTTTGGAAACTTTGGATTATATCGCTGAACATGAAAGTGAGTTTCAGTTTGTTTAAAAGGTTGATTTTGTTGATAGCTAGTTGTTAAAAGTAGCAGTACAATCAAAGGCTATTTTTGTTGACACAGCCATCTTTTATTATTACAGTATGGACCATGAAGGTTTTTTACAAGCGTAAAATCGTGGATCATTCAGTTTTTTAAATAAAAAGCGCTTTTTAAATTGTTGCGAACGATGTGTTTTACAACTAATTTAATCTTCTGTTAAGTGCTTCTTTTGTTCTAAAAACTCATAAATGTTTGTTTACTCCTCAAAAAAAGAGCTTATTCCCGACTCAAGTAATTAATTCATTGATTGAAAATTGATGAATTGCTTCCAAATTATTAGTTCTAATGTTGATAGATTCAGTAATTTTAGTGCATTAAATTTTAGGTTATGCAACGATATCAAAGTTACGCTCTTGGTCAATGGATCGATGGAGATGGAACAGAAACAAATTTATATAATGCAATCACCGGTGAAAAAATCGGTGAAACGTCAAGTGCAGGTTTGGATTATGCCGCAATGTTGGAATATGGGCGTAAAACAGGTGGACGCGCATTGCGCAAAATGACATTCCAAGAACGTGGTCGCATGTTAAAAGCATTAGCGATGCATTTGATGACGAAAAAAGACTTGTATTACCAGGTTAGTGCTTGGACTGGTGCAACAAAAGTTGACTCCTGGATAGATATCGAAGGTGGAATTGGAAACGTATTTGCAAATGCATCTTTGCGACGTCAATTTCCTGATTTACCCTATTATGTAGATGGCGTGGCTGCACCTTTGTCGAAAAATGGTTCGTTCATTGGACACCACATCATGGTTCCGAAAGAAGGCGTTGCTGTACATATAAATGCATTTAACTTCCCGATTTGGGGAATGTTGGAGAAAATCGCGGTGAATTTGATGGCGGGTGTTCCTGCCATAGTGAAACCGTCTGAATATACTTGTTTCCTTACCGAAGTAATGGTGCGTGACATCATCGATTCTAAAATATTACCTGAAGGATCTTTACAGTTAGTTTGTGGTTTAGGTCGCGGTTTAATTGACAATGTTTCCTCGGAAGATATCGTTACGTTTACAGGAAGCGCTGCAACAGGAAAAATGTTGAAAGCACACCCACGTATCGCAGAAGAAAGTGTTGCGTTTAACCTTGAAGCAGATTCGTTGAATGCAACAATTTTAGGAAAATGTGCTGTTCCAGGGACAGAAGAATTTGATTTGTTCATCAAAGAAACAGTGAAAGAAATTACAATCAAGGCGGGTCAAAAATGTACGGCTGTTCGACGCATTATCGTTCCTGAAGATTTAATTGACGAAGTAGAAAAGGGAATAGCAGCACGCCTGGCAACAACGAAAATTGGAGACCCAAGTGTCGATGGTGTTCGTATGGGATCTTTGGCAACGCGTTTACAGGTAGATCGTGTTCGTGCAAGTGTTGAAGAATTAGCAAAATCGCAAGACATCGTTTTCGGAAATATGGACGAGTTTGAAGTGTTTGGTGCCGATAAAAACACAGGAGCATTCTTCTCGCCAATTTTGTTCAGAAACAATGATCCTTTCAATAAAACAGCATGTCATGATATCGAGGCCTTTGGTCCAGTTTCAACGATAATGCCTTACAAAGAAATCGACGATGCAATTGAATTAGCGAAAATGGGGAAAGGTTCCCTGGTTTCTTCAATTGTTACTCCAAATGATAAAGAGGCAGCTGAATATGTTGTTGGTGCGGCAAGTATGCACGGACGTATTTTGGTCTTGAATAAAGAATGTGCGAAAGAAAGCACTGGACATGGTTCACCAATGCCATTGTTAACGCATGGTGGCCCAGGACGCGCCGGAGGTGGAGAAGAAATGGGTGGAAAACGAGGTGTTTTACATTATTTACAACGCACTGCCATCCAAGGTCATCCAACGACAATTACACACATTACGCAACAATTCCAAGTTGGGGCAGAAATGCCTGAAGCGAATCCGCATGTTTTCAGAAAACACTTTGAAGAATTAGTGGTTGGAGAAACGGTTTTTACCCATAAGCATACAGTTACAGAAACAGACATTGTAAATTTTGCCAATGTTTCAGGTGATAATTTCTATGCACATATGGATGCAACTTCGTTGGAAGGAACGATTTTCGAAGGAAGAGTAGCCCATGGATATTTTGTACTTTCAAAAGCTGCTGGATTGTTTGTAGACCCTAAAAAAGGACCAGTTTTATTGAATTACGGATTGGATGAAGCGCGTTTCACAAAACCTGTTTATCCAGGAGCAACAATTGGTGTGCGTTTCACGGTAAAAGAAAAAGTAGATCAAGAGAAACGTTCAGAAGATGATATCGCAAAAGGAATCGTGAAATTCTTAGTCGATGTATACGATGAAACTGGTGAAACAGTAGCATTAGCAACAATCTTGACGATGGTGAAAAAATTGGATCAGTCCAAGTAAAACATAATTTAAAGTACATCCCTCTGAAACTTCAGGGGGATTTTTTGATAGTTAGAAATCAAATAGACAAGAAAATGGTGAGATTAATATCAATAATGGCAGCATTGCTGGTTCTTTTAATTTCAATCATTTCTTGCTCATCTCCCTCGCCCGTTAAAAAGCATCTTGAACTGGGTGAAAAAATTACATCATCCGATTTTGTCTGCGAAGGAAGTTATGTTGGTCCTGAATTTATCGAAGGAGACGATGTGGCGCATCAATTTTCCAACGAAATGGCAAAGAAAGTGGGAAATCAATTGAAGAAATTGTACAAAGCGGGAAAATACGCAAAAGTTGACTTCGAACATATCAAAATGTCCACGAAAGGAATGGGAACAGGGCAAGTAACGTACAAATTGCGTATTCCGTTTAAGCGTGTGAAATACAAATGTGAAGCCTTTACTTCGTTTGATCATTCGGGTGGTTGGAATCATCCTCCAGCTCTCGAACTTCGAAAAGAACAACTTTCAACCATCCTTTTACCAGGCGACATATTGACAATAAGTGCACTAAAAACTACTCCGGAAGGACTTCAAGAATATTGGATTCAATGGAGAAATAAAGATGTTCAAGCAGAATGTCGTTAGAAGGTTGATAGGCTTGTGTGAAACTAGTGCATTCAAGTCAACCTAAAACCAATCGGTCGTATTGAATATAGTGTGTTTTGCAATTTATCACGTGAATTGTACATAAAAAAATTTAATAACGTCGATAACAAATATAAATAAAAACATATAGAACAGATTCTCTTCTTTTGTAGTGAAATTTTAAAATTTTAAACATGAGAAGAATAACGATTGCAAAAGGTGATGGAATAGGTCCTGAAATTATGGATGCTACCCTTGAAATTTTATTTGCGGCAGATGCTAAGATTGAAATCGATGAAATTGAAGTTGGTGAAAAAGTGTATTTGGCTGGAAATAATTCAGGAATATCTTCAGAATCATGGGACGTAATCAGAAGAAATAAAATTTTTTTAAAGGCACCTATCACAACTCCTCAGGGTGGTGGTTATAAAAGTTTAAACGTTACAACACGAAAATTTCTGGGGCTCTACTCGAATGTTCGCCCTTGTCTTAGTTTACATCCATTCGTTGAAACGAAACATCCAATCATGGATATTGTTATTGTAAGAGAGAATGAAGAAGATTTGTATGCGGGTATTGAGCATCAACAAACTGATGAAGTTATTCAATGTTTGAAGCTTATAAGTCGGCCAGGTTGTGAAAAAATTATTCGCTATGCTTTTGAATATGCAAAACAACAAAATCGTAAAAAAGTAACGTGTTTTTCAAAAGACAATATTATGAAGCAAACTGATGGTTTGTTTCATCAAATATTTAACGAGATTTCACAAGAATACCCATCAATTGAAGCAGATCATTGGATCATCGATATTGGCGCTGCAAAACTTGCAGATTGTCCTGAAAAATTCGATGTAATAGTCACGTTGAATTTATATGGTGATATTATTTCTGACATTGCGGCAGAAATCACAGGTTCTGTTGGTTTAGCAGGATCAGCCAACATAGGTGAAGAATGTGCAATGTTCGAAGCGATTCACGGAACAGCACCTGATATTAAAGGACAAAATTGTGCAAATCCGTCTGGATTACTTCAAGGTGCAATTATGATGCTTAACCATATTGGTCAAACAGATGTTGCTGAGAAAATTCAAAATGCTTGGTTATTGACAATTGAGCAAGGGATTCATACCGTGGACATTTACAATCCAAAATCAAGCAAGCAGAAAGTTGGAACAAATGAATTTGCACAAGCTGTAATTAGCAATTTAGGGAAAAAACCAAGCGTTTTCAAATCAGTTGAATATGCAAATAGTCAACCTTTGAAATTGCCGAAATACCAACCTAAACAACCTGCAAAAAAGGAATTGAAAGGGGTTGATATATTCATCCATTGGAAAGGTGAAAATGCAAATGAATTAGCTGAAAAAGTGAAGAGAATAGAATTTGATGACGTTAAACTTTCTATGATTACAAATCGAGGTATTAAAGTATGGCCAGAAGGTTTTGAAGAAACATTTTGCACAGATCACTGGAGATGTAGGTTTAAACAAACGAATGGTTCAACAATTGAAAAACAAGTGATTATTGAATTATTGTCGAATGCAATGAAAGAGAAATTAGATACTATCAAAACAGAAAATCTTTATTCATTTGATGGTAAAGATGCTTATTCGTTAGGCCAAGGACAATAATTTAATTGTAATTAAATCAATTATATGAGCTTTCCTTTTCTCGTTATTTCCTTTATAATTATGCTTTTGTTGCTCGTTTTTTCATTGTTAATTAAAGATAATTTTCAAGCGCAAATTTGTTCTTCATTATTAATAATCATCGGGTTGTTGATCTATAGAGTTCAATCCAAAAATGATAAAAGTGCGTCTGGTAAATCAGACTGAATTTTGCCTTTAGCGTTGGCTACACATTCTGTAGCTAGCGCTAAAACGCAAAGTAAACAAAAGGTTTAAACGTATCAGAAACCGCTTGATACATCACAAATATGATGATCGAAACAGCAATTGCTTGAATGGGCATTGGAAATTTCGTAAATAGATTCTCCCAACTTTTCTTGATGCTATCTGGTAACCAGTGAACGATGTAGCCAACCAAAATAACCCAAAAGACACTTTGATAGGTGACAAGAACAGTCACAAATGTATTCCACTCAAAATCGAATTTATTCCAGATATGTTGCAGCATTTTTACAGGTTCGCCTTCGCCATCCAATCGGAACCATATGCGTGTAAAGGTTATAAAGTTAAAGGTTAAGAAGATTTTCCAAAAGTGAACAATCAACCATGATTTGTTTTCATAGGGTGAAATTTTCTTCCAGTAATTGTACAAAACTAGCGCTGCACCATTCATTGCTCCCCAAATAATAAAATTCTCGCTTGGTCCATGCCACAATCCACCTACAACCATTGTGATAAGCAAGTTTAAATCGCGGTGAACATACTTTTTGAAATTCGGAAAGATGAGCGAACCAATAATATAAATCGATGTTAATCCCGCATACACAAAAATCAATTCATACCATTGAAGAATGAAGAACAGAAAGACAAAAATGATTGTTGTTGCAATGTATGTGGCGAATCCTCCAGATTTATTTCCTCCCAATGGAATATACAAATAGTCACGTAACCATGCACCCAACGATTTATGCCATCGCCTCCAGAAATCTGCAACACTGTTCGCTTTGTATGGCGAATTAAAGTTTGGTAACAATTCAAAGCCCATCAATTTCGAAAGTCCAATGGCAATGTCGGTATAACCTGAGAAATCACCGTAAATCTGTAAGGAATAGCCCCACATCGCTAGAACACTTACAAATCCTGGATAAGCTTCTGGTGCGTCAACCACTTTGTCAATGAAATGAACTGCAATGTAATCGGCGAGTACGACTTTCTTAATTAATCCTTTTACAATCAGGATGATCGAAGCAGAAAATTCGTCTTTCGTCAGTCTAAATGGCTGATAAATTTGTGGAATAAAATCGCGTGCACGAACGATTGGACCCATTATGACGTGTGGAAAATACGTCACATAAAAAGCGTAGTCAAAGAAGTTTTTTACAGGTGTAATTTCTTTTCTGTAAATATCAACGACGTAGGAAATCGACTGGAATGTGAAGAAACTTACGCCAGCTGGTAATAAGATTTTTGTTTCAAAGAAGCCATTTCCAAAGAAGCCATTCCCCATTTGGGCAAACCAATTGACAATTTCATACTTTGTATGGAACAATTCATTGTACGATTCAGTGAAGAAATAGGCGTACTTGAAATAGGCCAGGAAGAAAATATTAAAAACGGCCGATAGTGCAATGATCCATTTCCGTTTGGTATTGCTGTCAACCCTGTGAATCCATTTTCCAAGTAAATAGTTGAATACAATAGAACCCCCGAGCAGTAAAACAAACAATCCAGAAGTTTTGTAATACAAGAACATACTGACAACTGTGAAGAAAATACTGCGCACCAATTGGTGTTTGTGCAGTACTGAAAACACAATCATAAATGCTAAAAAGAACAACCAAAAATCCAAACGGTTAAAAACCATTCGATCGGTTGCTGCAAAAGAAAATACGTCGTAAAGTCTTTCCATTAGTTTGTTTTTAAATCTTCAATTTCTTTCATTTGATTCAGAAACTTCAAAAAAGCATCAATCATCAAATCACCCTTAATATGATAACCTTCTGACGTAAAGTGAACCATGTCACCCTGCATCAATCCTCGGTTCATCCACAAGCGTGAAGAACCTAATTCGCCCATGACACCATAAAAATCCCAAACCGGCATTTTATACTGTTCGGCCAATTCAACAATCACTTCGCGCTCACGTGCAATGTTGCGATTCAAATATTTTCGTTTGTAGTGCGCATCGTTTGGAACAGTCAAGAGAATTGCACACCTCGGGTTCGCCCGCAATACAACTTTCATCATTTTCTCTAAATTGCGCTTGTAAACTTGAGGGTCAAAGCTTTCGTAGGGCACATTTCCATCGTTAATACCAACAGAAAAGGCAAAATAATCTGGTGGATAAGTAGCTAATTGTTCTTCAAAATTCTTGTTTTCTAAATAGGTGTATAGTCCTGCACCATTTATGCCAATCGATGTATAAGAAATACCCGGATCTTCATTCATGAATTGAAAGCCATATATTTCAAGTTGAGCTGCTTCGTTTGTTGTTCGAGAAAACTGTAAATCCAAGTCAGTTAATGGATCCGTAAAATAAACATCGGTAAACCCTAATTCTTGATTTGGTTCAATACGGTAAATGAGAATTTCATCTTCTCCAAAATTCAATTCATAAGGCAGTTCACCTTTGTTATGATAAATTCGAATACTGCAAAATGGTGGTTTAACTAACGTTCGGTCATGCTGAAAGGTAATATTAATCATTGAATCTTTACATACCACTGCCGCTCCCATCATTCCATATTCGATTCCTTCAATTCTGTGTGTAACGCTTCTGAAGCCTGTCCAAGTATTTGGTGAAGTAAATTGATAATTGGCGGGATCGTTTGTGTGCGCTAAATTTAGTGGAAATACAGCACCGCGTTCACCGGGTAAATCTGGCCAGTTACTTTGCAAAAATGTACGCATGTCATGTGAATAAATATCAGCTTGAATGTGCGAACCACCAATATGATAAAAATTCAATTTGCGATCCTTGAAGCGTATCATAGAATCCATTTCATTGTAGAAATGTTCCCAATTTGGACTATTGACAGAGTAGAATTGAAAATTGTTTTTTTCAATGGATACGAAGGGATATTGATGAATGAAATTCGTGTCAATTTTTACAAAATCAGGAAAGCAATAGCGGTTTAACGAATCATTTGTGGGTGGAACGTAGCTTTCCTGTGCCTTCAGATGTAGGGCCAATATCAAACAGAGAAGTTGAAGAATGCTACGTGTCAAATTGCTAAATTATTGCTTATTTTGAATATTGCCATTTGGCAAATTCTGCTGAAAAGGCTTCGAAGAATTTCTGAGAAGCGATACTTGCACCTTTGTTGGTAAAGTGAATATAATCCTTACCTGCGAGTCCTTGCTCAACCCATGCCGGCATTGAATTAAAACCTCCCATGGCATTAAACAAATCCCAGTAACCACCACCAACATCCATCGTTTCTTTTTTCATCAATGCAACGGTGTAGGGAAGTAAAGGATATGAAACAAAAATGCCGTTTTCAAGTTTAGACATATCACTTGGCCCAATAACAATAATGGCTGCGGAAGGACGTAATTTTTTAATGGTATTTAATTGTCCTTTGAAATAACTGACATAATTGCGAACGGCACTGCTGTCTTTAAAGAATGGAACGGAGTTTCCACCAAATTGCATGATCACCAATTCAGTGTTTAATTCATTATACATTTTACTCAACAACGCTTGATCCATTGCTCCGAAAATTGTGCCACTTGAACCGCGCATTCCAATATTGGAAACTTGAACTCCATAATCACCTTCAAGTGAGAATCCAGAAATTGTCGGACTTACAGCTGCAGTAAAAACATACTTTAATTTTCCCGGCGTTGCACCAAAACTTAAATCAACTGAATGCGCTTTTCCGTCGTTGATTAGGCTGTCTTCATGAATCAATTTGCCATTTTGATAGACTTTTAAACCGCATGCACTTGTACAACTGTTATAGAACATTTTCACATTGTTGAATTCCCTTGCCCGCGAATAGGCACTTTTATGCGGTTCAATCTCAATCCATCCTTCTTTCATACTCGAAGAACTATCTCCTTCAGCAGTAAATCGTGAAGCAGAACCCATTGCTCCGTAACGACGGTTTTTCAATTTAGCGCCTCCGAAACAGGTATAACGAACGAAATTTGAAGAATAACTTTGTTTGAATGTATTCGTAACATATACATTCGTAGCAGGAATTAATCCTGGGCCATTTCCACCAAATTGATTTTGAATCCGCTGGCGGATATAGGCTGTCATTCTATCGCCTTCAATTTGAGAATCACCGTAATGAAGAATGTGAATTTTACGTTTTTCGCCAGCTACATTTTGAAGCTTTTCAAACAAACGAGCGAGGTTTTCTTTACCAGTTTGATTCATGTGAATGATCGTTGAGCTTTCCGTTGATAATTCTCCACCGGAGGGCGCACCCATTGATCCATCAGAACCATTTTGATGTTGTAATAAAGGATCAGCCTCAATGCTTAAGGTATCAACATCACTAACGATTTTACTGATGTCTTTTTTTTCTTGTTTCGGTGGGTGAATGAACTGCTCTGACGTTAAAAAATTCAGTTTAATCCCACCTATATTCCATCCTTCTTTAGGAATAAAAAGTACAATTGGCGCAAGGATTAGAAATATTCCAAGCACAAAAAGCATTACATGAAAAGGTTTTAATTCTCTCAATGATCTACAATTAAAGCTGCAAATTTAGTGAACTAAGCCATGAAACCGAACGACGGTTGAATTATTTCTCAACAATTCTGACAAGATTTCATTTGATAATTGGTTTTTTCTGTCAGCATGTCCGATTTTCAAGATTGGCAGTATCTTTGACTAGAGCAATTCGACTAAAATTGAGAACAATGGCAGAGGAAAAAGAAATAAACGAGCAAGAACAAGAAACGACTCAAGAAGAGCAAGTAACTGATACAAAAGAAACAGTAGCAGAAGAGAAAATAGAGTTGACAGCAGAAGAAAAATATGCTGAATTAAACGATCGTTTTTTGCGTTTATACGCTGAGTTTGATAATTTCAGAAAACGCACAAACAAAGAGAAAATTGACTTGATCAGTAATGCAAATGCTGGTATTTTGGTTGATATGCTGCCAGTAATGGACGATTTCGAACGGGCAATTCTCAACAATGAAAGTGCAGATGATCTTGCAGTCGTGAAAGAAGGTTTTCAGTTGATTTTCAATAAATTAAAAAACACCTTGGAATCGAAAGGTTTGAAACCAATGCAAGCGAAAGGAACTGCTTTTGACAGTGAACTGCACGAGGCGATTGCAAATATTCCTGCTCCATCAAAAGGAGAAAAAGGAAAAGTAATCGAAGATGTTGAAAAAGGATATTACTTGAATGAAAAAGTAATCCGTTTCGCAAAAGTGGTGGTCGGTCAATAATTGAAATAACTAATTTGAAGATTTGAAGATTTGAAGATTTGAAAATTCAAAATTCATGAATCTTCAAGCAATAAATCCTACTGGGGAATGAGTCAAAAAAGAGATTTTTACGAAATATTAGGCGTTTCTAAGAATGCAGACGATGCAGAAATTAAAAAAGCGTATCGTAAACTAGCATTGAAATATCACCCTGATAAAAACCCTGACGACGCTTCGGCTGAAGAGAAATTTAAAGAAGCGGCGGAAGCATACGAGATTTTAAGTAACGCCGAAAAACGTGCACAATATGATCGTTTTGGTCATGCTGGTGTTGGTGGTCAAAGTGGCTATGGCGGTGGTGGTATGAATATGGATGACATATTTTCCCAATTCGGAGATATTTTCGGTGGAGCATTTGGAGGCGGAGGCGGTGGAAGCTTTGGTGGTAGTCGTGGTGGCGGAAGTAGAGTTGTTCGTGGAACAAATCTTCGCGTGAAAATGAAATTAACATTAGAAGAAATTGCTGACGGTGTTAAGAAGAAAATCAAAGTAAATAAATTAGTTAACGCAGAAGGTGTAAGCTATAAAAATTGTCAAACGTGTAATGGATCCGGTCGTATTACACGTGTTGCTCAAACCTTCTTAGGTGCTATGCAAACGCAGTCAACTTGTCATACGTGTCAAGGTGCTGGAAAAATGATTGACAAAAAACCAGCCGATTCAGATGCGCACGGTTTGAAAAAACAAGAGGAAGTTATCGAAATCGAAATTCCAGCAGGTGTTGAAGAAGGAATGCAGTTAAGTGTTTCTGGTAAAGGAAACGCTGGACCATTCAACGGCGTACCGGGTGATTTGATTGTTGTAATAGAAGAAGTTGAACACGCAGATTTAAAGCGTGATGGTGAAAATCTTCATTATGAAGCATATGTAAACTTTGTTGATGCCGTTTTAGGAGAGTCAATCGAGATCCCAACAATCAACGGTAAAGCTAAAATCAAAGTGGAACCAGGTACCCAAAGTGGAAAAGTATTACGTCTGAAAGGAAAAGGTTTACCGCATGTTCAACGCTATGGAACTGGAGATTTATTTGTTCACATCAACATTTGGACCCCGAAAAAAGTAACGAAAGAGGAACGTGAAATTTTGGAGAAATTGAAACAAAGTGAAAACTTTACACCTAGTCCAGATCAAAATGACAAAAGTTTCTTCAAACGAATGAAGGACATGTTCCATTAAGGTAATAGAAATTCTACAAATAAGCGAGTGAAGAGAATCGACCTTTGTTTCTGCTAAAAAAGAGTCGAAAGTGCTATTGAGAACGTTCATTTATAGAATTTCAAGAGGTCTTGTTTCAAAGCAAGGCCTTTTTTGTATCATTGCAGAATCAATTTTAACGAATGTCTTTTCTTAAAAATGCAGCAAAGGGAGGGAATCTCTTTTCAACGTATATTCTAACAGTAATTTTAATTATTGTTGGTTATGCTATTATAGGACAATTGCCGATGTTGATTGATTTGGCGGTAAGCAACTATGATTTGTCCGAACCAGGAAGTGCGGATATGAAACAACTTTCTGCCTTTTTCGGTGAAAATAAGATGTTATTTTATTTGGTTTTACCTTTTGTATTTTCATTAATTGCCTTGATTTTTAGTGTTCGATTTTTACACAAACGTCCCATCATTTCAGTATTTACAGGGCGCACCTCTTTTTCGTGGAAACGTTTTTTTTCTGCCTTTGCCATTTGGGGTAGTATACTAGGTAGTATTTTGTTGATTTCTGTAAATACGAATCCTTCAATTGAATGGAACGTAAATTGGACAACTTTTTTTCCTCTTCTTCTTATTTCTTTGTTCCTAATTCCAATCCAAACGACCTGTGAAGAAGTGTTTTTTAGAGGGTATTTATTTCAAGCTTTAGGATTCTCGTTTAAAAAAGGATGGATTGCGGTAATCGTTACCGGTATTGCTTTCGGTCTCATGCATGGCGCTAATCCAGAAGTAGAAAAATTGGGATATTCGGTCATGATTTATTATATCGGAACAGGAATTTTTCTTGGAATAATTGCACTGATGGACGACGGTTTGGAATTATCCATGGGCTATCATGCAATCAATAATGTTTTTGCAGCACTGATGCTGACCAACGATTGGCAAGCATTTCAAACGGATGCAGTTTTTATCGATCACAGCCCGCCTTCATTTGGTTGGGATGCGGTTCTGACACTCATTGTTTTACAACCCTTGTTACTTTTTGTCTTTTCAAAGCTATACAATTGGACTGATTGGAAAGGGAAGTTCTTAAATTAATTCGGAACACTTTTCAAGCTATTAGGTAATAAATGTCTAAGCGATTTTGTAGATTTAACCAATCAATTTAAGCGTATGCTCGAAATTCAGAACATTTCAAAATCTTTTTATCGTAAAGTTGCCTTGGACGATGTTTCCTTGCACATTCAAACGGGAGAGATTTTTGGTTTATTAGGACCAAATGGTGCAGGTAAAACAACCTTAATTCGCATCATCAATCGCATAATTGAGCCAGATAAAGGTCATGTTCGCATCAATGGTGATATCATGACCCAGCAACATTTGTCAATGATTGGTTATTTGCCAGAAGAACGGGGTTTATACCGCACAATGACTGTGGAAGATCATGCTTTGTTTCTTGGACAGTTGAGAGGCTTATCAAAAAAAGATGTTAAAACCCAATTGAATTATTGGTTGGATAAATTCGAAATTAACGATTGGCGTAAAAAACGGATTGAGGAACTTTCGAAAGGAATGGCGCAAAAAGTACAATTTATTTGTACCGTTTTACATGAACCGAAACTCTTGATTTTAGATGAGCCATTAAGTGGATTTGATCCTGTAAATGTTGAATTAATCAAGCAAGAATTGATTGAAATGAAAGCAAAAGGCAAAACGATTATACTTTCAACGCACAACATGAAAAGTGTGGAGGAGATTTGTGATCGCGCAGCCTTGATTCATCAATCGAAAAAAATAATGGAAGGTCGTATTTCTGAAATTCAAGAAGAACGCAAAACTGGCAACTATGCGATTAAATTTAGAGGTAGCATGATTGCTTTTGTGAATGCACTTTGGACTGGATTTGAATTGGTCGATAAAGAAATTTTAGGTGATGATAAATTCATTGCACACGTGAAAATGCGCGGAGATAATAAGTTTGAAGATTTATTGAGAACATTGTTGGGACAAGTTAAAATTGAAGCGGCTTGGGAGGTTTTACCTTCAATGCAAGACGTGTTTATCGACTTAGTTCAACCAAGAAAGGAGGCTGAAAATGCGTAATAGTTGGTTAATTGCTTTGCGAGAATTGAAAGAACGAATGGGATCACGTTCGTTCGTTATGATGTCATTTTTTGGACCAATCATCATTTTGTGTTTAATCTATTTCTTGTTTGCTTTTGGTGGCGAAGGAAAACAACATTGGAATGTATTGATTACCGATCCTTCCAATTTGCTAGACAACAAAATCATGGCCCAAGAAGATCAATCGATTACTTATTCTTTTGCCGATCAATACCTTGAAATGGAAGAATTTCGTGATGCGAAAAAATTCCAGCAATACGATGCTTTGTTTGAAGTGAACGAAAAAGTATTATCCAACAAAACGGCATTTGTGTTTTATCGTGTCAAACCTTCAGTGCGCATGCAAACACGCTTGCAATTTCATATTGAACGCCGTATTGAAGAAGTCATGATCGATCAATTTACAGATTTGTCAGTGAAAGAATTTCGTAAAATCAAACAACCATTAAATGTTGCTTTCCGGGATGTTTTTGATCCATTAGATGAGGCCTCAGATTTGCGCGGTTGGGTAGGGTTTTTCTATGGTGCAATTATTTTTGTCTTCATCTTCTTGTTTGGAATGACGATTTTAAGAAGTGTTTCACGTGAGAAAAGTAATCGAATTGTTGAGGTGTTATTGGCTTCAGTGCACCCAAATCAATTGTTAACTGGAAAAATTGTCGGTATCGGCATAGCTGCATTTTTCCAATTTATCATTTGGATGATTGTTGTTGGAGCAGGATTGTATTTCATGCGTGAACTCATTTTCCCAGACATGCTTGATGCATCAAATATGGACATTGTTCAAATGACAGAAGAGGTCAAAAACCAGACACGTTTAGATCAATTTTATGCAGCTAGTGAATACAATGAGTTTGTAAACTTAGTATATGAACGTGTTCAATTTGGAACAATGACCGCTTTTTTCTTGCTCTTTTTTATCGTTGGCTATTTGTTTTACGGTTCTTTCTTTGCTGCAGTTGGAGCGACTTCAGGTTCAGAAAGCGATGGACAACAATTCGTACTTCCAATCATCTTTTTACTTTGTTTCTCGTTGTATGCAGGTTATTTTGCACTTCAAAATCCAGAAAGTTCACTCACCACATTTTTCCATTATTTACCGTTCACCTCTCCAGTAGTTGTAATGGTTAAATTGGCACAAGGTTACGCTCCGGAAGAGTCGATGCAAATCTATGTTGCTTTAATCATTTTATTGGTAAGTGCTGCTTTAAATTTAATGCTTGCAGGGCGCTTGTATAAAAATGGTATCTTACAGTTCGGACACCGCGTTAAATTTAGTTTGATTTTACGCTGGTTGAAAAAAACGTAGCATGCGAAAAGGCGTCATTGATTTAGGAACCAATACATTTAATTTGTTGATTGCAGACGTTTTTGCCTGTAATTTTGAATTAGTGCATTCAGAGAAAGATGGCGTAGCTTTGGGCATGGGTGGAATCAATCACAATCGAATTGCAGACGAAGCGATGGTTCGTGGTTTCAATGCAATTAGACATTTTAAAGCAGTTTGTGACGATTACCAAGTGCAAGAAATTCAAGCTTTTGGTACTTCAGCCTTACGAGATGCAAGCAATTCGTTAGCATTCTTGAATAAAGTTCAATCGGAACTGGGAATTAAAATCCAAATTATTTCTGGAGAATTAGAGGCTGAACTCATTTACAAAGGGGTAAAATGGTCCTATGATTTTGAAGTGCCATCCGTAATAATGGATATCGGTGGAGGAAGTACAGAATTTGTTTTTGCAGATCAAGGCGGTATTACAGATTTAGTAAGTTTGAACATAGGTGTTTCACGCATCTATCAGCATTTTCATTTTTCAGATCCACTATCCAAGCATGATGTTTCGAATATAGAAGGCTGGTTAGATGAGCATGCCCAGGGTTTCTTTGATGGCAAACAAGAGCAAATTCTAGTTGGTGCATCTGGCAGTTTTGAAACATTTTACGAATTGATTCACAATGAACTGTTTCCTTCTAAAATAAATTCAGTTGAAATTTCACTTATTGAATTGAAGAATAGTTTGTCTGCAATTATTGCATCTTCCCAAGCCGAACGAGATCAAAATAGTTGGATTATACCTATTCGTAAACGTATGGCTCCAATTGCAGCTGTTAAAACGCGCTGGGTACTGAACAAATTAGACATTCAACGCGTGTTCATTTCCCCTTGTTCTCTCAAAGAAGGAGCATTGGCTTTGTCTTAGTGGAACAAATAAAAAGGATAAAAGACAGCTGAGCTGTAAGACTGATAATCTGAAGAAATATAGTTTATTCGATGTTGAATCATGTTTTTAAAAATAATAATACTGATTCTTATTTAATTCTCCTTGCTCCTTGTTCCTTGTTCCTTGCTCCTTGTTCTTAGTTCCTTGTTCCTTGCTCCTTGCTCCTTGCTCCTTGCTCCTTGTTCCTTGTTCCTTGCTCCTTGCTCCTTGCTCCTTGCTGCTTGTTCCTTGCTCCTTGTTCCTTGTTCCTTGCTCCTTGCTCCTTGTTCTTAGTTCCTTGCTCCTTGTTCCAACTCAGTTCTCACTTCTATTCGTATATTTGTAAAAAACAAAAATCATGGGTAAAATATTAATTGTTGACGACGAAAGAGCTATTCGCAGAGCATTACGCGAAATTCTAGAATTTGAAGATTTCCAAGTGGATGAAGCGGAAAATGGAAAAGAAGGTTTAGAGAAAGCAATGTCGACAACCTATGATATAATCTTTTGTGATATCAAAATGCCAATGATGGACGGAATGGAAGTCTTGGATGAATTGATTAAAGCAAAAGTTGAAACGCCAATGATCATGATCAGTGGTCATGGAAATATTGACACTGCCGTTCAAGCAATTAAGAAAGGTGCGTTTGATTTCATAGAAAAACCACTCGATTTGAACCGTATTTTGGTAACAATCCGCAATGCGAAAGATAAAGTAGTTTTGGTGGAAGAAACCAAACAGCTTAAAACAACAGTTAAACGCTTCAAAGGAAGTTCAATTATTGGTGAAACGGAAGGAATCATCCTAATTAAAGAAATGATTGAGAAGGTAGCTCCTTCAGATGCGCGAGTATTGATTACAGGGGGAAATGGAACAGGTAAAGAATTGGTTGCTCGTTCTTTACACGATAATTCAAATCGTAGAAAAATGCAATTTATTGAGGTCAATTGTGCTGCAATTCCATCAGAATTGATTGAAAGCGAATTGTTTGGTCACGAAAAAGGTGCGTTTACCTCCGCAGTAAAAGATAAAAAAGGGAAATTTGAATTAGCATCTGGTGGAACTTTGTTCTTAGATGAAATCGGTGATATGTCGGCGAGTGCTCAAGCAAAAGTCCTGCGCGCGTTGCAAGAAAATGTGATCCAGCGAGTAGGCGGAGAGCGTGATATCAAAGTTGATTGTCGTGTAGTTGCGGCAACAAACAAGGATTTACGCAAAGAAATTGAAGAAGGGCGTTTTAGAGAAGATTTGTATCATCGTTTGGCAGTGATTTTAATGCATGTACCAGCCTTAAATGATCGTCGTGATGATATTCCTGTCTTAGCAGAACATTTCTTAACCATGGTTTGCGCCGAACACGGTGTTCAACGCAAAACGTTTAATGAGGATGCTTTAGAAGCGTTGAAAAATACAGATTGGTCTGGAAATATTCGTGAATTGCGCAACATCGTTGAACGCTTAGTAATTCTTTGTGGACAAATAATCACTGGATCAGATGTCGCATTATTCGCTAATCCGAGAGCTGTTAAATAGATAAAAAACTATATTGACTACCACTTGAAATTGATTCATTATCAATTGTCAAAAGTGGAATGTTCAATGCATTAGTAGATAAGGTCTGAACAAATTTCTCTGAGAAAAGTTGGAAGGTATCTTGGTAATAGGTCGCTGCAAGCATGTCCGCACCAAACGTACTACAAAATTCGATCAGTTTATTTTCGAAATCCTTCGTTTCTAATAATTCAACAGCGTATTTTACTCCGCGTTCATTCAAGTGTTTCTTACACAATAGGATGTTTGTATCTACTTTACGTTTCAACATCTCATCAGTATGCAATCCGCCAACAAGGCATATTTCAGCATTAAACAACTCACCAATTTTAGCGGCATATTTAACAACTTGGATGGATTCTTTTTCAAGATCTATAGTAAGAACAATTTTCTTAATGGTTTGAAATACTGAATTTTCTTGAATAATTAACAATGGCGTTTTACTATGCGAAACTACTTTCATCGCTTTACTACCAAACACTTTTTGTAAGCCAGTTGAACCATGTGTTCCCATTACGATTAGTGTAGCGTTAATTGACTCAGCGATTTTACCTATGTCATTTAAAAACTTCCCTACGATAATTTTACCCGAGATTGTCCCTTCATGAATCGAACTATTTTCAATAATACTATCCAACTTTTGTTTAGCTGCTATGCGCTCGTCCTCATGTTTGATTACATGCAGCAAAGTGAAGGTATCCTCATCTGATTTGGATAATTGACTTGCAAATTTTAACGCATTCAGCGTAGTTTCAGAAAAATCAATCGGTATAAGAAAATGTGAACTCATGGTGTCAGTAGTTAATTCAATCGACGTAAAGTTAATGATTTTATTTTTTAAGTTAGCTTAACTTGATAAATGAGTTCGTTTAAAAGTAAATTGTTAATTTTGAATTCAATAATGCATAGAATGGTGTTTACTGTTATTGTTACTTTAAGCACCATTTAAAGTTATTCACCTTTTTATTTAGTATTCCACTTCTATAAAATCATTTTCAAATAAATGGATTTTAAAGAACCTCTAAATGAACAATATCATTCAAAATTCTAAGGCTGAACATACCATTTTAATTGTGGATGATTCGATTGAAAATCTCCAGTTGTTAACTGGTTTACTGAAGGATGATTATAAGATAAAAGTAGCCAAGAATGGTTCAAAAGCGATTGAAATTGTAGACAATGATGAATCGGTTGATTTAATATTGATGGATGTAATGATGCCAGAAATTGATGGTTTTCAGGCATGTAGGATAATAAAATCTAAACCAGGAAAAGCGCATATTCCAATCATTTTCCTAACAGCTTTAAATGAGGCTTCTGATGAAACCTTGGGTTTTGAATCAGGAGGTTCAGATTTCATTACTAAACCATTTCATGCTGAGGTAGTAAGAGCAAGGGTTAAAACGCACATTGCCTTGTTAGATGAAAAACGTAAATCGGATAATTTGTTGAGTGTTTTATTACCAGATAATGTAATACGTCAATTAAAAATGCACGGTGCTTATCAGCCTGAAAAACATCCTGACACAAGTATTTTGTTCTGCGATTTAGTTGGTTTTACAGCAATATCTGCAACGATGTCACCTGAAAAATTAATTCAAGAATTAACGGATATTTTTACAAATTTTGATGAAATAGCATCTCGTAATAACGTCACACGCATCAAAACAATTGGTGATGCTTATATGGCAGTAGCGGGAATCAATTCTGACGAAGCAAATCATGCTGAAAATATGGTCAGTGCTGGATTGTCATTTATCGATTATTTGAATGAACGAAACAAGTCTAGCATCAACCAATGGAAATGCAGAATAGGCATTCATTCAGGCGAAATTATTTCGGGAATTGTCGGTAAATCGCGTTTTCAGTTCGATATTATGGGCGACAATGTGAACATAGCTTCTAGGGTTGAAAGCAATGGTGAAACGATGGAAGTGGTCGTTACGAATGCTGTTTTAGAGCGAATTTCTACAAACTATTTGACTGAAGAATTAGGTATAAAAACACTAAAGGGTAAAGGGGATATGATGCTTTACATGGTGAAAGGAAGACTTTAATTAGTGAAATAATGGACCAATTCGAATTCTTAAACCGAAAAGTTGTTCTTAAAAAACTGATTTATGAAAATGTCCAGGAACTTTTTGAGTGGGCCAAAGACGAAGGCTGGAACCCCGGGTTAAATGACGCCTCCATTGCGTTTAATTCGTTCCCTGATGATTTTATAGGCTATTTTATGGATAATGAAATGATTGCTGCTGGTAGCATTGTCAATTATGGTGGAGCTTTTGGCTTTATGGGTTTATTCATTGTCAAAAAAGAATACCGCTTCAATGGATTGGGGAATTTATTGTGGCAAGAGCGCAAGTCATTATTGATTTCAAAGCTAAAGTCAGGTGCTTCGATAGGAATGGATGGTGTTCAAAGTATGCAAGCTTTTTATGCGAAAGGTGGATTTAATAAACTGTTTATAGATGAACGCCATTCGCTCATAGCTGAGAAATTTTCTTACGCGAACGATGTTCAACGATATAATTCAAAACACCTTGATCAATTAATTGAATTTGATACAGCCGCATTTGGTTTTAAGCGCAAAACATTTCTGCTTAATTGGCTAAATAACGCCACTGCAAAGTCATTCGTATTTTTTGAAGAGGATATCTTAAAAGGATATGCAGTTATTCGTCAAACGGTGGAAGGCCATAAAATTGGCCCTTTGTTTGCGGAAGATAAAGGAATTGCAAATGAATTGTTAAAGGCTTGCCTTACAGAAGTGGAAGGACAAAATGTGTCGATTGATATCCCTTCGATTAACGCTTCAGCAAAAGAACTTGTGAAGGAGTTTAATTCAGAAATTATTTTTGAATGTGCACGTATGTACTATCCAACAGTTCCCAAATGTTCATTTCATGCGGTCTATGGGATCACATCGTTAGAATTTGGTTAATTTTTGATAAACAAATCAATCAAACAGTTAGTAATTGCATCAACCGTTAATGGTAATGCCGATTTATAATCTGGAAGAAAGTTACTAGCATGCAATGAACCAGAAGTGTTTTGATCCTTGTTATCAGGTGATTTTACACCTGTCCAAATCAAATAACTCGGAATCATATTTGAATTAGAATAAATGCCAAAATCTTCTCCAATCATTTTAGGTAATACGGTAACAATTGAATTGCTTTTTGAAGTGTTGGAAATTGACTTTTGAAGAAGTTTACCCAGCGCAGGATTGTTGTAAACAGGAGGAATAGACATGTCCAACAATTCATAACTTGGAAGTTCATTCGCACTTAAACCAGCTGCTAAAGCAAGATTATTTCCAATTTCTTCTATTCGTTTCAAAACATACGTTCTATTTTCTGGGGAGAAGGTGCGAATTGTCAATTTTAATTCTACCGAGTTAGGAATGATATTTCCAACTGTTCCACCATTTATTGCTCCGACAGTAATTACAGCCGGGTTATTAAAGGCTAAATTTCGACTAACGATGCTTTGAAGTTCTTGTATAAAATTGGCACTTAATAAAATTGGATCAATTGTCTTAAAAGGTTCCGCGCCATGGCCTCCTCTACCATGAATGGTGATGTTCATCATGTCAACTGCTGCCATACTATATTCATCACAAAAACCAAAACTACCTGTTAACAAATCAGGTGTGTCATGTATCGCCAGTTGATAATCTGGTTTTGGAAGTTTTGCGTAATTACTTGCTTTTACAATTCCTTTCGCACCTTGACCTGTTTCTTCAGAAGATTGCGCCAGAAAAATAACTGTGCCCTTCCAGTTGTTTTTGGAAGCAACCAATGTTTTAGCGACACCTAACCAAGTTGTCATGTGAAAATCATGTCCACAAGCATGCATGATTGGAATTTGCCACCCTGTGCTATTATCGGTTTTTGATGAGGCAATACCAATTCCTGTTGTTTCAAGAATCGGTAATGCGTCCATATCAGTGCGGTATAAGATCGTTGGACCTTTTCCATTTATCAAAACACCAGCAAAACTGTTTAAACCAAGAGAATCGATTATGGAAAATCCAAGTTCTTGCAATTCTTTTTTAAGTAGGGAAGAAGTTTCAATTTCTTTCCCGCTTAATTCTGGGTTTTGATGCAAATAACAGTAGGTTGCATACAATTGTGTTGTATCTATCTTAAATCCTTTTTGCGCTTGAGCATCTGTTTTTGAAACGCCCAAAATGAACATTAAGCATAGCATCCAATTGTATTTTTGCATGACTGAATTACTGAAGAATGAATTGAGATGAAATTTGTAAGGTAATTTCTTCACCCAATGCCAAACCACCATCCTCTGCAGCGGCATTCCATGTTAAACCAAAATCACTGCGGTTGATTACGCCATTGATTTCAAAACCAGCTTTGGTTTGTCCATATAAATCAAGGCCAATTCCTGTGTGTGTGATTTCTAGTTGTACATTTTTTTCAACTCCACGGATACAAAAAACACCATCTAATGTATATTGATTGTCTTTTAAACGCGTCAATTTGGTTGAATTAAAAGTTAATGTTGGGTGATTTGCAGCATCAAAAAAATCATTACTTCTCAAATGTTCATCACGGTGATCATTGCGTGTATTGATGGATTCAACATCGGCAGAAAAAGAAATTTCCATATCTGAAAAATCTTTTTTCTCTGCTTCAATAGTAGATTGAAACATATCGAACGTTCCCGAGACATTTGTAATTAACATGTGCTTGATTCGGAACATGATTTCACTGTGCATAGGGTCAATAGACCATAGGGATTTACTCATAATTAGTGTTTTAATTGGTTAAACGCTTTTTCAAATTCAAAATTTTCTAAATCTTCAAGAACATTTTTTAATCGTTCTTCAGTTTCAGTTTGTAATTCATATTTATCAAGAAGATCTTTACAGAAGTTGATGGATTCTGGATCGTTATCGTTGATTAATGTTGTTAGCTCAGTTAAACGTTCCGTTACCTCAACTTCGGATATCTCTTCTTTATCCTTTTTTTCATTTTCAAGTGCAGATAAAAAGATATTGACTTTATCCAAATTGTTTTCTAGTAGTTTCGCAATTTCATTCACTTGATGCTGGTGTATTTCCGTGAAACTTTGCTGACCATCTTGAAGGTGATGTTTAAAATCAATGGAAGCTTTTAATGCTTTTTTGTAAATTTCATTCATTCCAATATTTCCCGCTACACCTGCTAGTGTGTGCAGTAAAACTCCTGTTTCTTCGAATCTGTCTTGGGACATTAACAATTGTGTTTTTGCACCAAAATTGCCAAAATTGTTCACGAAGGTGTTCAGCATCTTTAGATAAATTTCCGTTTTTCCAGCAGCTCGTTTTAGCCCCATTACAACATCAATTCCCTCAATATTAAAAGTTGAATTATCGGATTTAACTAATTTTTGTTGATCGAATTCTTTTTCAAGTGTTCCAATTTTCAAATGCTTTATAATAGAGCGGTACAACTCGATTGGATCAATTGGTTTTGTAATATGATCATTCATACCCGCTGCAATACTTTTTTCATATTCGCCTTTCATGGCGTGGGCAGTCATTGCAAGGATTGGTAATTCTTTCAACTGTAAATTTTCACGAATAAAACGCGTAGCTGTTAAACCATCCATTTCAGGCATTTGAATATCCATTAACACAAGATCAACATGAATTAATTTCAATTTCTCAACTGCCTCGAGCCCATTCCAAGCAGAAAAAACCTCCACACCAACATCATTCAGTAATTCGATGGCAAGTTCCATGTTGATCTCATTGTCTTCAACGAGTAATATTTTTTTACCACTCAAGAGCTTTGTAAACTCCAAGTGATTACCCGTCACCATTGGCGCTTCTTTGATTTTGTTGATTCCAAGACTTAATAAGACATTAATACTTTCGAACAGTTGTGAAGGACTAATAGGTTTGACCAAAAGTTTATTAATCACATTGTCATTTTGTGCCTGCTTGAGCGTTTCCAGCCCATAAGATGTAACCATTAGGACGGAAGGAACAGATTCAGGACTTACCGTCTTTAAATGATTGACCAATTGAAGTCCATCCATTCCCGGCATTTGCCAATCCACCACGAACAAAGAAAATAGGTCATTCGCCGCTTGATGAGCATGAAAAAGTTCAATGGCTTCTTTTGCATTATCGGCTTCAATTACATCAAAACCAAGCGATAAAAGCATTTCGGATAAAACCATACGTGCACTTTCCGAATCATCAACCAAGAGAACTTTTTGTCCGGAAATAACAACATTCTCTCCAGAAACAATCGTTTTCTCATTTTCTTGTAATGAAAAATAAGCATTGAAAACAAATTCAGATCCTACATCTATAATGCTCGAAGCTGTTAATTCACCATCCATCATTTGAACGATTTTACGGCTTATGGCTAAGCCCAAACCAGTTCCACCAAACTTACGTGTAGTAGATAAATCAGCTTGTTCAAATGGTTGGAATAGTTTTTTCAAGGCATCATCTGGCATTCCAATTCCAGCGTCCTTTATAGAAAAATTGACAATAACACCGTAACTCATTTTTTGAACAAGTTTGATAGCTATTTTTATTTCTCCTTTGTCAGTGAACTTAACGGCGTTATCAACAAGATTTAATAAGACTTGTCTTAAACGAACACTATCACCCAAAATGATGTTTGGGACATTGGAATCAATTTCAGTTATTAATTCAACGTTTACCTTTTTAATTAATTTGACATTTACAGCGTCTGTAACGTTTGCTACTAATTCTTCAAGATTAAAAGGCGCAGTCTCTAATGATAATTTACCTGCCTCAATTTTGGAGAAATCAAGAATGTCATCAATTATTCGCAGAAGGTTTTTTGCAGATATTTCAACTTTTCGGTTGTATTCTAATTGTTTTTCGTTTAGTTCTGTCTTTTTCATCAAATAACTCATTCCTAAAATTGCATTCATGGGAGTGCGTATTTCATGACTCATATTGGCTAAAAATTCACTTTTCGCTTTATTGGCTTTATCCGCTATTTCACGTAGTTCAACCATTTGTTGAAATCGATCATTTAGCTGATTGCTTTTAAATTTAACTTGATCTAAATGTTTACCAGCGATAGAAGCAATTATCCCCAATACAAGCGGTGCCAAATCAACAAGCCACAATGCAGGTGAAAGTTTTTGACAAGTTATTAATTGTTCAATCGAAAATCCCATTCCACGAAACGAGCATTCCACAGTTGTGCCGATAATCGGAAAAAGGAAACCTAAGCAAATACCATAAATGGTGTATTTAAAGCGCTCTGTTTTAAATGGGGTAGTATTATTTTTAATCACCTAAACTAGTTTGTTTCAAAAATAGCAACTTTTAAAACAAATTAACTGTTTAGAACTTACTCACTTATAAAAAACTATACTGCCCGCCAAATGATGTGTTTTCGCTTTCTATGGTTAAAACTGGAATACCAAGGTTGTTGTTGGCTAATCCGCGCACGAACGAATCGGTGAATACATGGAAGGAATTTTCATAATAGGTAGCGGCCAACATGTCAGCATTTTTGTCTTGACACAATTTAAAAATGTTTTCTTCAAATCCTTTTTCTTCTACAAATTCGACAGAAAAAGGAATGTTGTGATCTTCTAAAAAACTGGCTACTACAGTCATGTTTATATCCATTTTTCGTCTGAAAACAGTATCTTCTTGACGTGCACCAACCAAAATTAGTTCAGCATCAAATAGTTGACTTAAGCGCGCAGCCGACCGAACAATTTGTAAACTTTCTTTTTGTAAGTCAATTGTCATAACAATTTTCTTGATTTTATGGAAAACTGTTTCTTCTTGAACGATGATTAAGGGAACTTTGCTATTCTCAACTATTTTAAAGGCATAGCTTCCGAAAAGTTTGCGTAAACCACTCGCACCATGCGTGCCAAGTACAATCAGAGATGCATTTAAGGTTTCTGCAATCATAGCAATACCCGTACTTACAACGCCTTTTATCACGCGAATTGAGTAGTTTTCAAATCCAGCTAAATGCGTTTTCGCAAAGTCAGTTAATTTTAATGCGGCAGCAGTTCTATCATCTTCTGATTTAACCACATGAATCAATAAAACCTGATCATTTTTTGTTGATAGTTGCGCTGCAAATTTTGTTGAGCTGATTGAGACTGGCGTAAAATCAACTGGCACTAGATAGAGTAATTCTTTTTCCACGTTTACAATTTTTATAGTATAAAATTACGTGCTAAAAAGGAGGTTTCTTATGGTTTCTATCAGTTAGAAAGCTGATTTATCTCAGTTTTTAAAGTTCAATTTGTTGAAGAAAACTTCCACCCCATTCAATGACCGTAAAACCAGTTCTGTCGATTGGCAGTATTTCTTGCGCTTCGAATTCTAAAGGTGAATTAACTGTCAATGGTTGAGTAAGAATGTAGATACGGTAAAAGTGATCTGGTTGTGGAGTAATCGTTAAATCAGCGAATTTGGAGCATTCTTCATTCAAAACAAAGTGAATATAGTTGCGTTCATTTTTCATCAGTTGTGGTCCCCAATAGGTAATAAAATCAGCCATTTCATTATCGTTTAATCCAAATGCATTCAACTTTTCCTCTAAAAATTGAATTGTGGAAGTACGATCGATTGCAAATCCTTTGGTATAGTCAATTGATTCAGCTGAAAAATCCTGTTTTGCTTCCCAAAAAAGGTAATTATAGGTTTTGTCACCAAAACCTAAATTTCCAGTTGGATCCGCTTTAAAATTCCATCCATTATTGTATAGAGGATAAGAAAAGGATAATTCACCTTTGGTTTCAAGTTTTACCGATAAATCTGTCAAAATAGTGGGGTAAAAGTAAAGAACAGGTTTTTCAACTATATTATCGTTTATGTCATAGTCTCGAGTGAAATAGCATGAAACGAATGCTTTCTGTTTACTTTTTATCGTAACCATACTTGTTGTAATTTCAAAATATTCATTGTTTAATAACAATTGAAAATAGTAGATTCCTGGTTTTACCTTTACTTCAAAAAAGCGCTTTTTTCCGAGGTAAACGCTTTTTCCTTGCCCACCATTGTAATCATAAACAATTCCTAAATCAAGATTTTTTGGCACGTTCGGAAAACTAAAATAGAACATGGATTGGTTTGACTTCAACGATGAACGAAATTTTATGCTGTCTACATTTGCATATGAACCTGGCAGATCCTCCTTTTCAAAAGCCAGTATAGAGAATGAGGTGAAAATTAGGCAAAATAGAATAAAATTTTTCATGGAAATGTTTTGTTATAAATACAGCTAATTGAGATCTTGGTTCAATTTGAAACGAAGATAAATGAAATTCAACGTCTTAAAGGGTTGTTCATAAAAAATAGACAAAATCTTGCTGACATTTATTATTTTCACGCTTTATTTAGATGCGCAACGATTAGAAATTAATTTAATTCGAAACTGATGAACTTTAAAAAGATTATCCCTCATTTAATTGCAATAGGTGTTTTTGTGCTTTTGGCATGTGTCTATTTCTCACCAATTTTCAACGATTATAGCTTGAAACAAGGCGATATTCAACAATTCCGTGGAATGGAAAAGGAAATTGTGGATGCAAATTTAGTGAATGATCAAGATGCACTTTGGACAAATTCCATGTTTGGTGGTATGCCAGCTTATCAAATCAATGTGAAGCATCCAAATAACTTTATGGTGCAAGTAGATAAATTCATCAAGTTGGGGTTACCGCGTCCTGTTGGTCTTTTATTCATGGCGATGCTTGGGTTTTATATTTTCGCATTGTGCTTGAGAGTAAACCCTTGGTTAAGCATTTTAGGAGCAATTGCCTTTGGTTTTTCAACAATAAATATCCTTTACATTGGAGCGGGTCACGTTACAAAAGTGAATGCGATTGCATATATGGCACCGGCTTTAGGAGGTTTGATTCTCGCTTTTAGGGGAAAATGGTTGATAGGTTCCGCAGTATTCGCACTTTTCTTTGCTTTAAATCTTTCGGCGAATCACTTACAAATGACCTATTACCTTGCCTTTTTGCTTGCCGCAGTGGCGATTGGCGAAGCGATTCGTTTATTAATCAAAAAAGAATTCGTTTCATTGGGAAAAGTTGTAGCAGCCCTTGGCATTGGTGCAACGCTGGCGATTATGCCATCTTGGGGAAATCTTTCGTCTACCTTGGAATACAGTAAATATACAACGCGTGGAGCAACTGATTTGACCCTAAAACCAAAAGGGGATAAAACGAATAAAGTAAAAGATGGACTTGAAACAAATTATATTTTAGAGTATAACTACGGAAAAGGTGAATTGTTATCAATCATAGCACCCAATGCAAAAGGTGAAAGAGGAGAATATCTTGGAAATGATGAAGATGTAATGATGAATGTAGATTCAAAATATGCTGAAAATATTGGTCAAATGAATCGCTATTGGGGAGGGCAACGCATGAGTGGTGGAGCTTTCTACTTCGGTGTGTTAATGTTGGTTTTTGCTTTATTTGGATTGGTTTTCTTGAAAGATGCTATTAAGTGGCCATTCTTAGTAATTGCGATTTTAGCCCTGTTATTAGCTTCTAATGATCCAGGGGGAATGAATGATTTCTTCATCAATAAAGTGCCTTTGTATAACAAGTTCCGTGATTCGAAGATGATTCTTGTGCTCTTGCAAGTGATGATTCCAGCAATGGCCGTTCTATTCTTAGATAAATTGTTTAAGAAAGAAGGTTTGTTGGGTAATAAAAAAGCATGGTTAATAGGCTGCGGAGTTATTACGTTAGTTGGAATTATTCTTTATGCAGCGCCATCTATTTCAGGTTCAATGTTGAGCAAAGAAGAAACGAACCAATTTGCGAAAGCACTTGAAGGAACGAAGGATCCAATGCAAGCAGACTTTATCCAAGGCTTAAAAACGGAATTAATTAATGTTCGTACGGGTATCTATCAATCAGATTTTGGTCGTGCGATTGGTTTAATCATTTTAGGATGTGGTTTAATTCTTCTTTCAGTTTATACCAAAGCATCTACACTTGTTCTTTCCCTTATTGGTATCGTTGCGGTTACAGCAGATAATATGTCAGTGTCTAAACGTTACTTAAACAACGAAGACATGGATACCCAAACAAGTAGTTGGGAAGATGTGGCTAAAAGTTCTACACCGTATTTACCCGAAGTGGCAGACATGAGTATTTTGAATGCAGAAAAAGGGAATGTACCAGGATATGAATCGAAGGTAAATGCACTTGCATCAGTGATGGGTGAGCATCCGAATTACGTCAATATGGATGGTAGAACACAACGCGTAATTGCTGAGTTCGGTGCCTTGAACCTAAATTCTGATTACCGTGTGTTATCATTTGCGAATACCTTTAATGAAACAGGAACTAGTTATTTCCACAAGAGTATTGGTGGTTACCATGGTGCAAAATTGAAACGCTTCCAAGAACTTGTGGATTTCCATTTATCAGATGAGATATCCAAATTAAGACAAGAATTTATTAACAAAGAAATTATCAAGCATCCTGATATTCTTTTGAAGTATCAAAATGAAAAAGATGGGAATGTCAAAATGCAAATAATAGAGGAGTTTTTTCAAACAAGTAATTTTGATTCTATTGTAATAGCCTCTGAAATGACCCCAGTGATGAATATGTTAAACACAAACTATTTTGTAACTGGAAAAAGAGCAAATGCAACAAAAAATTTAAACGCTAACGGTGCAGCATGGTTTGTTGGTTCAATTAAGAAAGTGAATTCATCGAACGATGAAATGCGTGGATTGGGTAAATTGAATACCAAAGAAACGGCTATTGTAAATGTAAAAGACACGAAAGTCGCTTTAAAAAATAACTACACTTTAGATTCAACAGCAAGCATTAAATTGACTAAATACGGAACAAATGAACTGACGTATACGGTGAATGCCAAAACAGAATTGCCAGCCATTTTTAGTGAAATCTATTATCCTGAAGGATGGAATTGTTATGCTGATGGAAAACAAATCGAACCATTTAGAGCTGATTATTTGTTGCGAGGAGCGGTTATTCCTGCTGGTACAAAAACAGTAATTTGGAAATTTGAACCACAGTCATTCTATACAGCAAGTAAAATTGCGTTGATTGGATCTTTACTTCTATTGTTGTCAGTTGCTTTCATTTTAGGCAAAGCATTGATGGCAAGTTTGAAAGAAGAAAAAGTTGAAGTGGTGGAAAATTAAATCATCGAAAACATAAAATAAAAAAAGAGGACTTATTCAAAGTCCTCTTTTTTTATGCGATCACCTAGCGTGAAATCTTTTAATGCTTTTTTACCAAGTAGCTCATGATAGTATTTTGGATGTAAACTATGTCCTGGACGAACTGAGCGTATAGCTGTTTCATCAAGGAGATCACCTTTTTTGATGTCTTTTGAAATGTACAATGATCTTGAAAATACTTTCCCAGCTTTTTGTTTTTCTGTTAACTCATATGATTCTATCCCTATGGCTGATTCGGCCTGACGCACAGCAATTACCATTTCTTTAAATTCGGCCTCGTTCATGGAGAAACTTGCATCTGGTCCACCAATAGATCGATCTAAAATAAAGTGCTTTTCAATAATCTTTGCTCCAAAACATACCGATACAATTGGAACAATTGCTCCCATTGTATGATCGGATAATCCTGTTAAAACGTTGAAATCAGTAGCTAATTTTTGTACCATTCGCATGTTCGCCTCTTCTATTGGTGCTGGATAACTAGAAGTACATTTTAATAATGCAATTTGATTGTTTCCAGCATCTCTACAGGTTTGAACTGCTAAAGCTATATCGTCATATTCGGCAATACCAGTTGATATTATAATAGGTTTACCTTTTGAAGCTGTATAATGAATTAAAGGAATATCTGTAATTTCAAATGACGCAATTTTGTATGCTGGAACATCCAGTGATTCTAAAAAATCAACAGCTGTAAAATCAAAAGGCGATGAAAAGCAAATTAGACCAACTCTTTTGGCTTCTTCAAAAATTTCCTTGTGCCATTCCCAAGGCGTATAGGCTTCTTGGTATAAATCATGCAAGAATTTTCCGTCCCAAATTGTACCTTGAATTTTAAAATCGTTTTTCGTGGTTTTCAAGGTAATTGTATCTGCTGTGTATGTCTGTAGTTTAATGGCATCAGCACCGGCTCTTTTGGCCGCTCGAACTGTTTCCAGTGCTGTTTCTAAACTTCCATTGTGATTGGCTGAAAGTTCCGCGATTATGAATGAAGGACTTTCTTTGTCCAAATTTAATTGTCCAATTTTAAACATGAATGCGCGTATTTTTTTTGAAAAGATACATATTTGATTCGATTTCCACTTTAAAACCGAAGCGTTCAAATAATTTTACTGATGCAATGTTTTCCATTAATACATAACCCTGAACAATTTCAATTTCAGTTGAAACGATTAATTTTTCAACCATTTCAAGACCTTTTTTCAGAAGAATTGTTCCAAGGCCTTTTCCATGGGTTAGTGGGTCCAATAGGTAACTTATTGTTGCAATTTGACCATTTAAATCAAAGCGGATACTGCCAATTGGTTTTTCTCCTTCAGTTAGAATGAAGTACATACAATGAGCTGATGAAATTTTGGAAAGAAACCAGTTTTTATGATGTTCAAATGGAATAAAATCTTTATTGAATGCATATTTACGTGTTGCTTCATCATTCGCCCACTCGTAAGTGATATCAATATCTTCTGCAGCAGCAAGTCGCATAGTGTAGCTTATTTCGGATTGAATTGAGCGAATCATTTTTGATAAGCGCTCAGTTGATTTACCATCGATTAATGTAGGTGTAGTACCGATGTATTTTACCTCATTCATTCCAGAAAGAATCGCTTCATAGGATAAATCTGAGGCATCAACAAACGAGTTTAATTTCAAATGCGCAGCATACACAAATTGTTGATTTTCGATATAATATCCACTAATCACTTTAATTTTAGCTACCAAACATTCGAGAAGTATTCCGCTGGCTGGTACAATTCCATATTCCATTTGACTCATTAAGCTGGCCATTTCTTTTTCTGGTAAAGCGCGATGAATGGTAACTGGAATTGTTGAATCTTCAAACTGAACTTCATGCGCGTATCCAGGTCCTAAAACAAGATGAATTTCCGAAAAGTTCTGAGAATCAAGGGCAGCATTGTAGGCAATAAGCGTTTTATTTAAGGGATCGGAGCCACCAAAACATATGAATAAACTGTTTTTAATCTTGTCAATCGATTTTGTGCTTGTAAGTGTTTGAAAAGAACTTCTTAGCAAGGTATAGTCTAGTCCTAAAAAATATTGCGTACAAAGTAACGATGAATAAGACCTTGCGGCAAATCCGGGTGTAGGATTGATAATCACATCAACAGGGAAGTACTGATTGGCCAAATCGTCAATACAAATGACTTTTGCACCTTTTCGTTTTAGTTGCGTAAAATAGTTTGTGTCAAATTGATATCCATCAATTAGAATCAAATCTTCCGCTTCAATATGTTCAAGGAAATCAGTTGAATTTGTTAATGAAACTACCTTGAACTGATTACTGCACATTTGTCGAACGAATGGTTCTATTGGTTCGGTAGAATAGAAAAATGCGTTTATTTCGGGGATTGAATTTATCAGTGCGCAACAACGTGTTAAATGGCCATAACCAATTTCACTCGAAGCATCAACGCGAATCTTTATTGGTTTCATTATGGATGAAGAATTGAATATTTTAATTCAGCCATTTTCCAGTCTTCCAGCGTATCAATATCCTGCACTTTTAATTCACTTAATTCAAAGGCACCGATGTTTCCAGCCCATAGGGATTTTGATGCGTTAAATTTTTGAACATCGAAAAAGTACATTGCTCCGGCATCGTGGTAATTTTTTATAAGATCTTGTGAACGTTGATTGATAGCCTCCGGTTGATTTAACTCTACCATATTTGAGTCAGTCAAATGAAATGAACGTTGAATGGGAAAACTGTATGATACACAACTGAGCAGCACATCATATTTATTACGCATAAATTGTTCGTATGCGCCCTTTAAGTCTTTTGAATCTATTAAGGGACTTGTGGGATAAATACAACAAGCAGTCGTAAAAGATTCACCTTTTAACGCTAATTGTTCAATAACTTCTAATAAAACGGATGAAGTAGTAGCATAATCATCTGCATTTTCTGTTGAGCGCAAAAAAGGTACTTCGGCTCCGTGATTTTTTGCTATTTCAGCGATTTCGGTGTCATCCGTCGATACAATAACACTTGAAAATAGTCCACTTTTCAGTGCAGATTCAATGGTGTATGCAATTATCGGTTTGCCGTGAAAATGTTTAATGTTTTTCTTCGGAATACGCTTACTTCCTCCACGAGCAGGGATAATTGCAACTATCATGATGGTTTAATTATTTGTTTTTTCCAATAAAAACCATGTTATGTCATCTTGAGGAAAAATCGGATCTTTTCGATACGCAAATCCATAATCTACCAATGACAAATCAGTATATTTCTCCAACATCTCCCCTGCAAAATCGCGTTTAAACAATCTGTCTTCATTTCCTCTGTATGGAATCATTACAGGTGAAGGGTTGTAGTACTCTGCAATTAGGATATATTTTTTTGATGATGCATTCAATTTTTGATAGACCAAATCCAATTGTTCAGGATTAATGTGAATTAACACACCCTTGATAAAAGCTAGGTCGTATGCCTTTGTAGGAGTAAAGTCAAAAATACTACAGTTAAATACGTTTTCCTGACCAATAACAGTAGATAATTCTTTTGCGGCAAGTTGGTTGATTTCAATTCCACTGAATTTTTTACCAGGAAAAAGTAGAGATAGGGCTTTTAAATTCATTCCAATGTTTGATCCGAATTCAATAAATTCCGAAATCGCTTGCGTTTTGGCTAGTGCTTTACTGAAAAAGTTAAGGTTTGAAGCCAATAATTCATCGCTTTTATTTCGCTCAATATATTCATTTCCAAAAGTGCCAGCCCAAAAAGCTTCTTGTTCAGTTTTATAGGTTGCAGACATATTTAATAATAGTTTAGAATTTTAGTTATTACTAAGGTTTGCTCTTCATCGCTCATAGAAGGAAACATCGGAATACTGATACAACGCGAATAATAAGTTTCTGCATTGGGTAAATCCCCTTCTTTCCAACCTTGGTTTTTGTAAAAAGGCATTAAATGAACAGGGATGTAGTGAATTTGCGCGAAAATTTGTTCTGATCTTAAGTAATCATATAATCCTCTACGGTCTTCAACTTCTAAAACATATAAATGATATGCATGACCTTCTATTGTTCCTGAAGAATGAATAATCCCTTTACAATCAGCAAGTTCACTGGTGTATCGTTGCGCGAGTTGAACCCTACGTTTCAACTTATCACCCGCTCTTAGTAATTGTGAACTTCCTAATGCTGCTTGGAAATCTGTAATCCGATAATTAAATCCTAAAGTTTGCATTTCCATGTACCACAGTGGAAAATCAGAAGTTTCTTTGAGGCTATTTCCATTTGCAAAGTCTATACTGTTTTCAAATTTAGATACATCACGCGTGATTCCATGCGTACGCAATTCCAATAATTGACGATAGAGTTGCTCATTATTTGTTGTGATCATTCCTCCTTCGCCTGTTGCAATATGCTTTACAGGATGAAAGGAAAAAATAGAAAGATCAGCGTATACTCCATTACCTGCCTTTTGATGGTGCCCTAATGTATCAATAAAATATCCACCGGGAGCATGACATGCGTCCTCAAGAATCCAAAGTCCATGCTCATCTGCAAGCGCTCTAAATTCTTCCATTTGAGGAACTCTTCCGGCAAAATCGACAGGAATAAGACCTCTAATTTTCTTGTCTTTATTGGTTTCGATAAGTTGTTTAACAGATTCAATATCCATTAAATAGCTTGTTGGATCAATATCAGCGAATAGAATATTTCCACCGCAATATTTGACACAATTTACAGATGCTGCAAAGGTAATAGGAGAGCAAATAACATACTCATCTTCCTTGATTCCTAATGCTAAGACAGACAAATGCAAAGCAGCTGTTCCATTGCTAACCGCTACTGCGTATTTTGATTCCACATAGGCTGCAAATTCTTCTTCAAACTTCAGAATTCTTGGTCCTTGAGTTAGAAAGTCGGCTTGAAGTGCTTCAGTTACTGCATTGATATCATCTTCCGTTATTTCTTGTCGGCCGTAAGGAATTGCTTTCATATTTCAAATGTCGGGTCTACATGTTCTTTAATCAAGGTTCTCAGGCTCTCGATGGATTCCCATTCTTCGTTATTATTAGAATTGTAAGAAAATCCTTCTGGAACTTTTTTTGCATTAAATGCTTCTGAAAATTCATTGATATCCCATGAAGTTGTTTGTGGTAAAATAGCATAATACCTACCAAGGTCAAAGGTGAAGAATGAATCTGAAGCGGTAATCATTTCTTCATGAATTTTTTCTCCTGGTCGAATTCCAATAACAGGTTTTTCGCATTCTGGACCAATCGCTTCAGCAACATCTAAAATACGATATGATGGGATTTTTGGCACGAAGATTTCACCTCCCCAAGCAGTTTCAAGCGCATGCATTACCATATCAACACCACCTTGAAGTGATATATTAAAGCGCGTCATCGATTCTACTGTAATTGGTAAAATACCATCCGTTCTTTTGCGTTTTAGGAAAAATGGAATTACAGAACCATTTGAACCCATTACATTTCCGTAGCGAACCACAGAGAATTTAATATTTTTCTTTCCACGAATATTATTTGCAGCAACGAACAATTTATCAGACGTTAATTTGGTTGCCCCATACAAATTGATTGGAGCACATGCCTTATCTGTAGAAAGCGCAACAACATTTTGAACATTTGATTTTAAGGCTGCTTTAATTACATTTTCTGCTCCACCAACATTTGTTTTTACACATTCATCTGGGTTGTATTCTGCAATATGTACATGCTTCATTGCGGCGGCATGAATTACATAATCAATATCTGTGAAAGCTCTTTCTAAACGTTCTTGGTCTCTTACATCACCAATGAAATAGCGAATTTGTGGATAAATACGATTTGGAAAATCTTGTTCCATCTCAAATTGCTTTTGTTCATCTCTTGAAAAAATAACCAAGCGTTTTATTTCAGGGAAATTTGTTAGAATATGTTTTGTTAGGGCTTTTCCTAAAGATCCAGTTCCTCCTGTGATTAAAATAGATTTATCTTTCACGTAAAATTTATTGATGTTGTACAAATATATCAATTCACACTGAAAAAGACGAACTATACGCTATTCTAATTCGCCCCAAATTGAACCATTATTAATTTTCGAATCTAGGTGGTGTTTTGTGTAAAAGGAATTTAAATCCCCGTAGACATCTTTTTTTTGTTTTTTAATCTTTTCCAAAGTGTAGTTTTCGAAAACCCAGACCGTTTTTTTTAATTTAGGTAGCTTTTTAAAAATAGTTGGAATGAAGAAGTATTTACCAATATGTAAAAGGATGTATAACCTGAAAAATTTAAAGTTGATACTAGGTTTTAATTGGACACTTTCTGAATTTAAAAAAGGCCTAAACTCCTTAATACTTCTTAGATGATTTAACCCATCTGCGAAGCCGATTGAGTTTGAGAAAATTGAATTTCGGTTTTTTACCACTTCATTTTCATTGAAGTATGCTAAATTATTCTTACCATATAACTCCTCAAAGGCAACTAAAACCTCCTCTGCATTTTTTGAATGTAGCGAACCCGTATGTAAATCTACTCTGACGAAATCTGGATCACCATTAATCATCAATGTTGGAATATTTAAAAGCCATGCTTCCATAATAGAGGTACTTTCAAAAGCCATCCACAAATCAGAAATTTGAATTAAATCCTGTATTTCAATTTCATCTTTTAAATAGAATACATTTGGATAATGTGCCAAACGATTCATTTCATTTCTTGAATCGCGGTAATCTGATTCAAAGTTCTCCCGAGGATGTTTCTTTAAAATGAAAAGTACATCTGGATACGCTTCAATTACTGCTTTTAAAGCATTTTCAACAATATCTCGCTGCTCCTCTAACCATTTTTTTCCCGTTTCACCAGGTTTGTTGATATTCGATAATACATCATTGATTTCTGGGTTATACAATTTTCCAAATGCCCATCCGGCATAACCAACAACTTTTTTAAAGTTGCCATAGCCATGTTTTTTTAACAGCTTTTCGCGATCAATTGGCTTTAAATAAGCGTATTTATCAAATCCTGGAGCACCAGAAACCTTTACAATAGATTCGTCTAATTGGTAATTTGTAATTAGATAATCTTTTATACGCTGATTCCAAGTGAATTGTATCGGACAAAGATTTTTTTTGTCGTAATTATATGCCCAAAAGTCGTAGTCTATTTCAGAATTAAAATTCCCTTCAGAATCGTGATTGAAAACCATAATCTCATTTTCAACACAATATTTCGCAACTTGATAGTAAAGTAAATGCCCACGCGAATTAGGCAGTATAACTAAATCAGGCCGCTTTTTTCTGATTTTATGGGCATCCCAAATAAATTCGAAGGAAACAGAATAATTCTCAAATTTTTCCAAATAATAAATGATCGGAGCGAGTAAATAGAAATCCCTTGCTTCATTCGAAATTAGAAAACAATATGCTATTTTTTTAGTTGGTGATTCCATCCAAATATGCAGCTATTTTTTTTGTTATTGCTCGGTTAGAAAACTCATCAACCGTTTGAGTTGGTTCAAAGTTGCCTATTTCATCTGAAAGTAACGCTTTTTTTAGATAAGCATAGATTAAAAGTTCATCCGAGTAATCGAATGATTTGCCAAGTTGCTTGTTTTCAACAATCGATTTTACATCACCATCATCTGGACCAAAAACAAGTATCGGTTTTCTTGTTCGGAGCATTTCAAATAATTTTCCAGGAATGCGTCCTTTTGCGTTGGCGGCTTTATTTATTGGTAAAAGAAGCATTGACGCTTTCGCATATTCATCCAATACATTCTGACGTGGAATCATTCCCATGTATTCAGTGAGTCCATCCAAATCATTCATGCGAATGGATTCTCGAACGGCGTGATCAACTTCTCCTGCCAATTTCATTTCGATGGTAGATTTCAATTGTGGATATTCGATCAGAAGCTGGTTCAATGCACTTAAAAAGGAAGTTGGATTGCGGTCTTCACCCAATAATCCGCCGTGGAAAAATGTAAACTTTTTGCTTTCAATCGATTGAAAATTGGCAAATTCTGGCTCGTCAAATCCGTAATAAATGACATCAACATTTTTAGCACCAATCGATTCCAGGTCTTTTTTCCATGTTGGACTTGCAATCGTGATTTTCTTTGCGGTTTTAAAAACGTCTTGCTCCAATGCTTTGTGTTTACGATCTGCTCGCTTGCCTATATATAATTTATCGTAATAATCGACTTGCGTCCAAGGATCTTGGAAATCTGCCAACCAGGGAATCGTAAACTTTTTAGCTAATTGTAATCCAATTACTGTATTCGTGTGTGGTGGACCGTCGGTTAAAATGGCATCCACACGATTTTTTTGCAGGTAATTTTCAAGGTACTTCACAGATGGTTTGATCCAACGGTAACGCGCATCGGGAATAAAAAAGTTTCCACGCACCCACATTCCAAGTGTATCAACAATCGTTTTTTTCTTTGCTGAATTGGATGTGATATTCTGTAAAGGTTGATTCTGTTTGCGTCCAGAGAGTTTTTTGAAAAGATTAATCGGCTCAAAAATGGGAACCTTGTGAACTTCCAATCCCTCTGGAATATCTTTTTCATTGGTGTAATCCAAAAATTGATAGGAAGGATTTTCAGCAGTAAAAACAATTGGTTCCCAACCAAATTCACGCAAATACTTCACGAATTTCAAACAGCGAAGCACTGTGATTCCACCTGAAGGTGGCCAATGATATGTAATAATTAAAACCTTTTTCACGTTTACAAAAACGCTGCAATTAATCAAAAACAGCAACTTAGCAAAAATAAGCAAATTATCAGTAGTACGTTCTGTTTACAAGGTATCGCTTATATTTGTACCACAAGATTATGGGAATCGTTCAGAAAGATGCATTTCGTACCATGTTAATCTCCTATGTGGGGATCGTTCTTGGCTATGTTAATAAAGGCATCTTATTCTTAATCATTTTAACTACAGAACAAATTGGTTTAGTCAATTTGATCATTTCAGTTGGAACTCTGTTTGCACAATTTGCGAATATGGGAACAATTTACACCACATGGAAATTTCTTCCGTTTTTCAAAAATGAAGAGAAGAAGCACCATGGTTTTTTACCCTTGATTTTATTGATTGTTTTTGCAGGAATATTACTTTGTACAACGCTTGCTTTGGTTTTTCGTCCGCAAATAGAGTCAATGTACTTGGAACATTCAGCCATGTTTGTTTCTTATTATAGTTGGTTTCTACCGATCGGAATTTCATATGTATTGTTTCTAGTACTCGAAATGTATTTGCGTTCATTCTACAAGAATATTGTGCCCGTAATTGCCTACGAAATTGTGTTGAGAATTGCTGTGACCGTTTTACTTGCTTTGATTTATTTCAGGCTGATTTCATTTGATTTATTTGTCATCCTTCATAGTTTATTGTATTTAATTCCAACAATCATTTTGCTGGTTTACCTGTATAGATTGGGAGAATTGAATTTACATCCAGCTTCTATTCAAATTTCGAAACGTTTTCGAACGATTTTGATTCAATTTTCAGCTTTCAATTATATCAATACACTTGGTGTTGTGCTGGTAGGGTCGATGGATGTGATCATGATTGCGCAAATGATTGGATTAGAGGGTACTGGTGTTTATACAACCGTAATTTTCTTAACGAGTGCACTTCAAGTTCCTTATAAGTCTATTTTGCGCGTCAGTTCACCGCTCGTTTCTGATTACTGGAAATTAAGAGAGTTTGGTAAAATGCAAGCCTTGTATCAAAAAGTAAGTTCTGTTGGACTCGTAATCGGCCTTGGATTATTTTGCGGAATTTGGAATAATATCGATTTTCTATTTTCTTTTTTAAAACCGGAATTTCAAGCTGGAATTTGGGTGTTTTTCTTCCTAATGATGGGAAGGTTAGTGGATATGTATTTTGGAATAAACGGCTCCATCTTTACGACTTCAAAGAAATACCGTTATGATATTTTATTTACGATTTTCTTAATTGTTACAGTGTTTTTGTTAAATCTTGTCTTCATTCCGAAATGGGGGATAGCCGGAGCGGCAATTTCTACTTCCTTGGCATTGATTGTTTATAATGTTGGACGAATTTTATTTGTTTGGTTTGCCTTTAAAATTCACCCATTCCACAAAAAACAATTCGTTGTGATTCTGTTAGGTTTACTGAGTTTATTCGTTGGTTGGCTCACGGATGATATGATTGAGAATAAATACTTGGAATTCTTAGTACAGTCGTTCTTTGTATTAATTCTTTTCTTCGCGCCAATTTATTGGTTTAAACTGGAACCAGAATCCGTTAACTATTTTAACAAAGGAGCTGCTTTTGTTGGTTCGAAAATGAGAAAGCAAAAGAGTTAACAATAATCATTTAAAGATTCAAAAATTTAAAGATTCAAAAATTTAAATATTTAAATTTTTGATTTTTTGAATCTGTACTTTTCTACCAATTCTATAGAAGAGGTGAAGACCCCAAAAATCAATCAAATTATTGAATGATATACTCTTCGAATAGTACCAGTTAAATCTTCGCTTTACACTCTTCAATTGCAGCTTTTAAACCACTTGGATTTTTACCTCCTGCTGTAGCAAAGAATGCTTGTCCACCACCACCACCTTGGATGTGTTTAGCAACTTCTCTTACTAAATTACCAGCATTCAATCCTTTGTCTGCCATTACTGCATCCGAAACAATGATGCTGATGGTGCATTTATCACCCTCATTCCCGCCAATTACTCCGAAGAAGTTATCTACTTCACCTTTTAGTTGGAACAAGATATCTTTTATTGATCCACCATCTAAGTTGACAGATGTTCCTAAGAAATTAATACCATTGATTGTTTCAATTTTTGACTTCAATTCACCTTTTACGTTCATCGCTTTTTCGCGTTGTAGAACTTCAATGTCTTTTGTTAATTGATTATTTTTCGTCAATAAATCTTCAACAGCTTTGATCAAATCTTTTGGATTCTTCAATGTTAAAGCAATCGTTTCAAGTGTATCGGCTTTTTGCTTAAAGAAGTTTTCTGCTACTTCGGATGTTATTGCTTCAATTCGTCGAACACCTGCCGCAACAGCAGTTTCTGTTGTAATTTTAAACAAGCCAATTTTACTTGTAGAAGGTACATGTGTTCCACCGCATAACTCAACTGATTCTCCAAATTTGATTACACGAACCGAATCGCCGTATTTCTCACCAAACAATGCCATTGCACCCAATGCTTTCGCTTCTTCAATAGGTGTGTTTCTGCGTTCGTCTAATGAAATATTTTGATGAATTCCTTCAGTTACGATCCGTTCAACTTCTGCTAATTCTTCATCTGAAACTTTAGAGAAATGCGAGAAATCGAAACGTAAATATTCAGGATTAACCAATGAACCTTTTTGCTCAACATGCGTTCCTAAAACCGTTCTCAAGGCATGATGCAATAGGTGAGTAGCAGAGTGATTCGATGCCGATGCAATTCTATTTTTTTCATTTACTGTCGCTAAAAAAGTTGCCTTCACATCAGTTGGTACTTTTTCACTCAAATGAATAATTAAGTTGTTTTCTTTTTTCGTGTCGAAAATATGAATGGTTTCTCCATTCGCTTCAATTGTTCCTTTGTCTCCAACTTGTCCGCCACCTTCTGGGTAAAAGGGTGTTTGATTGAATACTAATTGAAAGAAGGATTTTTGCTTTTGACTTACTTTACGGTATTTCACCAATTGCAATTCTGCGGTCAAATTGTCATAGCCAATGAATTCAACATTTTCATCTGGAAGCACTTGCATCCAATCGTCTGTTTCAACGGCATTTTCATCACGTGAACGATCTTTTTGTTTTTGAAGTTCAGCATTAAATGCTTCTTCATCAATTGAAAGGTCATTCTCGCGTGCGATTAAAGAGGTCAAATCAACAGGGAAACCATACGTATCAAATAATTCGAAAACGGCAACACCATCAATCGTATCGCTATTCTCTTTTTTAGTCGTTTGAATAATTCCATCAATTCGCTTCAGTCCTTTCTCCAATGTTCTGAAGAAACTAATTTCCTCTTCACGAATGACTTTTTGAACAAGTTCGCGCTGATTGATCAATTCAACGAACGGATCTCCCATGATTTCACTTAAAACAAGGGATAAGTCACACAAGAATGGTTCTTTCATTCCCAATGTTTGATAACCATAACGAACGGCTCTTCTCAAAATTCGACGGATGACATAACCTGCACCAGTATTGGAAGGCAATTGTCCATCTGCAATTGAGAAAGCAATCGCACGAACGTGATCTGAAATCACACGAAGTGCAATATCTGTTTCTTCTTTAACACCATATTTAACTCCGGAAACTTTTTCCATGTGTTGTATCAATGTTTGGAACAAGTCTGTATCGTAGTTCGATGTTTTTCCTTGCAAAGCCATCGCCAAACGCTCCAATCCCATTCCTGTATCAACATGTGTTGCTGGAAGTGGTTCCAAACTACCATCCGCTTTTCGGTTAAATTGCATGAAAACGTTGTTCCATATCTCAATTACTTGAGGATGGTCGTAATTAACCAATGTTTTTCCATCCACTAAATCACGTTCTATTTTTGAACGTAAATCAACATGAATTTCTGTACAAGGACCACATGGACCTGTATCGCCCATTTCCCAGAAATTGTCTTTTTTGGAAGCAAGGATAATGCGGTCTTCAGCGATGTATTTTTTCCATATAGCAAAACTTTCGGAATCTTGAGGAACTCCATCTTTCGTATCACCTTCAAACACCGTCACATACAATTTGTCTTTTGGAATCTTATATACATCTGTAAGTAATTCCCAAGCCCAACCAATTGCTTCTTCTTTGAAGTAATCACCAAACGACCAGTTACCCAACATTTCGAACATCGTGTGATGATAAGTATCAACACCAACCTCCTCTAGGTCATTGTGTTTACCAGAAACACGCAAACATTTTTGAGAATTTGCGATACGCGGATTTTTTGGAACTGCGTTTCCAAGGAAGTAATCCTTGAATTGATTCATTCCGGCATTTGTAAACATCAAGGTTGGATCATTCTTAACAACCATTGGTGCCGATGGAACAATCTCATGTCCTTTTGATGCAAAAAATGTAAAAAATTGCTCGCGTATTTCAGAAACTTTCATGAAAGATGTTGTTTTCTATTCGTTTTTAAAGCTGCAAATTTAACGGAATTAGTCAAAAAAATATGTTTTTAGGATGGGAAAATACTTGTGAAGGATATTGTTATTATAATTCTAAGGTAAATTGTATACTCCTTAAGTCGGATGTATAAAAAAAGGTTAGAACTAATTTAGATCTAACCTTCAATGTTGTTATTGTTTCCTTGAATTATTTGATGGCATCAATTTTTTCTTGGTTTTCATTTTCTTCCATTTGGAAGTTAAATTTAGTTGCCAATTCTTGTTGTGCATCCGCAAATTCCTTATCCAATTTTTCTTCTTGTTCCGTTACATCAACTTCCATTAGCTGAATATACGCAAGGTCTTCTTCCGTGATGTTTTCACCTTTGTCTAAAATATCAAACATTTTCTTGTACTCATCTGAATAGATTTCTTTGTAGAACGAAAACAACTTAATAGCCGCATTTTTTAAGCGATCACTTCCTTTAAATCCTTCCAGCTTTTTAATTGCTGCTAATGATTTATCACATTGTTTAATAATAGCCAAACGGATGTCTTTGCATTTTGAAATATCTGTATCCATCGTTTCAACTAAGTCTAAGCTTAATGTTATGATTTTAGATTGTTCATTGATTATTGCATCATTGTATGCAATGGCTTTTTGTGAATCAGTCTCACATGATTGCAAAAGCAAAAATGAAAAAGCGAGTAAGGGTAAAATGTACTTCATAATTTTTAGTTTGGTCTAAATTTACCTATTCACTTTTTAAATCAAAAATATTCCCTTCTATTTCTGTCAATTGTGATTTCATTTTTTTAGAAATCAGATTTTTTTGTCAGTATTTCTGTCATTTCGACATAAAATAACACGTGAACTAAAGGAATAATGACAAAATATACGTGTTTGAAATCAAAAAAAGGTGGTGGCACAAAGATTGACTTATTGAAAACAGTTTTAAACTGAATATAATTTACAAACAATATGGGAAAAATAATTGGAATTGATTTAGGAACTACCAACTCGTGTGTTTCTGTGATGGAAGGAAATGAGCCAGTAGTAATCGCTAACTCAGAAGGAAAAAGAACAACACCATCAGTAGTTGCATTCGTAGAAGGTGGTGAACGTAAAGTTGGGGATCCAGCAAAACGTCAAGCAATTACAAATCCAACAAAAACGATTTCTTCTATTAAGAGATTCATGGGATCGTCATATGACGAAACAAAAGCAGAAGGTGGACGTGTTCCTTACGAAGTAGTTAAAGGTGACAACAATACACCGCGTGTTAAAATCGATGATCGTTTGTATTCTCCACAAGAAATTTCAGCAATGATTCTTCAAAAAATGAAGAAAACTGCTGAAGATTATTTAGGACATGAAGTAAGTGAAGCGGTTGTAACCGTTCCTGCCTATTTTAACGATGCGCAACGTCAAGCAACGAAGGAAGCTGGTGAAATCGCTGGTTTAACAATTAAGCGTATTATCAATGAACCTACTGCAGCAGCATTGGCATATGGTTTAGATAAAAAAGGAATTGATCAAAAAATCGTTGTATTTGATTTTGGTGGTGGAACGCATGACGTTTCTATCCTTGAATTAGGTGACGGAGTTTTTGAAGTATTGGCTACAGACGGAGACACGCACTTAGGTGGTGATGATGTTGATGAGGCAATTATTCAATGGTTGGCTGATGAGTTCAAAAATGATGAAGGTTTGAACTTACGTGAAGATCCAATGGCATTACAACGTTTGAAAGAAGCAGCTGAGAAAGCGAAAATTGAACTTTCTTCAACTAACTCTTCTGAAATCAACTTGCCATACATCATGCCAGTGAACGGAATTCCAAAACACTTGGTTAGAACATTGAGCCGTGCAAAATTTGAGCAATTAATTTCTGATATAGTTGAAAGAACAATCGCACCTTGTCGTTCAGCAATGAAAAACGCTGGTTTGACAAATAGCGATATCAACGAAGTAATTTTAGTTGGTGGATCAACACGTATTCCAATCATTCAAGATGCAGTTGAGCGTTTCTTCGGAAAAGCACCTTCTAAAGGAGTTAACCCAGATGAGGTTGTAGCTGTGGGAGCTGCTATCCAAGGTGGAGTTTTAACAGGTGAAGTAAAAGACGTATTGTTATTAGACGTTATTCCATTATCAGTTGGTATTGAAACAATGGGTGGAGTTTTCACTAAATTGATTGAAGCGAATACAACAATTCCTTCTAAAAAATCAGAAGTGTTCTCTACGGCATCAGATAACCAACCATCAGTTGATATTCACGTATTGCAAGGTGAGCGCTCAATGGCGTCAGATAACAAATCGTTAGGGCGTTTCCAATTGACAGATATTCCACCAGCGCAAAGAGGGGTTCCTCAAATCGAAGTAACTTTTGATATTGATGCGAATGGTATCATGAACATTTCGGCAAAAGATAAAGGAACTGGAAAACAACAATCGATTAAGATTGAAGCTTCTTCAGGTTTATCAGACGAAGAAATCCAACGCATGAAAGCAGATGCTGAAGCGAACGCTGAAGCAGATAAAAAACGTCGTGACGAAGTTGAATTAATCAACAAAGCGGATTCTACAATTTTCCAAACAGAAAGACAATTGAAAGAATACGGTGATAAAATTCCAGCTGATAAAAAACAACCAATCGAAGACGCATTGGCTGAATTGAAAGCTGAATTCGAAGCGCAAAATGTTGCAAACTTAGAAGCAGCAATGGAAAAATTAAATAACGTTTTCCAAGGTGCATCTCAAGATATGTACAATGCTGCTAACGGTGGAGCTGAAGCTGGTGCTTCTCAAGAGGATGCTGGTAATCCAACGGATGAAGTTACAGATGTAGACTTCGAAGAAGTAGATGAAAAGAAATAGCCTTAGCTATTGATTGGAGCAAACGTTAGAGCAGCTTAATTGAACAGCATAAGTGTTAGCTTCTTTTAAAAAAAGTATATTATTAAAACTCAAAAGTCCCGCATGTGTGGGACTTTTTTTTTGACCTGTATAGTTTTGAGAAAAGTTAGTCGAATACCAAATAAAAACCTTCTAGTAGATGTTACCTTTATTCAAAATAAAGTTAATCGTACCTTTTACAACCAATCAAAAAGCCCCGACTTAGAGAAAGACGGGGCTTTTGTTTTATTCAGAAGCGGGAGAAGGAAAATCTTCTCCTCTTGTCAGTTTGACATTTCCTTTTTTCAAGGAATAGTCTTCGTAATCTTCCACTAATTCTTGATCGTATTGTTTCGTGACACTGATTGGAATATATTCAACCACCACGTTTGTTTTGTCTAAACCAAAATCTTCAGCTGGTTTTAGTCCAGTTCCCTTAACAAAACGATAGGCTTTAACGCAAATCGATTCAAAAGTGGTTAATTTATTGTCAGTTGCAACGCGCGAATTCAATACGATGAATTTAAAATCAGCCTCTTCAAATTTACCTTTAACACTGTCAAAGACGCTTTCACCTGTTAATTCACCTTTTTCAACCATTTTGCGCTCAATTTTACGCATCATATATTCAATTCGGTGTTCTTCTTTAAATCCTAATTGTAGATTCACATAATAACATGATTTGTCGATAACTTCGTTAACTGTATAATGTACTCCCCAAGGATCACTTAAAATATCAAGGTGTAAGAACCAAACCACGCCCGCTTTTCTAGGACGTTTTTTAAACAAGGAGAAGAAAACAGTAGCGTCTAATTTATTCGGGTTATTACTGCGAGTAGGGTATACAATATTTGATGCTTCGTATTGAAGATTTGGATCATTTTTAGTAGCAATTAACAAGGGAATAACTTGCTTCATCGAAATGTATTCGGTAATGCTTTTTCGCAATAAACGTGCTTTATAATATAAGAAAAGGAGCGTAAAGAAACTCGATGCTAATATTAATGTAAACCAACCTCCATGAACAATTTTACCAAGGTTTGACATAAGGAAAATTCCTTCAATCGTTATGAATATTCCAAAAATTGCTACATATAAAAGTTTCATTTTTGGATATTTTAGCATTAATAAATAACTCAATAAAATTGAAGTCATTACCATGTCAATTGTGATAGCTAATCCGTAGGTTGCTTCCATTGCTGTAGATTTTCTGAACACTGCAATTACAACCAAACAACCAGCCATTAAAAACCAATTGATAAATGGAATGTAGATTTGACCTTTATGATCAGTTGGATATTTAACCTTTAGATTGGTCCAAAGATTTAACTTAATTGCTTCGTTCATCAATGTGAAAACACCTGTAATTAATGCTTGAGAAGCTATAATTGTTGCGGCAGTCGCAATTCCAATAGCGAAATACAACATGTCTTCTGGCACCATAGCATAGAAAATAGTTTGTTTTGGCGCTAATTCAAATCCAGGTGTCAAACAAAGTGCCGCTTGGCCTAAATAATTAATAACTAGTAAGATACTCATCACCGACCAACTGATTCGGATATTGTGTTTTCCACAGTGACCTAAATCAGAATACAAGGCTTCTGCCCCAGTTGTACAAAGAAAAACAGCACCCAAAACCCAAAATCCGCCATCAACATTCATAATCAAGTGATAAGCATGATACGGATTAAAGGCAGATAATACCTCTGGATTTTTCACAATGTTAATAAGTCCCAGGTAACCTAAAAACGCAAACCAAATGAGCATAACTGGACCAAAGGCTTTGCCTATAGCGGATGTCCCAAACTGCTGAATAGTAAAAAGTGCAACTATAATACTAACAACAACTGGTAAAACTGGAAAATCAGGATTGATATTGTTAATACCTTCTACTGCTGATGAAATAGAAATAGCTGGTGTAATAAATCCATCGGCTAATAAAGTAGCACAACCTATTAAAGCAGGGATTATTACCCATTTGATTCTTTTGGATTTAAGCAATGCGAACAACGCAAATATTCCACCTTCCCCTTTATTGTCTGCATTCAGAGCAAAATAAATATACTTTGTTGTTGCCAAAAGTATTAACGTCCAAATCACGGAGGACAAACCTCCCATAATTAATTCACGTGAAAAATCTGTTCCATTTCCTGTAATTGCTTGAAAAACGTAAAGTGGAGATGTACCGATGTCACCGAAAACGATACCAATTGTAATGAGCACTCCGGCAAGAGATGCCTTGTTTGTACTAATGGACATAAATTAAATTTGGGCAAATGTAATTGAATTCTCAAGATTGCAAATCGAAGTTGATAAATTTTTTTATATAAAATTAATAGACTTTAAAATCTCACTGATTTATGAGGAAATAAGGCAAAAAAAAATCCCGATTCCTAAAAGGATCGGGATTTTACTATATAGAGAATTGTACTTTTTATTTTTTCACTGCATCTACAACCGCCTTGAAAGCTTCAGGGTGGTTCATTGCTAAATCTGCAAGAACTTTACGGTTCAATTCGATTCCACTTTTGTGAACAGCTCCAATGAATTGAGAATAGCTCATTCCATGCTGACGTGCACCTGCGTTGATACGCGCAATCCACAAAGCACGGAAGTGTCTTTTCTTTTGTTTACGACCTTCATAGGCGTAATTTAAACCTTTTTCAACTGCGTTTTTCGCAACTGTCCAAACGTTTTTTCTGCGTCCAAAGTATCCTTTGGCAAGCTTCATCAAGTTTTTTCTACGAGCTCTTGATGCTACGTGATTTACTGATCTTGGCATAATTTCTAGTTTTTTGATAAAGAGTGCAACTTTGTTTCAGTTGACTTAGCTACTCGTTACCGGGTTAACAATAATAAAACCTAATCATGTTATCGAATCATCCTAAGATGATCAGATACACAATTGTACTTTAATGTTCGACAAATCTGATTTATCAACTAAACCAGCTGCTGTCAAATTTCTCTTACGCTTTTTCGACTTCTTAGTTAAGATGTGACTTTTAAAAGCGTGTTTTCTCTTAATTTTACCGCTTCCAGTTACTGTGAATCTCTTCTTAGCACTAGATTTAGTTTTCATTTTTGGCATCTCTCTTCGTTTTTAAAGGTTACCTCTATATAGCTTCATTTGGACTTTAGGATTTTAAGACTTAAAGATTTTTGGACTATACAAGTCCTAATGTCTTAATGTCTTTCGACCCTTTCGTCTTTTTATTTCTTTTTTAGCTGCGCTAATGCTTGCTCTTTTTTCAATAGCTTCGCTATTTCTTTTTCGGGTTAATCATAATGATCATTCGTTTACCTTCCAATTTTGGTAGCTGTTCTACTGCACCGATATCTGCTAATTCTTGCGCAAATTTCAACAATAAAATTTCACCTCTATCTTTAAAAACAATCGTACGACCACGGAAAAACACATATGCCTTCACTTTTGAACCTTCTTCCAAGAATTTACGGGCATGCGCCAATTTAAACTGGAAATCATGGTCATCAGTGTTGGGACCAAAACGAATTTCTTTCAAAACAACTTTACTTTGCTTCGCTTTTAATTCTTTTTGTTTTCTTTTCTGGTTGTATAAGAATTTACGGTAATCCATAATCTTACACACTGGAGGAACGGCATTTGGTGAAATCTCAACCAAGTCAAGGTCTTGCTCTTCAGCTAAACGAATAGCATCTGCAGTTGACATTACTTTCGGTTCTTCACCTTCAATTACCAAACGGATTTCACGTGAAAGAATTTTCTCGTTAATCTTGTGTTGGTCAGCTTCCTCTCTTCTTACAAAAGGTTTTTTTGTGTTTTTTCTCATTTAATTAATTAACCATTAGATGATAACTCATCTTCAATCGATTTTTGTACTAACTCAGCAAATTTTTCAACGTTCATTGAACCTTTGTCTCCATCACCTCTTTGGCGAACAGAAACCTCATTATTTTCAGCTTCTTTCTCACCTACAATAAGCATAAATGGTACTTTTTTCAACTCGGCGTCGCGTATCTTCTTGCCAATCTTTTCGTTACGATCATCTACGAATCCGCGAATATCGTAATTATTTAGCAATTCTGAAACTTTTTCTGCGTAGTTGTTATATTTATCCGAAATCGGTAAAATAGCAAATTGTTCAACTGCCAACCACAATGGGAAGTCTCCAGCACAATGTTCTAGCAATACAGCAACGAAACGTTCCATTGAACCGAACGGCGCACGGTGAATCATTACAGGTCTGTGTTTTTGATTGTCAGCTCCTGTGTATTCCAATTCAAAACGCTCTGGTAAATTGTAATCTACCTGTATAGTTCCCAATTGCCATTCTCGTCCAAGCGCATCCTGAACCATGAAATCCAATTTAGGACCATAGAACGCTGCTTCACCATATTCCACAACAGTAGGAAGATTTTTCTCTGCTGCTGCTTCGATAATTGCTGTTTCTGCTTTTACCCAATTTTCTTCCGTTCCAATGTATTTTTTACGATCAACTTGGTCACGTAAAGAAATTTGGGCTTTGAAATTTTGGAAATCCAGCGTTTTCAAAACGTAAAGAACGATGTCAATTACTTTTTTGAATTCTTCTTTTACTTGCTCTTGTGTACAGAAGATATGTGCATCATCCTGCGTAAATCCACGTACACGCGTCAAACCATGTAACTCACCTGATTGCTCGTAACGGTAAACGGTACCGAATTCAGCAAAACGTGCGGGTAAATCTTTGTATGAACGCGGTTTTGCTTTGAAAATCTCACAGTGATGAGGACAGTTCATCGGTTTCAAATAAAACTCCTCGTTTGGATCTGGGGTTCTAATTGGTTGAAATGAATCAGCACCATATTTTTCGTAATGTCCAGATGTTACATACAATTCTTTATTTCCAATATGTGGCGTAATTACTTGCTGATAACCCGCTTTTCGCTGTGCTTTTTTTAAGAAGTTTTCTAAACGCTCACGCAAAGCAGCACCTTTCGGTAACCACATTGGTAAACCTTGACCAACTTTTTGTGAGAACGTGAACAATTCTAATTCTTTCCCTAATTTACGGTGATCACGTCGTTTCGCTTCTTCAACTTTCTCTAAATACTCGGTTAAATCAGCATTCTTTTGGAAGGTGATTCCGTAAATACGCGTTAACTGCTTGTTGTTTTCATCACCTTTCCAGTAAGCTCCAGCAATCGACGTTAATTTCACGGCTTTGATGAATCCTGTATCAGGAATGTGAGGTCCACGGCATAAATCTGTAAAATTACCTTGTGTATAGAAAGTGATACTTCCATCCTCTAAACCTTCGATTAATTCCAATTTATATGGATCTTGTTTTTCAGTAAAATACGCTAATGCATCGGTTTTAGAAACTTCTTTACGGATGTAAGGATTTTTTTCTTTCGCCAATTCTTTCATTTTCTGCTCCACTTTCTCCAAATCTTTTTCAGAAATAGCGTGCTCCATAAAATCTACATCATAGTAGAAACCATTGGCAATTGGAGGTCCAATCGCTAATTTAATTCCTGGAAAATAAAATTCTAAGGCTTCTGCCATCAAGTGCGCAGATGAATGCCACATGGTTGATTTCCCTTCGGTGTCGTTCCATGTTAATAATTGCAAAGAGCAGTCATTGTTCAAAGGGCGAGATGCATCAATCACTTGACCGTCTACCTTAGCGGCAAGCACATTTCTAGCAAGACCTTCAGATATGCTTTTTGCAACATCCAATGAAGTTGTGCCGCTTTCGCATTGTCTTACTGATCCATCCGGAAGAGTTACGTTAATCATGTTTTAATTCAATTTGCTAACAAAGATAATGATTCGCTTGAATTTAAAAGCTACGAAAAGGCTTCGATTGAACTTATTCGCTCTATATTTTTGATTTTTCAAAAAAAAGCGTTCATTTGTAATTGATATTGAAACCCTTATCGACCTTGAAACTACGATTTTTCACAGCACCGTTTGTGCCTTTATGTTTGTGTTTTTGCAGTGGAATACTGCTGGGTTTCGAATTTCAAACAACAGCACCTTTTTTTGTCACCTTATTTTGTGTCTCTTTCCTGGTTTTTGTGGCGCTATTTAGCCTTAAATCCTTGACAAAGAATTCCGTTCTTATTCCCATAGTTGTTATTTTTTTTTCACTTGGGGCGATTTCTATTCATGAACGATTAGGTATTTGGAACAAAAATAGGCTTGAGACATGTTATCATGAGTTTGATCCTGTTCAAGTCGAAATTACTGAAGTTGGAGCATCAACAGCTGATTGGGTGAAAATTGTTGGTAAAGTTGAGCGTTTATTTCATCATAACAAAGTCGTTGATTTAAATGATTTCATTGTTTTCTATTTGAAAAATGAAGGAAATATATTGCTCAAAGGTGATGTTATCTTACTCACATCAATCCTCAATAAAATCGAAAACAACGGAAATCCAGGTGAGTTTGACGCTGAAAATTATTGGGCAAAAAAGGGGATTTTTTTTACTGCATTTGTAGGTCCTGAAGATTACAAGTTGATAGAACATCAACCTGCAAACTGGTTAATACGTTGCATGGAATCTTGTCGAATTTATTTGAGTGAATCATTGTCCGAAAATTTGAAAGGAAGGGAATTAGCCATTGCACAGGCTTTGATTTTAGGAGATAAAAGCTTGTTGGATCAAGAAGTGAAGAATAGCTTTACAAATACCGGCGCGATGCATGTCTTGGCAGTTTCAGGTTTACACATTGGCATCATCATGCAAATCTTAATGCTTGTTTTGGGATATTTCCCTCGAATCATAAGTCGAAAAAAAGCCTTAGCAGCGGTGTTGATTGTCATGTGGATTTATGCTTTTATCACTGGTTTGTCTCCTTCGGTTGTACGTGCTGTTTTTATGTTTTCTGTTTTGGTAATTGCTCAATTGTTTGGGAAGCAATACCATACAATTAATGCATTATTCTTTACTGGATTTGCCCTTTGTTTGGTTGATCCATTTGTTGTTTACGATATTGGGTTTCAATTGTCATTTTTAGCAATGCTGGGAATTTTTTTGCTCTATAAACCAATTGGTGAACTTATTTATATTGAAAATAAATGGATACGTAAAGTTTGGGAGGGAACGGCTATTGGTTTTGCTGCACAGCTCATTACAACTCCTTTGTCGCTTTATTATTTCCATCAGTTTCCAAATTACTTTATTCTAACGAATATCGGATTAATGGCTTCTTCGGGTTTGATTTTAGGAGCGGGTATTTTCTTATTTACAACAAGTTGGTGGAAGGCACTTTCGAAAATAACAGGAATTGTGTTGACATGGATCATCTTTTTGTCTTTGGCTTTCATCGAGTGGGTTGAGGGTTTGCCTGGAGGTGTGGCATATGGGTTTCGATTATCATTGTTAACGGTTGCAGGTTTTACCTTATTGGTGTTAGTGCTGTTTTTAGTGCTTCGTAAAAAACTGCATTTGTACCTTGGTTTAGGATTTGGGCTTTGTTTGTTAATAGTTATTGTTCTTGAACGGTATCAAAATATGAGCACCAATGAAATATGCGTTTTCAATTCAAAACAATTGGTAGTTGCAGTGAAGAAAGACCAAGACCTGTTTTGCTTTTATAAAGCGAAAGAAGATGAATTTGACAAGGTGGAAAAGCTTGTAGAGGCTTATCGAAAAATTTATCCAGCAACTGTGCATTATTTCGATTTAACAAAGAAGAATTATTCCATTTCCTCGAATGAATTATCCATTAAAACAGTGAAAGTTGGTAACAATTGGAAGCTTACTGTCAACAATCAAACCTTATCGTTGTTTACGGGTTACGAAAAAAATCCTGTTTTAAATGGGATGAAAATTGTAATGCCATACATGGAAGATCCCAATGCCATCGAGTTGTCGAAAGGAGCTTTTCGATTGAAATTTTAGTTGAATTGTATTTTCTCTTTTAGTTGAAGGAATGCATCAAAGATAAATTTGAACGTTTTAGAAATACTTACATTGTTTTCATTTTTTTCAAGAAAAGTGCAAGTGATTGTATAACCAATGAGCATTTCTTCTTTTTTGTCATTTACCTCAACTAATTGCTCTAATTGAGAAAATTTATCCGAATGGTTAAGATAACTGTTTCCATGCAAAATTTTTAATACGCTATATTGAATTAGCGTTTCTGTATCCAGGGTATGTGTTTTTGACGCGTAATCCATTAATAAGAGCGTATTTTGGATGAAGGTGTCTTTTTTTGCGCCTTTCAAATTCGCACTTTCTGATTTATAAATTGAATAAAACTGTTTTTCAGCTGGGGTTGAAGGGAAACCAACGGTAATAAATGCTTCTTCGAACAAATACACTTTGTATAATTCTTCATATTTTTTTGGCAAATAAACACTTTCATTTAAATTCACATCATCAACAGTTAAGCTATTCGAAAGTCGAAAGTTTCCGTCGTAAATTTCCAAGGTGTCACCATGAACTAATGCAAAAATGTGGTTTTCTATATAAACGACTTTGTTGGTGTCATTTAGTGAAATCATCCGTTGATTTTCAATTAGATTATCTAATTTTTCATCTGTAATTCCCTTTTTTTCGTTACTGTATTTTTGTTCAAAAAGCGAGTCTAATTTTTGATAACTTAAGGGTTTGATCGTCTGCGCTGTGCCGAACGCGATTGATTTGTAGCGATTGTTTGACGTGTTGAAGGTCCTTGTCAAATACCGTTCAATGGTATCGTGCCGCCGTTGTTCAAATGCCGATGGAGATTCTACAGGTGTGTATTTCAATCCACACGAAACCATGCTAAGGATGACGGAAATAAAGATGATGAATCGAATCATGCGGTCATGTTTAGTGTGAAACCAAATTTACAAAATAGATGTTGACTTTTAGTTTGAAGCAAAAAAAATCCATCTCGAAGGATGGATTTTTTTAATTATATCGATGTTTAACGATTCAGCATAACCGGCATCACCAGCATCAGAATGTCTTCATCTTCATTGTCTTTTACAGCAGGCATCAACAAGCCAGCACGAGAAGGCTCACTCATTTCAAGTTTCACCTCTGTTGTATCAAGATTGTTTAGCATTTCCATTAAGAAACGAGAATTGAAACCAATTTCCATGTCGTCACCATCATAGTTACATGTTAAGCGCTCATTTGCTTCGTTCGAGAAATCAATATCTTCGGCAGATAAGGATAATTCAGAACCTGCTAATTTCAATTTAATTTGATGGGTTGTTTTGTTGGCGAAAATAGAAACACGTTTGATTGAACTCAAAAATTGTGCACGATCAATAATTAAAACATTTGGATTTTCTTTCGGAATTACAGCTTCGTAATTTGGGTATTTACCATCAATCAAACGACAGATTAATACAATATCATTGAATGTGAAAATCGCATTTGATTCATTGTATTCCAACAATACCTCTTCAGCACCGCTTAAATTTGATTTCAACAAATTCAATGGTTTTTTTGGAAGAATGAAAGATGAACTTCCTGTGGCAGTAGAATCTGTTCTGCGGTAACGAACTAATTTATGCGCATCAGTGGCAACAAAAGTGATGTCTTGCGGACTAAATTGACAGAAAACACCACTCATCACAGGTCGAAGGTCATCGTTGCCAGTTGCGAAAAGTGTTTTATTAATCGCTTTTGATATAATTTCTCCCGAAACTTTCGTTGTGCTGCTATTTTCAATAGTTGGAGTTCTTGGGAAATCATCACCGTTGTAACCAACCATTTTCGATTTACCATTGTCGTATGCGATTTCAACCGAGTAATTTGTTTTATCGATAAGGAAGGTACAAGGTTGATCTGGAAGATTTTTTAAAACATCCAATAATAATTTCGCTGGAATCGCAATTTTACCCGCTTCATTTGCTTCGACTTCTAATGAAGTACGCATTGTTGTTTCTAAATCTGAGGCAGAAACTGTAAGTTTTCCGTCAACAATTTCGAATAAAAAATTATCCAAAATCGGTAGCGTATTACTTGTGCTCAAAACACCAGAAATACTTTGTAAGTGACGAAGTAATGTTGTACTTGATAGTATAAAATTCATTTGTCTGAAATTTAAAACAAATTTATTCAACGAAGACCTTTAAAACACACGATGACTGTGTTTTTTTAAACTATTTATTAACAATTGGATGGAATCCTTTCCAAACGAGATTTCTATAAATTTGAACAATCAGCAGCGCTTAGAGCGAATTGTATACAGCACTGCCTTGTCCTAAGCTCGATTTGCGTTTACTTATATCCATTGGGAAGTAAATATGACCTAAAATTAGTGGATTGAAGACGAAATATTGACATTTAACAACATCTCCCGATGGAAGTTCACACCAAAAACGATCCATGTCAACATCGACAATTTCACCAAATTCATTTACTGATTGATTGGCTGTTTTAATTCGAAACATGCGTAAAACAGATTTTTTTCCTGAAGTTTCTGAAACGGATAATTTAGCAAAAGGCATTGACTTTTTTAAACTATCGACCTGTTTGTCAGAAAGTTCAAAGTTCGCAATATCATAATGGATTTTTTTGTATTTCTGCAAATAGCGGTAGACCATTGCTGTGTCAATACTTGGTAATCTTACACCTTGCTGATAAACATCTACACGGCTTCCTTTTTTTGTAACCGAGAAACTCAAGGTTGGGTCGTCATACACCTTTAGTTCAACCTTTGAAATTTGATCAATTCCTAATGCAAATATGTTCGTACACGCCCATTTACGTTTGTCAGCAAAGAACCGGGGTTCTATTATTCCGTTTTCCCCTTTGATTTTCATTATAACAGGCTTGCCACTTTTACCAAATTCGTCAGAATCTAAGAGCATAATTTGTCCATAATGGTCAGCAGAAGACGGACCGATAAACCATGTCTTTGTCCATTCGCCGTTTTGAAAAATTTCAACTTTCGTGCTTTGTGAAGCCATTAAATTGGTAAACTTTTCAATTGAGTTTTCAGGCAAATAACCTTTGAATTCAATGTTTTTAAAGGTCTCTAAAATAAAGTTCACATTTGGAATAGAGATACAGTCTCCAGCAGCTTCAGTCCATGTCTTTCCGTCTCGAATCAATTCAATTTTATTCGAAAAAGCATCCGTAATAATTATTTTGTCAACTGTGCTCGTATCCGATATACTGAATTCAATTAACTCAGAATCTGACTTGCCTTTACTTTTCATCAAGTTCATAGTGTACCAAGTTAAAAAGCCTAAAGCACCAACAGCAACAATTAAAATAATTAGTTTTTTCATAGGGTTATTTTTGAACGTACTTTCTTCTTCGTAAATAGCTCATTAGAAGAGCGAACAACAAAACAATAGCAACAGGTATAAGGATGTTAATTATTTTATAAAAGGTAGCGTCTGCTTTCACTTTTTCTTTGTCAATGGCATGAATATCGATTTGGCGGCTTCGAATGTCCAATACTGAATTGTCACCAAGCATGTAGTCAACCAAGTTTTGAAAAAATTCTTGGTTTCCGAAATAAACAGGAATGTTAATGCTAGCCATTTCAAAATCCATCCGTAAATCGTTGAATTGTGTCGGGCGATACATATACCCTTGTCCGTTTCGTGCAGGCATAGAATCATACGAATTGGCAATAAAACGTCCGTTTCCAATCAACAGAACTTTACCTTCTTTCTTCGATTCAGCTAAGTAACGTGCCGACGGATTGTTCGCATATTCTTCAACGATGCGATTTCTAAAGTGGGATTTAAATTTTCCTTCCGTTAATGCCGCCAAAATGATTTTGTTGTTTTCATCAGATGGATTCGGCACTAAAACTGGATTTTCACCATAATTTAATGGCATTGCTAAGCTCACCATTGGAGCGAGTCCAGTGGCACTTGCATTACTTGAAGATGTTAATATTGGTGTAAACTTGTAATCGCCCGAACCAACTGAGTCAACTTGACTGGTGTATTTCAAGGAAACTGGTTCTAGATTTCGAGATATTGGATGCTTCGTTGGTGTTGCCAATACATGGAAGAACCAAGGGATTTTTGATTGATTGGCAAATGGAACAGGTTTATCAACGCAGCTAACATCAACAACATAATTATCGTTCAATTTTATTCCATAATCAAAGAGCATACCTTCGATTCCTGTATCGTAGCGCATGGTATGTGTTGAACCATTTCTATTGAGTGTGTCTTCGTTTAGGTATAGCGCATCGATAAAACACATCAAACGACCTCCGTTCATGACGAATTGATCGATAACAAACAAATCCTTATCACTGAATTTTTGGGTTGGTCGAGCAATGATTAATCCATCTAAATTATCAAGTGCAGCCAAGGAATCGTTTATGGTGATATCAGCAATCGAGAAATAAGGAGCGATTAACGAGCGAACACGCTGTGTCTGTTGGAAATTTAATTCTCCGTGTCCTTGCAAGAAAGCAACTCTTGGCTTTTTAATCAAGGTAGTTTTGCGCAACGAACTTACTAGAATATACTCTAAGTTTTTGGTTGAATTATCAATTAAGTCCGATAATTCTTCTAAAACATAAGGATGTTCAACAGGCGTTCCAGGTAAAAATTGAATCGTTTGAACAGTTGTTCCGCCATAATCAATCACGGCGCCTGGCCAAAGCATTTTTTTGATCTGAGAACCATCTTTCATGTAAACAATTTCAAGAGGCATTATGCCTTTTCCTTTAGCATATAATTGCTCAAAAAGTGCTTGCTTTTCGCCCTCAGTTCCAACATTTGGGTCTAAAAATTGATATTCAATACGATCACCTGCAATTTCTTTAAACTCTTGTAGTTTAGCTTCGATTTCATTTCTGAAATGCTTGATTTCCGCAGGTAATTCACCTTCAAGGTAAATTTTAATGCTTATGCGATTTTTAAATTGTTCTTTATTTTCAAGAAAAGCGACAGTTCCATCTGTTAATGAATAACGCTGATCTTCTGTCATATCTATGCGCGTGTACAAATATGAACTGATGATATTTACAAAAACGATTGCCACAAAGACAATTACCAGAAAGGTCCAATTAAATAGTCCTTTTGAATAATTTTTCTTTTCCGCCATGATTTATTTTTTTAAAGTTTTAATCACTGTTAAAGCAGCAAAAATGAAAAGACCAATAATAGATAAAAAGTACACTAAATCACTTGTGTCAATTACACCACGTTTAATCGCTTCATAATGAAACGTTAGACTCGTGTATTTAATGGCGTAATCAAATTTCCCCATTAAATTAAAAGATCCTAGAAGATTTAAACCATCAAAGAAAAACCAACATAAGAACATCGCAATGATAAATGCTACTATTTGACTGCTTGTAATCGAAGAAGCAAAAATTCCAATTGCAACAAATGTTGAGCCCAACAAGATGAGTCCGATATAACTTGTGAACGTTGCACCACCGTCAATTACCCCAACTGGATTCCCTAGAAAATACATTGAAACATAATAAATAAGTGTTGGGGCCAATGCAATCAACAATAGTGTTACACCAGCGAAATATTTTGCAAGTAGAATTTTTAAATCCGAAATAGGATGTGTAAACAAAAGTTCTATTGTTCCTGTTCTTCTTTCTTCAGCAATCGATCGCATGGTAATCGCTGGTATTAAAATCAAGAATATAATAGGAGATAAGTTAAAGAATGGAATCATGTCCGATTCAGTTCCTTGAAGTAAATTCGTATCATAAGTGATAATCCAATGGAAAAGCCCAGAAGCGATTAAATAGATGAGGATAAAAATATACCCAATTATCGAACTTAGGAAACTTTTTATTTCTTTGAAATAAAGTGCTCTCATTCTACATATTTAGTTAATGTCCCCAAAATTAAGATTTCCTTTTGAAACATCAATAGGGATTTAGTTTATAGCAACGATTATTGATTAAAAGGGAATTGTTTATAACCTTCTTAAACTTGGGAAGGTTGGTAACAATTGAATTGAGGCTTTAATAATCGAAAAAGTCCCGTCCGTTGATACGGTACGAGACTTTTAAGAATTAATTTGATGAAATATATTAGTTAAGCTAACTTCACATTCACAGCATTCAATCCTTTTCTTCCTTCTTCAAGTTCGAATTCAACTTCGTCGTTTTCTTTAACCTTGTCAACAAGACCTGAAACATGTACAAAGTACTCTTTACTTGAATCAGACTCGATAATGAAACCAAATCCTTTAGTTTCATTGAAGAATTTAACAACTCCTTTACTCATTATTACGCGTATTAATTTTTGCTAAAGATATACTTATAATTTAATTAGCAAGATTTTTTTTGAAATTTCTAGCGTATATTTTTTATTGCTAACGCTTGGTGTTGAGTACTTAAGCTTTTAAATGAAAGCCATTGAAGTGTTCTTTTACGCTCCAAGCTTCCGGTTTTTCAGCAAACCACGGTTTGATTTTTGGCCAGATTTCACCGAATGCTTCAGAGGTTCTGTAGTGTGCTAGATCACTTTCATTTTCCCAATGACTGTAAGTCATCACAATATTCGGATTATTCAAATCACGCAATAATTTCATTCCTAAACAACCTGGAAATTCATTTACCTTATATTTTACGGTTTCGAAAAATTCTAAAAAGCCGTCAATTTTATCTTCTTGAAAGTGAAGTTTTACGATTCTGATTAGCATTAAAATAATGATTCAAGTGTGTTTCTGGATCCACGCGGTGTAAATTCAATGCGTATTACATCACCAATACGAACACCAAATAAGCGTTCTGCTCCACCGTTGCTCATGTTTGCTCCGCGGTTAATAGCGATTTCTAATAAGCCATTGTTATTGAAAATGGCCACTTTCTCTCCATTTGGAACGGAGTTATAGGTAGCCGAAATTTCGTCAATGTGATAATCTTTGTTGCGATAGAATATGGTAAATGGCGTGTCTTTTCCAAAGCGATCAAATAAACTTTCGTGAATGTTTGTAATTAAATTCCCATAATTATCAATATGCTGTACAGAACCTTTAATTAAATTGGTTTCAATAACAGGGTTGAGAGCAAAGGCTTTTTTGAAAGAGTTGAAAGGTGAAGCAAAAGATTCAATCGCTTCGCCATTTAAAATGCGACAAGCGGCCGGAACGAGCATGTTTTTCGTTGGGAATTTAAATAAATCCATGCGTGACAAAACATCGTCGATTCTGAAAAACCCTTCATGCTCATTGTCGTTTAAGAAAGCACCAAAAAAACCATTGTCATTCGAAACAAAATAATGTCCTTTGAATTTCATTATTGAAGGAAAAGAACCTTCAGAGCCAGAAAAATTCACCATTGGTTCACTATCTACTCCAACAATGTGAACTGTTCCTTCTGGAAATTCTTCAAAACAAGAAGAAACATAATACGCGGCTTCAGCAATATCGAACGGTCTTACGGTATGCGATACATCAACAATGTGCGCAGAAGGACAATGGCGGTAAATGGCACCTTTGATTGCTGCGACGTAATGATCGCGTACTCCCATATCTGTTGTTAATGTAATAATTTGCATAACCTTTGATTCGGTCGTATTTTGTCCCGAATAATTTTCTAATTTTGAAGCAAAAATAAGGTAAATAGACCGATTTTTAATGAAACAAACTACAAAATAGTTAGATTGCAAGAGAAAATTATCGAAATTAAAGGGATAAATCCCGCAGAACTGTTTGGTGTGAATAATGCAAATTTGAAACACATCAAAAGTTTCTTCCCGAAATTAAAGGTGGTTGCACGTGGAAATGTGCTGACAATTGCTGGTGACGATGAGGCTATGGATCAATTCGAACGCAAGTTTGAATTGATTATACAACACTATCATAACTTCAACGCTGTTACGGAAAATAATATCGATAATTTGATGATGGAAGACGGTTCCAAAATGATTTCAATCGATGATGGTTCGGAAACAATCGTTCATGGAAACGGCGGAGCAAAAATCAAGGCGCGCACTTTAAATCAGAAAAAACTTGTTCAGGCAATTAAAGCACAAGACATGGTGTTTGCTGTAGGTCCAGCCGGAACAGGTAAAACTTACACTGCCGTCGCTATGGCAGTTCGTGCTTTAAAAGCGAAAGAAGTTAAGCGAATCGTTCTAACACGTCCAGCAGTTGAAGCAGGGGAGAACCTTGGTTTTTTACCAGGAGATTTGAAAGAAAAGTTGGACCCTTATTTAATGCCCTTGTATGACGCTTTGCGTGATATGATTCCGCCAGAAAAGTTAGCGGATATGTTGGAATTTGGAATCATTGAAATTGCTCCTTTGGCTTTTATGCGTGGTCGAACATTGGACAAAGCGTTTGTTATTTTGGATGAAGCCCAAAACACAACTTCAATGCAGATGAAAATGTTTCTTACACGCATGGGTATGACGGCAAAGTTTGTGATTACTGGTGATATGTCACAAGTGGATTTACCACACAAGCAGCGTTCTGGACTTTCATATGCCTTGGATGTTTTGCATGAGGTCGAAGGAATTGAAGTGGTTCGTTTAGGCCAAAATGACGTGGTTCGACATAGTTTGGTGAAACGCATTATCGAAGCATTTGATATCGTTGAAGCGGCTGAAAAGCAAGCGAAATTTGAAAAAGAACAAAAAGCAAAGAATCAGGAATAATCAATTGAGATGAAATCCTTAAAATAGATTAAAACGCGTATAAAATGAGCAAGGCAATTATTAAAACAGATTTTAATTTCCCAGGACAAAAAGCAGTTTACAAAGGAAAAGTTCGCGATGTTTACACCTTAGAAAATGATATTTTGGTGATGGTTGCATCTGATCGTATTTCAGCTTTTGATCACATTTTACCAAAGGGAATCCCACACAAAGGTCAAGTTTTAAATCAAGTTGCTACGCTGTTTTTAAATGCTACAAAGGATATTGTGCCGAATTGGTTAATTGGCACACCAGATCCAGCTGTAGCAGTTGGTTATGCTTGTGACCCTGTGCGTGTTGAAATGGTGATTCGTGGCTATTTAGCAGGGCATTCCGCACGTGAGTATAAATTAGGCAAGCGTGAATTGTGTGGTGTTGCACTTCCAGATGGAATGAAGGAGAATGATAAATTTCCAGCGCCGATTATTACGCCCGCTTCAAAAGCTGAAGAAGGACATGATGAAGATATTTCACGTGAAGAAATCATTGCTCAAAATATTGTTCCAGAAGCGATTTATATGCAAATGGAAAACTATACGCGTGCTTTATTTCAACGCGGTACCGAAATGGCCGCTGCTCATGGATTAATCTTGGTTGACACAAAATATGAGTTTGGTATTCGCAACGGTGAAGTAGTGTTGATTGATGAAATTCATACGCCGGATTCATCGCGTTATTTCTATGCTGAAGGTTATCAAGAACGTCAAGATAATAACGAGCAGCAAAAACAATTATCGAAAGAATTTGTGCGTCAATGGTTGATTGAAAACAATTTCCAAGGATTGGATGGTCAAACAATGCCGGTGATGCCAGACGATTTTGTGCAAGTTGTAACTGAGCGCTACATTGAGTTATACGAACGCATCACAGGAAATGATTTTGAAGAAGCCGATACTTCCGACATTGAAGGACGCATTCAAGCGAATGTTGAGGCTTTCTTGAAAACGCTCTGATATAGATGAAAAAAACGCTGGTTGTTGGTGCGAGTTTAAATCCTGATCGCTATTCGTTTAAAGCGATAAATGCATTGAGAATGGCCGGTCATCCCGTTGTGGCCTTTGGTTTAAAGCAAGGCCTTGTTGCGGATGTGAACATTCAGAAAGAATGGCATTTCACCGCTGATATTGATACAGTAACGATGTATGTAAATCCTCAACGACAAGTTGAATTGTATGATAAAATTATTGCCTTGCATCCAAAACGGGTGATTTTCAATCCAGGAACTGAAAACGCTGAATTTGAAACCCTTTTGGCGACGAATAAAATTGAAACAGAGCAAGCCTGTACCTTGGTTTTATTGTCGATTAATCAATACTAAAGCGGATTCTTACTTTTTTTGTGAATTTTTAGGTTTTCGATTAACAGTTTTCTTGTTTTTCTTTTCCGTATCAAGGTGGCAATGCGTATTTTTGCGCCTAAATATACACGGACAAATTATGGATAAATTCCTACGCGCATTTTTTTCAATTGGAGCAATGACTTTAGGTCTATTTGCATTTCTTACTGCAATAGGCTGGGCAACATTTTTAGAATCAATGTATGACACACAAACAGCTAAGATTATCGTCTACAATGCTGGCTGGTTTGAAGCCTTGTTATTCTACCTTGGGATCAATTTAATTGCAAATATCTTCCGATACAAAATGTATCGACGGGAGAAAATAGCCATGTTCATGTTTCACCTTTCGTTCATTGTTATCTTGATTGGTGCAGGTATCACGCGTTATTTTAGTTTTGAAGGATTGATGTTGATACGCGAAGGAGAGAAAAGTAATTTTATTTATTCCTCAGATCCATATGTGTGGATGAAAATCAATGATGGAACCTTACAGTATACGATCAGCGAAAAACAGTTCATGTCAACAGAAACGGATAATTACTTTGACATTTCAGTTGAGTTTCCCAATCACAAAACGCCAATCACCGTCGAATATGTTCGTTTCGATAAAAAGATGGTTGATTCTTTGGTGATTGATAAAAAGTTCAATACAGTTGCGCTTGAAATCGTTACAGATGGAATGAAATCGAATTACGTTACACAAGGTGGATTTTTGATGGCTGGGGATTTGGCAATTTCATTCGAGAAAAAAGATGCAATGCCTGGTGTTGAGTTGTTTCGTAAAGGAAATAAAATCATGGTAAAATCAGCGGTTCCAATTCGTTATTTACCAATGGCTGAGATGCAAAAAGCGCGTCAGTCAGGACAACAGGTCTCCGATTCGTTGTTTATTGAAATACCTGCAGATACATTGGTTCCATTCCAAACAACAACCTTATACCAAATCGGAAATCAGCAAATCGTATTCAAAAGTGTTGTTCATAATGCGAAGAAAATGTTATTGCCTTCAGGAAATAAAAACGTTGGGTCCGATTATTTGACCTTGAAAATTACCGATGGTAATCAATCTAAAATTGTACAATTGGAAGGGGGAGCAGGAACCATTCCTACCCACGAGGTATTTTCATTTGGTGGTTTAACGTATGAAATGGAATATGGCCCAATGAAAATTGAATTGCCATTCTATGTTGCATGTCGTGATTTCCAGTTGGAGCGCTATCCTGGATCATCTACACCAAGTTCTTTTGCGAGTGATGTAACAGTGATTGATGAAAAAAATAACCACACGCACGATCAACACATTTTCATGAACAATGTAATGGATTATGGCGGTTACCGTTTCTTCCAATCCGCATATGATCCAGATGAAAAAGGAACACGCTTGAGTGTTAACTATGATTGGCTGGGTACCAATGTGACGTATATCGGCTATTTGTTAATGTCTATAGGAATGATAATGTCCATATTCTCGCGTGCTGGACGATTTAAAGAATTGAATGGTTTATTAAAAAAATCAAGAGAAAAGCGCAAAAATCTTTTGGGAATGCTTGTGCTAGCCCTTTCTGTCAGTTTTGCTAATAACGGTGTAGCGCAAGACCATAATCACGTGGGACATGAGCACAAAGCAGCTGCACCTGTCAAAGCAATTTATCGCGTAATTTCGAAAGATCATTCAGATGAATTAGCGCGTTTACTTGTTCAAGATTTTCAAGGAAGAATTGTTCCCCTGCACACGGTGTGTGATCAATTGTTAAGGAAGATTTATCGTTCAAATAAATACAAGGAATACAATGCGGTGCAGACGATCATGAGTATGCACATGTATCCAAGCTATTGGATGGATCAAAAAGTAATTCAAGTTCCAGCGGTGGTGCAAAGTGAATTAAAAGTTGGAAGTTATGCTTCTTTTAAAGATTTGGCAGATGCGAATGGTGATTTTAAATTATTAAATAAATACAATGAAGCGCACCAACGTTTAGATAAACAACGAGACGAGTTTGATAAAAAGCTGATTAAGGTTGTTGAAAAATTTGAGGTGGTTCAGTCCATTTTTAGTTGGCAGTACATGAAAATATTGCCAGTAGCTACTGATAAAACAAAAACATGGTATGTTCCAATGTCAAAAGAAGTTATGCAGTTGGATTCAAACTCATCCATGTTGGCTTTGCGCTACATTGCAGGCTTAGATGAAGCAGCAAAAACAAATAAATTTGGAAAGGTCGATGATTTGTTGGTCGAATTGAAGAAATTTCAACGTTCTGAGGCTGGTGATATTTGTCCTTCAGAATCGAAAGTCAAGGTTGAAATCAGTTACAATAAAATGGGGATTTTTAAAAATTCCATGTACAGCTATTTGCTTTTGGGATTTGTTCTATTAATCGTTTTCTTTATTCGAATTTTTACACAACCAACCTTAGCTGCCGAAAAGAAATTCAAACTAATCGGTCGTATTTTTATTGGTTTGTTGATTGTAATTTTTGCCTATCACGGAACTGGTTTAGGGTTTAGATGGTACATTTCTGGTCACGCACCTTGGAGTAATGGTTATGAAGCGGTTGTTTTCATTGCTTGGGTTTCGATGATTGCTGGTTTTGTATTTGCGAAGAAGAATCCAGTGGTTATAGCAGTTGCGGCTATTTTGGCTTTCTTCCTGATTTTTGTTTCAGAAATGAATTTATTAGATCCTGAAATCACGCCTTTACAACCTGTCTTGAAATCGTATTGGTTGATGATTCACGTTGCGATAATTACGGGAAGCTATGGTTTCTTGGGATTAAGTGCAATTTTAGGATTCATTAATCTTACGTTGTATATAACAAGAGGAACGAAAAGCAATCAAAACATCAATTTAAATATCAACGAAATTACCTATGTTTCTGAGTTGACAATGACGATAGGTTTGTTCATGTTGACGATTGGTACTTTCTTAGGAGGTGTTTGGGCAAATGAATCGTGGGGTAGATATTGGGGCTGGGATGCGAAAGAAACATGGGCTTTAGTTTCAGTATTAGTATATGCCATAATTTTACACTTACGTTACATCCCAGGATTGAAAAGCAAGTTTACCTTTAATATGGCAAGCTTATGGGGCTTCTCTGCAATTCTATTCACCTTTTTTGGTGTGAACTTCGTTTTGGGTGGATTACATTCGTATGCACAGGGAGATAGTATTTTGAAATTCCCTACATGGTTGAAGTATATTATTTTAGGATTCTTTATTTTCTCAACTGTTGCGGCATTCATTAATTGGAAGTACAATCAGAAAATGAAAGCTGAAATTGACAAAGAATTTTAAAAACGCCATAAAAAACCAATAATGAAAGTTGATATAGTAGCGTTTGCAGCACATCCCGATGATATTGAATTATCAGCAGCTGGAACATTGATGAAACATATTTCCGAAGGAAAAACAGTTGCAATCGTCGATTTAACGCAAGGCGAACTGGGTTCGCGTGGAACGATTGAAACGCGCTATAAGGAGGCAGAAGAAGCCTCCAAAATAATGGGTATAACTGCACGTGTCAATTTAAAGCTGTCCGATGGGTTTTTCAATGACTCAGAAGAAAGCAAGCGATTGATTATCGAACAGATTCGTCGTTTTAAACCGAGTGTGGTTTTAGCCAATGCAATTGAAGACCGTCATCCTGATCATGGGCGTGCGGCAAAATTAGTTTCTGACGCTTGTTTTTTGTCTGGATTAAGAAAAATAGAAACCGTTTGGGATGGTGAAACACAAGATGCTCATCGGCCAAAGGCGGTGTATCATTATATTCAAGATCACTATTTAAAAGCTGATTTTTGTGTTGATGTTACTGCATTTGTAGAACGCAAAATTCAGGCAATAAAAGCCTACAAAACACAATTCTACGATCCAAATTCAAAAGAACCTGTAACGCCTATTTCAGGTGAAGAATTTATTGATTTTATAAAGGGTAGAATGACGCAATATGGTCGACCAATCGGTGTTCAATATGCCGAAGGATTTACGGTCGAACGTGAATTAGGTATAAAATCATTCGACGACCTAATTTAATTTAACTGATCAGACAACTTTTTGTTGTAAATGATAGTCATTATATAGACAAATAAAAGAAAAGAATGAAATCGTTTTTGAGCGCTTTAACCTTATTGATAGGTGCCTACAGTTTTTCACAGTGCAATGGTTCTGAACCAGTTATTAACTTAGGAAATGATACTGTATTGTGCAGCGGTCAAAGTTTGTATTTATCTGCTGCATCAGGATATGATTTTTACAATTGGTCCAACGGTTCATCGTTAAATAATATAACTGTCAATGCGGCAGGAACCTATTCCGTTATTGGAAGTGCAGTGGGCGCAAACACTATTTTAAATGGTGATTTTGGGGGAGGAACAACTGCAGCAGCGAATAATTTTACAACTGCCTATAATCCTGGTACAGGTGGGGCTTATGGTCTTTTATCGAACCCTGGACAATACGCAATTTCAACATCGCCAAATTTAGTTCATACTAACTTTTCTATTTGTGGTGATCACACTACAGGAACAGGTAACATGTTAATCGCAAATGGGTCTGGAGCGGCAAATACAACTGTTTGGTCACAAGCTGTTGCTGTTACACCGGGAATTAATTATGTATTTTCTTTCTGGGAATCGAATGTGTTAAATGCTATCGAAGTATCAAGTTTACAATTATATATTAACAATGTACCAATTTCCGGAATTGTACCTACATCTGCAATTGCTTGTGAGTGGCTTCAAAATACAGGTTTTTGGAATTCAGGGACGGCAACAACAGCTATTCTGTCAATTGTAAACCAAAGTACGATTACATCTGGTAATGATTTTGCTATCGATGATATTTTTTTCGCGCCGGTTTGCACATCGACTGATACGATAAATGTACAAGTTGAAACAGTCGTAATAGATGCTGGTCCAGATTTGGTATTTTGCGCGAATGAAACAGATACAATTACTGCAACTTCAAATGTTCCAATTGTAACATGGTCTTGGGCTTCGGGTGAAACGGTTCCAACTGTTATTCCTGACGCTTCAGGTTTATATCAAGTGGTAGCAACAACCTCAAATGGATGCATTGGAACAGATGGCGCTCAAGTGACAATTACCCCAATTAATTGGACAATTTCTCAAGTGATTTCTGGGCCTACAGATTGTGGCGCAAATAGCGGTTATGTTTCTGCCGTTCCAGGTGGAACATTTAATGATCCTGCCTCTTACACCTGGTCTGGTCCTGGCCCAAATAGTCCAAATCAAATTGATGCATCTGTTTGGACAGATTTGTCGGTGGGTTGGTATTATCTTGTCGTTGAATCGGATGGCTGTTACCAATATGATTCAGTTGAGGTCGTTCCGAGTAATCCGCCTTTAGCAGGAATTGCAGCAACGCCAATAAGCGGTTATTATCCACTAGATGTGAGTTTACAAAACACTAGTCAAAATGCAGACGAATTTTATTGGGATTTTGGTAATGGAAATGTATTGAATACAACTTCGTCAAACACTCAGACACAAACCTTCGATACAACTGGCGTATACACAGTTATGTTGGTTGCAGGAAATGGAGGATGTTCAGATACAACTTATGTCACGATTAATGTTCTTGAACCACCTGTTATCATACCTGTTGATCTTGAGACTGCAAACGTTTTTACGCCGAACAACGATGGAGTAAACGATGTGTACCAATTTCAATTAGTGAATATCGTAGAAATTGAATTGTCCATTCTGAATCGTTGGGGAAATGTCATGTTTACAACAACTGATATCAATGGGGGTTGGAATGGTAAAAGCAACGGTTTGGATGCTGAACCAGGTGTTTATTTCTATACTTTCAAGGCGAAAGGGGCGCAAAACGAAGCATTTGAAGGTCATGGATTTATTCATTTAGTTCGATAGCATTAGCAACATAGATTACATTGCGTTTGACAAAAATGTTGTCTTTTTGTGCCTAAAGGAAAAGGATGGAATCTAAAAAAGAACATTGGGAAAAGGTTTACGAAACAAAAACACCCGATCAAGTAAGTTGGACACAAGCAAAACCAGAACTTTCATTGAAATTTATTCATGAATTAATCATGGATAAAAATGCACCTATAATTGATATCGGTGGTGGTGATAGCAAATTGGTAGATTTTCTATTGGTAGATGGATTTTCAGATATTACAGTTTTGGATATTTCAGGAAAAGCAATCGAACGTGCGAAACTGCGTTTAGGAGCGTTGGCCGAAAAGGTTCACTGGATAGAATCGGACATTAACGATTTTGTTCCAACAAGAAAATATGCTCTTTGGCATGATCGTGCGGCATTTCATTTTTTAACAACGACAGAAGAGCAAGAAAGGTATGTGAATTTGGTCAATGCTCGGGTGACTGAATTTTTGGTAATAGGTACTTTTTCAGAAGAGGGTCCTTTGAAATGTAGTGGTTTAGAAATTCAACAATACTCAGAATTTTCAATGGTTGATCAATTTAAAGGATTTCAAAAGGTGAGGTGTGAGAATGAAAATCATCAAACGCCATTTGATACCATGCAAAATTTCACTTTTTGTAGCTTTAAGAAACAAGATTAATCGCAATCTTTTTCCCTTGCCATTCAACTTCTTCTCCTGCTTGTTTTCCCAGCAGTAATTGACAAACAGGGGCCATAGGCGTAATGCAAAATACAGGTTTACCTTCAAATTCAAATGCGCCAATCCCGATAGAAATAAAAAAGTTACCTGCAGAAGTTTCGACTATGCTTCCCAACTCCACTTTACTGCACGTTTTCTCAGGTTGGATGCGAAAAAGAATTTCTTTGAGTTTTGTAATTTCCGCCAGTTGACTACCAATTTTTTCTTGCTCTAATTGTGCCATCGCTCTGCCCGTTTCATGTTTGTCACCAGCTGTGGATTTTGTTTCATTAGCCGTAGCATCCAATGCGTCTGATAAAGAATCTTGAAGATTTTGGGCACGTTGTTCCACCTCTTGAATAAGTGCCTGGTACAAACGTTCTTTAAAATGGTTACCCAAAATAGTTGATTTAGTGAATTGACTGGTGATTTAATACCTTGCGATAAATAGCATCAAATGATTTCCCGACTGCTCGATAACCAAAGTGCTTTTCAGCATAAGATCGGATTTCAGCTTGATCGAAAGTGATTTTTTTATCTAGGAACGATTCTATAGCAGCCTCGAGTTCATCTTCTTTTCCGGGATTAACCAAAATTCCATTGGATGCATTAACGTGTTCTGGAATTCCATTTACATTACTCGAAATAACAGGTAAGCCAGACATGAATGATTCAGCAATTACACAAGGAAAATTCTCGTAATTGCTAAACATTAATAAAGCATCACTTTCTTTGAGCATTTGCGCTATTTCAAGTGTTGTTTTGGTTGAATGAAATTGAATGAACTCCCCGCAATTGAATCGCTTGACCAAGTCTTGTGCATAAAGCGTATCGCCGTCACTCACAATGTTGAGGTGAAAATCTGAACGCTTTTGTCGCAATCGATTTAAGGTGTTGATCATTCCAGTTAAATTCTTGATTGAATCAACTCCTGTGGAAATATGGATCAGTTGCACGATTCCACCGTTTGATTTTGAAGTTATGCCAAATTTATCCTCATCAACAACATTCGAAATGATTTCAAATTGTGCTTGTGGCGCTAATTTTTGCATGTGTGAAAGTAAGTTCAAACTCACTGGCATTAAAACAGCTGCATTATTAAGTGTTTTTTTACATAATTTCATCGCAGCTGGCGGATAAGCATGATCACTTCCAACATGTAAACCACTAGAATTTTCCGTAATTACAAACGGGATTTTGTGTCGCATTTTTAACCACAAGGCCCAGGTTCCCATAGGGTAAACAATGTTTAAATGAACAATGTCTGGTTTCCCCATGGATGACAAAGCCATTTTGTAGGCTTTACGAAAAGCGTTGCGGTGATTGATAAAACGCTTTATTTTATTGAGAAAAGTAATCGATGATTTACTTTTAGGGTAATACGCAATAATTTCTGTAATACCGTTTTGTTCGGTTTTCGTTATTTCAATTTTGGTAATGTGTGGATCCGAAAATTGCGAAATAACAGTTACATTGTTGTATAATCCAGCTGCCTCAGCATGTTTTTGAACAAAATTACCCAAAGTCGCATTCGTTCTGTTTGGATACCACGAACATAATGTTAAAACAGTTAATCTTTTAATTGGATTGTTCATTCGAAAACACTTGTTTGATTTTCAGATTTTATGCCAAAGTCTTCTCAAAAACAACTTTCACTTGTTCCAATGCAAAATCAATTTCTTCTTTTGTTGTGAAACGTGAAAATGAGAAACGGACGTTTGGACGTGTCATATCGGCATTGATTCCTTCTAGTACGTGAGATCCTTTTGCTGCTCCAGAAGAACAAGCAGATCCACCGCTCACGGCAACACCTTTTAAATCCAATGTAAATAATAACATTCCTGCTTTGTCAGTTCGGGGGAAGCAAACATTCAATACCGTGTAAAGCGCTTTCGCAGGTTCTGTTTGTCCGTGAAACGAAATATCTGAAAAAATTGCTTTTAATTGGTCAATCATATATGACTTTAAACCTTGAACATGCTGTTGGTGTGCTTCTAAATCGTCATATGCTAGTTCCATTGCTTTTGCTAAACCAACAATTCCGTGTACATTTTCAGTTCCACCGCGCAAACCACGTTCTTGTGCACCACCGTGAATCAAGGCTTCTGCTTTCACATTCTTGTTCACATACAGAAAGCCAATTCCCTTTGGTCCATGAAATTTGTGTGCAGCGCAGGTAATGAAATCAATATCCAATTCTTTTAAATCGAAAGCGTAATGTCCCATTGTTTGCACAGTGTCTGAATGAAAATAAGCATTGTATTTTCTGCACAATGCGCTAACTTCTGAGATTGGTAATAAGGTTGCTATTTCATTGTTGGCGTGCATAAGAGAAACCAACGTTTTATCTTCCGTATCTAATAATCGTTCTAAATCAGCTAAATCAACAGTGCCATTTTCATCTATTTTGACGTAACTAACGCACGCTAAGCCCGCTTTTTGAATTGCTTCTGCCGTATGTCCAATTGCATGATGCTCAATAGAAGAGGTGATAATATGTTTTACGCCTAACTGATTTACACTCGAGTACAAGGCCATGTTATCGGCTTCCGTTCCTCCGGAAGTAAAAATAATTTCAGAAGCTTGGCAATTCAAGAACTTAGAGACTGTTCTGCGTGATGTCTCAATTAATGCTTTTGTCTGTCTCCCGTAAAAGTGAGTCGATGAAGGATTCCCAAAACCGTCTTTTAAAACTGGTAACATAGCCTCAACTACTTCTGGAGCAATTGGTGTTGTGGCAGCATTGTCAAGATATACGCGCATAGAATAAAGTTTTCACGAAGATAATTATTTGCTACGTAACGAGATGGGAAATTGCACTTTATTCTTGGATACTTAAACCACAAATATGTTCTCTGCAAACTTTTTTGAAATTGTAAATTCTTGCTGATTCACACGAATGTGCAATAAATCGTCGTATTCTTCGCGTGACACAAGTTCGATTTGTTCACCTATTCGTAAACCCAATTTATTGACATATTGTAAGAATGAAGAAGTATTGTCTTTTACGCCCATTAATTGGCTTTGTTGACCAAGTTCTAAGTCGTTCAAGGATTTGTAGTTGAAGATTTCAATTTCTCCTTTTGCATTTGGAATCGGATCTCCGTGCGGATCTACTTTCGGGAAATCTAAAAATGCATCCAAGCGATCGACCAACTTTGTGGACTGAATATGCTCCAATTGTTCGGCTACTTCATGCACTTCATCCCAGGAAAAAGAAAGTTTCTTAAACAAAAAGGTTTCCCACAAGCGGTGCTTTCGAATGACTTCCATGCCAGCCAACTTACCACTTTCTGTTAAGCTGATTTTTCCATAGCGCTCGTAATCGACCAATTGCTTTTCTTTCAATTTCTTGAGCATGTCATTTACAGTGGCAGGTTTTAAATCCAAATAACTCGCAATTTCATTTGTCCCAACTTCGCTTTTTGAACGAGTTAAGAAGGTTAAATGCAGCAGCGTTTTGAGATAGTTCTCTTCTGTAAATGATAAACTCATGTCTTGTGTTTTGCTTACGATCATAAAGTTAAAATAATTTACTAATAAAAAAAGTTAGATAGGTCTAATAAAATTAATTTAGTTCGTCTATATTTGTCGCATGAAATCATTCGCAATTCTCATTTTTCTTTTCTTCTTTTCTCGATTAGCAGCTCAACGATTAATAGAAGGACATGTTCAATTGGAAAATCAACCAGTTCCAATGGTAACAATTGCAATTAAGGAAATGAATCGAATGTTTACTTCGGATAGTTTGGGGAAATTTTCATTTCAACTGCCAGATGGAAATTACACCTTAAAAATTCAATCATTTGATTCAAAACCTCTTGTATATCAATTAGATACAAAAAGTTATACTAAACCATTGAATCTTGTTCTTGAACGCAATGAAAAATTGATGGAAGAGGTTGTCGTAAGCGGACAATTGCGTGAAATCAATAAACTGAAAAGCATTGTTCCAGTTGAAATTTATAACGAGAGTTTTTTTAAACGAAATCCAACTGCTTCTGTATTTGAGGCATTGCAAACAATCAATGGTGTGCGACCACAAGTGAATTGCAATATTTGTAGCACTGGCGATATTCACATCAATGGATTGGAAGGTCCTTACACCATGATTCTCATCGATGGAATGCCAATTGTTAGCAGTTTGGCAACAGTTTATGGATTGTCAGGAATTCCTAATTCATTGGTGGAACGAATGGAAATTGTTCGCGGTCCCTCATCCGCTTTGTACGGAAGTGAAGCAATAGGCGGTGTGATTAACATCATTACTAAATCTCCGTTAAATTCCGCAAAACTCAGTGCCGATATCCAAACAAATTCTTGGTTAGAAACGAATGTGGATCTAGGTTTTAGGTTCAAGTATGCCAAACACGTTGAAAGTTTAACTGGTATAAATTATTTCTCGTACTCAAATCCGCAGGACAACAACAAGGATGGATTTACGGATGTAACTTTACAGCAACGTATTTCAATCTTTCATAAACTAGTAATTGAACGAAAATCAAAAAAAGCATTTTCTCTGGCTGCACGTTATCTGTACGAAGATCGTTGGGGAGGACAAATGTCTTGGAATAAATCCTTTCGCGGAGGAGATAGTATTTATGGTGAAAGTATTTACACCAATCGATTTGAGCTTATTGGGAAATACGAATTTCCGATTAGGGAAAAAGTGCTTTTAACAAGTTCATTTACTTTACATCAGCAAAATAGTTTTTATGGATCAACACCATTTTTTGCAGAACAAAACGTTGCCTTTGGACAATTAACTTGGTTCAAAGACATTAATCGACATGCTACAGTTCTTGGGATATCTGTTCGACAAACGAAATACAATGACAGTACTCCAGCAACAACCAATGGCGATTCGTTGAATTTGATGGATCAACCAAGTAAGGTGTTTTTGCCAGGGATTTTTTTCCAAGACGATTGGACATTGAATGAAAAACACCAAGTGCTGTTTGGTTTGCGTTATGACTATTCTACAGTGCATAAAAGTATAGTAACTCCGCGAATTGGGTATAAATATAATTTTTTGAAAAATCAATTGATTCGCTTAAATGCAGGAACTGGTTACCGCGTAGTTTCTATCTTTACGGAAGATCATGCAGCATTAACCGGAGCAAGGAAAACGGTTATTGAAGAAGAATTGAAACCAGAGACTTCGTACAACATCAATTTAAATTATTACGGTACGTTCTATTTGAAAAGCGGAACAGTTCTGAAGTTGGATGTGAGTCCATTTTACACCTATTTTGGGAACAAAATTATTCCAGATTACTTAACAGATCCAACTAAAATCATCTACAAAAATGTTGATGGTTACGCTGACAGTAAAGGCGTCAATTTAAATCTAGAAATCAGAACGAATCAATGGAAATGGATGCTTGGAGGAACGTTTTTGGAAGTATCGAAAGTAGAAAACGGTATTCGAAATCGTCAATTGCTCACCGAACGTTTTAGCGGAACATGGACAGTGAGTTATGATTTTAACAGGTTTCCGTTGACTATTGATTATTCAGGAAATGTCTACAGTCCGATGCTGTTGCCTGTTTTAGGTGAATTAGATCCTAGAAGTAAAACATCTCCATGGTGGTCAATCCAGAATATTCAATGCCGTTACGCTGGAAAAAAATCGTTTGATTTTTTTGCTGGAATTAAGAATTTGTTGAATTGGGTTCCAGGAAAAAAAGATCCATTTATCATCGCGCGTGCCCATGATCCGTTCGATAAGCAGGTCCAGTTTAACGCTGATGGTTCAGTACAGTCAAACAGTGAAAATCCGTTTGCGCTGACCTTTGATCCTACTTATGTGTACGGTCCAAATCAAGGCATTCGCGTGTTTTTTGGAATTCGGTATAAGTTGAAATAACTATTCTTTACCGAACAACCGACGCATCGTTTCTTTTTCGTATTCACATCTTTTTAAATTGTGCATGAAAGTCAAAGAACGTTCAATGCGTTTATCCGATGTTTTCATTTGTAAGATGTAATAGATCAATGTTCGCTGTTTTCCTGCTGTTAAATTGAAAAAACGTTCGTGTGCGAATGGATCTTGCTTCAGGATTTCATTTAATTCAATTGGAAACGCATGCCCAAATTCCGAAAAATCTTTTGTGAATTCAACGTTTACTTCATCTCCAAAGTGTATGTCCAATTCCTTCATTCGCGCTTTTGAAACAGCGATATATCCTTTTCCTTCTCCAAGTGCTACAACACCTCCTTGCCATTCCACTTTTTGATTGATTTTCACAATAACGCGCTGATTGAATTTTCCTTTTTCTTCGCCACCATTCAAATAGCTCAAGGTATCACCGTTCAATTCGATATAGTGCATTTTCAGTTTATCCAAATAGCGTAGAGTAGATGTTTGTTCAATTGGTTCCATGAACTAAAGTTAAGGTTCTTTTTGGAGGATTTTATACTTCATTAAAGCATCATTTCTCGAGCAGGCGTTAAAGTGCCACCATTCCGTCGGTAAATTGCGAAACCCTTGCGATTTCATCACTTTTCGAAGCAATTTACGGTTGTCAATTTGTTGCTGAGTGAGTTCGCCTTTCGCAAGAAAATGAGCTTCCATTGTCGGGTAAGCAATTTCATTAAATTCATCAAATTGTGCTCCCATATCCAAGGCGTTTCCTTTTGCATCACAAATTGTCAAATCAATTGCTGCTCCGAAGTTGTGTAAACTTTTATTTGCTGGGTTCGATACATATTTACCCCGTTCTTTGCTTGGAATCGAATCCAAGGCTCTCCACATTTTTACTTGAATACTCACTGGACGCACAGCATCGTAAATTAGCAAATGCAATGACGAATCAATCAAACTCAAATAATCTTGACATTTTGATAAACGTTCAGCAACATCTTTTTGCAAATACGCATTTTTCAAACGTTCATACAACTTAATACGCATAAAATTGTCCGTAGTGGCATATTTTAGGTCTATAAAAATAGATGGATTAAGCGTTTGAACATTAACTAAATCTGTCAACAAAAGTGCCGAATCAATTGAAGGGTTATCTTTATCTTCGAGAACAGAAATAGCGCTTGTATCTGCTTGTGTTGTTTTAGAAGATGTTGCATTTCTCGGTACCTGTTGCATTGAACAAGAAACGAGTAGAATTCCGAGTATGAAAAGATTTAACAACTTCATAGCTCAAAGTTCGAAAAAGAATTCAAATGCACCTAACTATTTGAACATTTGACGTAAATTTGGGGCAATAAAAAACCAGAAAAGTTATGCCGAAATTATCACAGAAGGCTATTGATATGCCAGCGTCTCCGATCCGTAAGTTAGTGCCTTACGCTGAGTCGGCAAAAAAGCAAGGTAAAATTGTTTACCATTTGAACATTGGTCAGCCAGATATCGAAACGCCAGAAGTTGCATTAAATGCAATTAAGAATATGGATCGCAAGGTGATTGAATATAGTCACTCAGCTGGATTCGAAAGTTATCGTAATGGTTTGTCGGCTTATTACAAGAAAACGGGGATTAATGTTAATCCAGAAGATATTTTAATTACAACAGGTGGTTCTGAGGCCTTGATTTTTGGTTTCATGTCCACATGTAATCCAGGTGATGAGCTTATTATTCCTGAACCATTCTATGCGAATTACAATGGTTTTGCAGTAATGGCAGGTTTGAATGTTGTTCCAGTTACGTCAACAATTGAAACAGGATTTGCATTACCACCAGTTGAAGAAATTGAAAAGAAAATTACATCAAAAACGAAAGCAATTGTTATTTGTAATCCAGGAAATCCAACTGGATACTTGTATTCAAAAGAAGAATTAGAGCAATTGCGTGCTATCGTTTTAAAACACGATTTGATTTTGTTCGCTGATGAGGTGTACCGTGAGTTTTGTTACGATGGAGCAATTCCTTTTTCTGTTATGAATCTGGAGGGCTTAGAAAACAATGTGATCATGATTGATTCAGTTTCGAAACGCTATTCTATGTGTGGAGCTCGAATCGGGGCGCTGATTACTAAGAATTCTGAAATCATGGCAGCTGCTTTGAAATTCGGACAAGCGCGTTTGTCTCCACCAACAGTTGATCAAATTGCAGCGGAGGCAGCGTTGAACACACCTCAATCGTATTTTGATGATGTAGTTGCAGAATATGTTCAGCGCAGAAATATTACGGTTGATGGTTTGAATGCTATCCCAGGTGTATTTTGTCCGAAACCAAGCGGAGCATTTTATGCGGTAGCGAAATTTCCGGTAGATGATGCGGAGAAATTTTGTCAGTGGTTATTAGAAGATTTCGACTATGAAGGTCAAACGGTAATGATGGCCCCTGCAAATGGCTTCTATTCAACGAAAGGTGCGGGACAGCAAGAAGCGAGAATTGCTTATGTATTGAACCAAGATTCATTGCGTAAAGCGGTTAAGTGTTTGGAAGAAGCGTTGAAAGTATATCCAGGAAGAACAATTTAATTTATCAAGACTTCACTAAAAGCCTCATTCGTTGAATGGGGCTTTTTTTGTGCCTAAAACTTAAGTTGAGAGCAAAAAAAAGTCCCGCTTTCGCAGGACTTTCATCTAATATGTAGTTGTTCTTAGTGAACGATTACTTTTTTAGTCATTGTTCCTTCAGCGAATTCAGCTGCGATAACATAAATACCTGCAGATAATCCGTTTAAGCTAACATTGTACTCGTTAGAATCAACATTTCCAGTTGAAACAACTTGTCCCGCAGCAGAAATTAAAGAAATTTTACCTTCAGTTAAATCACCGTTGATAACAACTTTAACAGAGTTATCAGCTTGGTTAACGAAATGTAATAATGATTCCATTTCCATTGTGTTAACACCAGCAACTTGACCAGCCATGATTGCTCCGTTTGGTGTAGCGTTGAAAGCATAATCTTTCAATGTCCATACGTCACCAATTGCTTGAACGTCTAAACGTGCCCATCCGTAGTGCGTGTTAGCACCAACGATGAATTTCAAACCTAAATATTTGTCTGTAACACCGTTCCAGTTTTCGTTGTATGGGTTGCTACTAGCAACATTGTAAGCCATTGTATTTGTAGTTGCAATCCAGTTTAATGAATTGTCAATCATATCATTCAAATTCAATGCTAAAGCATAATCGTATGCAGTTGGAGTTTCTCCAGCAATTGCATTACCAGCAGATCCGTAAGGAGCAACTAATGTAAAACGCGTGCGATCAGCAAATGTAGTATCTCTTGAAGCTAAGATGAAATCTGGTGTAGCGTCATTGTTTAAATCCAAACCAGCAACAGTAAAACCATTTGCATCTTGATCATCATCTACAGTGTAATCAGGGTTTACATCAGTATATGTAATTTGTGCAGTTGCACTTGTAGCAGCAACGACAGCAGCTGCAGCAGCAGTGTAACGAGAAAGTTTGTTTTGTAGTTCTTTTTTCATAGACTATTTTTATGAGTAATTAAAAATCAAGACAATATTAACGTAAAAAAAATTAATTAGCAATTAAATTATAAAATTCTTAAATAATTCATTATCCATATCTTGAAGATGATTTACATAGACGATATCTAAATTTGGTTGTTGGGAAATCCATAATCGAGAAACGTCTTGTTGCTTTTTCAATGCATCAATCAACTCGGTGTTGTACGTGCTTTTTTTAATTTTTAATTGCTCATTCATTTCGTTGGCCACCACATTGATATCCTCATTCACATAAATAAATTTATAAGCATAAAAGGCATTTAAACTTGGAAGAAACTGCATTGGGACATAAACAATAGACTCTTTTTGTTTCGAAAACCATTCTTTATCTAGCAGCGAAATTTCTTGACCAAGCAGATCATTTTTGTTACCACCAATCTCATATCCTTGAAGTGAAAGCTCGGCAAGTACTTGCTTTAATTTAGCGCTAGGTAATCCAGTGATAATTGTTTTATCACCTTTTTCCATTGGTCTCAGTAGTTCACGATAATAATTGGATTTAGTTGGATTCCCAACAATGTCATATAAATCCATTAACCATCGATAGATTTTAGGGATTTCTGGAGTCATTGTTGCAACTAATTCGAAGGATTGAATGGCATATTCGTATTCTTTCATCAAGGCCAAGGTCTCCGCCAAATGCAAATGTGCAATAGGATAATGAAACAATTTATCGGTTGCTATTAAAAAGAAATCCAGTGCTTTTTCATAGTTTTCCTCCATCATATAAGAAAGTCCAACGCCTTGGAAGGCATAAGGGTTTTCCGGATCATGTTTGATCACTTTATTAAAACAGGTTCGAGCAGCTTTTGACTCTCTTAAGCTATTTAATAAGCGACCCAATTCCAGTAGAATTTCGTCATTATTTGGATTCGCTTTTTGCGCTTTTTTAAGCAGTTCCATTGCCTTTTCAGGATTACGCAAACCAATTTGAACTTTCGCTTCAATTACATGATTGTATACTTCAGAAAATACATTGGCATTTTTTGAAAATGTAAGGTATTCCTCTGCCAGTTTAAATCGTTTTGTTTTAATCGCACTATTGATGATTTCAATTATGAAGCGAAAATCTGGCTGTGCTTTATCTTCAATTTCTAATAGTATTTCCAGGGCTTCGTCAAATTTCCCTCCACTAGCAAATGACTTTGCCATGTAGAAGTTGTTTTCTTTTAAAATGCCTTTTAAATAGTCGTTTTTCTCTTGGTCAGAATCGTTTAATTTGATTTCGTCAATGTAACCTAAGTCAACTAGTTGCTGCAGAGCCGACTCATTCGTGTCATCATCGTTTGCATCAACATGAACCAGCTTTCCGCTATCTTTATCGACATTTTCCCAACTATCAATGTATGAAATTTTGTGCGGGTGATCATAAATGTCAACAAGTGGTTTTCCATCCATGTCTTTACCAATAGGCATATCAAAGAGTGATAAAATGGTTGGTGTTACATCTAAAACACTTGCTCCATGTATCCTTTCACCTTTTTTAATTCCCGGTCCATTGGCCACGAACACGCCATAAGGAGCATGCTCAATTGCTGGTCCAGATGGAATATTTGGAACGTGAGTTGGGCGTAAATGATCTGAATGAAATCCATGATCAGAAACAAGAACGATGGTCGTGTCTTTGTCAACAATTGACATTAATCGTTCAAGCATCATATCATGAAAAATATAGGCTCCGGTAATTACATCTTTAAACAATAAAAAAGCCTCTTCATCTAATCCATCTAGTTTAGGAGGATAATATTTCATGAAAGCATGACAAAAATGGTCAATGGCATCGTGATAGACGGCCGTAAAATCCCATTCCTCGGTTTCCATTAATTCCGTGCTTGCCGCGTGAATAGAAGAGGCATGCGCTAAAAATTTACGAATAACTGTAATACGTTTGTCTTCTTTTTTATGCAGTTTTACCGCCTGAGGCACAAAAGGCATGATTAAATTTCCCGTAATTTCACTTGGGTGAACACGCAGTTCTTTAAGTCGCTCTACGAGGCGTTCAGGATAAATTGTTCCTTCTGGAATATCCCAATTATCAATGTCGATTGTTTCTTTCCCTTTTCGTTCTTGTTGAAACAAATTTGAAACCATACAACCATTGATTGATTCAACGGGATTTGATGGCCACCAACCAATAATATTCGATTTATGGCCTTCCATTGTCATCATGTTCCAGATTGCCTTTACTTTGCGATAATGCGAGGAAACTGGCCGCACATTACCCTTTCCATCGTGTTCAACAAATCCTGAAACACCATGTTTATAAGGACGAACACCGGTTGCAATTGATGTCCAAAGCATTGGAGAAAGAGGAGGGTCTAAAGTTGCTAATTTTCCACGAACACCTCCATCTACTAATTTTTTCATTGCTGGCATTAAACCATTGTCCATTAATTTGTCAATGATTTTCCAATCAGCGGCATCCCAACCAATTAAAAGAACTTTATTTTTTTTCATTTTTTGGTGCTTTATTCTTCTCTTCTTGGTTATATTCTGCTGCTGCTTTTTTCCATGCGCGAACGCCTATGTTTCCGAGGGCTAATAAACCTAAGGAACCTCCTGGAGTAACTTCGTATGGCTTTCCATTGAGCAGGATGGTTGACGGTGTTTCGTTTTTACTTTTCATTTCGATTACGGTATAAATCTGGATTTACAATTTTCACTAACGCTTCCAAGGGTACTGTTAATTGACAAAAATCAATTAGTTTCTGCAATTCAGCCTCAGGGTCGGCTATCAAATTATTGTAATTCACATCAACGAATGGAATCTTGTTTTCATGGAAAAACTTGTAGGTTTTCTTCAAGTGAAACTCATAAATTGTTCGATATTTTTCTCGTTCAGAAGTTTGATCTTTAATGAGCATTTTTTCTTGAGAACGTAAGATTTCATCCATTTCACGTCGCATGAAAATAACACGGTAAGTGTGCTTTTTGTCAAGGTAAATAGGCAATGGAGCAACAATTTTTATGGCCTTTCCATTTGCGTCGTTTAAGAAAGAATTGTCAATTACGATACTTTTAACAGCATCTAATTCAAAATATCCTTCTGGATTGTTGATGTCCTTTTCACGGTTGCCATCTGTTAAAACAGGAATTTCAGTTTTAGCAATGATTTGCATCATAAGCGAAGTTCCTGATCTTGGTAAACCAGTGATAATAAGGATTTCTGACATGATTATTTAAATTTTAACAAAGGTAATTAAAACAACAGTTTAGATACTGTCAAGGATAATTTTGTTCCGTCGAATTTTAATTTTCCCTTTTATTTCCAGCTGTTTAAGTAGTCTAGAAATTACAACGCGCGAGGAATGTAAATCTTCTGCAATTTGCTGGTGTGTGTGATGAATTTCAAGACTTCCAAGAAGTTTTGCTTGATCAGTTAAGTATTTTACCAAACGTTCATCCAAGCGCATAAATGCAATGGCATCAACAGTTTCCATTAATTCTGTTAGCCGCGTATGGTAGCTTTGAAGAATGAATTCTCGCCAGGATTTGTATTTGTTCATCCACGTTTCCATCATTTCAACGGGAATCATTAACAACAATGAATCTTCCATACTTGTTGCTTTGATTTCACTCGAAGTTTGTCGAACACAACATTGTAAAGTCATGGCGCAGGTGTCACCACCTTCAATGTAGTAAAGTAATAACTCATCACCTTCATCATTTTCACGTGAAATTTTTATAGAACCTTCTAAAACAATAGGTATGAATTGCATTGAATCACCGACATTTAAAACGATTTCATCGGCAAGAACCTCTTTTACTTGCGCTACCTTAATGATTTCGTCAATTAATGCCTCTTCAAGCACATAGCCAAGCGCGTCGTGTAAATACTTATGCTTGTTCTCTTTTAATAGCGTCCTTGTCATACTTTATAAACATATTAGCCCAAATGATTTTAGACAAAGCATAAAGATAAGGCGCTAAAAGGATAGATGCAAAAATTATACTACCTATTTGCCATCCAATTGAAACATTGATAAAAAATAAATTGAATGAAACCCATAATGTAACAAAAAGAGCAACACCTAAAGCATAGGCTACATACATTGCTCCGTAATAAAATCCTGGTTCTTTCGAATATTTTAATCCACAAACGTTACAATGTTCGTGGATTTCTCCAACTTTTGACAAATCGTATGCATGTGAAACCATAAAATCGCCTTCTTGACATTGAGGACAGCGCATTTTGAAAATGCTATATACTTTTGTTCCTTTTCCAAACATATTTCTATTTTTTTTCAAAATTAAGAACATCACCTTTTTTGAAAAGTAACCAATGTTACAAGTACACAATTTAGAAAAGAGAATAAATTATTGTGCTAAAAATTTTAATAATGGTTGTCAAATTAAACTAAAGTTGTATATTTCAAATTGAAAACGATTTAATGATGAAAAAACTACTATTATTTTTTGGGCTTTTTCTGCTCAGTCAATCCAATCTTTTTGGGCAATGTACAACAACTAATGCAACTTCATGCGTGTGTGAGGATGGAACGGCGAACTGTTTACTTTTACCCGATATTACGGCTTCTTGGAAAGGAATCAGTAACAATGGTTTTACAGAATATCCACAAACAGGTGCAGGTACAAATTATTCAGGACAAGGACCAGACGATGGTCGTTTGAGAGTTTCAGGTTCAACACCAAATATTGGACACGGTTCATTTACAGTAAGGGGACAAGATGCGAATGGAAATCGAACGTTTCTTTGTGGAAATGATACTGTTTTTAATGTTGCGGCAAGTGGCCCTTTTGCATGTCCAAATGGGTATCAAAATCCAAAACAACTAATAATTCAGCGTATCTATAAAAAAAATGGAAACGCGATGACGTATGTAGATCAATACGCAGGAAGTGTAACTTATCACCCTTCTCATGGCCATAATCACGTTGATGATTGGGCGGTGATGACCTTAAGAATTCCAACATCAGATCCAAATCCGTTGAGTTGGCCAATTGTAGGAACAGGTGCAAAAATTGGTTTTTGTTTAATGGATTATGGTCAATGTGGAAACACTGGTTCTACATACGACGGCCATTGTCGTGATGATAATACGGTTTATTTAGGAGGAAACACCCTACACAATGGCGATTTTCCAAACTGGAACTTAGGCGGAGGAAATTACAATTGTTCGGTAATTGAACAAGGAATCTCTTCAGGTTGGACAGATGTTTATGGGAAATATTTGGATGGTATGTGGATCAATGTGCCACCAAATACATGTAACGGTAATTATTACATCGTATTAGAAGTAGATAAAAACAATATCTTCCTTGAAGAAAATGAAAACAACAATTTCACAGCGGTGCCTGTTACTTTGACAATGCAACATCCAGCAGGAACACCACAAGCACCGATCATTTCTTCAAATAATTCAAATAATTTGTGTGAAGGACAGACAATTACACTTACAGCTACGGCTGGAACTAGTTTCTTGTGGTCAACAGGTGAAACTACTCAAAGTATTACTGTTTCGCAAGCAGGGTCGTATACATGTGAGGTTACAAACTTCTGTGGAACAAACACTTCTGATCCATTCATTGTGAATAATGTTATTCCGAATCCACCAGCGACAATTGGCGACACAGTTTGTTTCTCAGGGATTGCTCAATTATCAGCTAATGCTTCAGGTAATGTAACGTGGTACGATGAGAATGGATTGTATGTTGGAACGGGTGCATCTTTTACAACTCCAACGATTACAACATCAACAACATATTATGTGAAAAACACAGACACATACGCCGATACTTCAAAAGCTGAACCACATACGAATGGAATTGGCGGAGGTGGCTATGTCAACTCTGAACAATATGAAGTTTTCAATAGTTATGTTAATTCAACACTTGGATCAGTCTTAGTTTATGCCCAAGCTGCCGGAAGTGTAACGATAGAATTGCAAGATGAAACAGGTGGTTTATTAGCGACAACAACTGCAACAGTGCCAGCAGGATCTAGTCGTGTAAATTTGAATTTTGCGATTCCAATTGATTCTAACCTTCGCCTTGTTGGAAAAAATATAACCACCGGAACTGGATTGTATCGAAACAATAACTCTGGAACTTATCCATACGATATGACTGGTGTATTATCAATTGTTGGGGCTTCGGCAGGAGCTTCTTACTATTACTATTTCTATGATTGGGAAATTTTAAGACAAAACAGTACATGCTCAAGCGAATTAGTTCCTGTAACTGCTGTTGTAAGCACGTGCGCTGGATTAGCTGAAAACACGCCATTTAAAAATTCCATTAAGGTGGCACCTAATCCGTCAAATGGACAATTCAAGGTTCAATTTCAAACAGGATATTCTGGAGAAATAAGTGCTGAAATGTATAATTTAGTTGGTGAAAAAGTATATGCAACACGTTTAAATCACCATGAAGGAATGAATTCTTTTTCAGTGAATACGGCGAATTTGTCAAATGGAGTTTATATGTTTACCCTTGTTTTTGAAGGTAAAAATTATACTACCCGTTTGATTATTGATTAATGAGCTATTTTAAAAAGATACTTTTTATGCTTCCGTTACTCTTGAGTAACGGAAGTTTTTTTTTCGCACAAACGATTACTGAATTAACGGTTTTCGATGAAGCCAATTCGCCGCTTCCAAACAATACAATTCGTTGCTTATTAGTGGATCATGAAAACGTGCTTTGGATAGGAACAGATCATGGCTTGGCCAAATTCCAAAATGGTATTTGGGAAGTTTTCAATACAGCTAATTCTGGATTAACGGATGATTATATTCGTGCATTAGAAGTTGATAGCACCAATAATTTATGGATTGGTACAACACTTAGCGGCCTGTTTAAATTCGACGGTACAAACTGGGAAAATTATACTATCTCAAATTCTGGTTTACCCGATAATTTTATACGAACAATTAAAGTTGATCAACTCGGCAATAAATGGATAGGAACAGTAGAAGGATTTTCATGTTTCAATCAATCTGGTTGGACAACATGGACAATTGCAAATGCTGGAATTCTATCTAACAATATCACTACGTTTGCTATAGATGAAAATCAGCAAAAATACATTGGTACAATCAATGGAGGATTGATTTACATGGAACCAACGAATGCATTACAAGTCTATACTTTGTTAAACGCTGGTGTTCCCGATAATTCAGTTATTTCAATTCAATTAGATGCAACGAATAAACCGTGGTATGCCAGCACAGCTCAAGGCTTATTTACCGATGTTGGAAATCAAATATGGCTTTCATTGAATATGGCCAATTCAGCGTTGCCCTCAAATAGTTTAACCTCTTTTGAAATAGATCGTTACCAAAATTTCATCATCGGAACACACCAAAATGGCCTTGTTATTCGCTATAAGAATGGGCTTTGGTCGAATTTTACAACGACCAATTCAAACTTGCCTGATAATCATATCCTGTCAACAACAAAAGACTCTAACGATGTTGTATGGGTTGGTACTTATTCGAAAGGTTTGGTTCGCATTCAACAAGGAGAGACCGGTTTCATTGATATTGAAGATCAAAATGTACAGGTTTATCCAAATCCTATTCAATCGAATTCAACGATTTTCTTTTCAAAACAGATACAAAGTCAACGCTTGGAGATTATCAATAATAGCGGGCAAATAGTCTATTTTGATGAACAAGATTGGCAGGGTGATTCGTATCATTTGCCGGAACTGAAACCAGGATTTTACACTTTACGGATTGCTTCCCACTCATCGCTATTTTCTGCACGCTTAGCCCTTATTCATAATCAGTAATTGATGCTTCGAATCATGACTTTTATCATGTTTTGATTTGAATTTTATCATTTCTCCAACTCTTCGTTTACTGTTTCTTTGCAAGATTGAAGATCCTTCAAATTGAAATAGGGATTCTCAAGCAATTAACCTAAAACGAATTGATAAATGAGTACGACAGCCCCTTCAAAAGAACAGCTACTTGTTGAATTTGAATCGAAAATAGCCACTGAAATTAAAATCGAACCAAGAGATTGGATGCCGGAAGAATACCGACAACACTTGATTCGGCAAATTTCTCAACATGCCCATTCAGAAGTTATTGGTATGCAACCCGAGGGGAACTGGTTAACGCGTGCGCCATCGTTAAGAAGTAAAAAAATTCTATTGGCCAAAATTCAAGATGAAGGTGGGCATGGATTGTATCTATATGGTGCCGCTGAAACCTTAGGAATTAGCCGCGAGCAATTTATTCAATGGTTGCACGAAGGAAAAGCAAAATACGCTTCTGTATTTAATTATCCAACATTGAATTGGGCAGATATCGGGGCAATTGGTTGGCTAGTAGATGGTGCTGCAATTACAAATCAAGTTTCCTTGCAACGTACATCTTATGGTCCGTATTCACGAGCAATGGTAAAGATTTGTAAAGAAGAATCGTTCCACCAACGTCAAGGATATGAAATCATGTGGAAAATGATGGAAGGAACAAAAGACCAACAAGAAATGGCTCAGGATGCCCTGAATCGCTGGTGGTGGCCGGCATTGATGATGTTCGGACCTCATGACAAGGATTCTGCCAATACGTCGAATGCAATGAAATGGAAAATAAAACGCGAATCGAATGATCAATTGCGTGAGAAATTCATCAATAAAACAATACCACAAGCTGAGTTAATTGGTTTGAAGGTTCCAGATGCAAGCCTTCAATTAGTAGAAGATGAAACCTACAGGCACGGCGATATCGATTGGAAGGAATTTTGGGAAGTAGTTAAAGGAAATGGTCCTTGTAACCAACAACGCTTAGAGCATCACAAACGCGCACATGACAATGGAGCATGGGTGAGAGAAACAGCTTATGTAGCTGGACTAAACCAAAAATAAGAATATGAACAAACAACTTTTATTTCAGTATTTAATTCAAGGTCAAGAAGAAACAATACGTGACTTACGTGAAAAAATCGCTTCTTCAAACGGAATGGTAGACGTCGATGAAACCGATACAATTGATCCAGAGGATTTATCACATCAAACGGAAGCGGGAGAGATGAAACACTTATTTGAAAAACAGCTGTTCCGCAAAGAAGTTGAATTGGAACAATTAAAAAACATGAATATCGAACAGAAAATGCTTGTTGAGGCTGGCGCTTATGTGTCTACTGAGAAATTTCATTTTTTCGTAGGTCATGCCACAATGCCATTCGATTTTGAAGGGAAACACATAGTCGGTATTTCAGTTGATTCGCCAATTTATCCGACAATGAAAGGTAAACACAAGGGGGATTCATTCTCACATGCGGGCAACGACTATATGATTTTAGACATTATTTAAAAACAATAAAAAATGGAAGCATCAGAATCACAAGGACAATTATGGGAAGTTTTCATCCAGTCAAAACCAGGTCTAGCATTTAAACACGTTGGAAGTGTGCATGCTTTCGATAAAGATATGGCAGTTGAAAATGCACGTGATGTTTATACAAGAAGGGGAGAAGGTACAGGTTTATGGGTTGTTCCAGCAAAAGAAATTGTTGCGATAACAATAAACGAAGCGGAATATTTTTTCGAACCAATTGACGAGAAAATTTACCGTCATCCTACTTTTTACGATTTGCCAGCCGGAGTTAAACAAATGTAATTTGAGCGATGGAAACGAAATTAAACTATTATTTACAAATTGCCGACAATGCCTTGATTTTAAGTCATCGTTTGAGCGAGTATTCGAGTCAAGGACCATTCTTGGAGGAGGATTTGGCAACTACCAACGTTGCATTGGATTTAATTGGAATTGCTGAGTCAATCTACAATGAATGTGCACGTATGGAAGGAAAAGGAAGAATTGGAGACGATTTTCCGTACCGCAGGGCTGAGCATGAATTCTATAATCTTTTATTGGTGGAGCAACCCAATCGCGACTTTGCGTTTATCATGGTGCGCCAGTTTTTAACTGATGCGTTCAACTTTTATTTTTATTCAGAATTAACGAAAAGCAAGGATGCGTTTTTGCAGGCAATCGGTTTTAAAGCAATCAAACAAGTGACTTATCATTTGCGCCGCAGCTCTGAATGGATGATTCGTTTGGGCGCTGGAACTGAATTAGCAAATGCAAAAACACAATTTGCCTTAGACACCTTGTGGAGATACTCACAAGAGTTTTTCCTTGCAAGTGATGCGGAAGCCACAATGATCAAAGTTGGAATTGGTGTTAATTTGGAGGTTGTAAAAGAATTTTGGTTCCAAAAAGTGAGAGAAATTGTGTACATGGCACATTTATCTATACCTGATAATCAATTCCAATTGTATGGTGGTAAACAAGGTAGGCATTCCGAAAATTTAGGGTTCATTTTGACAGAAATGCACTTTCTACCAAGCAAATATCCAGATGCAAAATGGTAGGATTAACGTCCTGCCAAGTGCATTAATTTATCATTATCGATTATTTCAAGTTTGCGTGTATGAATTTCAATCATCCCCTCCTCCTTAAAATCCTTTAATATACGAATCAAAGTTTCTGTGGCTGTTCCAACAAAGTTGGCCATGTCCTCACGCGTCAAATTGATTTGTTCGTCACCGTAAATATCGCCTAAAATCAATAATGCAAATGCCAAGCGCTCGCGCACCGATTTTTGAGCCATGTTGGTTATAAAAATGGCACGATCGCCTAATTCTTTGGATAATTCTTTCATGATCCCGTTGCGCAACGTAACATTGGTATCAATCATGTTTAGGAAATCTTCTTTGCCGATAAAACAAATATTACATTCCTCTAAAGTAGATGCAGAAACTTTGTATGGCTCACCACTGAACATTGCACGAAAACCAATGATTTCTCCTTCTTTGGCAATGTGAATGATTTGTTCTTTTCCTTCGTCTCCACGTGTAAAGATTTTAACCTTGCCTTGGTTCAAACAGAATACACCTCGAGGAAAACTCCCTTCAATAAATATTGGTTGACTTTTTTTGTAGTAAGCACACGCTTTTTGTTCTTCAACTAATGAAACATCGTGGTCACAAAAATTACCGAATAATGAGCTACTTCTTGCTCCACACGATGAACAAGTTACATGTTTATGCGATTTATCCAACATTTGATTAGGTTTTCTTACTGTAAAGATAGAATAATTCGGGCTATCAACTCAAAGATGATAAATATCATTTTTTTAATTTCCCCTCATCCCTATTTTTGCCGAACATTCTTTTTAGCATGGATAAGCAAATTATTGACAAATACAATGTTCCAGGACCACGTTATACCTCATATCCAACCGTCCCTTTTTGGAAAAATGATCCACTTTTGAGCGAAGATTGGATAGCGACAATTCAACGAAATAATGTATTTTTTAATTCGACGGATACGAGTGTCTACATTCACCTTCCATTTTGTGAAAGCTTGTGTACCTTTTGTGGATGTCATAAACGAATTACAAAAAATCACGAGCTTGAAACTCCCTATATTAACGCTGTAATTAAAGAATGGGAAATGTATCAAGAGAAATTGAACATGGATCCAACGATACATGAGTTGCATTTCGGAGGAGGAACACCAACGTTCTTTGAACCTTCTGAGTTGATTCGTTTATTGAAGGGCTTGTTCAAAGTTGAAAAAATTGATCCAAAATTTGTTGAATTAAGCATTGAAGCACATCCAAACAATACTACTAACGAACATTTAGCTGAATTATATAAGTTTGGTTTTAGACGATTGAGTCTTGGAATTCAGGATTATAGTCCAATTGTTCAAAACGCAATTCACCGTATTCAATCATTTGATCAAGTAAAAGCGGTGCATGATGCGGCTCGAAAAATCGGTTATATATCTATTAGCCATGATTTAGTGTTTGGTTTACCAAAACAGTCATTAGAAGATATTATTGATACTGTAACGAAAACATTGGAACTTCGACCTGATAGAATTTCATTGTATAGTTACGCACATGTTCCTTGGATTAAAGGAAATGGACAACGCGGATTTGATGAATCTGATTTGCCAAAAAGTGAAGTAAAACGTGCCCTATACGAAAAAGCCAAAGCCATGTTAGAGGCAGAAGGTTACATGGAAATTGGTATGGATCATTTTGCGCTTGCACATGATGATTTGGCAAAAGCATTCAACGCGAAAAGTTTACACCGCAATTTCATGGGCTACACCACGCAAGAAACGAAATTGATGATTGGTCTTGGAATGTCTTCTATTTCTGATAGTTGGTTTGGATTTGCACAAAATAATAAATCAGTTGAAGGGTATTTAGAGCAGATTGAAAAGGGTGAACTTCCTGTTTTTCGAGGACATTTATTAAGCGAATTGGACCTTGAAATCCGAAAAAATATTTTGGATTTGATGTGTCATTTTGAAACGGAATTTAACTTAGATTCAAACTTCAAGGAGGTACATGCTTTGATAAAAAAACGTTTAGAAGGAATGATTTCCGATGGATTAGTTGTTCTAGATGCTGAAAAAGTTTCGATAACGCCAAAAGGGATTCCATTTGTACGCAATTGCTGTATGATCTTTGACCAGGATTTGGAACCAAACACAAAATTGGAACGCATGTTCTCACAAACGATATGACGGATACTGCCTGTTATCACTGTGGAGATGAGGTGATCGGAAAAGGTTTTTTTTTCGATGAAAAATCATTTTGTTGTACTGGTTGTAAAATGGTCTACCAATTATTGAAAGATAATAATCTTGGGAATTTTTACACACTCGAAGCAAATGCTGGAGCAAAACCATCTGATAGCAATCAACACAAATATGCATTTTTAGAGCTTGAATCCATCAAATCGAAATTCCTTGATTTTGAAGATGAAACAACAGCACGGGTCACTTTATTTTTACCGCAAATTCACTGTTCTTCTTGTATTTATTTACTAGAAAATATATCGAAGATTGAACCTGCAATCTTAAATTGTCAAGTGAATTTTGCCAAGCGAGAGGCAGCCCTTGTTTTTGATCAATCGAAAGTGAGTCTAGCAGAATTGGCTTTGTTACTCGATCGCATCGGTTATGCGCCAAACTTTGGAAACAGAAATCAAACAGAGAAGAAATTAGATAAAAAATTCTTGTATAAACTGGGTGTTGCAGGATTTGCATTCGGAAGTATCATGCTGTGGAGTTTTCCGGAATATTTGGGGATAGAAGGTGATAATCCTGAATTTAGAAATTTCACGTCGTATTTATCGTTCGTTGTTTCACTTCCCGTTTTATTCTTTTCAGCAGCTGAATATTTTATTTCAGCCTACAAAGCGCTGCGTTTTAAAAGTTTGAATTTGGATGTCCCGATTACGATTGGAATTATCGCCCTGTATGCGCAAAGTGCCTACAGCATTATTGTAGGATATGGACCGGGTTATATGGATTCATTTGCAGGATTTATTTTCTTCTTATTAATCGGGAAATGGTTCCAAAACAAAACCTATAAAACACTTTCCTTCGAGCGAGATTATACATCTTACTTTCCAGTTGCGGTTACAAGACTAAAGGATGGAAAAGAAGAAATTGTGGAAATTGAGCAGTTGAATATTCATGACCATCTGCTGATGCGCAATGAAGAAGTAATTCCATGCGATAGTATTTTGCTTTCAGATTCTGCCAAAATCGATTACAGTTTCGTAACAGGAGAGGCAGTTCCAATTACTAAAAAGAAAGGCGATTTCATTTTTGCTGGAGGAAAGTTATTAGGTCAACGAATCACGCTTCAAGTTGAAAAAGAAAGTAATAGAAGTCATTTAACACAATTGTGGAACGATGTTCAAAACGATAAAAAAACGCGTTCTAGTTTCTTGTACCAAGACCGTTTATCCTTTTATTTTTTAATCATAATATTGATAATTGCCGGAGTTTCATCTATTGCTTGGGCCTACGTTGATGTGACAAAAATCACCCAAATTGTCGTTTCGATTTTGATTGTTGCATGTCCATGTGCCTTGGCTTTGTCGGCACCTTTTACTTTCGGAAACGTAATGCGATTGTTAGGAAGAAAAGGATTGTATTTGAAAAACACAGGTGTGATAGAACGATTGAATGAAATTACAGATATCGTTTTTGATAAAACTGGAACCTTAACAACAGGAACAAGCCACAAAGTTGATTTTATTGGTGATGAATTAACGAATAAAGAAAAAGATGCAATTTACTGTGTTGCCAATTCATCAACTCATCCACTTTCGCGGGCAATTGTTGCTTTTTTGAGATCGCAAAATAGCACAAATTCGGATGTATTAGCTGAATTTGAAGAATTCTCTGGAAATGGTGTTTCTGGATGCATAAATGGAATTCAAGTTAAAATAGGTAGTCCACTATTCACAAGTCTTAAAGTCATTGATGAAAATGAATCTTCATCGTTTGTGCGCTTGAGCAACGGAAAAACCGGTCGATTTATTTTTAGTTCTGAACTACGAGTAGGGATTGAGCAACTTGTACATTCATTAACAACCTATCGTTTACACGTTCTTTCAGGTGATAAAGACAAGGATAAAGCATTGATGCAGCGTTTATTTCCAGAAAATAGCCTCTTGTTGTTTCAGCAAACGCCCAAAGATAAATTGGATTATATTGAATCGTTGAATAAACAAGGGAAAAGTGTATTGATGATCGGGGATGGTTTGAATGATTCTGGTGCATTAGGTAAAGCTGATGTTGGAATTGCTGTCTCCGAAGATGTTTTTCGATTTACCCCTTCTTCAGATGCAATTATTGAAGCGTCAAAATTGGCACAATTGGATCGTTTATTAAGTATTTCTAACTTCTCAAAAACGGTGTTAAAAGTGTGTTTAGCCTTTTCAGTTTCGTATAATATTGTCGGATTAAGTTTCGCGATTTCCGGAAATCTAACACCTCTTATTGCCGCGATTTTAATGCCAATCAGCTCAATCACAGTGGTTTTTATAAGTACTTTTTTAGTTCATTTCAAAAAATAGTGCTTCACATAAAAAACAAATGAAAAATCACTTCACTAAAAACATGATTGAAATCAGTTTTTAGCCTAATACCTATCATTCTTTTCCTTTGACAATCTCATGACTTTTGTGCTATGGGAATGATATATATAATGCTAATTGTAAGTTTAATCGTTGCACTATTTTTTTTGGGTTCGTTCTTTTGGGCAACAAAAACTGGGCAATTCGATGATGATTACACACCGTCCGTAAGAATTCTCTTCGATGATGAAATAAGTCAACAATCAAATCAACAATCAGATGGAAATACAGAAGTTTAGTTACGACAATAAGGTCGTGAGAAATTTTGCCTGGGCCACAATTATTTGGGGTATAATAGGTATGCTGGTCGGGTTAATAATTGCATTGCAATTAGCTTTTCCAGAATTTTTTAATGATTACCTCGGATTCAGTTTTTTATCCTTCGGTAGATTAAGACCATTGCATACCAACGCAGTGATTTTTGCATTCGTAGGTAATGGAATTTTCATGGGTGTTTATTACTCATTACAACGTTTGTTAAAAACGCGAATGTGGAGTGATAAACTAAGTAACATCAACTTTTGGGGATGGCAAGTCATCATTTTATGCGCAGTTGCAACTTTGCCTTTTGGTATTACTTCAGGAAAAGAATACGCTGAGTTAGAGTGGTGGATTGATATCCTTATCACATTGCTGTGGGTAGTGTTCGGATTCAACATGTTCGCAACGATTCTTACCAGAAGAGTTAAGCACTTGTATGTGGCGATTTGGTTCTACATCGCAACGTTTGTAACTGTGGCCATCCTACACATTTTTAACTCTTTTGAATTACCCATTTCTTTCTTGAAAAGTTATTCTTGGTATGCCGGTGTTCAAGATGCCTTAGTGCAATGGTGGTATGGACACAATGCGGTTGCATTCTTTTTAACAACACCTTATTTAGGGTTGATGTACTACTTTGTTCCAAAAGCAGCTCAGCGTCCTGTTTATTCATATCGTTTATCTATTATCCACTTCTGGGCATTGATTTTCATATACATCTGGGCCGGACCTCACCATTTGTTGTACACATCATTACCTGATTGGGCACAAAGTTTAGGTGTTGTATTCTCTGTAATGTTAATTGCTCCATCATGGGGTGGAATGTTGAATGGTTTGTTAACAATGCGCGGTGCTTGGGATCGCGTGCGCGACGATGTAATGTTGAAATTTATGGTGGTTGCCTTAACATGTTATGGTATGGCAACGTTTGAAGGTCCTTTGTTGTCGTTGAAAAATGTAAACATGTTATCTCACTTTACAGATTGGACAATTGCACACGTTCATGTTGGCGGTTTAGGTTGGAACGGTATGATGACATTTGGTATGCTATACTGGTTGTTCCCTAAATTATTCCGTGTTGAATTGTATTCTAAAAAATTAGCGAATCAACACTTTTGGATTGCAACCTTAGGAATCATTTTATATGCTATTCCAATGTACATTGCTGGATTTATGCAAGGCTTAATGTGGAGAGATTTCAATCCTGATGGAACCTTGGTAAATGCAGATTTCCTTAAAACAGTTGATGCCTTGCACCCTTACTACATTTTACGTTCTATTGGTGGTTTATTGTTCATTCTCGGGGCTGTTTTAATGTTCTATAACTTAATCAAAACGGCAAAAGCGGGCAATTTCTTAGCAAATGAAGAGGCAGAGGCGAGCGTAATGAAAAACGTGAATGTGAAAGAAGGTAAAGGTGAGTACTGGCATAGAAGTATTGAAAAACGTCCTATTCGCTTTATGATTATAAGTATTGTAGTTGTAGCAATTGGTGGATTGGTAGAAATAGTCCCAACCATGATTGTGAAAAGTAATGTTCCCACGATCTCTAGTGTGAAACCGTATACACCACTCGAATTAGAAGGTCGTGATTTATACATTAGAGAAGGATGTTATAATTGTCACTCGCAAATGGTTCGTCCCTTACGTTTCGAAACAGCGCGTTATGGTGAATACTCTAAATCAGGTGAGTTTGTTTACGATCACCCGTTTCAATGGGGTTCTAAACGCACTGGTCCAGATTTAGCCCGTGAAGGTGGCTTAAGAAGCAATTACTGGCATTACCAGCATATGCTTCGTCCAAAAGATGTGTCTCAAGGTTCTATTATGCCAGCATACATCTGGATGGACGATGATAATTCGCTTGACTTGTCTTTAATAGAAGCAAAAATTAGCGCAATGCAAACCTTGGGTGTTCCATATGCGAAAGGATATGAGAAGAAAGCCACAGGAGACGCAAAAAAGCAAGCCTTAGCAATTGCTCAAAACATCGTGGATGACATCTTTAAGTCCTTGCCTCCAAAAATGCAAAAAAGGTATAATAAGAAAGCGGCGCTAGAAAAAATGAAAACGAAAGAAGTGATTGCGCTTATTGCATACTTACAACGTTTGGGCACAGATATCAAGGCGCAACCAAAAACAGTTAAGAAATAACATCTTATAACTTACAACATGTTACGATTTATCAAACATAACTTAACAAATATCGATGGTATTGAATTTTATCCATTGCTGTCATTGTTAATCTTTGTAATCTTCTTTGCTATCGTAATCACAATGGTGATTCGAATGACAAAGGCCGAAGTTACAGAACTTAGTGATATTCCTTTTGAAAAGGATGCTGCTGGTGAATATAAACAGTAGTCGATTGATTCGCATTTAAAATGAAAGACATGAAAAAGTATTTCTATATCAGCACAGCTGTCTTTATAATCTGCTTGTTTGGACAGCAGGCAAATGCTCAAGATGGTGAGCAGTTATTCAAAGCAAAGTGTAACACATGCCACATGGTAGATAAAAATTCTACAGGTCCAAACCTGAAAGGTGTTAAACAAAAATGGACCGATGCTGGTGAAACTGAAATGCTGTATGAATGGGTTGCAAATTCAGAAGCATTAATTGCATCAGGTAAAAGTAAAATGGCAAACGAAATCAAAGGTTTTAGTCCAACTGCCATGCCACCGCAAGTAGTTAAGAACGAAGAACTGGATGCTATTTTAAATTACATTGATACCTATGCCCCTGCTCCTCCAACAACATCTTCAGCGGATGGAACAGCAGTTGGTGCAGCAGATCCCAATGCAAACATAACCTTCGTTCCAGATTATAACGAGAATTTAACCTTGTTCTACTGGTTGTTTGGCAGTATTGTTGTTCTTTTAATTGCAATTATCATTCTATCAACGTCTATTACGACCTTAGTAAAATCCGATTACTTCAAGAAAAAATTAGCAGAAAAAACAAAAGAGAAAGGCGAAAGTTCAAATCTTGTTACATCCATCCTTGCTATTATTGGAGCATTTGGAGCCATGGCAGTTGAAACGAATTCACATGCCTTGACATTTATGGCTGCCGGTAAAGCTGAAAAAGGCACGCCTTGGTTAATTGTTGAGAACATGGATTTATATTTCATGGTGGTAATCAACGTAATATTGTTGGGCGTTTTGTTCTATTTGAGAAGAATGTTTAGCGATTTCATGCAAATGGCGCGACCCAAAGCGGCTGAAGTTCTTCCTGAAACTGCGATTAAGAAAATCAATGTAATCTTAACGGATGCCGTTGCAATCGAAGAAGAACATACAATACTTATGCAACATGAATACGATGGAATTCGTGAGTTGGACAACAATTTGCCACCATGGTGGGTTTGGGGATTCTTCGCTACAATCATTTTTGCGGTAGTGTATGTGTTTAATTATCACATCTTCCAAACAAGTGATTTACAAACAAAAGAATATGATAAGGAGCTAGCTCAAGCGAAAGTAGACATTAAAAAATACCAAACGGAGCACGCCATGAATGTGGATGAAACAACTGCAACATTATTGACAGATGCAGGTGCTATTTCAACAGGTAAAACATTGTTTGAGTCTAATTGTGTTGCATGTCACAATCCAAAAGCAGAAGGAAATATTGGTCCAAACTTAACTGATGAATATTGGATTTACGGACCGGATGTTAAAGATTTGTTTAAAACCATCAAATTAGGAACGCCAAATGGTATGCCTGAGCATGCTTCGAAATTGAATCCGATTCAAATTCAACAAGTTGCCTCATTTATTCTGTCTTTACCAAATACCCCAGGTAAAGCACCAGATGGCAAATTATTTCCAGTAAAAAAATAAAATAGTTAGAGCGCCGGTGTAACTAAGGTTGCATCGGTTTTTTGTTTTTTGGGTTAATATTACTCTAAAGCACAACCACTCTAAAACAGACCGAAAAACTTGTAAGAACAACGGTAGGTAAATTCAAATGTCATGATTGAAAAAGAAAATGAGTTTCGAGATGAAGAAGGTTTTAGAGACCATATTTCTACTGTAAATGAAAAGGGAAAACGCATTTGGGTATTTCCTAAAAAACCAGTAGGACCCTATTACAACAAAAGAAAAATCGTAAGTTATTTCTTGCTTTCATTTCTGTTTTTAGCCCCTTGGATCAAAGTAGGTGGACATCAATTGCTACTTTTCAATGTAATCGAACGCAAGTTTATTCTCTTTGGAAAAGTATTCTGGCCTCAAGATTTATATTTGTTCGCCATTTCAATTATTGTCGGCGTTATTTTCATAATACTTTTTACCATCATTTATGGACGATTTTTCTGCGGTTGGGTGTGTCCACAAACCATCTTTATGGAAATGGTATTCCGTCGAATCGAATATTGGATTGAAGGCGATTGGACACATCAAAAGAAATTAAAAATTAGTCCTTGGACTAATGAAAAAATCCTTAAAAAAACGTCAAAACACTTAATTTTTTGGATTATTTCGTTTTTCATTGCCAATACATTTTTAGCATATATCATTGGAAGCGAACAATTATGGAAAATAAGTACAGATCCGATTGGCAAGCATTTAGGCGGCTTAATGGCTATTGTAATTTTCACAACAGTATTCTACCTCGTATTTGCCAAACTAAGAGAGCAGGTTTGTACCACAATTTGTCCATATGGTCGTCTTCAAGGTGTTTTATTAGATCCTAATTCAATGGTGGTTGCATACGATCACAAACGTGGTGAAGGAAGAGCTAAAATTAAAAAAGGGGAAGATCGTGCAGCTGCAGGTAAGGGCGATTGTATCGATTGTGGACATTGCCTACATGTGTGTCCAACAGGAATTGATATTCGAAACGGTACGCAATTGGAATGTATCAATTGTACAGCTTGTATGGATGCTTGTGATACCATCATGGATTCAGTTGGAATGGAAAAAGGCTTAGTTCGTTTGGTTTCTGAAAATGGAATTAAAAACAGAACACCGTTCCAATGGACAAGAAGAGTGAAATCATACACTGTTTTGTTAGGTGCTATGATGATTATTTTAATGATCTTATTACTAACGCGTAAAGATTTTGAAACCACCATTATACGTCAACGTGGTACAACCTATCAGTTAACCAATGATGGAAGAGTAAGTAATATTTATGAAATTAATCTAACAAATAAGACCAATAAAAATTACATCGTTACATTGAAATTGGATGATCCAGATGGAGAAATAGAAATGGTTGTGAACAAATTCAGACTAAAAAAAGAATTTTACTTAAAAGAGCGCTTCATTATTAAATTACCTATGGAGAAAATAGATCACGGTAAAACAATTCTTCACGTTCAAGTAATCGGTAACGGAGAGGTGATAGAAACGGTTAAAACGAAATTTATTGGTCCAATCTTATAATTATTGAACTATGAACTGGGGAAAAGGAATCGTTATTGGAATGGTCACATTTATGGGATTTATCACTTTTTTGGTGGTAGGCCTGATGATGAACAGAGTTGATTTAGAAAGCGAAGATTATTACAAACGTGAAATCAACTACGAACAAGAAATAACAGCACAAGAGAATGCAAACAATTTAGAGGCTAAAATTGAAATTAGTTCGAATAAAGAGTTCGTAGTTTTGAAGGTGCCCGAAGGTGAATTCCAAAAAATCGAACTGCATTTGACTCGTCCGAATGATAAAAAAATGGATAAGCGCTTCAAAATTGAAGGAACTAAGTCGTTTTTAATCGATAAAAAAGAGTTGGAAAAAGGATTGTATACTGTGGAATTAAGTTACTTGGTGAATAACAAACCTTGTCTTCAAAAAGAATCAGTAAGCATCTAAAATGGGTGAAGTAGTATTAAATGGATTGGTGTTGGGACTCGCATCTAGCTTGCATTGCGTAGGCATGTGCGGACCTGTCGCCATGGCTATTCCTGTCAATAGAACAAATTCATTTACAATATTATCGGGAGTTCTTCAATACAATTTTGGTAGAATAGTCAGCTATTCATGGCTTGGTTTTATTATTGGGAGTATTGGAATTACCATCGAAACTTTTGGATTCTTGCAGTGGGTGAGTATAATTGCTGGATGCTTTATGATCGTGTATGCCTGGAGAAAATACTTAGCAGTTCATATTTCTTTTGGCGGTTCTAAATTTGGTTTACAAGGATTTATAAGTAAAAATATTGGAAAAGTAATTGGATCTGATATTCCATTTAAATTATCGCTCTTGGGAATGTTAAATGGGTTGTTACCCTGCGGTATGGTTTATATCGGTTTAATCAATGCCCTAGTAGCTGGTTCACCTTTGAAAAGCACATATGCAATGGCTGCATTTGGCACAGGAACTTTAGCAACAATGATAATCGTGGGTTTTGCTGTAAATAAAATGGGTATGCAGTTGCGTAATAAACTAACGAACATTGTTCCTTATATGTTGACACTTGTTGGTATTCTTATAATTCTCAGAGGACTGAATTTAGATATTCCCTATATTTCTCCCAACATTGAAGAAGTTCATTTAAACAAGCAGAATCAAAAGGTTGATGTGGTCATGAGATGTTGCTATGACCCAATGTATGAATATCAAAATATTAAAAAGTAGAAGTAATTGAACGTTTTCAAAATCAAGGTGTAATTAGTTCAAAATCGTGCTTCATGAAAAACGTAATTCTTTCCTTTAGTTCAGCACTTATTGTCGCTTTTGGCAGTATAGCGCAAATCACACCAATCATTCAACCAAGTCCACGAAAAGTACAAGTGGCTATTTTGTTCGATACCTCTAACAGTATGGATGGTTTGATTGATCAAGCCAAAACAAGAATTTGGAGTATTATCAATGAACTAAGTGCTTTGCGTTATCAGGGTCAAATGCCAAGCATTGAAATTGCATTGTATGATTACGGAAATTCTACTTTGACTTTGGATAACAATTACATTCGCTTGCAAACAGCTTTAACAAAAGATTTAGATTTGATTTCAGAAAAACTGTTCGGTTTAACTACAAATGGGGGCGACGAATATTGTGGTGCAGTGATCCAAAAATCAATGCAAGAATTAGGATGGTCCACGAATCCATTAGATTTAAAAATGATTTATATTGCAGGAAATGAACCGTTCAATCAAGGTAGCATCGCCTACAATGAAGTATGTAAAACAGCTGGAACCCGCTCCATTTTTGTAAACACAATTTATTGCGGAAACTACGATCAAGGAGTACGGGAATTTTGGAAGGATTGTTCAACATTAGCAGGTGGCGATTATTTTAACATTGATGCTAATAAACAAGTGGTGCATATTGATACGCCGTTTGATACACAAATCAATAGTTACAACGATTCATTGAACAGAACATATTATGGCTACGGTTCATTGGGTGTTAGTAAGAAATCAAATCAATTAATGCAAGATATGAATGCACAGTCTGAAGCTATTTCTGTTAAAACGGAACGTGCAATTGTGAAATCAAAAGGAGCATACAACAATGAATCGTGGGATTTAATCGACGCTGTTGATAAAGGTTCTGTTGGTTTATTATCCATTCCAGAAGACGAGTTACCGTCAGAATTTAAAGGTAAAACAGAAAAAGAAAAGAATTTGTTGTTGGACGAAAAACGAAAAGAGCGCGAAATATTTCAAACGAAAATCAATGAGTTGGCAGTGGAGCGTCAAAAATTTATCGATGAAGAAATGAAAAAACGCCCTGAAGGTCAAGATGATTTTGGTTCAGCAGTGAATGAAAGCATACTTAAAAAGGCCAATCAAATCGGTTACGAAAAAGAGAAGAAATAAATGGTGACTTCGAGAACCTCAGCCACCATTTCTCATTTCACTGCGCTGTGAGTGGGTACTAGTCACTAGTTGACATTAATCAGCATCAACCATGATATAACTCATGTTTTTTTCTGAGGTAGTTAACGAAGTTTGTAATGAAGGGTTAAGACAGATATTGACCCAATATTAATGAACAGTTCAACTAACTATTGGAGAATTATGAGCGCAAACGAATCAATTTATAAGCAACACGAAGAAAACACTCAATGGACAAATAACTTGAGTTTCTACAAAGATGAGGTAACAATTTTGAACGGAAGATTGGAAGAAATTGCCTCTAAAAACTCAAGTAATGAGGCATTAGCAGGTGTTGAACATTTTCAAAATCAATTGATCATTCAACGTAACACGATCGATGAAATTTTACATGCGGTTAAAGTAAATGAAGCAGAACTAATTGAAGTAATTAAGGCAAATCCAGTTGCTGTTGATCACCGTAAAATGGAATACCATTCACAAGAACAAGATTTAGTAGCTTCGTTCGAAAAGAACTTCAACCACTTAAGAGAATCGTTTAACGTTTTTGCATCTAAATGGATGTAAACCAAGAACAAACAACAATAAAAAAAGCGATGTACTCTTAGAGCATCGCTTTTTTTATGCACTAGACAAAGAAATCAATACCGCAATAGATCATTTAAACCGGTAATGATTGCATTCAATTCTTGCTTATTTATAATTCCTAACTGCTTTGTAAGACGGTCTTTGGAACAGGATTGCACATGAAAGGTTAATATTTCAGAAGGTTTATCAAGTTTGTTTTTACTGTTTGGTTGCAAAACCACATTTCCTTTGTAGTTTTTTATTTGCGATGTCAAAGGACAACAAATAACAATTGGTAGGTGAGTATTTAATAAATCCCCACTAATGATAACAACCGGTCGATGTCCTGCTTGTTCACTTCCCTTGATTGGATTTAAATTGGCATACCAGATTTCACCTTGTTTCATTCTTCCAATTCTTTGCAGTAATCAATCATTCCATCTTCTGCGATTGAAAGGATATCAGTATCTTGAGCCAATTGTTTGTATGAACGCACATATTCAGCCCTGTTAAGTTGATCTAAATAAATGCGCAAGGCCTTTTCAATAAGTTTATTTTTCGGCATTGACAAAGCATGCGCTTTCTCGTTTAATAAGGCCAATAAATCATCAGGAAGCGTGGATGTGAAGGTTGTCATTTGTATTTTATATTTATAAAACACAAATATAAAAGTAGTTAATTAAATGCACCTTCTTTTGAACATATTATGCTATCATTTTTTCATAATTCGAGCGCTGAGTGGCTAATCATTCATCACTATCCTGTTAATCCATGAATCACCATTTCCACCCATTACTTTAACAAAATAATGTCCAGCTGAAAATTCAGATAAATCAATTGTTGTAGCATTTTTGTACGTTCTCAGCTCTTTTCCTGCGTTGTCAAACAAAACAACTGAGTAGGAACCACTTATTCCTGAAATAGAAACAATTCCACTTGTTGGATTCGGATAAATGTTCAAACTGCTTATTGTTCCATCATTTATTCCGGCAACGAATGCTGTATCCCGAACATTCGACCCAGCTTTATTGATAATCCAATTCGCTGGATCGATAGCTGAAACACTTGTTACCGTGCCAATTGCAGGCACAAAAAATTGATTCAAATTGGATGAAATATCAAAGCGAATCGTTGTGTCTGATTGACCGCTTCTTGCAAATTTAATTTCCAATGGGTTTGTAAATGTTGGCGTGATACCTGAAGCAGATGTTGTATGTTTTATTTCTATCAATAAATCAGATCCAACTGAATTCCATCGCGTTGAATACGTTGGATATCCTTGTCCATAATACCATTGATCAAATGCTTCTGTAAAATCAACTCCGCTTGCTGCTTCCAATTCAGCTTTTACATCAGTACCAAATGCAACGCTATCTTTAAAATTCGTTTGAAAATTCTTTAAAGCAGCAAAAAAGAGCGAATCATTATTGATCATAAAACGGAAGGTATGAACGATTGCCCCGCCTTTATCATAGGTTAATCGGCCATCAAAAATGCGTGATTCATTCAAACTATCCAACACCCAAACGGCACCATTCGGTTGCGACATGATGTTGGCATGAATATCCGTTAAGTGTTGCACCCTTTCAGCAGGATAAAGCGCTTCTTTCATCAAGTATTCCGAATATGATGCAAATCCTTCATTTACCCAAATATCTGTCCACGAGGCACAAGTTACATTGTTACCAAACCATTGGTGTCCTAATTCATGCGCTGTTAAACTTTTTTCAAAAAATCCTTGAGTTGTCATCGTTTGATGCTCCATTCCGCCACTCAACGGGGCCATACAATGACCGTATTTTTCATCTGCAAAAGGATAAAGTCCGAACAAATCTGAAAACAATACCATAAAGTCAACAGTTTCATCGATGTCTGCTTGAAAATTCGGCAATGTAGCTGGATTATCGTAGATGTAATTTTGAATTAATATCGGAGCTGCTGCACCAACTGGGTTTGCGTAAATATTGTATTCGATATATTTAGCAACGGCAACCGAAATCAAATAGTAATTTATCATGTGGCGGTTTTTCCACTCGTAACGCGTTGTTCCATTACCGAGAGGTACCACATTTTCTAAAATTCCGTTTGAACCACCTTTGCAATTGTTTGGAACAGTCAATTTCACAGCTGAGCTATCTGCTTTGTCGCTTAATGATTGTTTGCACGGCCACCACTCATAGGCAGCAAAAGATTCAGATAGGGACCAGGTTACTCTATTGCCCCAAGAAGGTGATGTAGCGTTTGTCATACCTGAACCTCCAAGTGGATTTGTGGCAGCTGTTGGAGGAGTTCCACTATAATCTACTGCAATAACGAAAGCAGCGCCGGCATTTGTGTTAACTGGTGTTTTGATTGCTGAGTTGACACGTGAGTAATTGACAGGAGTTCCATTTACGCGAATTTCTGAAATTGTAAAGGTTGGGAACAATTCAAATAAGGCAGAATCCAAATTTTGATTGGCTGTAGCATGAATTTCAGCAGTACCAGAAACGGAAGTATTTAAATTTGTCATTGCCAAATCCAAGGCATAATAATGAACATTGTAGCGTTCTGACTCTGCAATTTGTGCTACTGTCAGCGAATTACTTTTTAAGGATTGACCTTTGAACTTGGATCGATTAGCACACGTTGTAGAATTTTCATCTTGCGCATTTGTAGCAAACACCGATATTCCAATTAAAAAAAGGGAGAAAAATTGTTTCATAGTTTGAATTAAGAACACTAAAGTAGTGAATCTTATTCAGAAACAAAATTGCTTAACGAAGTTGTTCTTGATTGATTACATGAATGAAATGAAAACCTTTTGGTCCAAAATCTTCATTGTAGAAAAACTTGTGCGCTTTAAAATTAGAAGTATACGAATCCAAGGCAAGCATCGAACAACCTTCTTCGTTTGCTTTGTTTTTTAAATAGCTAAATAACATTTTTCCAGCGCCTTGAGAACGGTGTTTTGCTGAAACAACCATATTATCAATCTCTAAGTACTTACCACACCATAATTTTGTTCCAATCCAAAATCCGGCAATTCCGAGACATTTTTCGCCATCAAACACGGCCACTTGTCCATAACGATTGTTCGGAAGCATGTTTTCTAAATCAGAAGAGTAGGCATCAGCCGTTAGACTTGGATACAACTCTTGCATCACCTCAAGTTGAGCGAGCATTTCTTCTTTTCTGTTTAATTCGCGAACAATCATTTTTTATAATTTAATATCAATTCGTTGTAGAATAACGCATAAATTCTTCGGTATTCATCATTCCAAGAATAGGCTTGTTTGAAACCATGTGCTTCCACCGGAAAAACAGCTAACTCCCAATTTTCTTTTCCTAGTTCAATAAAACGTTGACTCAAACGAACAACATCTTGAAATTGAACATTGTCATCTATCATTCCATGAAGCATTAACAATTTTCCTTCCAGATTGTTGGCATAATAGATGGGTGAACTTTTACGATAGGCTTCAGGATCTGTACCTGGATAATTCAAAATGTTACTGGTGTATTCGTGATTGTAATGTGCCCAATCCGTTACAGAGCGCAATGCAGCTCCACAAGTAAATTCTCCTGGAGTTTTCAACATGGCCATCAAGGTAATGAAACCACCATAGGATCCACCGTAAATCCCAACACGGTTCGAATCGATTCCTAGTTGATTCACCAAATACTCTTTTCCAGATAAATGATCTTGTAAATCTTGTCCGCCCATGTGACGATAAATTGCCGTTCGATAATCACGTCCGTAACCTTCACTCGCACGATAATCAATGTCTAAAACTGTAAAGCCATTGTCAACCAACAAGTTGTGGAACATGTATTCTCGGTAATAATTACTCCAATAATTGTGAGCGTTTTGCAAATATCCAGCGCCATGTACGAAGATTACAGCAGCTTGATTTTTGTTTCCAGAAGGATTATACAAGCGAGCGTAAACGTCTTTTTCATCTGAACCTTTGAAAGTAATAACTTCCGGTTCACGCCATTGGTAAGCGTCAAATTGCTTGCTTGTTGAGTGGGTGATTCTTGTTTTTGTTGCATTCAAAACATTTGGCATTGTATACAATTCCCAAGGACTATTTTTATCAGAATAACGAACAGCAAATGTTTTTTCATCAGGTGATAAAACGGCATCATGATATCCATCTGTTTGTATAATAGTTTCCAATTTATCGTCCGCTACAGCGTAAACTAAAATATCGCGATTACCAGGGTGGCTCTTATTTGCAGTGATGTACAACTTACCTCTTTCATTGGATGGAGTTACTGAATGAACCTCATAGTTACCTTTTGTGATTTTTTTAGCAGATTTCAATCGCATTACGTATAAGTACAAATGAGAATAACCGTCTATTTCAGATTGATAATAAAATCCCCAATCGTTCATTACCCATCCCAGCGTTCCTTCTTCGCTATTCCAACCTGAAATTCCTGGACCACCTATCCACGCATCATCGTGCTGGTGATCGATTTCAGTGAATGTTCCTAATGCTAAATCAATCAATACAATCCAACGATCTTTGTTATCATACGAGCGAACATCACAAACTGCCATGTTAGTGAGGGAAGCAAATTTCAAGGAATGCATGATGATGTTGCGGTCGCGTTCATACGCAGTTGTATCTTTTAAATAAGCGGGTTTCTTGCGAATATCTGTGAGTTTCGAAAAGTCAATAAAATAAATGCTATCCTTTTGAATATTCATAATTCCTAATCTATGTGAAGGGTCTTCATCATTCACTTTCGCTCGCGCTGGAACAGGGTAGGTATGACCGTCAGCTGAAATGTGGTGATCGACGTGTGTTTCAATTTCTTTCGGATAATCGGAAAAACGAAAAGCAATGTATTCAGCTGATGGAGAAATTTGAAGATTTTCTACTTGCTCTTTGCCAGTGTAAATGGCAGATGGAAAAGAAAAACGGGTAACACTATTTTTTTCATACCATGCGTCCGCTTTGTTTTGGTCTTGGATATAATGAAACAATGCATTTTCTTCTTTCATTAAAAAAGTTGAGTCAACAGAATTTTCAGGAGCGTTTCCATTTTTGAAGTTGGTCATTTGTTTAACAGACCCAGAAGTTTGGTCATACTGAAACAAGTTGATTCCTTGCTGGAAATAAACCAATGAGGAGCTGTTAACGCGTTGGATGGAATGAATGTTTTGACCAGTTTGATAAATCAGTTTCGGTTTTTTCAATTTTTTGTCATAAGCAATCAACGCACCATCGATACTATAATAATTTATGGCAAAAGCATGCTGCAATTTATCAAATTCAAAGATAGAGGCTGGATCCGCTTTTATGGGTTGTGGATTCTTTGATGTGACAGAATAAGCGTAGGTGCTTGAGCCAATATCGTTGCTTGGATTCCATTCGAAATAAATCGTACTTCCATCTACCGACCAGCGAAAATAATCTGGTTGATGTCCAATGAATTCATTTCCCTTCATGATTTCTTTCAAAACCAAACTTGATGCATTTGGAACGCTTTGAGCAGTTAAACCAAGCGAGAAGCATAGAAAGAAGATCGTTACCAATTTATACATAGGAATCTTTTTTTTGTAAAAATAGAAATTCCCGTTTAGTAGGGAAGAACTTATTCTGTTCGATGTTGAAAATTCACAATAAGGAATAGATTCAGCTGTATAGTTAAAGAATAAATTAGATTAACAAAATAAAAGGCCTCATCCGAAAATGAAGCCTTCTAATAGGTTAGTTGTTTTCAATCTTCAATCTTCAATCTTTAATCTTCAATTTTTAATCAATTATGTATCGGTCGTTTACTTTTCTGTACATTAAAACCGACATTCACTCCAGCCATTCCTCCACCTTTTTGCGAAGAATAGAATACATTCACAGGTATATTCAAAGAACCCGCTCGAAACGTTCTGCCAACAGCAAATACGAACATTGTATTGAAAGCAAGATCACCGCGCGTGTCACCATAACGTTTGTTGAAATTATACGTGTAATTTAACTCGGTAGGTGTAGGGGCAACAAATGAACCTGTTGTATTATACAGAGGGTCATCACCAAATTCTCTCAAAGCATAATCGTCCCAATCATTTTTTGAAAAGTATTGCTGATTATCGCTGAATTGGTTGTCCGTATCAAAAAATCCTTGAGATGTTTTCTTGAAACTAAATCCAGGACCAAATGCTAATTCCCAACCTGACTTGCCAAAACGGAAACCATTCATAATCGTGATTGAAGGAATAAACTGTCCTTGTTCCAAACCTGAAACATTAAAGATCCCTTCAACAAGAGCTGAGAAGTTTTCTGTACCAACGTATTGACCTTCCACTTGAAAACCAATCATACTAACAACAGGAACAATTCCTAAACCACCTTGAGATTCTGGACGTAAAGCAAATTCATTCATGGCACCCGTTAAATAAGCTCCACCGATACGCGGACCAGTATTGTTGATTTTACCGACGTTGTTTGATGTTATCAATTCATTTTTGAATTCAAGTCGATCTGCAATTTCTTTCTGAAATTCAATGTTATGCATTTCTTTTAAAAGCAATTCAATCATGCGTTGTAATTCGATTTCTTGGTCGTCAAATTCTTTTACAGAAGACTTATGGATTGTATGGTTTTTTACATCTACGATTTTTAAGGTTAAAGCAATTTTATTACCTAATCCATCGATGCTTCCACAAAGTACATAGTCGACATTTAATTCTTTGCCCAATTTCACTAGGCAATTTTGACCATAGCAATCTGTTTTGAATTCTACATTCGCTTTCATTGCATCAGCCATGTCAAATTCATCATACACTTTATACTTTGCCATTTTGATTAATTCAAGGCGCATCATTTTAGCTGCGATTTCTGGACGCGTTTCTAAACCATTGATGTTTGGATTTGCTACTGCAATTGTAGGAAGTGATTCTTGACTTATTCCAAAGAATGTACTCAAGACAAATAATAAGATAAGAGAAACAGAAATTTTCATAATTATTCAATTTTTAGTTGAACAAATATTTCACATTCTCAAGGGGTTCTCATAATCGAATTTGCAAAGTCAAAAACAAGCATCTTTGCATATCGAATAAATACATTAGAGAAAACACCAATCGATAATTTTAATTGTGAATTTCGCAATTAACTAAATAGTCGGTTGTGATATTCGTAAAAAAAGATTCCTTTTTAAATCAAAAACTAAGATCTGCTTCGATTTTCTTTTTGAAGGAGTTGATTGTTCGTTCGAATTCAAAGAAGAAATTATTGCGCTCTTTTTCGTTTACAATGCTGATCAAACTGGAATTTGCTAATTGCTTGTCAATAATTAATTTGGAATCATTCACGTAATTTTCGTTGGTTGTCTCCAGGTAATTCATAATGTTATGCGTCAAGTACAAGCCTTGAAGCTCCTTACTTTGATAAAAGAAAGTTGCATCTGAATTAATCGTTTCATTTAAATACATTTTGAAATCGTTTCCGCTGGCAGGTGCTTGTGTACCAAATATAAATTTCTTTCCGTTATTTGCCTGTTCACGAAGATGTGATGAAAGCAATAATAAGCGGTCGTACAAGAAAACAGCATATTCAGGGTCCTCAAATAAATGTGCATTATAATAATAGTGAATCTGACGCAAGAATCCACGCATGAACTCAGGGTCATAAATTTCTTGAGAAGGAATTGAATTGTAGATCTGTAAAATTTCTTTACCCAATGAAAATGCCGTTTCACTCGTTTTTTCATGTTTAAATGGTAAATCCTTGTAGGCACCGATTTGTAAGTGGGTTTTAGCCCAGAAGTACAATTTGAAACGCACCAATTGCGGAAAATTCATGAGTTGAAACAGTTGAATGTTGTTTACGGACAATATTATTTCCGGTGAAGAAAGTGTTTTCAGTTTTTGAAAAGCGACCAAAATACCTTCCAAATACGATTCAAGACTAAAATCAAATGTATCCAAAGGAGGATAAGAGAAAACAACCTTTCCATTACCAAATTCACACAAGGCATCAAATGAAATATTATAGTGCCCACAGATTTTTTTGACCTCCTGAATGGTTAATGGTGTTTCGTTGCGGTAGCGACGATAAACGGCATCAGGACTAATATTCAGAATATCTGAAAGTGCATTTCCAAGTGAATCCTCGCCAGCAATTTTTTGCTTGAGCAACTGAAATAAGGTAGTTTGAATGTCTTGTTTCATAACATATTTGAATAGTTAAAAATAGAAAAAATTAACCACTTTATGAAAAAAATCAATCTCACTGCTCAACAAACGATTTATTCCCTATCTTTGCACCCTTAAATAATTTTATTTATAAATCGAGGTTTCGCACCTCACATTGTAAAACAACTATGGCAACTCGAATTAGATTGCAAAGACATGGTAAGAAAGGAAAGGCTTTCTTCCACATCGTAGCTGCAGACAGCAGAGCGAAAAGAGATGGTAAATTCATCGAAAAATTAGGTGTTTATAACCCAAACACAAATCCAGCAACAATCGATATCAATTTTGATAAAACGTTGAACTGGGTACAAGTTGGTGCTGAAATGTCAGATACAGCGCGTGCTATTTTATCATACAAAGGTGTTTTGTACAAAAACCACTTATTGAATGGTGTGAAAAAAGGTGCATTGACTGCTGATCAAGTTGAAGCTAAATTTGCTACTTGGTTAGCTGAAAAAGACGCTAAAATTGCAGGTAAAGTGAGCGGCTTGGCTAAAAACGCTGATGCTGATAAAACAGCGCGTTTGAAAGCTGAAGCTGATGCAAACTCGGCTAGAGTTGCGGCTATCGAAGCTAAAAATGCACCAGTTGTAGAAGAGGTTGCTGAAGAAGCGGCTCCAGAAGCATCTGAATCACCAGCTGAAGAAGTAGCTGCAGAAGTAACTGAAGCACCAGCTGAAGAAGTAGCTCCAGAAGTAACTGAAGCACCAGCTGAAGAGGTAGCTCCAGCAGTAACAGAGGAAGCAGCTGAGGCTCCAGTAGAAGAAGCCGCTCCGGTAGCTACAGAGGAAGCAACTGAAACTCCAGCCGAAGAAGCAGGAGAAGCAGAAGCAACTGCAGAGTAAAAATTGACATTGAATGAATAAAGCAGACTGCTTTCATTTAGGATATGTAGCGAAACTTCACGGATTTAAAGGTGAAGTTTCGCTGTTTTTAGACGTTACGAATCCAGAAGATTACGAAACGCTAGATGCCTTGTTTATTGAAATAAATGGGCAGTTGTCTCCATTTTTCGTTGCTTCTTTCAAATTGAAAAACAAAGGTTTCGCTGCTGTTAAATTTGAAGGGGTTGATACAGAAAATGACGCACGAATACTTTTGCGCAAAAACCTATTCCTCCCGGCGCAAATTCTTCCTAAACTGTCAGGTAAAAACTTCTACGACCATGAAATAGTTGGATTCAAAGTGATTGATGTTAACTTTGGTGAAGTAGGAGTGATGGAGTCAGTAATTGATTTATCTGTGAATCCCTTATTGCAAATCATGAATGGTACAAAAGAAGTGCTTATTCCACTGATAGATGGAATGGTACAAGAAGTTGATCGTAAGAAAAAGACGCTCACAATCAATGCCCCAACAGGCCTAATTGAATTGTATTTAGGGTAGAATTATTGTTATAATTGTTGACTGAGGTGATACGTTGAGTTTATCGAAATGTTCTCGAAGGCAACACCACAGCTAATCATCAATTATGAATCCTAAATCACAAATTTTCCAGTTCAAATACTTTTCCATTTCTCAATCCAATTCGGCATTAAAAGTTGGGACGGATGCCATGGTGCTTGGTGCTTTGGTTGAAACAACGAACGAAAAATCGGCACTTGATATTGGAACGGGTACAGGCGTTTTAGCCTTGATGCTGGCTCAGAAAAATCCGACTATTATTGTTGATGCAATTGAAATTGATGCCGCTACATGTATTGATGCCAATCTTAACTTTTCAAAGGCCAATTGGAAAGAACGCTTAAACTTAATCGAAGGCGATTTTTTAGTTCATGATTTTTCAAAACAATATGACCTAATTGTTTCGAATCCACCCTATTATGTGGATGGTTTGGATAGTCCCGATAAGCGCATTACGCAAAGCAAACATGCAAAAGAATTGAATTTTGAAACACTTTTTAATCGCGTAAATCAACTACTTTCTTCAGAAGGATCTTTTTGGTTAATCTATCCTTTTGAAATACATGGGTTCGTGGAAACAGTTGCGCGTGAAAATGAATTATTTCCGACTCAATTAATCGAAATCCAGGGAAAACCAAATCGACCTACGCGAATGCTTGCTTGTTACAAAAAAATCGCTTTATCAATAAAGCGTGAAATCTTCTTAATTCGCAACGAAGAAGGAAATTATTCCACAAAGTACATTGATGCCACACGCGAATTTCATTCGAAAAAAATCGTTCGCTAATTTGATTCATTTTCAGTGAGTTAATGCACTGTTCATAAAAGAATCCGATTTTTTTAAAATTATCTTACTTTTTTAGCCGGAAAGACAAAAGGAAAGAATAAATTTGCACGTGATTTTTTTAACGTTCTCAAAGAATTGATTGAGTACATTGTACAGGAAACGTTGAAGAAACAGACATTTTTAGAGGATTAATTTGATTAAGAAATGAAATCAACAGGAATCGATTATTTACCAATATTACTTCAAATCGGAGTGGTAGGTGGTTTTGTTGCGTTTGTATTGTTCATTACGCACTATCTTGGCCCACGCCTAAAATCAAAGAAAAAAGACGCTAACTGGGAGTGCGGTATCGAATCACAAGGAAACGCGCGTTTTCCTGTTTCAATCCGCTATTTCATGACGGCGATTTTGTTCGTTTTATTTGATGTTGAGGTTATTTTTTTCTACCCATACGCAGTTAATTTCAAAGCATTAGAACTAGAAGGCCTGTTGGCTGTTATACTATTCGTAGCCTTTTTCTTAATAGGCTTTTTCTATGTACTTAAAAAAGGAGCATTAGAATGGGAAAAATAGAAGATTTGCAAGTAATTAATGGTGAAGGCTATCAGCTTTCATCGCTTGAAAAAGTAGTAGCGAGTGCTCGTGCCAATTCAGTTTGGCCTTTGCCGTTTGCAACCTCATGTTGTGGTATAGAATACATGGCAACAATGGGAAGTAACTACGATTTAGCGCGTTTTGGAATGGAGCGTATGTCGTTCTCTCCTCGTCAAGCGGATTTATTAATTGTAGCGGGAACAATCTCGAAAAAATTAGCACCAGTATTAAAACAAGTGTACGAACAAATGGCTGAACCGAAATGGGTGCTATCTGTTGGTGCTTGTGCTAGTTCAGGAGGTATTTTCGATACGTATTCTGTTCTGCAAGGAATTGATCGCGTTATTCCAGTTGATGTGTACGTGCCTGGATGTCCGCCAAGACCAGAACAAATTATTGACGGAATCATGAAAATTCACGAAATGGTGAGACATGAATCGCTTAGAAGAAGGTATTCTGATGAATACAAATCATTGTTGAATTCATATAATATTGAAAACAATGAAGAGTAATTTAACCAACGAACAAGTTGCTGAACGTTTGCAAAAACAGTTCGGTGAACACATCAAAACGGTAGAAACACCGTACGATTTCTTGACCATTGAAGTAGATGCTGCGAAATTGTACGATATTATATTTTGGTTGAAAACAGATACTGAATTACAAATTTCGTTTTTGACGAATATTGGTGGTGTTCATTATCCTGATAACGAAGGATGTGAGTTTGCCCTTGTTTACCACCTACAAAGTATGGTGAACAATTTCAGAATGCGTTTGAAAGCGTTCGTTTCGAAAGAAAACACTGAAGTGGATTCAATCGTAGATATTTATGCTGGAGCAAATTGGATGGAACGTGAAACATTTGATTTTTACGGAATTACATTCAATGGTCACCCAGACATGAGAAGAATTTTAAATGAAGATTCAATGGATTACTTCCCAATGCGTAAAGAATACCATTTGGAAGATGCAACCCGTGAAGATAAAGACGACCGTTTCTTCGGTAGATAAAATTGCAGAGTTATGAGTAATTGGATGGAAGAAAAATTGCACGATTCAGGTTTTGTTGAGAAATCAACTGAAACAATCGATGGCGATATAGCAACATTGAATCTTGGGCCAACGCACCCTGCAACCCACGGTATTTTCCAAAATGTTTTGAAAGTAGATGGAGAAAAAATTCTTTCTTCTGAACAAACTGTTGGATACATTCATCGTGCATTTGAAAAATTAGCGGAAAGAAGACCTTATAATCAAATTACACCAATCACTGACCGTTTGAACTATTGTTCATCACCAATCAACAACATGGGTTGGGAAATGACGGTTGAAAAATTGATTGGAGCTGAGATGCCAAAGCGTGTGGAGTACATGCGTGTTATTATCATGGAATTAGCGCGAATTGCTGATCATTTGGTTTGTAACTCTGTAATTGGGGTGGATACAGGTGCCTTAACTGGCTTTACGTATGTATTCCAAGAGCGTGAGAAAATCTATGAATTGTACGAAGAGGTGTGTGGCGCACGTCTTACAACAAACATCGGTCGTATCGGTGGATTCGAAAGAGATTTCACACCGGCATTCTACAAAAAACTAGACAATTTCTTAAAAACGTTCCCGAAAGTATTCAACGAATTTGATTCACTTTTGTCGCGTAATAGAATTTTTATGGATCGTACGATTGGAGCAGGACCGATTTCTGCGCAACGTGCCTTGGATTATTCGTTTGTTGGACCAAATTTGCGCGCAGCAGGAGTTGATTATGATGTACGTGTTATGAATCCATATTCGTCCTACGAAGATTTCGATTTCACAATCCCAGTTGGAACACAAGGTGACACCTATGACCGTTTCCAAGTTAGACAAGAAGAAATTCGTCAAAGTCTTCGCATCATTGAACAAGCGTACAAAAATCTTCCAGAAGGAAGTTATAAAGCAGATATTCCTGAGTTCTATTTACCTCCGAAAGAAGAGGTGTACAATAACATGGAAGCTTTGATTTATCACTTCAAAATTGTGATGGGCGAAACTCCAATTCCTGCAGGTGAAGTTTATCACAGTGTGGAAGGAGGAAACGGTGAATTAGGTTTTTACCTAATTTCTGATGGTGGACGTTCACCATACCGTTTGCAATTTAGAAGACCTTGTTTTATTTACTACCAAGCATATCCTGAAATGATTACCGGTCAAAATATCAGTGATGCTGTATTGACCTTGAGTAGTATGAATGTAATTGCCGGTGAATTAGACGCATAAGTTATGAGTAATACACACGTAGATTTAAGCAAAAGACATAGCGACAAACCAACTTTCAGTGCAGAGAAATTGGCTGAAGCTCAAGCGCTAATGGCTTCTTATCCAGAGGGTAAAAGCAAAAGTGCGGTGATTCGTATTTTGCACATGGCAGAAGAAGAATTTGGTGGATGGTTGAGTATCGAAACAATGGATTATGTTGCTGAGATTCTGAATATTCAACCAATCGAAGTATATGAGGTTGCAACATTCTATACTATGTTTAATCTTGATCCCGTTGGTAAACATGTATTTGAAGTTTGTCACACAGGACCTTGTATGATTAGTGGTAGCGACAATATATTGGAATACATCCAACATAAATTGGATATTAAAGTAGGCGAAACAACAAAAGACGGAATGTTTACATTGAAAACCGCGGAGTGCTTAGGTGCTTGTGGTTACGCTCCTATGTTGCAATGTGGTAAAAAATTCCACGAGCACCTAAATAAAGAAAGAGTAGATGAAATTATTGCCGCTTACCGTTCAGGTGAGTTGCCAAAATAATCAATAGTACGCATGGCAAGAAAGATACTTTTAGAGCATGACGATGTACCAGGAATCGAAACGTTTGAAGTTTATCGTAAACTGGGTGGATATCGTTCTGTAGAAAAAGCTTTGAAAACAATGTCTCCGGAACAAATTGTTGAGGAGGTTCAAAAATCAGGTTTAAGAGGTCGTGGTGGAGCAGGTTTCCCTACAGGAATGAAATGGTCGTTTTTAGCAAAACCAGAAGGTGTTCCAAGATACCTTTTGTGCAACGCGGATGAAAGTGAACCAGGAACATTCAAAGACCGTTATTTAATGGAGAAAATTCCACACAAATTAATTGAAGGGATGATTGTTTCAAGTTTTGCACTTGGAGCAAATTTATCGTTCATTTATATCCGTGGTGAATATATGTGGATTTTAGAGATTCTTGAAAAGGCAATCGCTGAAGCATACGCAAATGGTTTCTTAGGAAAAAATATCCTTGGTTCTGGTTACGATTTAGATTTACGTGTTGCACCAGGGGGTGGTGCGTATATCTGTGGTGAAGAAACGGCATTGATCGAATCATTGGAAGGAAAACGTGGTAATCCACGAATGAAACCGCCATTTCCAGCTGTAAAAGGATTGTGGGGATGTCCTACTGTTGTGAATAATGTCGAAACGATTGCTGCTGTAGTTCCTATTGTGAACGAAGGCGGAGAAGAATATGCAAAAATTGGACTAGGAAAAAGTACAGGTACAAAATTAATTTCTGCAAGCGGTAACTTGGTTCGTCCAGGAGTTTACGAGATCGAAATGGGAATGACGGTAGAAGAATTTATCTACGGTGATGACTGGTGTCGTGGAATTGCAAATGGCAAGAAAATGAAAGCCTGTATTCCTGGAGGTTCATCCGTTCCAATTCTTCCTGCACACTTGATTACGAAAACAGCTGCAGGTGAAGATCGATTAATGACATACGAAAGTTTAGCGGATGGCGGATTTGCATCTGGCTCAATGTTGGGTTCAGGTGGATTCATTGTTTTTGATGAGGATCAATGCATCGTTCGCAATACATGGACGTTTGCTCGTTTCTATGCACACGAATCATGTGGACAATGTTCACCATGTCGTGAAGGAACAGGTTGGATGGAAAAAGTATTGAACCGTTTGGAGCATGGACAAGGAAATATGCGCGATATCGATTTGTTGGCTGAAATCAACAAGAAAATCGAAGGAAACACTATTTGTCCACTTGGAGATGCTGCGGCATGGCCAGTAGCAGCTGCAATTCGTCACTTCCGTGAAGAGTTTGAATGGCACGTTACGAATCGTGAAGAATCACAAACAAGAAACTACGGTTTACTAAAAGAGCCAGTAGTAGGTTAATGTTAATTCGCTGTAAAGCAATAAAATAACAAAATTATGGTAAAAGTTACCATTGATGACGTTCAGATAGAAGTAGAACCAGGAACAACAATCCTGAATGCTGCTCGTCAAATTGGAGGTGATGTCGTTCCTCCAGCTATGTGTTTTTATAGCAAACTTCCAGGAACGGGAGGAAAATGTAGAACATGTTTGGTGGAAGTGGCAGCTGGTTCTGAAAAAGATCCACGCCCAATGCCAAAATTAGTGGCTTCTTGTTCAACGCCAGTAATGGATGGAATGATTGTAAAAAACAAAACAAGTGAGCGCGTTCATGAAGGACGTGGTGGAGTTGTTGAGTTTTTATTAATCAATCACCCTTTGGATTGTCCAGTGTGTGACCAAGCTGGTGAATGCAACTTGCAAGATCTTGGTTTCCAGCACGGAGGTGAAAAAACACGCTACGAGGAAGAAAGAAGAACGTTTGATCCAATCGATATTGGTAACAAAATCAAATTGCACATGAATCGTTGCATTTTGTGTTACCGTTGTGTTCATGTTGCAAATCAGTTGACTGATTCACGTGTACATGGAGTCTTGAATCGTGGTGAACATGCTGAAATTAGTACATACATTGAAAATGCGATTGAAAATGATTTTTCAGGAAACATGATTGATGTTTGTCCAGTTGGAGCATTGACTGATAAAACATTCCGTTTCAAAAGTCGAGTTTGGTTCTTGAAACCAATGGACGTTTCATGTGAATGTACAAAGTGTTCAGGTAAAGCAGTTGCTTGGATGTTTGGTGATGAAATCTATCGTGTTACAGCACGTAAAGATAAATATGGCGAAGTAGAAGACCAAGATGGAAAAACGGGTTGGATTTGTAACGAATGTCGTTTCGAAAAGAAAGATCCAGCAAACTGGAACGTCGAAGGACCTCGTACAATTAATCGTCACTCTGTTATTTCTCAAGGGCACTATCAAAGTCCAAGAGGTAATTCACAAAAAAAAATTAACTAATGGAGACTAGTGAATTAATCGAAAAGCTCGTGTTAATTGTTATTTTGTTTGCAGTTACATTAGGAATTGCGGCATACGCAACCTATTTCGAGCGTAAAGTAGCAGCTTGGTTTCAGGACCGTATCGGCCCAGATAGAGCTGGTCCATTTGGTATCTTACAACCTTTAGCAGATGGTGGAAAATTGTTCTTCAAAGAAGATTTTGTTCCTGAAGCAGCTGAAAAATGGTTGTTCATATTAGGTCCTGGTATTGCCATGTTCACCGCCTTGATGACTGGTTCTGTTATTCCTTGGAGTACAAACTTGACCATGTTTGGTCAAGACGTTGCGCTACAAGTAGCGGATGTAAACATCGGAATCTTGTTTATTATGGGCTTCTTGTCAATTGGTGTTTATGGAATTATGATTGGAGGTTGGGCGTCGAATAACAAATATTCTTTGTTCAGTGCTGTCCGTGCAAGTTCGCAAATGATTTCATACGAATTAGCAATGGGAATCTGTGTGATTGTTGTTGTAATGATGACAGGGAGCTTAGGCTTGAGAGAAATTGTTGATGCGCAGCACGGAATGAACTGGAACGTATTCTATCAACCAGTTGCATTTGTTGTATTCTTTATTTGTTCATTAGCTGAGACAAATCGTGCTCCTTTTGATTTGCCAGAATGTGAGAGTGAGTTAATTGGTGGTTACCATACAGAATATGGATCGATGAAAATGGGATTTTATTTATTTGCTGAATATGTGAGTTTATTCATTTCATCGGCGGTTATTTCAACCTTATTCTTCGGAGGATACAACTTCCCAGGAATGGACAATTTTGAAGGAAACACATTGGCGATTCTTGGCGTTGTGGCGATGTTCACCAAAACCTTCATTTTCGTCTTTATTTTCATGTGGATCAGATGGACACTTCCTCGTTTCCGTTTCGATCAATTGATGCATTTGGGTTGGAAGAGTTTAATTCCAATTTCGCTAATTAATTTATTAATCACTGGACTTGTCATTGCGTTCAATGAAGGTTGGTTTAAATAAGTAGATGAATACTATGCAAAGTTTAACAGACAGAAAGAAAGTAGTTTCCAAAAAGGAAATGACCTTCATGGAGAAACTCTACCTTCCAGCAATTCTTGGTGGGATGTGGATTACCTTCAAGCATTTATTCCGTAAAAACAACACGGTAAAATATCCTGAAGAAACGCGTGAATTCGCTCCAGTTTATCGCGGACAACATGTCTTAAAACGCGATGAAGAAGGACGTGAGAATTGTACAGCTTGCGGTTTGTGTGCAGTTGCTTGTCCTGCAGAGGCAATTACAATGGTTGCTGCAGAGCGCGTTAAAGGGGAAGAAAATCTTTACCGTGAAGAGAAATACGCTGAGTCATACGAAATCAATATGTTGCGTTGTATCTTCTGCGGATTGTGTGAAGAAGCATGTCCAAAAGAGGCAATTTTCTTAACAGACCGTATTGTTCCTTCAAGTTTTGAGCGCGATGAATTTGTATATGGTAAAGATCTATTGGTTGAGCAATTGAACGATCGAATCGATATTACGAAAAGACAACACACTGGTAAAAGATCGAAAATATGAGTTTAGAACTAGTCGCAACAATTTTGGGTGGTTTAACCATTGGTTCTGCTTTAATGGTAGTAATCAGTAAACACCCGGTGAGAAGTGTACTTTTTTTGGTACTTACTTTCTTCCTTATTTCATCGAACTACATTTTGATGAATGCTCAATTCCTTGCCATCGTTAACATTATTGTATACGCTGGTGCAATCATGGTATTGTTCCTATTCGTTTTGATGTTATTGAATTTGAGTAAGGACAATGAACCGAAAAGTCCGTTCTACATTAAAATTGCCGCAGTCACTGCTGGAGGAGTTCTTTTAACTGTGTTAATCGCTGCCTTGAAAGATGGAATTACAGTGGGCGCAATATCAACGGTAGATGGTTCAAGTGAAGGCTTGGTTCAAAACTTGGGTCATTTGTTATTTACGAAATACGTATTGCCATTTGAAATTTCTTCTGTCTTGTTCATTGCAGCAATGGTGGGTGCAGTTCTTTTAGCAAAACGTGAAAAACAATTAATTGATTAATTATGGTTCTAGCAAGTATATTCGAATCAGGCGTGTCAATTCAATTCTACATTGTTTTGTCAACTATCCTTTTCGCGATAGGGGCAATTGGTGTATTGATTCGACGCAATATGATTATCCTTTTAATGTGTATCGAATTAATGTTGAACGCTGTTAACTTATTGTTGGTAGCATTCTCCACGTATTTCGGTAAAGCAGATGGTCAAATATTTGTCTTCTTTATCATGGTTGTTGCAGCAGCTGAAGCTACAGTAGGTTTATCAATCTTGGTAATGGCTTATAGAAATATTCGCACAACGGATGTTAGTATTTTCAATAAACAAAAAGGATAAGCAATGGCAATAGATCAATTAATAGTAATGATTTTAGCGTTGCCGCTTTTAGGTGCGCTAATCAATGGAACGATTGGGAAAAACTTGCCAAAACAAATCGTTGGTTCAATCGCTACAATCGTCATGTTTGCAGCATTTGGATTAGCCTTAATGGTGTTTAATTCAAATCATGAAGAGAAGATTATTCACTTGTTTAGCATCATTAATCTTGATAGTTTAACATTAAACGCTCGTTTCCAAGTGGATTCACTTTCTATATGGATGACCTTGATTGTAACAGGTGTGGGTTCATTGATTCACTTGTTCTCTATGGGCTATATGAGTCATGATAAAGGCTACTACAAATTCTTCACCTATTTGAACTTATTCATCTTCGCGATGCTAATTTTAGTGTTGGGAAGTAACTACTTCATGTTGTTTTTTGGATGGGAAGGAGTAGGGATTTGTTCTTACTTGTTAATCGGATTCCACTACAGTGATGAGCAAAAAGGAATGTTGAACGGACTTGCAGCGCGCAAAGCCTTCATCATGAATAGAATTGGTGATTTAGGTTTACTAATTGCTTTGTTCTTAATTCTAATGCAATTCGGAACCTTAGAATATAAAGAAGTAGCTGATAAATTACTCGTTGATAACATGCTACCTACAACATGGATGATGTTTGGAATTACACTTTGCTTGTTCATTGGAGCAACTGGTAAATCTGCTCAAATTCCATTGTTTACTTGGTTACCAGATGCGATGGCAGGACCAACACCAGTTTCGGCTTTAATCCACGCTGCTACGATGGTAACGGCAGGTATTTTCTTAGTGGTTCGTTCGAACTTCATGTTTGAAACGCCAGGTGCTCAAGCTACTCAAGACATTATGTTGTATGTTGGTTTGGCCACATCCTTGGCAGCTGCGTTTATGGCAATGCGTCAAAACGATATCAAAAAAGTTTTGGCTTATTCAACAGTCTCTCAATTAGGATTATTGTTTGTTGCACTAGGAATGGGCGCTTACACAGCAGCAATGTTCCACGTTACAACACACGCATTCTTTAAAGCATTGTTGTTCTTAGGTTCTGGTAGTGTGATTCACGCAATGTCAGACGAACAAGACATTCGTAAAATGGGTGGTTTGAAAAAATACATTCCAATTACACACATGACGTTTTTAATTGGAACATTGGCAATAGCAGGTTTCCCATTATTATCTGGATTCTATTCGAAAGATGAGATTTTAGCACATGCTGTCATGCACAGTCCAGTGATTTATGCCATCTTAATGGTTTCAGTTGCTATGACTGCGATTTACATGTTCCGTTTATACTTCTTGACATTCCATGGAACGTTCCGCGGAACAGAAGAGGCAAAACATCACTTACACGAAAGTCCAAAAAGCATGACAATTCCATTGTTAGTGTTAGCTATTCTTTCTGTAATCGGTGGTGCTCTGAACTTACCAGGAGTAATCTTAAGCAAAGGAACACATTGGATGTCACATTTCTTGGAGCACAACACGCGCGGTTTAGAATTAATTGAAACACATCATTTAACAAATAGCCAAGCGATGTTGTTGATGGGCGGTGCAGTTCTTATGACCTTGATTATTTTGTTCGCAACATTTGTTGTTTACGTGAAGAAAAACAGCGTTGCTAAAGCAGATGATGAGTTAAAAGGATGGGAATTGTTGTCCAACAAGAAATTGTATTTCGATGAAATTTACAACGCATTGTTCGTTGTGCCAGTTGAATGGCTTTCAGTTAAATCGCATCAGTTTATTGAAATGTTCATATTGAATAAATCAATTTCTGGTTTTACAGGGTTAATTGGTAAATCAGGAGATTTGGTGCGCAGATGGCAAACAGGTGTTGTATCAAGTTATTTATTGTGGATGGTTGTTGGAATCATCGGTTTGGTAGTGTATTATTTAATTAAATTTTAAGTTTTGGAACTATTTGTTATACCGTTAATATTTGCTCTAGTTGCAGCATTCGCCCCTAAAAATGTGGTGCGTTATGTTGGACTTTTAGGAGCCGTAGCTTCGTTGGTTGTAACGATCGTTCACGCGATTTCGTTTGCTCCAGAAGCAACAGTAAGCTTAGTTGATCCAAATTACATTACTTCGTTTGGTTTAACGTTTAAAATGGGTTACGATGGCATGGGATTACTGATGGTAATTCTAACGAATGTTATGGTAACAATCATTTTACTTGCGAATTTAAATCAAAAAATTGCGAATGAGCGTTCATTCAATGCAATGGTATTATTGATGCAATTTGGATTAATTGGTGTGTTTACAGCGATGGATGGAATTATGTTCTATATTTTCTGGGAGTTGACATTGATACCAATTTTCTTGATTTCATGGTGGTACGGTGCTCCAGAGCGTAAACAAGTGTTAGTGAAATTTTTCATTTATACGTTTGTAGGTTCTTTAGCAATGTTGTTATCATTGATGGCTTTAGGAACCTATGCAACTGATTTTTCACATGCGAGTTTAGTTGCAGTGAGCTTAACTGCAAAAGCAGCATTTTGGGTAATGGGCGGATTCTTCTTAGCATTTGCGATTAAAATTCCCTTGTTTCCATTTCATACTTGGCAACCGTCAACGTATACTGTTTCCCCAATGGCTGGAACAATGTTGCTTTCAGGTTTGATGTTGAAAATGGCCTTATTCGGAATGATTCGTTGGATGTTGCCGTTGGCACCTGAAGCGAAAAGTGAAATGACGTGTTTGGTAATTACGTTAGGATTAATTGGAATCGTTTACGCAGCGGTTATCGCAATCAAACAATCAGATATAAAACGTGTTTTTGCATTTGCATCAATTTCACACGTTGGATTAATTGCAGCGGGGATAATGTTGTTTACAAAAGATTCATTAACTGCTTCATTCATTCAAATCATCAACCACTCATTGGTGGCAGTTGGTTTGTTCTTAGCAGCTGGAATTTTGGAAAATCGTTTAAACACACGTGAGCTTTCTCAAATGGGTGGAGTAGCGAAATTGGCACCTAAATTTGCGTTCTGGTTTGCAGTAATCGCATTCGCTTCTGTTTCTGTTCCCTTCACATCGGGTTTCATTGGTGAGTTTTTGTTGTTGAAAGGTTTATACGGATATAACTGGATTGTTGGATTAGTTGCTGGAACGACTTTGGTATTTGGAGCGGTTTATACCCTGCGTGCGTATCAATTGAGCATGTATGGAAGTCCAAAAATTGAAGGATTTAAAGATTTAACATGGAATGAGCTTTTGGCTTTCTTTATTATTTCGGTAATAATTGTTGTTCTTGGGGTGTATCCTCAAGTTGTTATAGATTTTGTTGGACCAAGCTTGGATAAGTTATTCTATTCTATGCAAGCTTCAAATACACTTGTACCTTAATATGGACGCGTTAATTGTAGTTTTCGTTACAGGATTGATTTCCATGTTTATTGCAATGGCTAAAAAGCCTGCATTAGTATTAGCAACTGCTGTTACTGGTTTATCTGTTGCAATCGCTTTAATGGTTTTGCAATGGTCACACCCATACACTTTAGTAAAGTATGATGGATTGTTGTTTGATCACAATGCCATTAAATACAGTGTGTTGGCCATGTCATTCGCATTGTTAGTGATCGTTGGTGGTTACAGTCATTTCAGAAAAGAAGCTGAACACACAGGTGAATACATTTCATTGTTATTATTCTCAACTGTAGGAGCATTGTGTATGACTGCTTTCACAGATATGTTCATGTTTTTCCTTGGCTTAGAAATTTTATCGATTCCAATATATGTAATGGCAGGAAGTAAAAAACGCGATGTGCTTTCAACGGAAGCTTCATTGAAATATTTCTTCACAGGTTCGTTTGCTACAGGTGTTTTATTATTTGGAATGGCGTGGGTATATGGAGCAACTGGATCGTTCAAATTAGCTGAAATACAAGCCGCAATTAGTTTAGGTACAGCAGATGGAGCTTTATTGAATATTGGAATCTTAATGATAATGGCATCTTTCTTATTTAAAGTTGGTGCTGCACCGTTCCATTTCTGGTCTCCGGATGTATATGGTGGTTCTCCAAACATCGTAACAGGATTCATGGCTGCAGTTGTTAAACTAGCCGGTTTATTCGCTTTTTGGAAATTGTTTACAATTGCTTTTGCAGACGCAAACGCTGTTTGGGGTGGTGCCTTGGCTGGAATCATTATTCTTACTGTGCTCGTTGGAAACCTATCGGCATTACGTCAAACGAAGTTCAAACGTTTGTTAGCATACTCAAGTATCGCAAATGCAGGATACGCGCTTTTAGCAATTATTAATCAAGATAGCCAAAGTCATCAAAACTTATTTATCTATCTTTTAGGTTACGGCTTTGCAATTATTGCTTTAATTGTTGTTTCCTTGGTTCTAGATAATGAAAGTGATGATATCGAAGCATATAAAGGAATTGGCAGAAAAAATCCATTCATTGGCTTTGTATTGGTGCTAGCGACGCTTTCAGTTGCAGGTGTTCCACCGTTAGCAGGATTCTTTGGTAAATACATGGTGTTCTCAAGCGCATTTGCGATGTATCCAATTTTGGTAATCATTGCTATCATCACCTCTGGAATTGGAATTTATTACTATTTGCGTTTTATCATGACAGCAATGTCATCTGAAGATACTGAAAATGTTCCTACATTGAAACCATCCATTTTACATTACATTGTACTTGTAGTGTGCGTGGTAGGTTTATTAGCTGGTGGATATATTTCGTTATAAAACGAGAAGAAATTTGTAACGAAAGGGATCTGATATGATCCCTTTTTTCGTTTTAAATTTAATAAAGCTGGTTTAATTCATGCGCAATTTCAAATTGAACAGCCAATCCTTGATTTTCATTATACCATTGTTGTAAACCAATTTTTTGTTCCTCTAAGGTCTTATTTTGCTCCTTCAATTTGAAAAACAAGGCTTGAGCTTCTGCTGGTCTTGGTCCCCAAATAAGGATATCTTTTCCTGTTTGTTCGCGAATGATCAATTTTGGAATTGCCTTTCCACCATTTGTTAAATAGGCATCAATTTCCGATCCTTTCGAATCGCGCAATTGAATTTCTAAAGTAATTAAGGGATTCAGCTCAGCTAATTTCACAATGAATGGAACATTATGCGACGCATCTCCGCACCACGGTTCAGTAATTAATACCCACGTTTGTTTTGAATGAACGCTTTTGACTGCTTCAACTGCCTCGTCGATTAAAACCCCTTTTTTCATCCAGCGATTTTGACGTGATTGATTGAGTTTTACGTATTCGATAAAATGCGGGTCATCGTATGGAGCGAATGTTAATTCACCTGATAAAATACGATCAAATGTTTGTTCGTAGTCCGAGAAATTCATTGTCTTTATTTTTTAATAAAAGTACAAAACCAATCAGCGTTGAATGTCACAAAGGTGACAATGTTTAAAATGTTGAAATAAATCAAGAATGCAAGAATGCAAAAAAAAACACCCGAAACTAAATCCAGGTGTTTAATGTTAAGTTGACATGAATCAAGGTAAACAGACTACATTGATTGTTTTTGTTTCCAGATTCCCATCGTGGTCTTTTTCAACAACAATTTTCAATTGAACAGTCGAAGTGTCTGAAACATTGTTTGTCCATGTTTCATCAATACTATAACTTGCGCTGTGAAGATCATACACTTTTGAAAAAACAGGATTTCCAGTTGTTAAATTGGTAAACGTCACTGTATAACCGTGCATTTCGGCAGAACCTGTAATTGTTCCACTAAGATGTAAAGCATCGCTTGGAAGGATAGTATCGTTTTCAGAAATTGAAGAAATTGAAATATTCGCTGTAACCGGAGCTTCTTCTATTTTCTTTTTACACGAAACGATGAGCGACAAAGACGCAATTAAGAATACTATTAATTTCATTTTTTTGATTTTTTAGGAATTAAATAATTAAGTGAGAATTGAATCGCTTCTTTTTGTTGAACCGCTCCATCTCCAAGATTTTGATAAATTGGCAATTGTCCAGAAAGGGAAACAAACCAATTAAGTCGACTGAAATTCAACCCAATTCTTCCTGTGGCAATTGGTCCAAAATTGACACTTTCATTTACAATTACACGGTCAATTACATCTTTTGCAAAATAATTGCCTTGAACTCCAATAAATGGTCGAAACAAGTTGTCATTTTTACGTAAAGCGATAAAATAATTTGCTCCAACTGTCGTAACATTTCCATATTGAAAGCCATAGTTATTTTCTAAGCGAATAGTATTAGCCGCTTCAATCTGAAAGCCATGTTTCTTTTTCTGTAAAATATAATTCGCTGCAAATTGAATATCAAATGCACCTGTTCCTGGATAAATATTTGACATTAAATCTACCGATTGGGCATATTTTCCTGTTGGAGCTTTTACCCCTGCACCGAGGTTCAATTGATGACGAATTAATCCGGTACTATCCCTCTTTAGAATAGGCGTATAAAAACCTAAGACACTCACATCTCCAATACCTTGTTGCGAGGTTGTTGAATTCTGTTTTGCTTGGGAAACAAACGAGTAGGGAACAATCCCAATTAATTGCCAGCGTTTGGACAATTGATATTTACCAATTAGTTCAGTGAGAAAAAAATACTCGGTTGAACTTGTTGGTCCGTTTATGATTGAATGTTCCTGACTGTAAAAACGTCTGTAATTTGAACGAATTCCAATATAATGGTAATCATTCGTTGGCATAAATCCCATTCCTGCACCAGCATTCCCGCCACCACATCCGCAGACATCGCACGCTTTAACTTGTACAATTGAGAAAATGCCAAAAAATAAAGTTGCTATTTTTTGCATTGTTGGTATTTGTTAATGAATAAATCGAGTTAAAGTTTTAACTCTTTGCAATCATTAACAAACACACGGAGGATGAAAAATAGAAGAACTAAGTGGTTTTAAAATCCTTCTAACAAAATAACTATTGGCTTTCGATTGACGATGATACCCGAAATGTTCCAGTATCACGTTTGGTTCATTCCAAGTGAAATAATGTGTTTCTGCCTTAGACGAATATGGATTACTTTTCCCTGTTGAATCGTTCTTTTTTTGCTCAGCCTCTAATTTCTTCAATTGTTTCGCTAAATAGCACTTACCATTGCACTTCAGTTTTGGACGTGCTTTATTCTCACACTTTTCTTGCGCAATTCTATTTTGATCGATTTTATACCACACTTCCCACCCAAAGAAAAAGAAACTTTTTCCTAATAGAGCGCTTGAAAGAAGTATGGTAATAAATATTTTCATTAATACATTGAAGGATAGTTCGAAGGATTCGCTTCGTGCATCATTGCGTATGCTTTCTCAACAATATCGTCAATACTTGGTTTTGAGAAGTAATCACCATCCGAACCGTACGCAGGACGATGGTCTTTCGAACTCATGGTCTCTGGTGCTGAATCTAAATGATAATATCCTTTTTGCTCAACCAATATTTTGTCTAAAATGAAAGCTGTTGCTCCACTGCTCACATCTTCGTCAACAATCAACAAACGATTTGTTTTTTCTAATGACTCAGCAATCAAATGATTGATATCAAATGGCAACAATGTTTGAACATCAATTAATTCAACATCAATTCCAATTTCCATCAATTGTTTCGCCGCAATTTCACAAAGGTTAAACGTTGAACCATACGAAACGATTGTTAAATCAGCGCCTTCTTTTACAATTTCTGGAACTCCCAGTGCTTCTTTGAATTGACCAATGTTTGTCGGCATTAATTCTTTCGTGCGGTATCCGTTCAATGGTTCAATGACCAATGCTGGTTCGTCTGCTTCCATCAATAAATTGTAGAATCCTGCCGCTTTCGTCATGTTACGTGGAACACAAACGTGCATTCCGCGAATAGAATTGATAATCATACCCATTGGTGAACCACTGTGCCAAATTCCCTCCAAACGATGTCCACGCGTACTAATAATCAACGGCGCTTTTTGTCCACCTTTTGTACGGTATTGAACAGTTGATAAATCATCCGACATTATTTGAATTGCGTATAGCAAATAGTCTAAGTATTGAATTTCAGCAATTGGACGCAAACCGCGCATCGCCATTCCGATTCCTTGACCAATGATTGTACATTCACGAATTCCTGTATCAGCAACACGCAATGAACCAAACTGTTCTTGCATGCCTTCCAATGTTTGGTTTACACCACCAATTTTCCCAGCATCTTCTCCAAAAACTAACGCTTCGGGATATTTTTCTAAAATATATCTGTAATTCTCACGTAAAATGATGCGACCATCTTCTTGCGTATTCAAACCATCGTATGTAGGAGCTACTGGTTCAATATTCAAGGCTGCGTGTTCAGATTGTGAATGCAAGTATGAGCTGTAACGATCAAAGTTTGCTTGAATTCGTCCTTTAATCCATGAAGCCAATGCTTGTTTTGATGCAGAATTCTCTTCACGAACCATGCGCAAAACCTTACGTGCAATCGTTAAAACATCTTTACGAACCGGTTCAAATGCTTTTTCCAAGGCTTCAACCTCTTTCGAAATGAAAACGCCATTTGGACTTTCAGCTGCAACTGCTTTCAACAAACGCAATGCATCCGCTAAATCCATTTGAACATCTGTAGTGAAAGCTTTCCATGCTTCATTCTTTTGATCGCGAACTGTTGATTTTGCTTCTTTGTGAATCGCTTCTAATTCTTCATCAGTAGCAATTACATTTCCATCAGCATTGAAGTTTAAAATCCATTCTTTAAATTTATTGATACAATCGAAATCTGTTTCCCACTGTAAACGCTCTTCTGATTTGTAACGCTCATGAGACCCCGAAGTTGAATGTCCTTGTGGCTGATTTACCTCTTTAACGTGCACTAAAACCGGAACATGCTCTTCTCGTGCAATTTTCACCGCTTTTTCATACGTTTCACACAAATGCGCGTAATCCCAACCTTTCGTTACAAAAATCTCGTAACCTGTTTTATCTTTTGTGCGCTGCATTCCTGCTAAGGCCTCTGAAATACTTCCTTTTGTTGTTTGAAATTCACGAGGAACAGAAATCCCGAATCCATCATCCCAAACAGACATTACCATTGGCACTTGCAAAACACCTGCAGCATTGATTGTTTCCCAGAATGGACCCTCAGATGTTGAAGCATCTCCAATTGTACCAAATGCAACTTCATTTCCACCGTTTGTGAATTTCTTAAATTGCGCTAAGTCTTTCAGCGTTGGGTGGTTTCGATATATTTTTGAAGCTTGCGCTAATCCTAACAAACGAGGCATTTGTCCTGCAGTAGGTGAAATATCAGATGAACTATTTTTTTGTTCCATCAAATTTTTCCAGTTGCCATTTGCATCTAAATTGCGTGTTGCAAAGTGTCCACCCATTTGACGTCCCGCCGATTGAGGTTCAACGATTTCATCCGTATGTGCATACAATCCTGAGAAATATTGTTGAACGGTTAATTGACCAATAGCCATCATCAAGGTTTGATCACGGTAATAACCTGAGCGGAAATCACCATCTTGAAACTGTTTTGCTAAGGCAATTTGGGCTAATTCCTTCCCATCACCGAAAATACCAAATTTGGCTTTTCCAGTTAAAACTTCCTTTCTACCCAATAATGACGTTTCACGAGAAATACATGCTAAACGATAATCTGCTAACACTTCTGTTTTAAAGGTTTGGAAATCCAATGCTTCTGTCGTTTCAACCGTTGATTCTTTTGCCATAGCTTAATTTTAAGACGCACAAAGATAATAAAAATCGAGTTTTTTTCGGGACTACAAGTGTCGAAACCAAAAAAAGTAGTGATTTCACTGAATTCGCTATATTTGCAGTATGAATTTCAAAGAGGCATTAAAGAAGTATTTACCCTATTTTGTTGATGTTTGGCAATACTTAGTCATTATAATTATATTCATAATCGCGGCAATTTTTATCCTTTAATTGCCTGCATATTTTGTATATTCGTTGAAATTTGAATTTAATGAAGTTCTGCAGTCTTGTTATAATTTCTTTCCTAACATTCCATAGTCAAGCTCAATCAAACATTGAATTGCTTGGTCAGATTGATTATCAAGTGTTACACAATGCAAATTTGAATGATGTTTGGGGGTATGTTGATGAAGTCGGAAATGAATACGCAATTGTCGGCACATCAAAAGGTACTTCAATTGTGGATGTTAGCGATCCAACGAATCCAACAGAAGTGTTTTGGCTAGCAGGATCAACTTCCATTTGGCGTGACCCATCTGTCTACGGAGATTTTGCTTACATAACAACAGAGGCAGAAGATGGATTGACAATTATCGATTTGACACCGCTTCCCGGTTCGGCTGTTCTTCCGACAACGCTTTATACTGGACCTGCGGGAGGTGAATGGCAATCTGCTCACACTTGTTTTGTTGATGAAAATGGAGTTGCCTATATTTTTGGAGCAAACCGAGGACAAGGGGGCGTAATTATGCTTGATGTAGAAACGAATCCAATGGCACCAATTGAACTTGGAATCTTTGATGATTGGTACGCTCACGATGGATATGTGCGAAATGACACAATGTACTTAGCCCATATCAATGATGGCTTCTTTAGTTTGGTTGATGCTTCCGATAAAGCAAATCCTATTTTAATTGGAACGAAGCACACTCCAAACAATTTCACTCACAATATTTGGCCTACGAACGACGGGAATAATGTATTTACAACAGATGAAGTTTCAGGTGCTTTCATCACGTCCTATTCAATTCAAAATCCGGTGGCAATTGAAGAAGTTGACCGAACTCAGCATTCACCTGGTACTGGGGTTATCCCGCACAACACACATGTGAAAGGAGATTTTTTAATTACAAGTTATTATTCAGATGGAATTACCATTCATGATATCACAAACCCTGAAAGTATAATTTTTGTTGGTAGTTATGATACCTATCCAACTCAAACAAGTGGCTTTGACGGTTGTTGGGGAGTTTATCCATTTTTGCCTTCTGGAACAATTATCGCCGCCGATATAACGGAAGGACTTTATTTATTGAAACCAACCTATAAAAAGGCTTCTTATTTAATAGGGGATGTTGTTGATGCGCTAACAAATTTACCATTGTCTCAAGTTTCAGTTCAAATCATTGGAAATAGCGAGGCTGATTATACAAATACACTTGGACATTATTCTAGTGGAATACTAGGTGAAAATGTCTACACAGTTGAGTATTCCAAGGTCGGATATTATCCACAAACTATTCAATTGAATTTATTTCAATCCGTTATTCAAGAGCAAGATATTCAGCTTGTTCCAATTCCACCGTTTTCGTTGACTGTGAATGTTGTTGAAGCAGGAAGTGGAAATCCAATTTCAGATGTCCAATTAGCTTTTAAAACTGATTTGATTGAGCAAGCAGGCTTTACGAACGGTATAGGAGAAGAAAATTTAACTTTATTTTATCAGCAAGAATACATGATAATAGCAGGTAAATGGGGTTATAAAACTACCTGTTTTGAGCAACTCATTGATGAGAATACGAATGTGTTAACAATTGAAATGGAATCTGGTTACATGGATGAATTTACCTTTGATTTTGGTTGGTCAGTCGCAGGTACAGCAACAACAGGTAGTTGGGAAAGAGGTGTGCCAAATCCAACGAATAGTGGTTCTGCTCCAGCTCAGGATGCAGAGTTCGATTGTAGTGATAAAGCCTTTGTTACAGGCAATGCGAATTCCTTAAATCCAGATCTCGACGATATTGATAATGGAGATACGCGTTTAACGTCACCCTTGATGGATTTGACAGCTTATACAGATCCGCATTTAAATTTCACTAAATGGTTCTATTGCTATTTTGGTGCAACTCCTGATGATACCTTGGAGGTTGTTGTTTCAAATGGTTTAACATCTGCGATTGTAAGTAAAACGGGAAGTGCGATGAGCGACTTCGCTTTTTGGGAACCCGCAAGTATTCGTTTGCAAGATTACATTGCAATAACCAATTCAATGACTGTTAAATTCAATGTTTCGGACTTGGATCCATTGATTAATATTACCGAAGCAGGCATTGATTATTTCTTTATTTCAAATGAAAATACGCTTGAATCGACTGTTTTAGTGAACAATAAAATCCAAATTTACCCCAATCCCTTTAACGACCAACTACTAATTTCAGGGGCAGAAATAAGCAGTATTATTCAAGTATATAATGTGAACGGACAACTATTGCTTTCTGAAAATGTAGATAATGAAGCATTTATACTTCCGACAGAATCACTTAAATCAGGAATCTATTTTGTTAAAGTGAAAAATGAAGTGTTTAAGGTTATAAAGGACTAACTGTTAACTTTAAAATTTGGGAAGATGGATGTATAATTAGTCTTTCATTATATTTGTCATATATATTAAGAAGTTGGAAAGTAAAATCGATATATCAGTTGTTGTTCCCTTATACAACGAAGTAGAATCACTGCCTGAATTACATGCGTGGATTGAACGCGTGATGAATGAAAATGGCTTCGCTTACGAAATAATTTTTGTTGATGATGGGAGTAAAGATGGTTCTTGGGAGATTGTTGAAGGTTTACATGAGAAAAATCCATTTGTAAAAGGAATAAAGTTCCAACGGAATTACGGCAAATCAGCAGCATTACAAAAAGGTTTCGAAGCAGCAAAGGGCGATGTTGTAATTACAATGGATGCCGATCTTCAAGATTCGCCAGATGAAATACCAGAATTATACAAAATGATCATGAATGATGATTTTGATGTTGTTTCTGGATGGAAGAAAAAACGCTACGATCCAATAACCAAAACACTTCCAACGAAATTATACAATTGGGCTGCACGTCGCTTGACAGGGATTTATTTACATGATTTTAATTGTGGACTAAAAGCGTATAAAAACGCAGTCGTTAAAAGTATCGAGATTTATGGTGATATGCATCGTTACATTCCACCATTAGCTAAGTTTGCAGGATTTTCAAAAATAGGCGAGAAAGTAGTTCAACATCAAGCACGTAAATACGGAACAACGAAGTTTGGTTTGAGTCGTTTCTTGAATGGACCTTTGGATTTGCTGTCTGTTGTATTCATGGGGAAATTTGGTAAAAAACCGATGCATTTCTTTGGCGCAATCGGAACGATGTTGTTCATCATTGGTTTTGGATTTGCGTTTTACTTAGGAATTGATAAATTATTCATCGAAACATCTGGTAAATTGTTGGCGCAACGCACCGAATTTTACATTGCATTAACCTCTATGATTATTGGTTCGCAATTTTTCTTAGCTGGATTTTTAGCCGAATTAGTTGGAAGAAATTCATCAACACGCAATGTTTATCTGATTGAAAAAGTAATTGAAAATGAGCAAGACTAGTGATTCTAATCCAGGCGATTGGAACATCGATGCTTCTTGGACCTTATTTTTAGATCGGGACGGTGTGATTAATGAGCGCATTATGAGCGCTTACGTAACTTCCGTCGAAGAATTTCATTTTTTACCAGGCGTAACAAGTTCAATTGCGATGTTTTCTGAAATTTTTCAATATGTTTTTGTTGTAACCAATCAGCAGGGAATTGCCAAAGGAATCATGACAGAGCGTAACCTTTCTGAGATTCATGCTTATATGCAAAGTGAAGTGGAAAAGGTTGGAGGAAGAATTAATAAATGTTACTACGCACCAGGAATGGCTTCTGCTAAAAATGAACTTCGGAAACCAAAACCCGGAATGGCTTACCTCGCTCAGCGTCAATTTTCATCTATTGATTTTTCTAAATCCATTATGATTGGTGATTCAGATTCTGATATTGTTTTCGGCAAAAATCTTGGCATGAAAACTGTGAGAGTTGCAACGGTTGAACCAATTCATGTTGAAGCCGATTTTACCGTTAAAAGTCTTGAAGAATTTGCGAAATGGATAATAAAATGAAAACAGTACTCGTATTAGTTGTTATATTATTTGTTGGGTTTGTAAACGCTCAAAACCTTACTGATGCAAAGGGGAAAAAGCAAGGTTCTTGGTCGAAAATATATCCTGGAACCAAAGTGTATCAATACAAAGGGCAATTTAAGGATGACAAGCCGGTTGGTACATTTACCTATTATTATATTTCGTCAAAGGTTAAAGCGGTCGTTAAACATGAGCCGAACTCTAATCGTTCAGTGGCTTATTTCTATCATGAGAATGGCGTAGTGATGAGTTACGGAATTTATCGCGACATGAAAAAAGATTCTGTTTGGATGAATTATGGACCAAGTGGTAAGTTAAGTAATGCAGAAACGTTCAAAAATGATCTATTGAACGGTAAGCGCACCGTGTACTATGTTACTGAAGACCCAAGTGATAAAGTCTTGAAAATAATGGAGGTAAGTAATTACCAAGATGGTAAATTGAATGGGGAATTAATTCAATTCTTTGAAAACGGAACCCTCCGTGAAAAAGGTTCTTATGTTTTGGGAAAGAAAAATGGTGTGTGGGAAAAATATCATTCTAATGGGGCTAAAATGATTCAAGAACGCTTTAAAAATGGTCTCAAACACGGTTGGTGTTATGCTTATAGCGAATCAGGCAAGGAAGCAGGAAAAGTGTTTTATTACAATGGCGAAATGCTACAAGGGAAAGCATTGGATAAAAAACTGGCCGAATTAAAACAACAAGGAATTGATCCAAATCACTAATTATTTTTTGTATATTCGTTAGCTATGAAGGTCAACAGAATTTATTTTTTAGCTTGCATTCTTTTGGGGATGGTGCTTGTGTCGTGTAAAGATGATAGTAAAGCACCCAATTTTCACTATGACTATTATGATTTGACACCGGGACGTTACATTGACTACGATGTTGTTGAAATTAATCACGATGAAGATGCGGCTGTTTCGCACGACACCTTAATCTACCAACTTAGAACCTATATTGGTGATACCATCATTGATAATGCAGGCAGAATTGCACGAAAGTTTATTCGCTACAAAAGAAATAATAGTACAGACACTTGGGTGCTTTCAGATGTATGGACAACCATTATTGAAGGAAACAGAGCTGAATTAGTAGAAGAAAATCAACGTATTGTTAAAATGGTGTTTTCTCCAACCTTATACAAAGAATGGAATTCAAATGCCTATAATAGTTTTCCTGAAACCAATTATTATTACGATAATATTCATGAGAATAAAACCATTGGAATTTTTAATTTTGATAGCACCTTGGTTGTCGAGCAAGAAGATTTTCAATCGCTCGTAGACCACAAACGTCAATTTGAAGTGTATGCGAAAGGTGTTGGCTTAGTGCGCAAATATTATAAAGATCTAACCATTGCCAATTTTGATAGTTTGGATGTTAAAAAAGGAAAAGAATTGTTTTATTCGTGTATTGGATACGGAATTCAATAAACTGATTGCAATTCTTACTTTTGTAACTGATGAAGATTTCAATTTTTTCCGCTTTTTATCCATTTCGTGGAGGTATTGCTCAATTTAATGCGCGTCTTTACCGTGAATTGGAAAAAAGTAATGAGGTAAAAGCATTTACATTTAAGAAACAATATCCCAATTTTTTATTTCCAGGTACAACGCAATTTGTTGATTCAACAGATACTTCTGATAAAATACCAGCAGATAGAATTGTAAGTACCTTCAATCCTATTACTTACTTTTCTGCCGCTCGAAAAATAAATTCAAGTAAACCAGATTTTTTCATCGCCAACTTTTGGATGTCTTTTTTTGGCATTTTCTTAGCCTTATTTTCAAAACGCTTACCAAAATCAACTAAGAAAATTGCAATTATTCATAATTTAATTCCACACGAACCACGATTTTTCGACAAATGGTTGATTCAGTACTTTTTGAAACAATATGATGCATTTGTTGTGATGTCAGATGCTGTTCGAAGTGATTTACTCAACTTCAAACCTGATGCTAAATGTATCCAAATGAATCATCCTTGGTACGATCATTTTGGAGAAAAAATTGACCCATCTGTCGCTCGTACAGAGCTTCAGCTGGATGAAACAAAAAAAACCTTATTATTTTTTGGGTTAATACGCGATTACAAAGGGTTGGATTTATTACTTGATGCATTTAATCAGCTGGATAATTCGTATCAACTGTTAATTGTTGGTGAAGTCTATAGTAAACGGGAGATGTATCAACAAAAAATAACTTCCTCAAAAAATAAAAACCGCATTCACTTTATCAATAAATATGTTCCAGATAGCGAAGTGAATATCTATTTTTCGGCAGCTGACTTATGTGTTTTACCCTATCGTACTGCAACACAATCAGGAATTACAGCCACTTCATTTCATTTTGATGTTCCTATTTTGGCAACAAACGTTGGCGGATTTAAAACGCAGATTGAAGCGCCTGGAATGGGTATTGTTGTCGATTGTCCAGATTCATTTTTAATTCAAAAAGGAATTGAAAAATATTTCAATGAAAACCTTAAAAGTCAGTTTGTAAAAGCCATTCATGTTGAAAAGTCTGGAAATACGTGGGAAATGTATTCCGAAAAGTTGATTTCTTTCTGTCAGGAACTTAGCTAATTAGCTAGAAAAACGGATTTCTACACACTTTTTCATATAAGTTGTTAATAAACTTGCGAAATACCTCGTAAACTTTATTGACTTTAATAAACGTAAATTCTATATTTGCGGGCTTAATTGATAACTAACGTTTTTACGAATATGCGTAATAAAGGATTTTTTTGGTTTTTAACGATTTTGTTGACTGCGGTATGCGTTTATCAAATTTCGTTCACATTTGTTTCTAATTCTGTCGAAAAGAAAGCGGAGAAAGAGGCAAATGAAAAAGTAGCTGACTTAAAATTGAAAGCTGCAACAACAGGTGATAGTGCTCTATTGCCGAATGGTGTGTATGTAAACTTTAATCAGCCAGAAGCTGAAGAGTTAGCAAAAGCTGCATTTATCAACCAAATTTTGAAAGATAAATCAGAAGTTTCTGTATATCCAGTGCTTGGTTCTACTTTTGGTGAAACAAAAAAGAGATCATTGGCGTTCGGACTAGATCTTGTAGGAGGGATGTCTGTAACACTTGAGATTTCGACACCGGATTTAGTTAAAAGCTTCGCGCGCAACGAAAGAGACATTCGTTTTAAGAAACCATATGATGCAGCGCTAAGACAGTATGGATCAACTGGTGGCGATTTCATCTCAATTTTCATTGCGAAAAACAAAGAAATTAACAAATCACGCGTTGTAACCTTGTTAGAAACAAGTGAGACTGAAGGCTTAGGTTTGAATTCTTCAGACAGTGATGTTGAAGCTTATTTGAGAAAGATTGCTGCTTCTTCAATGGATGGTGTGGAGAAAATCATGAGTAAGCGTATTAACCAATTCGGTGTTGCTCAGCCAAACATTCAAAGAGATCAAGTAAATAATCGTTTGTATATAGAATTACCAGGCGTTCAAGATGAGGAGACCGTTGCAAGAAAAATGGTATCTATGGCTAACTTGCAGTTCTATGAAACATACTTTCCAAGCGAAATCGGTGGACAATGGCAACAAGCGATAGGTTTGTCGCGTCAAAAAGAGGTTGTTGATGAAAATTTGGGTTCTGTTGAGGATTCAGCGACGATGGCTAAAAAAGCGAAAGAAACAAAATCACTTTCTACATTCGGAGGTACACAAAAAGGCTTATCTGATTTAGTGAAGCCTGCTGGAGATTTTGCAATGGGTTATGTTTCTTCTGAAAATAAAATGGCGGTAGATGCTATTTTAAACCGCAGCGACATCATGGCATTGTTTCCAGAAGACGTGAAGTTCATGTGGTCTGCTGAACTAGAGCAAATTTCTGATAAATCAAAAGAAAAAGCATATACCCTATACGCCATTCGGATTCCAGAAAATGGAAAAGCACGCGTCGGCGGTAAGGATGTAAAGACAGCGTCAACAGGTTTTGATGAAGGATCAGCAAAAATTACTGTAGACGTTTCTATGACGCCAGAAGGTTCAGATAAATGGGCTGAAATGACTGCTGATAATGCAGGTCGTATGGTTGCCATCACAATGGATGATGTGGTTTATTCAGCACCTCGTGTAAATGAAGCCATCACTGGTGGAAATACACAGATTTCCGGGAATTTTGATATTGAAGAAGCAAAAGATTTAGCTGGCTTATTAAATGGTGGGGCGCTTCCTGCACCTTGTGTGATTAAAGAACAAACGAAAGTTGGACCAACGATCGGTAAAGAAAACTCGAAAGCAGGTTTGATTTCTTTTGGATTTGCATTCTTAGCCGTTTTACTTTATATGTACTTCTACTATGGAAAAGCTGGTTTAGCGGCAAACATTGCTTTAGCGGTGAACGTATTGTTAATTTTCGGTTCCCTTGCATCATTTGGAGCTGTATTGACATTAGCAGGTATCGCTGGTATCGTATTGACAATTGGTACGGCAGTCGATGCCAATATCTTGATTTTCGAACGTATTCGTGAAGAGCAAGCAAGAGGCTTGGATTTAGAAAGTTCAGTTGATGTAGGTTTTAAACGTGCCTTGCCATCAATCATCGATGCGAATGTTACACACTTGTTGGTTGCGATTATCTTGAAAGTATTCGGAACAGGTGAAATCGAATCATTTGCAACGACCTTGATCATCGGTATTTTTACTTCTATGTTCTCTGCGATCATCATTTCGAAATTGGTATTCCATGCTTGGATGTCGAAAGGAAAATCGATTTCAGTGAACACGAAATATTCGAAAGGCTTATTCCAAAACTTCCATTTTGACTGGGTTGGAAAACGAAAATACTTCTACATTTTTTCTATTTCTGTTACTTTATTAGGTGTTGGAGCGTTAGTTGCTCGTGGCTTGAAACAAAGTGTTGAATTTACAGGAGGTCGTACTTTTGTTGTTAAGTTCGAAAACAAAGCTGATATTGAGTACATCCGCACGAACTTAGAGAAAGTATTTGTAGAAAACAAAGAGATTTCATCGATCGATTTGAAAACGAAATCAAATGACTACAATGTTGAAATCGTTACGAATTACATGTTGAAAGATGACAATGCTACTCAGAAAGTTTCTGATAAATTGAAAGAGGCATTGGAAGTTAGTAAAGCTAAAATGGGGAATTATGAAATCATTGAATCAAGAAGTATTTCTGCTTCTGTTTCAAGTGAATTATGGACTTCATCTGCTATCTCTATCACCTTGGCATTGATTGCGATATTTGCCTATATCTTGTTGCGTTTCGGACACTGGCAATATTCAATTGGTGCGATTGTCGGATTGGCGCATGATGCATTCTTCGTAATCTCGATTTTCTCTTTATTACATGGTTATTTACCATTTAGTTTAGATGTAAATCAAGCATTTATTGCTGCAATTCTGACCGTTATCGGATACTCTATGAATGATACCGTTATCGTATTTGACCGTATTCGTGAAAACTTAAGAGGAAGTAAAGAAGACGATCACCATTATGATATCATCAACAAATCATTGAATACGACCTTGAGTAGAACCTTCAATACATCTATGATTTTATTTGTGGTTGTATTGATCATGTTTATCTTCGGTGGTGCAGCAATTAAAGGATTCTTATTCGCTTTATTAGTAGGTGTAATTATTGGTACTTACTCTTCATTGTGTGTGGCAACGCCAATCTTAATTGACTTCTCAAAACGATTAAAAGCATAATCGTTAGACCATCAATAGTAAAGCCGATGCAATTTTTTGTATCGGCTTTTTTTACATAATGTTTTTTACGTTTGATTCGTCAACACTTTAAAAAATAAAGAATGATGATTGTGTTTTTGGGAATTGTGTTGAGAATGGCTATTCTGAATGGGGTATATGTACTGATAAAGTGATTAGAAGCGAATGATTTCCGCTTCAGGGTTTTTTCGCAAGTGCATTGTTAAAATTGTACGTGCATCTCTATCTTCATTTGTTATTTCAATGAAGCGTTTCCATTTTAGTGTTGGTTGACCTTGAAAATGATATGGAGCATAACCGTATCCCAAAATTGATCCGCGCTCAACAAGGACCAAACTCTTTTCGCTTTTATGACGCCCCTTATCGATGATGAAAAAGCTATCGCCATTAAATGATTGCGCATTTATAAATTCTTCAACGCGCGCATTGTAATCATCAGCTGATTCAGCTTTGATACAGGCGCCTTTACATTTTCTTATCGCATAGTGAAAACATGCAGATTGAGTTGGATATAAATCACATAATTTTTGACATAACCCGTATTTTTCAACAATGTATTCTAAATAGGAATTGGCTTCTTTTTTTGTTGTGAAACTTGCAAGTGGCATAGCCTCTTTTTTCGAAGTCAAAGAAACATATAAACGCAAATAACCACTATCATCCAAATAATCGTAAATTCCATAAGGAAAACGACTTTTCTTTAGCATATGATTGTAAACTGGTTTATGCTGTTTAATTAGCTGTGATTCACGTAAAAGTGCAATTAATTCGGATCCCGTTAAATCATATTCGATGCGCATGATTTCTTTCATCATTTGAATCCCTTTTTTCGTTTTCGAGTTTCTCAGATGTTGATCTATACGTGTTTTTATTGCTTTGCTTTTACCGATGTAAATGAGTTGGTTGAATTCATTATAAAACTTATAAACCCCTGTTTTACTTGGGATTTCATCTAATACTTCCAAATTTAAATTTGGATGCAATATTTTGGGATTAACTTCTTCTTGAATGAAGGTTTGTAAACCACTTGGGTCTTTTTCAATTAGCATGGTGAAAAGATGAGCGGTTGCCAGTGCATCACCACCTGCTCTGTGTCGGTCTTTAATTTCAATTCCCAAATTCCGCGATAATTTACCAAGACTATATGAATCCATTCCAGGTATCACATAACGTGATGAGCGAACAGTGCAGAGGTGCGGGCGGCGGAAATCATAACCTAAGGTTTTAAACTCGTGACGAATAATACCATAGTCGAAGCCTACATTGTGAGCTACAAAAATGCACCCTTCTGTAAACTCAATGATATTTTTAGCGATTTCATAAAACTTTGGTGCGTCTTCCACCATTTTGTCGCTAATTCCTGTTAAACGCGAAATGAATTCGGGAATTTTCATTTCAGGATTAACTAAGGTCGAAAACTCGTCGATGATAGACGTTCCGTCATGCTTATAGATGGCAATTTCCGTAATTTTGGAAGCTTTAGGGCTACCTCCAGTTGTTTCTATATCGACAATTACATAGTTCATTATTTGTGTAAATTTAAGATTAATTCGTCTTTTTAGTTCTTTCATCTATTATTCTTTTGTGATTTAACACATTTGCCTTAACTTGGCATGGTCTTATTAAAAGGCACACAAAAAAATAAGTATGAAAAATAGCGTTACACTTTTAATTCTTTTTATTGGGTTTGTTTCAATGGCTCAAAGCAATTTGACCGTTTTCAATAACAATGGTCAGCAATTTTATGTTATTTTGAATGGAATTAAACAAAATTCTGTTCCTCAAACGAATGTTTCAGTTGGTGGGATTCGAAATGGTTCCTATGCTTTAAAATTGATTTTTGCTGATGGAAAAACGAAAGACATTGATAAAATGTTCTTCATCGACACACCGTCTGATATTACTACACGTGTAGTCTTTAAAAAAGGAAAAGGAAAACTTCAATGGTTGGGTGAAGTGCCTACGACAGGAACGCTACAACAACAAGGTGTAATTACATATCGTCCAGATAATTCAGCGGTATACAGTGATGCACCAGTAACGACAACACAACAAGTTGTTACTCAAACAACCAATACTTCAACTCCAATTACTACCAATCAGTCAGGCACAACGAACGGTAATGGTGCGATTAATACAGGGACAACAACGGCACCATCAGGTACAACGAATGGGAATGTAACAATCAATTCAGGATTGAATGGCGGAGTAAGCCAAACAGCGACTAATAGTGGAAATGTTACCATTAATTCTGATATGAATGGCGGGACAACTCAATCAGGTACACAGGGAGGCAATGTAACAATCAATTCAGGAATGAATGGCGGAGCAAGTCAAACAGCGACTACTGGTGGAAATGTTACCATTAATTCTGATTTGAATGGAGGTACAACTCAAACAGGTACTCAGGGAGGTAATGTATCCATAAATTCAACTACGACGGGTACAAGTCAAACAACAACGGTTACTGATCCCACAAATCTAAACGGTAATTTTGGAATGAATATTAATATCAATGTAACAGATCCAACAATGAACAATGGTGTTGGAGGAATCAACATCGGTATGAATACTTCAGAAATGGGTACGCAAACTACTCAAACTGTAACACAAGGTGGAACTATCAACGTTTCTAGTACAACTACCAATTCGGGTATGGGAACGCAAACTACCACTACAACGGCACCCGTTGGAAATGTCAATGTTAACATGAATGGTGCGGGATCTCAAGCAACTATTCCTGGAGGAAATGTTAATGTAAATACCACAACAACCAACACTAGCGGCACTCAAACGACATTGCCAAATGGAAATGTGAATCTTACGATGAATGGAGTTCAATCTTCGTCATCTACAACAACTACACAAACCACAACAACCACAACTTCATCCGGTGGAGCAATTAGCACTAACAATGGAAATGTTTCTAGCGGAAATTCTCAATTGAATTCTAGTATGAATAGTGGAAATGCAATTAATACAAGCACAGTAAATACGAGTTCAACATCAATTACATGTACAAAAGTATTAGGCGATGAAGCAACTTATGTTGCAGATTTGAAAACGATTACATTTGATGAAGATCGAATAGAAACGATTACTAAAGATATGCTGAATAAATGTTTGAACGCAAGTCAAGCGTATAAAATATTAGAGACATTGACATTCGAAAATGATCGATTAGAAATGGCTATGTTTTTATACGACCGTTTATTGGACAAAGATAAAGGGAGTACATTATTGCCATTGTTTACATTTGACTCGAGTAAAATGGAATTTCGAGATTATATGAGAAAATAAAAAAAGCGATTAATAAACAAAAAAGCGAGGTTAAATAGCCTCGCTTTTTTTTGTTATTCAGACGTGAAGTAATTAATTCCAATGTGAATATGAACCATTACTTTCAATGCGACCATTTTCTTCATAGTTTTCGTCGACATTTTTATCCTTGAAAGGATCTGGTCCCAAGCGAATAATTTCGTTGTTAATTTTTACCGTTTTATCTGCTGGAATTTCAATGTAGATTTCGACTTGTTGTAGACGCATTTTATCAGCAATTGGATAGGTATAATAATTGTTCAAGTTCACTATATTGCTATCAATAGACATTGAATGTCGAATATTTTTTGCTTTTTCTAACGCTATTTTATGTGAATGGCTATGTGCGCTCAAGGTTTGGTATACATGAAACAAAGAATCACTAGAAGGCTTGTAGTGAATGTGTATTCCAGGCTCTGATATTTTATCACCTTTAATTGTCATCATTCCCCATTCGACATCTGTTTTAATTTTGAATTTATTGTTAGACGATTCGTAAGTTGAAAGATGAGGAATAATCGTTAATTCATCCCCATAATAGGTTCCAATCTCATGTTCTAACTCACCTTCAATCGATATTTCTCTTCCCGTCTTTAATCCAATAATAAGTACCATTGTGGACCCAATAAATCCAGTTATAAAAAGAGAAATCAAACTCAAACGTGACCAACGATTGCGAATTCTGAATACTAATTTTATACCTAAGAGAAGTAAAAAGAAACTAATAGATAGTGCAGTAACTATTACTCCTGCGTATCCCCAATTATAATCTGACTGTGTTTCAATTGTCATTTTTGCCAGTTCATGTAAAGACAAATAGCCACTATCACTTTGAACTGGAATTACACGCACACCAACTACCCCGAAAATCATAAACATTACTAAGAAAAATAACCCTTGGATAATCAGAAAAACCCCAACTACTGCTCCGATTACTTTACCGAGTGAACTGAATCGATGTGATAAATGATCTTCGCGACGAATTCTGTTTGCAAATGATTTTGTTTGCGTTTCAAAGCGTTTTGCGGCATTTTCAACTTCTTCCTTAACAGAATCAACAGTAATCGGTTTCCCGCGCATTCGGAGCTTCTCAATAGTTGATTTCGCTTTTGGAACCACAATCCAAAGAATAACATACAGTGGAAAGCCAAATCCACCGAAAATGAACATAATTAAGAAGATTGCACGTATTATAACAACATCAATCTTAAAGTAATTCGCAATACCTGCGCAAACACCAGCTATCGAAGCATTCTCTAAATCACGGAATAAATGACGTTCTCGTTCATGCTGATATGTTTTTTGCTCGTCGCTTTCATTGAATGATTGAGATGAAGATTCATCATTATCTAAGTATTGAGAAGGGTCGCCTAAAGTATCTAAAATGAATTGTATATCTTCGATTTCGATGACTTGTTTTTTATTACTTAGACGAGAAGTACATAACTCAGCAATACGCAATTCGATATCTTCAATTATCTCCTTGCTATCTTTTTCGTTGCGCAAACCATGACTCAAACGGTTCATGTAATCTTGCAATAATTCAAATGCATCTTCTTCAATTAAGAAATTCATGCCTTTTATGTTCACTGAAACGGTTTTTTTCATAATTCATTATTTTCTGCCGATTGACTCGGTTGTAGGTTGGTAATTTTATTAACAGCTGCACTCAATTCAGACCAAGTACTGTCAAGTTCTTCTAAAAAGGCTTTCCCCATTTTGGTTAAGGTAAAGTATTTACGAGGTGGTCCTGATTGCGATTCTTCCCATCTGTACGACAGAAGCTCCATATTTTTTAAGCGTGTTAAAAGCGGATACAACGTTCCTTCTACAACGATTAATTTGGCATCCTTCAAGGTTTCTAGAATTTCTGAAGGATAAGCTTCTTTTTTATCGAGAATGGATAGAATACAATATTCCAAGATTCCTTTTCGCATTTGGGCTTGTGTATTCTCTAAACTCATTTTATTATTTTTATACAAAGATATATGTAAAAGAATGAACTATGCAATACATAGTACTATATTATTATTTTTTTAACATTTACATCAGGATTACCGCTGTTGTAAAGTTGGTCGCTTTCTTTGTTTTAAAGGGTTCTCTTGGACTATTCGACTATTTTGCAGAAATTCGTAAGGTAAAAGAAAGCGTATGGATCAGATGGTTGAGTTATCGAAAAATGGATTAGTAGCCAATATTTCATTAAAAGGAGCAGAGTTGATTTCGTTAAATAGGGTAGGTGAATCATCTGTTTTATGGGAAAAAGATGATATGATTTGGAATCGTACTGCCCCTAATTTATTTCCAATTGTCGGTCGATTGTTGAATGATAGCTTCAGCTTTGATGGAAAAACCTATAAGATGAATCAACACGGATTTGCACGTGAAAAATATTTTAGTGTAACGAATAAATCCGCCTACTCTGTTGATTTTACTTTGAAGTGGGATGAGGATACATTGAATAGTTATCCTTTTAAATTTGAGTTTAATGTTCGTTATACATTGACAGAATTTGGTGTTGATGTGCATTATTCTGTGAAGAATATGGATACTAAACCCATTGGCTTTTCCATTGGTGGTCACCCGGGGTTTCAGTTAAAAGATCAATTGGATGCCTATCGTTTAGTTTTTTCAAATCCTTTTTTATTAGTAAGACACGAACTGGAAGGGCCTTATTATTCAGGTGACTACACCTCAATAGATTGCAAAGGTGAACTGGAATTGAACGATTCACTTTTTGAAAATGATGCAATTGTAATTAAGAACCCTCCATTTAATTGGGTTTCACTTGTACATAAAATTGATGGTGAACTAGTTAGAATTGCGTTTGATCAACTTGATGCTATTGGGTTTTGGACAAAAAAAGATGCGCCATTTTTTTGTATTGAACCTTGGTGGGGCTGGGCAGACGAATTAAATCATTCAGGGGATTTTCAATCAAAAGCGGGATTGTATTGGTTGGAAATAGGTCAATTTAAGGATTTCAACTATTCGGTCATTTTGAATTAAGAATGTTGAGGTAAACTAAAATTAGTTAACTATTTAATTTATAGCGGTTTTTATTAACCCGAAAGTGCCATAAATTTAACTTATTTCAATGAATGGATGAGGTGGCTTTAATATAGTTTCTGATACCAATACGCATAAAAGGCTGAATTGTGACTGATTGTTTTAGCTCAAGTATACCTAAAATCTCAGGTTTAATTTCTGGATATCTAAAAGTGAAATGAATAAGTTTATAGAGAGCATAAACAGAAAGTGCCACTTTGTTCGAATCGTCTTTAATGAAAGCAATTAGTTGGTCTAAAAATTCGGATTCTTTGTAATCGATTAAAGGTAACAGAGAGCATGTATTGCATAGGTTTCTCAGAACACTTTGGTTTTTACTTTGAATCAGGCAATCTATGATTTGAGGTTGAAATTCTTCAAGTAATGCTGGATTTGTTTTGGCGATATGGATCAATAGCCAAGAAGCACATTCTGGAAATGGGTGTTTTAAATCACTTAAGGCAATATAAACTAGTTCAGGGATTAACTCTGGCTCCTGAATAAATCGTGCCGCCAATTTAGGAAAACCATGTTGCTTGTAATGTTCCTCTAATAATTGTTTTACCATCATTATTTGGTATTAATCGTTGATTAAATGTACAAAATAGGATTGAGAAATGCATCTGTAGATCAATGAAATTGGGAGTTATAAGTAAGATTGTTAATTTGCAAATTTGTTAATTTACAACATTACAACATTACAACATTCTAAAATTGTAACTTTCAACATAACAGGAACATCACCACATTCATTTGAATTTTTACCCCACAAAAAAAGGTGCTAGAAATCTAACACCTTTTTCAACGATAAACGTTTTATTTCTTATGCCATTACGCCTAAAACTTCAGCCATCTTAGCACCGATGTGAGCAGGAGAATCAACAACGTGAATTCCACATTCTCTCATGATACGTTTTTTAGCTTCAGCAGTATCTTCGTCACCTCCGACAATAGCACCAGCATGACCCATTGTTCTTCCTTTAGGAGCAGTTTCACCAGCGATAAAACCTACAACTGGTTTTTTAGCATTGTCTTTAATCCAACGTGCTGCAATTGCTTCCAAATTACCACCGATTTCACCAATCATGATGATTCCTTCTGTTTCTGGATCGTTCATCAACAATTCTACAGCTTCTTTTGTAGTTGTTCCAATAATTGGATCACCACCGATTCCGATAGCTGTTGTGATTCCCAATCCTGCTTTCGCGACTTGATCAGCTGCTTCGTATGTTAATGTTCCAGATTTAGAGACAATACCGATTTTTCCTTTTTTGAAAACGAATCCGGGCATGATACCTACTTTCGCTTCTCCAGCAGTGATAACACCTGGACAGTTTGGTCCTATTAGACGGCAATCATATCCTTTGATATATTCTTTCGCTTTCACCATGTCGTTTACTGGAATACCTTCAGTAATACAAACGATTACTTTAATTCCAGCGTTCGCAGCTTCCATTATTGCATCAGCAGCAAATGATGGCGGTACGAAAATAATAGATACATCTGCACCTGTTTTAGTAACTGCGTCAGCAACTGTATTGAAAACTGGACGATCCAAGTGAGAAGTTCCTCCTTTTCCTGGAGTTACACCACCAACAACATTGGTTCCGTATTCAATCATTTGAGATGCATGGAAGGATCCTTCACTACCAGTGAATCCTTGTACAATCACTTTTGAGTCTTTATTTACAAGTACGCTCATTTTTGCGGGTTTTTAGTATCGATTATAAAACTGAACCCAAAAGTATAAGTTTGAATCCGTTTTATCAACGATTCGCCCAATTATTCTTGGATTTTTTCGATTTTTTTCTCTGGCGATAGTAATATTCAAATATTCAAATATTCAAATATTCAAATATTCAAATATTCAAATATTCAAATATTCAATTTCTTTTTAATTAATCACTTCACACTAACAACTTCTATTTCAAAGACAAGTATAGAGTGGGGTGGAATATCTTCCAAATCGCGATCGCCATAGCCTAACGAAGGAGGAGCGACCAAGAATGCTTTTCCGCCTGGTTTCAATAACAACATCATTTCCTTCCAAGCACCAATCAATTGTCCAACTTCAAATTCAACCGGTTCTTTCGATTGTACATCGAACACTGTTCCATTCATGAAATAACCTTTGTATTTGAATGAAACAACATCTGTAAATTTGATAAATTCACCAGAACCGGGTTCTAATATCGTATAATATAGTCCTGAAGAAGTGCGTTTGCATTTAACGTTTTTCTTTGCCAAATAACTTTTGATTTGTTCGTCAAAACTTTTTTTGTCGTCTTCGTTGTAGGTTTTACAGCCAACGATTAATGATAACAAGAATAAAATACTTAAATATTTCATAAAAAAATGGGTTGTTAAAGTTCTACAGCTGATAGGGTGTACCCTTCTTTTTGCAATAAGCGAATTACGCCATTAGGACCACCAAGATGTCCAGCTCCTACTGCGATAAAGCAACGTTTACTAGCAATCATCTCTTTGATTTGCGGCACCCAAGCAGCATTTCGATTATCTAAGAAATCAGCAGATTCGTCAGCGATAACTCCGCCTTCATCTTGAATCATTAAATACAACGAATCTACATTTTGACCTTGGTACAACACCTCCATTTCTTTTAATGTTGCTATTGATTTTTCAGTTTCGCGAATTCCATCCATCACCATTTCCGTTTGTTGTGCTTTGGTCAAACCGTCGAAAAATCCCATTTGTTGTTCAATCGTTTCTAATCCTTTAATGCTCAAATTGTTGGCTTTGGCAATTTCTTCTAATGTCATTTCGTAAGATTCTGTTTTACCCATGAAATGAAGCTGTGCAGCCATTTGAACTACAACGAAAGGTTTCATTTTGGACATGGTAGTTCTGAACGCTTTTTCGTTCATCTTTAATTCTTGCTTTGCCCATACAAGAATGGTATCAACTTGCTCTGGAGTGAAGAAATCGAAAAATGTTCCTTCTTCCAAAAGCAGATATTTCATTGCTTCTTTTTGATTTGGTAGACCGGGAAGTTCCATTACCAATTGCTCAGATTTTTTAACAATTTTCTCTAGTTTGTCAGGAAAAATGAAGTATTCTTTTTCTATCAAGTGCATTGTTCCAAAAAGATAGGAACCTTTCGGAATACCTGGTCCTTCAATTTTCCACAATAAGGAACTTTCCTTCATAGGAAATTCTGTCGTCTGCGAATAAACGAATTGCCAACATATAATTAGCTGAACCAACAAGAAAAGCATGTTTTTTTTCATCAACCCTATCTTCTAAACCCTAACTTCTAACCTCTAAATTCTAATCTAAAGTGATTTCCGCTAAATAATGGTCTTCGTTCTCGTACAAACGTTTTGCTTTCAAACCAACATTTTTCGCTGCTTTGAAAAGGTTGTCAAAATCTACATACAACCAATCAAACCATGGGCCTTTATCTTTTTTATATTTCATCTGAAAACGAAAATTTCCGTAATACTCTGAATTCAAATCTACCCAAAGCGCTCCATCTTCATCTTCGTATAAATACTTGATATCTGATGAATCACACAGAATTTTTCCGCCTTCGGCAAGCAAAGACTTTGCCTGAATTAATGTTTTTTCCAAATTGGCTAAAGTCCCAGCAATACCAATTCCGTTCATCATCATTAAAATGGTATCGTATTGTTCTTCTTTTAAATCAAAAAAATTGATTTTCCGAGCATTCAAACCAACTTGTTTCATGTAACGTACCGCACCATCAGAAACTTCAATTGGAAACACCTCATATCCTCGATCTTGTAATTCAAGTGAGTGAACACCTGCACCTGCACCAACATCTAAGATTTTTCCT
>JBIKJH010000017.1:0-60470 GCA_044361115.1 Crocinitomicaceae bacterium
AAATTAATGAACGTAGATTACATGAAATTTTTAAAAACCCTTTCTATTGCGGAATCTTGATTACAAAAATGCTTCCTGGTGAAATAACGCTTGGACAGCATGATGCAATTGTATCACAAGAAGATTTCATTAAAATAAACACCCCAGAAAGCAAGGTAATAAGTAAAACCTATGAAACAATGTCTGATGACTTACCATTAAAGAAATCTGTTTGTTGCGATACATGTGGAAATTTGATGACTGGGTTTCTTGTAAAAGCAAAAGGGCTTTATTACTATGTCTGTCAAAAGAAATGCAAAGGAGTTGTTTTTAGTGCAAAAAAACTACACCAATCCTTCATAGAATTATTAAATGAATATCAGTTTGATTTAAAGGAATTGGATGCCGTCGTTCCGGAAATAATGCAGTACAAATTATTGGAAATGTCAAAATCGGATGCCAATGAAGTTGCCGCGGCTAAAACCAAATTAACTCAAGTTAGAAAAGAATTAGATGCAACCGAAGAAAGGTTCGCCACTGGTAAAATAGAAACAGCATTGTATAACAAATTTAGTGAAAAATATAAAAACGAAATTTTAGAATTAGAGGAAAAACTGACGAACCCCAACCTAACGAGTTCAAACCTTGAAAAATGTATAAAAAATGGATTCAAATTATCGAAGAACCTCAGTAAAATATGGGAATCTGGGAGTTTGTTTGATAAACACAAATTACAACTTTTGCTATTCCCTGATGGCTTTGCTTATGACAAGCAAAAAGGCCGAGTTCAAACTTTTAGAACGAATGTATTTTTTGATTTAATACGTTCAATATCAACGACTTTATTAGAAATGAAAAACGGAGATTCGATCAAAATTGACCAAATCTCCGCTTTAGTGACCTCGTAAGGATTCAAACCTTAAACCTCTACAGCCGTAATGTAGTGCTCTATTCAGTTGAGCTACGAAGCCTTTTTGCAGCGGTATTAAAACCGTATTGCGGGTGCAAATATAAGTCGTTTTTTTTGTTTTTACAAAGAAAACAATAAAATTATTCGATTGTTGCGCTAATCCCTCTGTCTAACAATGCGGTACACATGGGCTCTAAACGTTCATACTCACCTCTTTTCACCTGACATTTACCATTATGATGGATAATCCACGTGCATTGTTCTGCTTGAATTGGGTTGTGATCGCACACTTTTATTAAAGCGTCTATAACCGTGTCAAAGGTATTTACATCGTCATTGTAAACTATTAAGTCTTTTTGATCAACCAATGCCTCTAAAATCAACTCATCAAATTCTACTTCTGTTAACATCTAACTTTATTTTATTATTGTTACTCTTGAACTCGCTCCTCTTGAAATGGAATTGCAAACTCATTTAATTTATTCTCTAATTCTATTAATTTATCGTCGGAAACTCTTGATATACGCAATTCAATTATCCCTTCAGATTGCTTCATTTCGCGTCTGAAATTATAACGCAATAACCAATCTGTGAAATCTCCAGGTAAACTAATTGATGTAAAGGTAGCAATAACCGTTACTCCTGACTCATCTTCTTCATCCAAAGTTTTCAACGTATCCACATCGTTTCTAAATGTGTATACGTCGGGTAATTCATCTAAACTATTGGCAATTGTAGATTTAACAGTTTTATCCATTTCGTCATAATAAAAACTACCATGCGCATTGTAACGATTCAACACATCACGCGGGAATTCATCAAATGTTTTCTTGCTTACAATTTGATAGCGATTTACTGTTTTTACTGTCGTTTCTTCAATGACCTCTTCTGTTGTAAGTGCTGGTGTCACCGCTACTATTTCTTCCTGTATTTCAACCATTTGAATATCTTCGGATTGATTTAACTCCAAAATAACATTCCCTTGTTCTTTAAGCAATTTCAATGCCTCATCTATTGCGATGCGCTCACCTTTGTAATAAACTGTAACGTGTGCATCTTTTATTCCCCTATCAATTGCCTCTTGTTTTTTCGGAAGCGCTTCTTCTATTGAATTAAACATTCCAGATGTATAGCGAATTTGTCCATTTGGTAAACGCAAAGTATTCAAAGGCTCGATTCCCTTCAATGCTCCTGACCTAACTGGACGATTAAACGCTCCAACCTGAATGGTAAAGAATAATCCCAAATGTTTTTCAATTGGTTCTGCTTTTACAGCTCCAGGTGCTTGGTTATAAGACAACTCATCAACTTTTACCAATTTTGTCGTATCTCCTAAGCCCATTTTTTCTGCTGTATTAGTTGCAACCTCCACTACTAATTCATTTTCTCCTTTTGGAACACATTGACCAGATGCTTCCATTGCACGCGCTTCTGCTAAGCTAATTCGTTTACCATCACAATAGGCTACAGCAAAAGCATCTGCATAACCTAATTGCTTAATTTGATCCCTTGCCTCAACAACTTTCGTTGAATTATTAAAATACCCAGCCAAGTAACGCGTAATTCCATTATTCAATTTTTCACCTGAAACCGGATTGAATTTATTAAATAAATTCTGTGGAATTGGTTTTGCAAACGCTCCAATTTGTACACGATAAACAAGCCCTGTTGGCGATTTGACATCTACAGGAATTGGATTAGTAATTGAATATGTATCTACTGCCGTTTCTTTAATCGTTAAGCCATTTACAGGCATCGGCACCAAAGCCGCAACAATCGCAATGCGCTGGATCGGCTCAATACCTCGTTTAACCAAATTTTGCATTTTCATAGCTTCCTCCTGATTCATTGGCAAGGCTGCATTCGCGAGCGCTTGTTTATTTGTTAATTCATCCTTCAATTGCTCACGTTGAGCTTCTAATTGTTTTATCCTACTTATAACAAGGTCTAAGGCACTTTTATTTTCAGCTGTTGGATTTTCAATTACGGTCGAAGCGAGTTGTTTGGTTTGACTCTTTTCTTGAAAAATCTGTGCATCTAATTTAGTAATTTGTTTTTCAACTTCCAATGCAGCATTCACCTTTTCTTGGTATAACTTATAACCTTCGGTTGAAGCCATTTCACGTTCTTCGTTATACGAAATCGCTGTTTCAATCGCTAACGGGTTGGTGGTTTGTGGAAGCTTATCCTCCTTGCTCAATTGCTCATTTAAATTTTCAAGCTGCAGTTGAATCAATGAAAGTTGCTCAGTCTTTTGATTTTTCTGTTCCTGCAACTGTTTTAATTCTTTTCGTTTGGTTGCAGGTATTTGCTGATCCAAGGTGCTAATTTCACGTGTTAATTCACCAACTTGAATTGAATATCTTCTTTGTTTTTTCTCTAAATCTGCTTTCGTTTCTAGAAGTTCAATTCCATTTTCCTGCTGAAGTGCTTGTAATTTATTTTCTACAAGTGCCGTTTGCGTTATATCGTTCGCTTTTTCTTGTTTTTCTAGCGCTTGATTCAACAAATAATTCTTCTCAACTGGATTTTTTGATCCATCTGCTTTTTTTATCAATTCGCCCGCCTCCTTATTCAATTCCTCTTGTTGCGCCAAGGTTAAACGTGAATTGGTTTGGGTTGATTGATTCACTTTTGAATTTTCTTTTAATTGAGATGTTTGTTCATTTAATCGTTGTTTGTTCTCAGCTATTTCGGTTGACATTAATTTGTTTTCTTGAACAGTTTTTTGTTTCTCTACTTGCGATAACTCTTTTTGAAGCGTTTCTCTTTCAATCGGATTCAACGTCTCGTTCATTAATTTCTTTTCAAGCAAAGCAGATTTTTCCGTCAATTGATTCAACACTGGATCATCATAACGTTGTACTTCTTTCGGACCAAAATCTGCTACTTTTTCCAATTCACCTACCGTTATTTTTGCTTTACGTAGTTTTTTCTGAACTTGGGATAATTCATCATTGAGATAAATGACTTCTCTTTGACCAATTTGATTGGAAGGGTTCGATTTTACAGCATCTTCAGCATCTGCAATACGATCTTTTAATAGCGTTTCATAGGAACCAAGCACCGAAATTTGATCTTTCAATTCATTCAACTCACTTGGATCTGCATTCATTGCTGAAGCATTATCCTTTAGCACATCCTCTCGTAATTTTGACAAATAAGATGCTTTTTCTGCAGGATCAATTGTAGCAGTTGACTGACTCGAAACAGTCGACGATTTGATTTCCTTAATTCGCGTTTCCGAATCCTTTTCAATTGCTTCAATAACAGCCAAACGATTTTTCAATTCAATGTTGGAAGGATCATTTGCTAAGGCTTCTTTCAACTTAATTTTCTCTGCTAAAATTCGCTCATTCAACTCATTTTCAAGGTTTAAAATAGCCTCTTTTTTCTCCTCATTTGAGCGTGAAATTGCATTTTCAATTTCATTTAACGAAGACGCGTAATTTGGCATCAGCCCTAATAAAGCGGCATCCTTTTCCACATCAGAGACCTGTGTATTTGCTCGTGCACCAGAAAGTTGATTTTGACGAACTTCAATTTTAGCTTCAAGTTCCGTCTCAATCACTTTTAAAATGCGAAATTCATCTTGTAAGTTCTTATTAGAGGGCTCTTCATTCAAGGCGTCTTGCAGTTGTTCGATTCGGTCGTAGACTGCTGCAATTAATTTTTGATCTTCTGTTTGTAAAGCTTCTAATTTTTCAAGTTCACTCAACGTAGAGTTTGACTGAATCGCGTTTATTTCTATTGTATATTCTGGTCGTAAAGATTCAATTTCTTTTTTCTTTTCTTCTTCGCTGGCAACATAGGTTTGTTCAACTTCTTGTGCAGATTTATTCAATTCCTGTATCCTCTCTTCTGCCTCCTTTTTAACGCGATTTAAAACCGCTTCCTCTCGTTTCAGTTGGACATTCGAAGGGTCTTTTTTTAGTGCTAATTGTTTAGCAGTTATGTCTGCATCGACAGCCTCTATTAAGGCATTTTCTAGTACCAACAGAGCATCCATTTTTTCCTGGTTGGACCAATCCTTATTTGTAGCGATTTGTTCCTTTTCGCCTATGTATGTCGGTAGAATAGTTGCAATAATTCGTGTTTTCTCCTCTTCAGAAATTGCGGCAACTGCAGTTCCATTTTCAATCGATTCAATAGATTTATTCAGCGATGAAATGCGGTTTTCGGTATCTTTACTCAATTGCTGGGCAACTGTTAATTGTGTTCTCAATTCTGCATTTGAAGGATCTTTATCGCGTGTCTTTTGAACTTTTGCTTCTTCAGCTTTCAATTTACTCAGAAGTGCTTGTTCTACCTTTAATTCAGTAATTAATTTTTCTGCTTCTGGCTTTGAACTCGTTTGTGCTGCCTCGATTTTCTTTGCATAAGTTGGATCGAGTTGAGCACGCAAGCTTATTTTCTTCTCTTCAAGTAACTCATCCGTTAGCTCTACGGTTGATTGAATTGAGGTTAATTGTTCACGTTCTTCTATACGTGATTCAACAAGCGACTTCAATTCTGTTAAAGCTTCTTTTTCTTGAAGCAATTTTTCATTTGTTGGTTCCTTTTTCAAGGATTTGTCGATAGCGGTTTGACGATCATCGATTGCTAACAATAAAGCTTTATCTAACTTCTGATAAGCCATTTCTTTTTGAGTTTCAGAAAATTCCTTGCTATCAGTTATTTTTTCTAAATTCTTTACATACGAAGGATCTAAAGTATTTATCAATTCATTATTTTGTGAGGAAACATTCGTATTGCCCGCTTTCATTTCTGCTGTGCGTTGTTCAATCGCCAGTTCTTTCTCCGCTTTGATTTGATTCAATGTCGTTTCTTTCGCAATGAGCGTCTTATTGCTCGGATCTTTGGTCAATTGCGATTTTACAGAGGTGAGTTCTTTTTCTACTGAAGAAACAAGCTGCTCATCTTCATTATTCAAGGCTGTTAATTTCTCTTCATCTGATAAATTTGGATTGGACGCTACTGCTTTTATGTTATCCGAATAACCAGGTGCTAGAGCACTAATTATAGTTTCAGGATCATTTGATCCATTTTGACTTACCAAGTTCTCAACCAATTTCTCATGTTTTGCAATCTGCTCTTCAATTTCTTGCACATAGGTTTGTAACTCAGATTTCTCTCTATTGAGCAGTTCATTGGTTTTGTCTTTTTCACGTAACTTTTCAATTTCCTCTAGGCGTTTTTCCAATTGTTCAAGAGCAGTGCGTTCATTCGATAACAACTTGTAAATCTTATCCTCTTTCGTTAATGATGAATCATCTTGAATTCCTATTGTTGACGATTTATAATCACTGTAAATATTTTGAGCACGAAGTCCAGACGAAACTACAATTCGATCTTTTAACGTTGGATCTTTTTTCTCTAATTCATTAATTTGCTGTGTTACATATGCCGTTAAAGTAGTTGAATTTATTTTTTCTGTTTTGGCAATCGCTTTTGATGCTTGTTCTTTTGTGACTGAAGCTACTGATTTATTAGAAATGGCATCTTGAAGAATTTCGATTTGCTGATTGACTTGATACTTCTCCAAGGATTTTTTGTCAATTGCACGCTGCAAATTATCTTTTTCTTGTGTAATGATTACAATTTCATTTTGTTTTTCAGCAATTTTTTGCTCAATAGCCGGTACATCCTTTTTCTTTGCAGTATAAATGCTGTTTTTAAGTGTGTTTATTTCAATTTCATTACTTGAAATTTCTTTAGAATACATATCAACCTTGGTGTTCAATTTCGATATATCATCATCCAACTTGACACTGCTATCCACTAAGTTCTGAATTAAATCTGATGATTTATCATTCATAAGATCTTTCAAGAAGTCTTTATTATCAGCAACCAATTGAATCGCTTCTTTTTCTTTTCCACTTGCATACAATTCATTGAATTGACTACTCAAATCTTGCATTTTTTGCTGTTCAGAACCAATTTTTGAAGCTGAAAAAACATTTTTTATTGAATCATTCAAACGCTGTAAATCGTTCGAATATGCTTTTAATTCTTGTTGCTTTTTAATCATGCGTTCCGCTTCCTTCAAAGCCACATATTTCGTGTCTATTTGCGCTGTGTTGTTAGCTTCTGCAACCTTATTTTTAATCTGTTCTTCCAATTCAAGAAATTCATTGGTATTTTCAACAATAAGGTTATTAACATTATTTCCAATCGTGCCGATTACATTTTCATTTTCTGTTCCTTTCTGAACTTGTTTTTGTAAAACATCGGCTAGTTCATTGGTATTTAAATTGCCTAAACCAATTTCACTCAACAGTTCTTTGTTTTTCTGCTCCTGTTCAAGTTCATCCAAATCAAATTCAGTTACATTGATGTTTAATTCAGAGCGCATCTTAATTACTTCTGCTATTACAGCCTGAGCATCTTCTACCTCCTCATCAAACAAATTGAGAATCTTGACGATTTCTTTCCCTCCTTCTGAGGTATGAATGATTTTCTGCTTGAGTGGTTTAAATTCCTTCATGAATGGAATCGAAACAATCGAACGAAACTCCTGATTACTTCCTTCAATCGTCATGATGTACTCGTACTTCCCTCCTTTTGGGAAAGTAATCAAATAAACTGCTTTATTATTAGAATTGAATTTACCTACTGTTTCACCACTTGAATAATCTTTAATTTCAAGATTAATTTTCGTGATTTTAGGATCTACTTCAGAAACAAAATTTCCTTTAACAACAGCCAATTGAATTGGAACACGATCAACCATAACACTATAAACAAACAATTTGCCATCCTGACTTTGACGTGCTGAGGCAAAATAGGCTTTTTTGTTTAATGAATCAACAACATAGAACATATCATCATCGGGAGATGAAATCGCAAAGTCCATGTTTTCTGGTGAACCAAAGGAATTTGTTTCTGAATCATACTTACTGCGGAAGACATCATACCCTCCCATTGAATTATGACCTTTGGAAGAAAAGTACAAATAGTTTCCATCAGGATGCATGTAAGGAAAATCTTCGTCGTATTGTGTATTTACATTTCCTGGGATAAGCTGAGGCATCGCCCAAGTTCCATCGGGTAATTTTCGTCTAATGTAAATATCCTTTCCGTTCGTTCCATTTTCACCGTAACTGGAATAGTAAATAACAGTCTGATTTTGTAATTGAATTGATTGAGGAAAATGAATTAATGGAACATGGTTGTTTTTCTTATCTAATTTTGTTTGAAACTCCGCGTTTACCAGGAGATTACCACCTATATCCTTAAGATCATAAATACGGAAAAACTTATCAATCGCGATTTCCTTTTTATCAGTTACAATAATGTCTGAAATGGTTGTCATCAATCGCTTACCATTCTGACACATTTGGATTCCACGCTCTGCCTCTGCAAATTTTATCCCTTTCGGGTTTTTCTGCATATAGGTAGTATAATGCTTAATTGCCTCGTTGAATTGATAATTTAGATGCAGCGCCTTTCCAAGGAAATAAAAGGCATCTGGCGCAACAGATGGATCATTTGTCGCATACGAAAGGTAACGAATAGCATCTTGTTTGTTATTTGAATTGTACAGTAAACAGGTTCCGTATTTATAATTATAAGTAACATCACGCGGCTGAAGAGCAATTAAACGCAAATACAAAGGCGTAGCTTCTAAGTATTTTTCATTGTCGAAAAACTTATCTGCTTGCACCTTTATTTCTGCTTCAGTTTGGGCATAAAAAACCACAGGCACGAATGCAAAAATCAAGTATAGAATGCTATGTTTAATAAATCGCACTTATATATCGAGCTTCATTTAATTAAGTAACAATTAAACAGTACGATTATTTTTTAAAAAGGTTCATTTTGTTTTCTTCTCCTTTTAAGAGACGTCCAATATTTTTGCGGTGTGCAAAAATGACTAATCCACTTAAAAGTATGCTAAAACCAACAAGCAATTGCGATTCTTCTTTTAAAATAAAACGCACGACCAATGGAAATGCAACGGAAGCACAAATAGCACCAAGTGATACAAACTTTGAACTAATAAAAACAAAAAGGAAGATCATCAAACAAATCAATGCTGCAATTGGTTGTAGACCGATGATTACACCCAAAGAAGTTGCAACTCCCTTTCCACCTCTGAACTGCGCAAAAATTGGAAATACATGACCTGTTACAGCAAATGTAGCCGCCAATAATTGTATTTCAACCAATGCATCAACTTCAAGATGTAAATAAACGTGTGAAATAATGACTGGAATCAGGGTTGCTAAAGCGCCTTTCATTACATCAATTAGCAAGACAATTCTTCCTGGTTTTTTGCCCAAAACACGAAAGGTGTTTGTTGCCCCTGCATTTTTACTTCCATGTTCCCGAACATCAATTCCATACCACGCCTTTCCAAGCCATACAGCAGTTGGGATGGAACCAAATAGATAAGCAATGATTGAAAAAAGTATATAAAACATCTTATTTTTCGAATAAACGCATGAACTTACTTAGGTAAACACTTGCCGTTGAAGCCTCAAATTTAAAATTCTTTGTCTTACGTTTCTCTTCTTTGATTGCATTTAGTGCAGTATTAAATTCTGGGTCACTGGAAATTATTTTCATGTCACCGTCTTTTTTCACCATTGAATAGTCAAAATAGTAATCTCTTCCACCAGGAATTTCAATCTGAAGTCCAAATTTATCTCCTCCAGATTCGGAGTAGATTTGTTGGAAGAACGCACGACAAGGCACATACTTTAAAACAGGCTTTTCAAAAACATTCACTAAAATTGCTGTATTTGCAGTTGTAATCAATCCTTTTTCTTGCATTTCTGGTTTATCAAATGAACTTAATTTCAATCCTGTAATCGTAAAGGCCGTTTCAATTTGTTCTGGTAATTTTTTGATTTCACCTTTAATTGTATAATCCGATTTAATTTTATCGGCCGTTTTACGGTCAGTCCACTCGACCAAGGCTTGTTCAAATGTTGTTGGATTGAAATCCATGGGTTGTAGACCAACAATTGTGTTGATGCGCGTCGCAACATCTTCCATACTACCTTTATCAAGAGCCATATTGAAGCGTGCCGTAATATTCATGGATGTTTCTCCAGTCGACTGGTTATAATCTACCACACCAACTGCATCCACTTTCACGTCACCATGATCCATTCCAAGATCGATGATTCCTTCACCATGCATAGAACAGCTTTCAGTATGCAGCGCTAAAAAATTTCCTTTTTCAGATCTATTCAATAACTTCTCTTTTGAACCAATCTGGAATTCATTCAACGTTTTGTTGTATTGCAAGTATCCACTTGCTGTAATCACATTTGGATCGGATGGTGCAGCTAATTTCGATAAGAAAGTAGGATATAATTTAATACTGTCGACTGCGGCTGAATTGCGCCAAACAATTCCAGCTGATATTGGCTCATTCGACAAGTTTTTAATTTTTTCAGAAACTGGAATTTGAATGTTTTTGGGATCAATTGGGGCAGCGAAACTCATCCATGTTTTATCAAACTTTTCGCATGAATGATTGATACGTGTTGCTCCTGTGAAATTGATAAATGGATTGGATGCATTCACTGCGACTTGACCATAGTAATCGAATTCTTTACTCAATTTGAATCCAGCTGTTTCTGGGATATCACCCTTTGCTATTGTTTGATAAGATGTGTCTAAGCCGATAGATGCCATTTTAAAATAGGTCAAGGTACTATCTTTATCATAATAAGGATATTCTCCTTTTCCAACATAAGCCCGACGAGCAGTTACGTCAACATCTGCCTTGACAAAAGAGTGATATTTCGTAATATAATTGGCCACAATTTTCGCATTCGTAAAAGGATCTAATTTCGCTTTCTTACGAATCACCACTTTCATGCTATCCGGATAAATACGTGCATCGGCAATTTCTAAATAGGGAACTTGCTCACAAAAAATTGTACGTTCTTTCAAGTTATAACGTGCTTTAGGTGCCCTAAACTGAAGCGAATCTTGTTTTGGGTGAACGGAGAAAAAGTTTGGTCCAACCATATCCATATCTGCAGAAATCGAAACATCTTTCTCTCCCGAATTCTCCATTTGTAATTCGGCATAATCCATTAGCCAAAGGAATTTATCCATTCGACAAATGTATTGGTTTACAGGAAAGTTCAACTGGGAAGTACCTTTATTAGATGTAAAATCTCCTTTACGCTCTTTAAACGAAATATCAGCTTTCACATTATCCGCTTGAAAAGCCAAATCTCCTTCACCAGGTTCGGCAAAGGCATTCTTCAAACTAAAACCAGAAGTATCTGCTTTGATTTCCCAACGTGTAAATGAATAATCATCTGAAAAAGTTGTCGCTGTTTTAAATGTCATCAAGCCATTTCCTCGCATTCCTTTTGGCGAAACAATTGCGACACCCCGCAATTTTGCTTCAGCTTTAAAGAAATTTAAATCTCCTTTGGGAGTTGAAGCTGCTTTCAAATAATTTTTCTTAGGAACATATGTAATATATGCTTCTTCGGCATCAACATCGGGGAATTGAATTCCTGCTTCAACTGGTTTGTTTGTAAATTTGGCAAATCCAATTGTAGAATCTGGAAGGAATGTAAGTGCTTTTGAAATTGACGTTGATTGAACAAAATTAATTGTTCCACTTCCTTGCAAACCATTATTTGATAAAACAATTTTATTTTCATATTTCGCTCCTATTCCGTAAAAGTCATGTCCCCCTTCAGGTGCTTTCGTTGAGAATCCAAATGAATAATCGGGCATAATTTTCAAATCTTCACCAATTTTTGGGAAAATACCAGCAGAAGTTAATTCTCCTTTCAATCTGAATTTAGTTTCAATAAAATTATCCAAACTATCCATTTCAAAAGGAGCTACGGTATAATAGAAACGCGAACTATCATAGGCTCCACGGTAAATTTCACGTGCATTGTAAAAGACAAATGAAGGTTTAGTTACTTTAATTAAAGGATATTTTGTAATTGTTTTACTGTTTCCAGAACGATTAGAAGGATCATCAACAATCAACTCACCAGTTATTCCTGAAATATTACTCATCATTGCAATCGGTTTAACACCATCAGTTGGCAATAATGGAAGCACTCTAAACAAGGACTCTCCCGTTTTTAATAGATTAAATTTGTTATCACGGTAGTTGTAATTGGCAGTGTAGGTGTTGATTTCCATTTTACCACAATTCAACCAACCACTAAATTCAAAGTTTCTATTTTCTTTAATCGTAATTCTGCCGGCATCAGGGAATACAAGCGTATTTTGAGCATCCGATATTTTCACACGGTCTACACCGTTCAAATTAATTTCTAAGGTACCAAGATTCATTTTCCCAAAAGAGGTCATCAATCTTCGTTCTTCAGTCTGCTTTTTATATAAATCGCGTAATGATTTTAAATTCGCATCTTTTTCGATTTGCTCTTCTGAGTAGCCTTTTAATTCTTTCGGGCGTAAATCTGAGGTGAATAGTAAGTTATCGTAATCCTTCTTACGCGCCTTTCCTTGAACAAAATTTTCAAGTTTTGGGTTAATTGTAATCATTTTACTATCTGTATCATAGCTAATGAATCCAAGATTCGATAATTCAATTAACAAAGGTTTTACTTGCTCAAGTGTTTTACCTAGGGCTGTCGCCGCTTTTCCGTCATTAATAACATATTCATCGTATTTGTAACAGTAAGCCCAAAGCGCACCAAGAGGATGAATAGCATCCAATCCTTGAAGACGATCATACAAACGCTCGTCGAAATAGCCCTGTGATTCAAAATTGGCAATCCGTTGTTCTTGTGAAGTTCCAAAATCATAGGTAAAGAATAAATCTAACTCATCTACCTTCCATGAAATTTTTGGAACATAAATATCCAATTTATGATACGAATCTTGAAAAGGAGATTGACCATTTCCAGTTGACGTTCGTGTCAATTCAATTACTTTTTTCTCTAAATCATAACTACAATTTAAACCAGGATGGGTAATTGAATCACCTGTGTTCAAAAATAGAGCAGTGGCTGAATTATTACAGGTAATTTTTTTAGGTGAAATATAAATTTGTTGGGCACTGGATCGGACAAAGACACTCCCATTTCGGAAGATTGAAATTTTAGCTGGAATTTCAGGTGTACCAATACCAACGAAACTTGCTCCTTGCATTGAGAACCCCCCTTCATAATCTACATTTTCTCGAATGCCTTTTATCTTCAATCGCTTTTCATATGACAAAAACTGAGGAAACACTTTGTCTTCTTCTCGATTAATTTTAAATGCTTTGTCATTCAGCGATCCGGTAATGGTTTTATTAAAATAATTAGAAGTTAATGCAACCGAATCAGCATTTAAGTTCGATGATTTGCATGAAACGTCGTACTTTTTCAAGACCGCAAATGTTTCATTTTTTGGGAGACCAACTTTTTCCCAAGTAATTGTACCACCATCTCCATCCCATTTTTTCAAAACGGGATCGTATGTACCAGTCGTTTTATAGACGATTAAACTATCAACATAAGGATTGTCTGCTTTTTCTTTTAAATCGCGATTTAAAACACGACAAATCAAGTTTCCATTTGTACATTTAATAAACGGTTTATCTGAAAATTCGAATGAATATTCACCGCCTTCGTAGAACCAGCTAAAATTCGAAGCTTCTGAAATACGTCGTTCTGAAAAGAAACCAGCTGATAAATCAATAAAATCTTCAAACTTTTTGATGTTCTTATTGTCCAATAGTTTATCAATTGAACTATGCCATGCTTGGAAACTAGTCGTTGACTGTTTTCCTTTAATCAAGGATGCAACAGAAAATACGTATTGATAAATTTCCGGGTATGGTTTCAATTTTTTTGTAACCATCAGGTTACATGTCTCAACCATTTTAGTGAAATAAGCCTCTGGAAACGCACCTGATTCCAGTAACATTTGAGGTAGCGTCTTTTTGGTGAAATCGTGAAATTCTCCTTTTCCAAATTCAGTCAATGAAGCTTGAAATTCTTTTACAAATTTCTCGCGATTAACACTAAATGTTTGTGCATTAACGGAGAATGTGAACAACAAGGTACACAATAAAATCAATCGATTAACTACCATTATTTTTGTTTTATCGTTTATTCAATTCAATAGCGGCCCAATTATCTTTATTCAAAACACGGTGTTTTTTAAGACCAAATTGTTCCGCAAAAGTTACAAGTTCATCAACGTCTGTGTCAAAAAAGCCACTCAGTAAAAGTGTACCATTCATTTCCAACATTTCTGCATATGACGACATGTGCGCTTTTAAAATATTTTTGTTGATGTTGGCAAGAATCAATCCAAAAGTTCTACCCGTTAAAATATCAACATCTCCGCAAATTGCTTCTATTTTATTACAGTCATTTCGTTCTGCATTTTCTATCGTGTTTTCGACCGACCAATCTTCAATATCAACTGCAACAACATGTTCTGCTCCCAATCGTTCGGCAACAAACGCTAACACTCCTGTTCCAGTTCCCATATCCAATACATCAGCTGGAATTGTTTCTAATTCAAATAGTGCTTTTGACATCATCCAAGTTGTTTGGTGATGACCTGTTCCGAATGACATTTTAGGAAGAATTTCGATGATCATTCCTTTTGCGGTTGATCGATCATGAAAAGGTGCTACGATGGTTAGGTAATCTTCTACTTCAACAGCTTGAAAATCCGATTCCCAAACAGCATTCCAATTTTGTTGCGGAATAATTTTTGAAGCGATGACCACTTCAATATCGTTTGGTTTCGATTCCAAAAACGTGTTTTTCAGCGGAAATTCTATATCAACTAGTTCAATTTGGCCATAGGCTATTATTCCGTCTTCTGTTTCCACAAAACTTTCAAATCCATTGTCTGCTAATTCAGCAGTGAGAATTTCAGCCCAAGGATTTCTTGGTGCTAAAGCAATTGTTACTTCTAAGTATTCCATTAAAATGAGTGTGCTATAGTGATAAATGATTCCAATTGCAATGCTGCGCCGCCGATTAATCCCCCATCAACATTTTCACAAGCGAATAACTCTTTTGCATTCGATGCGTTACAACTTCCACCATATAAAATTGAAACTCCTTCAGAAAGTTCTTCGCTATATGTTTCTGCAATCCAAGAACGAATTGATTTATGCATTGATTCGGCTTGTTCAATGCTCGCAGTTTTTCCAGTTCCTATTGCCCAAACTGGTTCGTAGGCAACTATACATTTGGCCATATCATCTGCAGACAAATGAAACAAGCTATCAACTAATTGTTGCTTCACATACGTCAACTCATGATTTGCTTCTCTTATTTCAAGCGGTTCTCCACAGCAAAATACGGGTATTAAATTATTTGACAAAGCGGCATTAACTTTTTCTTTCAGAAATTTTTCATTTTCATTAAAAATTGCACGACGCTCGCTGTGACCTATTAGGACATATTTAGCTCCGATATTCTTTGCTTGTGTTATTGAAACTTCACCTGTAAATGCGCCTTTTTCAGCAGGATAAAAATTTTGTAGTCCAACATTCAATTGAGGATTTTTATGAATTATTGTTGGTGCAAAAATAAATGGAGGAAAAACAATTAATTCAACATTATTCGCACTTGTTGAGGCTTGACTTATACCTTGAGCTAATTCAAGTGCCTCATCCCAATGCAAATTCATCTTCCAATTACCTGCTACAATTTTCTTTCTCATTTTTTAAATGTATTTTTTTTCAACCATGCATACGATGGAATAGATCGATGTGGAAATTTCCCTTTAACAATTCCATTTTCAATTACCATCAAAGATGGATTTGAACGTGCGATTGCTTTTAATCCGGTTTCATCATTCAAAAATACGGGTACGTTAAATCCGTACTTTAATCTAAAGGCATTGATTGTTGAACGACTTGAACTTGTTAATAAAATAAATGGAATTGCATCCCTCTTACAAGACGCGTATATTGATTTAATCTCTGCACTATTTTTCCAGTTTGCATCTGTTAAATTTCTAGCGGTAAGTATAACAATCCGTTTTTCTTTTACGATAGCCTGACGCAAATTAACCTCCGTATTATCTGGATTTTTTTTGATGATTTTTTTTATCATCTCAAGATTTTTTTCTATCTCCGTCAGGTCTCTTAAATTTAAGTATGGATTGAATTGATCATTGATTGTTGGTAAACGGGAAGGTTCAATTTCTTCCGTTTTCAGTTTAACATACTTGTATTGCTTCTCATCCCATAAATCGGAATTATTCGCATATTCTTTTTCGGAGTACGTTTCCAATTCTCTTGTGCGTCTATTGCGCAATTGGTGGGTGTACTTAAATTTACCTGCATAACCATCATTCATTTGCCAAGCAAGGTTTTTCCCCTCAGCAAAAGGTCTGTAATCCTTTAAAGGTTCATATAACAGAACATAGCTAACAAAGGTAATGCACGCAATAGTGACCATCGTTGAACTACCGAAATAATTTCCGAGAAAATACCCACCAGCTCTCAGTATCCATAGTGCCGCGATAATCAAGAACATTCCAAACCCAACTATGAAATACCAATCGAAGACCACAGAAAACAAGGAAAGTAAAACAGCACTTGTCAGAAGATACTTCACATTTTGCGTTTTCGTATTCGGCTGAATCAACCATTGAGCGAGGAAAATCCAGATAACGAGATACAACACAATAATATCTTTCCAAAGTGATTCATTGGGTGTTAATGAGCGTCCTACAGACCCTTTCAATGCATCACCGAAGCAACCACAATCAGTTACACATTGCGGCGTTTTCCATTCTTCTACAAGTACCTCCGAATTCGTTTTGGAAATGATTTTTATGTTTTTGTTTATCTTAGCTTCAGTAATTTTAGCAGTTGCCATTTCGCTATTAGTCACATAAGTGTCGTGATCTTTAAATCTTTTCGCATGGTTACAACTCGCTGTATGCCACGTTAGAAAAGTAAAGAAAAGCATCATCAAAAGTGAAAAATATGCTACCCACTTAATTTTTCCACCAATAATCATTAACACTCCTAAGAGGATTTCTATAATGCAAATGGCGATAGATAAACCTAAAGCATATGGAATCAACCATTCAAGGGAAAAACCAGGCGCTCCGAACAGTTCTTTTATTCGATACGCTAAAGCTCCGTCTTCAAAATATTCTTCTAACTTATAGGCAAATCCGATTGGATCATTTGCTTTTACCAAACCCGATACAATAAATAATGCACCAACAAAGCCCCTGGCAATATTCGCCATCATCAAACGACCTCGAAACACAAATAGCCCAGCACTGCTGACCCCAATTAATACATATCCAATAAAATTGAATAGCAAGAAGTAATCTTCAAAGGCTTTTTGTGAACCAATTACGACGGCAGCCAACCCAATTAAATTTAACACAACAAAAGCCGTGTTAAAAACCATTGAGCGACCCTGAACAGTTGCTTTTTGTTTCATATGTTAATTTGTAGTCGCTGACACATTCAAATGTATCAATGAAAATACGGAATAATTTAGCATGTCAAAATAATTTGCATCGATTCCTTCGCTAATTAATGTTGCCCCGTTGTTATCTTCTATCTGTTTAACGCGCAAGATCTTCATCAAAATCAAATCAGTTAAAGAACTTACACGCATGTCGCGCCAAGCTTCTCCATAATCATGATTTTTCTTCGCCATTAATTCAAATGCCTCATTCGCATATTTATCATATAAAGCAATTGCAATGTCAGCTGGTAATTCCATTTCTTGAAGATCACTTTCACGCAATTGAATAATCGCCATGATGCAATAATTCACAATTGCTATGAATTCATCTTCAATTGACTCCCCCACTTTATTTTGTCCAGTCTCTTGAATTGTTCGAATTCGTTGGGCTTTAATAAATATTTGGTCCGTTAACGAGCTCGGTCTCAAGATTCTCCAAGCAGTTCCGTAATCTTTCGTTTTTTTGGAGAAGATATCTCTGCAAACATTGATTACATTTGTATATTCTATATTTGTTTGATTCATTTATTTTGCAATGGGCTTTTCAAGGGTTGAAGATACACATTTTCCAAAAAACAGGTACATCCGAGTGCAGGATAAATTGATGGATTTAACTTTCCCAAAAGTCATGGGCATTTTGAACTTAACTCCTGACTCATTTTTTGCTGAAAGTCGGAAACAAAATGATACTCAATTATTGAATGAGGTTGAAAGAATGATTGCCGACGGAGCTGATTTCATTGATATTGGAGGCTATTCGACTCGCCCAAATGCTGAAAACGTTTCAGAAAAAGACGAAATTCAACGTATTTTAGAACCACTGCAAAAAATTCGTAGAGCATTTCCAACGATTCCAATTTCATTGGATACTTTTCGCGGCAAAGTTGCTGAAATAGGATTTAACGAAGGGGTAGACATCATCAATGATATTAGTGGTTTTCAGTATGACAAATCAATGCTTCTTACTTTAGAAAAAATTAAGCTTCCTTATATTTTAATGCATGTTAAAGCTGAACAAAAAAACATGCATAAAACAGAAGAAAACGAACTGATTTTCCGGGAAATGATTCACTATTTTTCGCAGAAAATTCATGTGTTAAATGAACGAGGGTTAACGGACATTATCATTGATCCAGGCTTTGGATTTAGCAAAACACTTGATCAAAATTATCAACTACTCGATCAACTCGATTTGTTTCATTTATTAGACCGACCTATTCTCGCTGGATTCTCACGTAAATCAATGATTTACAAGAAATTGAATTCGTCTCCAGAGGAAGCGTTAAATGGCACCTCTATTCTTAATACACGCGCTGTTTTAAAAGGTGTTTCAATACTTCGCGTTCACGATGTCAAAGCTGCAAAAGAGGTTATAACATTAACACGATAACGAATCTTTCACCTTTTTTTACCACAGAAAATTGACGTTCGAAAGGGTAACGAAAACTATTTCATGAAAAAACGAATTCTACTACTTTTTCTTCTTTTCGTTTCATTGTTACCAGCTTTCAGAAAGTAGCATTGATAGAATTATGTTAGATTGTACAATTCGAAGTGTAAATATTAACTGAACCTTCTACCTTCTTTTTTTTCAATTGTTTTTCCGCCTTGGATTCCTCCAGTATGAACGAATAAGATGCGTTTATGATGAATAGCGTTTTTTACCACCCAATCTTGAAGAGCAAATAGTGCTTTTCCAGTATAGATTGGGTCTAAAGGCAATTTGGTTTCAACATAAACCTGTTCCATAAAATCGAGTAACTCATCCGTATATTTTCCATATCCACCAAAATGATACTCGCTTAAAACATTCACTTTACTCAATACATCTTCAATCATGGACAATTCAAAACCTGTGTAAGACAGTAAAGTTTTCATTTCTGTGAGTGCATCAAACTCTTTTAAAACAGGCACGACTATCAATTTTGTTTTTTCCGGAAGCGCGAGTGCTAATCCAATACTTGTAGTTGTTGTTCCCTGGGCAACAACGACATAATCAAAATCGTTCGCTGTTTCTTTTAAAATTTCTTGGCATCCAATCATGCCGTAATAATTTGCTCCACCTTCTGGAACAATGAGATGATTAGGAAATTCAATATTCAATTCTTCGTGGTAACTTTTCTCATTGCGCGCTGCATAATCGAATCGAGAAACAAATTGAAGCTCCATTCCAAAATCTGCACATTGTCGAAGAATTGAATTAGAATTTGCATTTAACTCATCTCCTCGCACGATTCCGATTGCTTTTAGTCCTGATTTTTGACAGGCTGCTGCCGTCGCTACTAAATGATTTGAATAAGCTCCACCAAACGTTAGAATTCCGCTTTTCTTCAAGGTTTTTGCCTGTTCCACATTGTATTTTAGTTTTCGCCATTTATTTCCAGAAACATACTCATCAATTAAATCATCCCGCTTCACAAACAATTCGATGTTCTGCGTGTTTAACTTTTTCAATTGAAGCATTTGTAGTAAGGATTTTGATACATCAAACATTTGAACTATTAATTGCTGGTTTATATATAACTTTACGGTATGAACAATGACATGTCTGGATTTTCAAGAAAACCGAATCTCACTGAAGACGATTACTATTTGAGTCCTGAAGGTTATATTATTTTCACTGAAAAATATCATTTAAAACGTGGATATTGTTGCAAAAGTGGTTGCAAGCATTGTCCTTATGGTTTTGATAAAAAAACGGGGAAATTTAAGAAAAATCAATAGACACCGTTTTCAGGAAATCGACCTTTGTATTGTCCCATTACTTTTTTGATAAAGGCAATGTCTTTTTCGACATCTCCAGTCGGTTCAAAGCGACTATGAAATCCCCCAATTTTCTTTTCATAATCCATGTAACAAATATAAATTGGCACCTTCGCTTTTAATGCAATGTAATAAAATCCTTTTTTCCAATTTGGATTATAGCTTCTGGTTCCTTCAGGAGTGAAAACCATACATAATTCCTCACGCTCATTGAATAACTTTACAGCATAATCAGTAATGTTGTTGTTTTTTTTGCGATCAACCGGTATACCTCCCAATCCTTTAAGAATCCATCCTAATGGTGGGAAAAACAAATCCTTTTTTATCAGAATTTTTGGTTTAATTCCATACATAATGAAGGCTAATCGACCAATGATAAAGTCCCAATTGGAGGTGTGCGGTCCGACGGCTATCACAAACTTCTTAACTCCTTCAGGTGGATTTGGATCAATATTCCACCCGAATATTTTCAATATAAAACGTGCGAATCCTTTCATTTACTATAGTTTGTATGAACAAGTTGATTAATGTTTAATCACTTTTTAATCGTGAAAATCAGTTGAATCAATTTGTTGAAAAAAATAACATTCAACTCTATGAACAAAGGTAGTTATTAAACAAATACCTTTACTTTTGTTTTATGCAATTTAAAAAGGCTTTTGCTTCATTCTTGTCAATGATTGTATTATTTTCAATCACTTGGATGGTTTTGCTTTTTTCGCAAGGCATACTTGAAAGAAACGAAAATAAAAACGTCAATTATGTGCCAAAAGATGTGAAATTTGCGCTACGTATTGATAGTCGTGAATTGGCAGGAGAAACCTTATTTTCAGTTTTTTTAGAATCGAAAGATGAAGAAATTCTGAAGTTGATGCAAGAGGCTTTTGCGGAAAAAAAATCAAGTGAAAAAAAATGGATTAAGGATGGTGTAGATTATTTGTCTGATATTGTTATTTTTCAAATTGACTACGAATCAATTCCGTTGAATTGTGTTTTGTTAAATGTTTCAAATGAACGATTATTTAAAAAAAACTACACAAGTGAATCAGAAATTTGTGCAGTTAAGGATGGTGTTGGTATTATAATTCCGTTGATTAAAGCATCGAAAAAAACTGAATTAAAAGCATTAGCAAACAAAATTATTTCATCTCCGCAAAATGGAGAATATTCCTCTTCAATTCATCATCCGCAAGCCGGAAAATTAGTTGAAGCCCTTGTTCTTACAAAAAATAAAAGCACATTTTCACTTGAATTAGCAAACAATAGTTTATTGTTGAATGGTGAAATAGCATTCAATCCAAATAAAGTTCTACATCCAATTCACAAAAAACTACAAGCAAAAGGCTTGCATATAACAACTAGCTTGATTCCCTCTGAACTAAGCGACACCTTGAATTCGTGGCTAAAACAATTTGGTATAAAAGTTCCAGCTTTCAAAGAACTTTCGATGAACTATATGGGATCAAGTATTTTGAATCATTCTGGATTCATTGTAATCCCTCAAATGGAATTGTATATTGAATGTCTTGCTCCATTTGACATCAAATCGCTCACAGAATCGGATTCAATTGCGCGTTACTTTGACTATAAATTGAAGGAAGGTTGGATTGAAATTCAAGATGAGAAATTATATTACGAGCAATTAAGTCCAACATCTTTCTACATTGGTGTGTCTAAAAATCCGACTTTCACAAATGCTCCGAAAAACAATTATTTGCTTGTTTCTGGAAAATTATCCATGTTGACGGAAGTTAAAAGCGAAGGTTGGGCAAATACAATTCTTGAAATGATTCCCCAATATCGCGCTGGAAAAACCTTTGCTAATCGTGCCGAAAAAATTGACTTTAGTATTATTAGAATGAATTCTCAAAAAGCAAAAATATGCGGGGATATTCAATTCAAAACAGGTTTTTACCCAATGAATGAAGTGTTGAAATTATTGATTACTGGTAAGCTCATTAATTAATTTACGCACATATTCCGGGAAGCGCTTCATTCGCGCGCCATACCAAGAAAACATTTCTCCATCAACAAATAGAATTTTTGATTCAGGAAAACGTATTTGAAATTCTGTTACATGGTCTGCATTAAAGGGATAGGGTTCTGAACTCAGAAAGATATAATCAGGGTTTTCAGTGTATTCTTTCAATGTTGGATAGCGCTCATCGGTGCATAAATTCTCAAATCCAGCATTGGAAATCATAGCATCAATAAAGGTTGATTTTCCAGCCAAATAATCGGGATCCTTCCAAATGAAATAGAGTACTTTTTTACCGCTCAACAAGGGTAAAGCATTGAATTCAGCATCAATTTCCGCATTTATCTTAGCAGATTCATCCTCTTTACCAAGCAGATTTCCAAGCAACGAAATCATTTCAATTGCATCCTCGTAAGTATAAATATCGCTCATCCATACGGGCGCAATTTTCTCAAGCGCTGCGATATCTTCAGGCGTGTTTTCTTCCTTATTTCCGATAATTAAATCAGGTTGTAAGTCCTTCACTTTCTCGATTTTGACTTGCTTCGTGCCTCCTACTCGATTTTTTGATTTAAACCACTCGTCCGGATAGAGGCAAAACTTGGTAATCCCTACAACCTCATCCCTTAACCCTAAATCATATAACAACTCAGTTTGTGAGGGCACTAACGAAACAATCCGACGTGGAATTCCTTCCAGTCGGATTGTTCGATTCATTTGATCTGTTGCTTCTATTGTCATTTGAACTCAATCAGCTCATTAAGACATTGCAGAGATAATGTCGTAACGTGTCACAATATGAAAACTGCCATTTGGCAATTCTACCAAAACAGCAGGAGTGTTTTTATTAATTAATTTACATAAATCATCTAAATGACTTGCTGCTTTTACAACCGGGAACGCTTCACCCATAATCGATGAAATTGGTGCATCACGCAATTCTGGAGAATCAACAAGTAATTGGTAAACTTTACTATCGTCAATTGAACCTACAAAAACACCATCTTTCATAACTGGTATTTGAGAAATGGAAAATTTACGCATTTTAGCAATTGCATGTGAAACCAATTCTTCAGCAAAAACACTTACTAAAGGTGTATCTGCATGCTTAGCAACTAATTCTCCTGCCGTTTTATATTCTTCCTCTAAGAACCCGCGCTCACGCATCCAGTCATCGTTAAAGATTTTACCGACATAACGCGAACCATGGTCATGAAACAATACAACAACAACATCGTCTTCAGTCAATTGATCTTTCAATTGCAACAACCCTTTGATTGCTGAGCCAGCAGAGTTACCAACGAAAATACCTTCTTCACGTGCAATTTTACGTGTATAAACAGCGGCATCTTTATCTGTCACTTTTTCGAAGCAATCAATCACATCAAAGTCAACATTCTTAGGAAGTATATCTTCTCCAATTCCTTCGGTGATGTATGGATAAATTTCATTTTCGTCAAAAATTCCTGTTTCCTTGTATTTTTTAAAAACCGACCCATAGGTGTCAATTCCCCAAATTTTAATGTTCGGATTTTTCTCTTTTAAATATTTACCAACTCCTGAAATTGTTCCGCCAGTCCCTACTCCAACAACAAAATGCGTGATTTTTCCTCCAGTTTGTTCCCAAATTTCAGGTCCAGTTGATTCATAGTGCGCAATGCGATTTGATAAATTATCATATTGGTTCACGTACCATGAATTGGGTGTCTCTTCCGCTAAACGTTTTGAAACAGAATAATAAGAGCGAGGATCAGTTGGCTCAACAGCCGTTGGACAAACGACTACCTCAGCACCAACAGCACGAAGAATATCCATTTTTTCCTTCGATTGTTTATCATTCAACACACAAATCAATTTGTAGCCTTTGATAATTGCAACCAAGGCCAAGCCCATTCCAGTATTTCCCGAAGTTCCTTCAATGATTGTTCCTCCTGGTTTGATTAAACCTGCTTTTTCAGCATCTTCAATCATTTTTACCGCCATTCTATCTTTAACAGAATTACCGGGATTGGTTGTTTCAACTTTTGCAAGAACAGTTGCTTTTACGTCTTTCGTGATTTTGTTCAATCGAACCATTGGAGTGTTTCCAATCGTTTCTAGAATATTGTTGTAGATTTTCATCTCTTGTTATTTGATTTTATGTGAATTGTAGTTTTTTATTCCTGTTTACACCAATTAGAATTATCAAATCTTTTGCAAATATAGTGATTGGATTTAAAGAAATCAGGCTTTCAATTTGAGAATTAGTCATTAACTTCGGCATAGTGAAATTTCTGTGAATTGAAAAACAAACAAATTGATTAAGTATAGTTGAAAAAATGAAACATAGCACAATGAACATTACCAAAGTTATTGAAAACCAAAGCCTCTTTTTTAATACAAATCAAACAAAGGAACTCTCCTTTCGAATTGAGCAATTAAAAAAATTAAAGGCAGTTTTGGTTCGTAACGAAGCTGAAATGATTTATGCTATTTATGAAGACTTTGGAAAATCTGAATTTGATGTGTACACCACCGAATTTTCGATTCTATATTCTGACATTTCTCTTGCACTTAAGAACATAAAAAAATGGGCAAAATGGAAGCGTGTCCGAACGAATCTGCCCAATTTTCCTGCAAAATCGTATGTCGTTCCTGAACCTTTTGGCGTTTCGTTAGTCATTGGTGCTTGGAATTATCCGTATCAACTTTCACTTGCTCCTGTGATTGCAGCTTTGACAGCAGGGAATACCGTAATCCTAAAACCGAGTGAACTTCCAGAAAACACGAGTAAGGTGATGGCAAAAATGATCAATGAAAATTTTGATCCACGCGTTTTACATGTGATTGAAGGAGGGGTTGAAATAACAACTGAATTATTGAAGAATAAATTCGATAAAATCTTTTTTACTGGGAGTGTTCCAGTTGGGAAAATTGTCTATGAAGCTGCTGCAAAACACCTGACACCTGTAACGCTTGAACTAGGAGGTAAAAGTCCAGCAATTGTTGCTGCAGATGCTAATTTGGATGTAGCTGTAAAAAGATTGGTTTGGGCTAAATTTCTAAATGCTGGTCAAACATGCATTGCCCCTGATTATATCTATGTGGACGCTGAAATTGAAACTAGTTTCTTGACCAAATTAAAAGCGGAAATTGAACGTTCTGCATTTTCGATTGAAAATGGAAACTATGTGCGCATAATCAACAATCGCAACGCACAGCGACTTGCCAAATTAATCGACCCTTCACTACTTTATTATGGCGGTAAAATTAATGAGAGCGAACGTATAATAGAACCAACAATTCTAAGATCGTGTAGTTTTGAAAGTGCTTGTATGCAAGAAGAAATATTTGGTCCGATTTTGCCAATCTTAACATATACGTCCCTAGATGAAGCCATCGCAATGATAAAATCAAGACCAAAACCGCTCGCTTTATATTTGTTTACGAATGATCGTTCGATAAAAACAAAAGTTACGAATGAACTTTCTTTCGGAGGTGGCGCTATCAATGATGCGATTATGCACTTAACAAATCATCATTTACCATTTGGAGGTGTTGGCGATAGTGGTATGGGTAGTTATCATGGAGAAGCAGGATTCAACACTTTTTCTCATGTTAAAGGTATGTTAGAAAAACCCTTAAGGTTCGAACCGAATATCAAATACTCACCTTATACGCAAACAAAATTAAAGTGGATTAAGCGTTTGATGAATGTGTAAGTTGAACCATTCTTAATCTTACATGTATTCTTCGTTATGAAATGTTGTTTGTTCGTTTTTATTTTGCTTATTGGCTCTTCGTTCGCTCAAGATAATTGCATTTTCAATACCTATCAAAAAAAGGGCGGTTTCTATTTTTTTAGCACGTACTTCAAAAGCGACTACAAAACGCCATTAGAAGGCAAATGCGAAACCTATGTTCAAGGAAAAATCTATGAGACCAGAACATTTGTTTATGGTCATATTTACCAAGAAACATTGTATACATTAGAGGGGAAATTACGCTCCGAATTTAAAATCACACAACAACCCGGCGATACACTTTTGGCTTATTTCAAGCAATATGCTGAAAACGGAAGCCTGAAAGAACATGCTATTTACTATTACGACAAGACAAAACGGCGCTGTGAATACATTCAAGAATTTTGGCCAAATGGAAAATTAAAAACGGCTCAGCATTTTGCATGGGCAAAAAAAGAAGACTTAGATATTTATGAATTGGTAAATCATCCTGACCATGTGATTGACGATGAAGGCTATACCTACTTAAAATTTGCATTTGGTAATTACTATTCTTACTACGAAAATGGACAATTGAAAGAACGTTATTCCTATAAACCGATTTATACTCCTCATGTCGATGAATTGGCCCAATTCGGTCCGTCAGTGGCATATCATCCTAATGGCCAATTGGCATCAGCAGGAAATTATGAGGACAGCAACAAAGATGGTACGTGGCTGTTTTATGATCTACAGGGAAATCTTTTCGAAGAAAACTACTACAAAGACAATTTAAAAACAGGAACTTGGAAAGGCTACTATTCTAATGGTAAAAAACGATTTGTCGCTGTTTATGATGTAAATTCCAATCATCCATTTAAACCTAGTATAACAGAATGGGATGAAAACGGAATTAAAACGCACGAGTTAATTTATGATGCAGAAGGGAATTATGTCGAGCACAAATGGTCGAACAATGGAACAATTGTCCAATCTTATGCCTTCAATTCGCGAAACGAACCGATTGGTATTACGCTAAATTGGTTTGCAAATGGAAAAATGCATACGCGCATGAATCACAATCCAAACGCAGATACCGTCTATGTTGAATATTACGAAAATCAGCAAATGGCAAAGTTGATTCGAACAACAATGTCGGATACGAATCTCGTTTCAAAACAGGTTTCAAAACAAACCATAGAAAATCCTCCACATATAGAAAGTGTTAAAGTAAAAACCACAAGCGTTTGGTTTGAATCAGGAATTTTACAAAGCGAAACAGTAGAGCGAACATCTCAATCAACCCGTCAATTAAGCGTTAAGAATTATTCACCTAAAGGAACGCTGATTCACTTGATCGTAGATAATACGAAAATGCGACATGAAGAAATCCATTTTCAAAATGGAAAACTTGCGAAAGACTTTAACCTTGTCAAAGGTCGATTATTTGGGACCTTTCGTGAGTATGATTCAACGGGGCAATTGCGGATAGATTTTAATTATTTCGATGGATTAAGACATGGCATTTGCAAAGAATTTAATGCTGTTGGAAAACTTACTTACGATCAGCAATATGAACTGGGATGTATCGTTAAATCGTATTCAAGTAAGGTAAAAACGAAACCAATCTCTTTGTCAACTTTAACGAGTGATGAACGAATAAAAGCCCGAACGCTCGTGTACAATTTCTTAAGCCAAGATTATCATTCTTCATCAAAGGATTTTTACACTCAAGCAGAAATAGATTCATTAGCAGAACGCATTATTTGGTTAAAAGAAGCCTGGAAAACATCAATTGATTTCCCGCTTAAAGAACAAGAAAATGAACACCCATTTGCACACATTGAATTCCATATTCCTGCGGTTTACTATCCGTATTTTTATAATGGAGACACCACTTCACCCTTTGTGCGTGATTTCATTAAAACCTTCGATTCCTTGAATTGGGAATTGCCTGCACGAATGGAAAAAGGGGTAAATGAATATATTTTCATCCATCAGGATACCAATTTTTACACCTATTCCTTCTATCAAAAGCACTTTTATAAATTACTTATACCAGGTTATGCGCGTCTTCCGCATATGTATCAACCAAGAGCCGAGGTTACATTTGATGTTAAAAATCGTATTCATCGAGATCCAAGTTTGACTATTGAACGCTTCAACTCATGTGTTTTTGTAGCCAATTTCTATTATCCAGGAAGGTATTATCCGATTTACATGTATGATGATGGAACAATTGAATTTGCCAATCGTTCTTATAAATGGGAAGATATCAAGCCAAGCTATGAAATCCCTGAAATTGGTTGGGATTAAAAAAAATTGGGCCAAGGTTTATAATTCCATTCGCAACTGTTCTGGTTCGCCTTCAATGAATCCACTAATTTGAAATCCAAGCAAGCGAATCGGTCGCTCCAAGGGCGTAAATTGAATCGTTAATTCATCTGCTAATAATTTCAATTGTTCCATGGTCTTAATTCCTTCAGGCAATGTTTTTGAACGATTACGCACCGTAAAATCAGTAAATTTCACTTTTAGTGTCAACGATTTGCCCAATTTTCCGAATCGCTGATAACGCTCCCAAACAGATTTCAGCATCCGTTCCGATAAATCCAAGAACCCATTTGTATCGAAGATATCAGCGTTTAATGTTGTTTCAGCTGCAATGCTCTTACGCTCACGATCTGGTACAACTAGCCGATTATCAATTCCGCGACAAATGTCAAACAAGAACTTACCAGCTTTTCCAAAATGTTGAGTCAATTGTTCAAGACTGAATCCTTTTAAATCCTTCCCTTTATAAATCTGCAATTCATGCATCCGTTCCGCAGTTACCTTACCAACTCCAAAAAAACGTTCAATTGGCAATTCGTTTACATATGCCTGAGCTTCAACAGGAGTAATAACGAAAAGACCGTTTGGTTTATCTTGGTCTGAAGCCAATTTCGCAAAGAATTTACTGTAAGAAACCCCTGCTGATGCAACCAAACCTAATTCAGATTTGATATCCGTTTTGATCGCTTGTGCAATAAAAGTTGCGGATGCCATTTGTTGTTTATTCTCGGTCACATCCAAAAATGCCTCATCCAATGCAAGTGGTTCAATAATATCCGTGTAGCGATGAAAAATGGCGTGAATATGTTGTGAGATTTCCTTGTAGCGTGCAAAATTTGGTTTCACAAAAATCAACTCAGGACATAACTTAACCGCCGTTTGAGAATTCATGGCTGATTTTACTCCAAACTTTCGAGCTTCATAACTCGCAGCTGCAATTACACCACGTTCACGTGTACCACCTACTGCAACAGGTTTTCCTTGTAAATCTGGATTATCCAATTGTTCAACCGATGCATAAAAAGCATCCATATCGATATGAATGATTTTTCTCATACTTGGCTTTGGAAGAAATTAGTTTTTCTTCTGAAAGAATTTTGCTGATAGCAAGGGAATAATGAAAATCATCAAGGTTAAAGCCGAAACGAATAAATCAAATTGCTCTGATTCAATCCATTCGAAACTCGGAAAGAAATGTACGACTAAAGCAAAACACAATTTCAACCCTAAAATTCCAATGACCAAGAAAGCTGATTTCTCCAAAAATGGATATTTATCCATTAAAACAACGAAATATTTCGCAACATAACGCATTGCGAGAATTCCAATAAAAACACCTGTACAAATGATAAAAATATTCGGTGTGTACGCAACAACTGCGAAAATATTGTCAATTGAAAATACGATATCCATAAACTCAACAGCAATTACGGTTGACCAAAAAACACCAAACATGCCGACTGTTGAGCGATACAACACACTTTTCTTCGTGTCTTGAACTTCTTCGTTTATTTCTTCTTTCGTTCCTTTCGCGAAATGACTGATAGCCATATACAATAAATACAAACCACCAATTGGTTTCAACCACCAAATTTCTAGAATATGCTCAACTAAAATAAGCGCAATTCCACGAAAAATATATGCTCCCAAAATACCATAACGCAAGGCTTTTGCTTGCTGTTCTTCCGGTAAATCTTTCACCATGGTTGCTAAAACTGCAGCATTATCGAACGATAAGATGACTTCCAACAATAGAATTCCTAAAACGAGGAAAATGGCATTCAATGGATGCTCTGTTAAAATCTTCATTAAATCTGCCCACTGCTCAGCCATAGTTCTTTTATTGTTTGCACAAAGATAGTTTTAGAATTTTAAATATGGGAATCTGCTGAATTTTATGTTTGATTCAAATGAACTTTTTTATTAACTTAATTGATAAAATGGATTGGGCAGTAGGGACAGGTCGCGACCTGTCCCTACCGATGGCCCCAATTCCCAATATCAAATCATTATCATTTATATCATCTTAACCAATTGAAAAAACGAAAATTAAACCGCCTTAATAATTTTGATTACACTACTCAAACTGTCTATTTTGTAACCACCAATACGCATAAATTTAAACATCATTTCGGTAAGGTAATCAATGGGGAAATGCATCTGAATTCATTCGGTAGAATTGTTCAAAATCAACTTTTATGGTTGGAAGAAAATTATAGCTACGTTCAGCTACACAATTATGTGATAATGCCAAATCACGTGCATATCTTAATGGAAATTAATCAAGGTTTGTTTGGTAGGGACAATTCGCTAGGTAGTACGGACAGGTCGCTAGGTAGTACGGACAGGTCGCTAGGTAGTACGGACAGGTCGCTAGGTAGTACGGACAGGTCGCGACCTGTCCGTACCGATGCTACTATAACTAAAATCAAATCTTTATCTTCACTTATAGGTGCATTCAAAACAACATCATCCAAACAAATACACTTAAGTGGGAATTTGGATTTTAACTGGCATCGCTCTTTTTATGATGTAATTGTCAGAGATGAAATTGCCTTTAATAAAATTAATTGCTACATAATTGAAAATCCAATTAAATGGAAACTTGATAAATTAAATGTATCAGAATAAACATTGAAAAATTCAAAAAACACGAAAACTTTCACTTGGATTTAAAGTATCTTTACAAAATGGAATTCCAACTCGAATCAGACTTTCAGCCAACCGGTGATCAACCGGATGCTATTCGTCAATTAGTTGAAGGTTTAAATGCGGGCGTTCATCATCAAACATTGCTTGGTGTGACAGGAAGCGGAAAAACGTTTACCATTGCAAATGTTATCCGGGATGTGAATCGTCCAACATTGATTTTGTCGCACAATAAAACATTAGCAGCTCAATTGTATGGTGAATTCAAGCAATTTTTCCCACATAATGCTGTCGAATATTTCGTTTCATACTACGACTATTATCAACCTGAAGCCTTTATGCCTGTTACAGGAACGTATATCGAAAAGGATTTACAAGTGAACGATGAGTTAGAGAAATTGCGATTATCCGCTACTTCATCTTTACTTTCAGGAAGAAAAGATGTAATTATCGTTTCCTCAGTGTCTTGTATATATGGTATAGGAAATCCGAATGAGTTTGCGAATAGTATTATCAGTTTGCGCGTTGGACAGACCGTTTCGCGCAATAAATTTTTGTTTAAGCTCGTTGAAAATCTTTACTCGAGGGCCAATATCGAATTTAAGCGTGGAATGTTCCGTGTAAAAGGTGATACGGTTGATATTTTCTTAGCGTATGCAGATCACGCAATTCGCATTGAATTTTGGGGGGATGATATCGAGGCAATTTCTTCGATAGATCCAGTTTCGAATTCTAAAATTGAAGTATTTCAAGACATTAATATTTATCCCGCAAATATCTTCGTTTCAAGTCCAGAAACTACACGTAAGGCTATTGACCAAATTGGTGAAGACATGGTCATACAGGTCGCTAATTTCAGATCTGAAGGAAAAATCGAGGAAGCCAAACGCTTAGAAGAACGCGTGAATTATGATTTAGAAATGATCCGCGAATTAGGTTATTGTTCAGGAATTGAGAATTATTCACGTTATTTTGATCAGCGTCAACCGGGTGAACGACCTTTCTGCTTGTTGGATTATTTTCCAGATGATTTCTTGATGGTAATCGATGAAAGTCATGTTACAATACCTCAAATTCGTGCAATGTATGGCGGTGATCGTGCGCGCAAAATCAACTTAGTAGATTATGGTTTCCGTTTACAAGCTGCTGTGGATAATCGTCCGTTGAAATTTGAAGAGTTTGAAACACTATTAACTCAAGCCATTTATGTGTCTGCCACTCCAGCAGATTATGAAGTAGAGAAATCAGAAGGAATATTGGTTGAACAAGTTATTCGTCCAACAGGCTTGTTAGATCCAATCATCGATGTGCGACCAAGTTTCAATCAAATCGACAATTTGATTGAAGAAATTCATTTAAGAATCGATCGAGATGAACGCACACTTGTTACAACCTTAACCAAACGAATGGCAGAAGAATTGTACAAATATTTAGACCGTTTGGGGATTTTATGTCGTTATATCCATAGTGATGTAGATACAATTGAACGTGTTGAAATTCTCAGACAATTGCGCTTAGGAACCTTCCATGTATTGATTGGTGTGAATTTGTTACGTGAGGGATTGGATTTACCTGAAGTTTCATTGGTTGCCATACTTGATGCTGACAAAGAAGGTTTTTTACGAAATGTACGGTCGCTTGTTCAAACAACAGGACGTGCTGCGCGAAATGTCAATGGAATGGTGATCATGTACGCCGATAAAATGACGGAATCAATGCGCAAAACCATTGAAGAAACTGCACGACGAAGAGCCATTCAGATTGCATATAACGAAGAACATGGATTGGTTCCAACTGCATTAAACAAATCCAAAGCAAAAATAATGGAATCCACAAAAGTGGCTGATGGAGATCCTGCAACACGCAATTTGAAATACGAATTTACCGAAGAGTTAACTATTGCTGCAGATCCAGTAATTTCCTATATGAACCTAGAACAATTGGAAAAAACGATTGCTTTCACAAGAAAAGAAATGGAAAAAGCAGCAAAAGAATTAGATTTCATCGAAGCTGCAAGACTGCGCGATGAACTGTATGCTTTAGAGGAACACAAAAAATCACTTTAAAAAGTAAAAAAACGATTTTTTTTCATTCAAATTTGTATTTTCCCTAATATGATTACCGTAAAAACCACAATTCAATCTTCGATAGAGCTCGTTTGGACAGCTTGGACAACTGCAGAACATATAACACAATGGACCTTTGCATCAGATGATTGGCATGCACCTTACGCTGAAATTGATTTAGTCGTTGGCGGACGATTTAAAACGACTATGGCAGCAAAAGATGGAAGTTTTTCATTCGACCTTTGCGGAACATTCACCGCTGTTGAACGACATAAAACAATTGCTTACAACTTAGACGATGACCGAAAAGTTGTGATTGATTTTTTGGAAAACGATGGAGAAGTTACTGTCATTGAATCGTTTGATCCTGAATCAGAGAACTCATTGGAATTGCAAGAAGAGGGTTGGCAGATGATTTTAAATAATTTCAAAAAATACGTTGATTCACTTTCATAAAACAAACTATGACCATTCTTCTTTACATTTCAATCGGCATCGTTGGGCTAATTGCGTTAATTCTGATAGCAGCACTTTTTTCGAAAAAGGATTACACGACAGAGCGTTCGATCACAATCAATCGTTCTTCACAAGATGTTTATGACTATTTGAGGCACCTGAAAAATCAGGAAAAATTCAGCAAATGGGTGATGACGGACCCAACAATGAATGTTAAATTAACCGGTGAGGATGGACAAATTGGATTTGTATATGCTTGGGATAGTAAGAACAAACAAGCTGGTGCCGGAGAACAAGAATTAATTGGTTTAACTGAGCCTACATTAATAGAAGTTGAAGTCCGATTCTTACGCCCATTTAAAGGAATTGCTAAAACACCTTTTAAAATTGATGCCTTAACAGCCACGCAATCGCGCGTAAGCTGGGGAATGAGTAGTAGCATGGCATACCCGATGAATGCAATAATGTTCTTCATGAATTTTGATAAAATTCTTGGTAACGATATTGAAATAAGTTTAAAAAAACTCAAAGGAATCCTAGAAAAATAATACCGTATGAATGAAATTGACGACTACATTTCTGGTTTTCCTTCAGAGATTCGGGAACGTTTAGAATTGATTCGTTCAACAATAAAAGCTGCTGTTCCAGAGGCTGAAGAAGTAATTTCATATAAAATGCCAGCGTATAAGTTAAAAGGGGATTTGGTTTATTTCGCGGGTTATCAAAATCATATTGGCTTTTATCCAGGTGCAAATGGCATTCGCCAATTTCAGCGTGAAATAAGTCAGTATAAAAACGCAAAGGGTTCCGTTCAATTTCCACACACTTCTCCTTTTCCCATAGATTTGGTGACAGAAATCGTCCTATTTCGTCGTGAAGAGAACTTATTAAAAAAGAAATGAGTTACTTCTCGCAAACTTCCGACCGACTCAACTTTCGAAAGTTAACACCAGCAGACATTCCTAATTGGTTGGTGTTTTTTGATGATAATCCTGGAATACATTTTTTGGGAATGGATTTAACGAAAACACCTTTGGAATTAGCCACCGGATGGATTACTGCTCAATTTGATCGCTACGAAAACCAAGGTTTAGGGCATCTCGCAATTGAATTGAAAGAAACAGTTGAATTCATTGGTATGGCTGGAATTATTCCGCGAGAGTTGAATGAAATCAATTACTATGAAATTGCTTATTCATTTAAACCGCGATTTTGGGGAAATGGTTATGCTCGTGAAGCCGCTCAACAATTAAAGAAATTTGGAAGGGAATCAGGTCTTTCAGAACACTATATTTCAATTATTGATTTGGACAACTTCCCTTCGCAAAAGGTGGCTCGAAAAAATAATATGGAAATTCTCTTCAAAACGGATTATTTAGGCATGGAAGTGCTTATTTTTGGGACTTCAAAATAAACGTCATGAATTTTAAAACAGTCCTAGGTCAGTTACAGCTTTTAGCAATTCTCGAAGGAATTTCGTATATCTCATTCGGATTAACAATGCCCCTAAAATATATTTGGGATATCAAAGGACCCAATTATTATGTCGGTATGGCGCATGGAATATTATTCATTGCCTATTGTATGTGGGTAGTTTTGGTTCACTTTGACAAAAAACTTCCAATCAAAAAAACTGCTATATTGCTTATTTCCTCATTGGTTCCTTTCATGACGTTTTGGGCAGAGCGAAAAATCTTAAAAAAACTTGATTAATAAGAGATAAGAGTTTGAGTGATGAACGAAGAGTGATGAGCGATGAATGAAAAGTGATGAACGAAGAGTGATGAATGAAGAGTGATGAATGAAGAGCGTTTTTTAAACATATTAAATTCCCTTTTCTAAATTTTTCTTCGCTGTTAATATACTGCTCTTAAGCATTTTCAAAAGTTCAGAGCCATTTTTATGAAAGACATTGAACTGTTCAATTGATATAAAATCACTATCCTTCATAAGTTCTAGCCAATACAAAGATTCATCACATTCTTTTTGTGAAATCGATAATTTATGGATGAAATCTTTTTTTGATTGCGCATTCACAGCTTCGCGAATATTTGCACCAATTGACGTGCTAGACCGCATGAATTGCTTACTTATAACATATTCATTTTTCGTGATTAAATCCTTGTAAATCCCTATTGAACTTAATGCATAGGAATAACTTTTTTCTTTAAGAAAACTCATGGTATTGTTGTATTAAGGTTACCTGAAGATAATCATTTCCTCAAACTTTCACAAAAAGTACTTTAGAAAAAAATCACAGCTTTCATTAGTTCAGAAAGCAAAATTAAAATTTCATCTTTATGTCTCTCATCACTCAACGTTAGAACTTCATCTATCATCGTTCTGTCTCTAATAGTTTATATTTAATTTTAACATTTCTCCTAACTCATCGTTCAGACACTCATATCTTTGAGCAATAAATTCATTTCAATTTCTTATCTTCGTGCCGATTATGGACACAAGAAAACATGTTGAAGTATGCTTCACACCCGGTGAATATGCTTATTATAAAGACGACTACGAAATCGTTGTTGTAATTGATGTATTGCGCGCAACATCCGCTATTTGTGCTGCGTTTGACAATGGAATTAAAGCTATTATCCCAGTACCCACCGTTGAAGAGGCATGGGAATACAAACAAAAAGGATACTTAGCAGGCGCAGAACGAAAAGGTCAAATTGTTGAAGGTTTTGACTTTGGAAATTCTCCTTTCTCCTATATGCGCGAAGAATTCAAAGGTCAAGAAGTTGTATTAACAACAACAAATGGCACCAAATCATTAGATGTTGCAAAGGATGCTGAAATCGTCGTTGTTGGTTCATTTTTAAATCTTGAAGCGCTTTCTATTTGGTTAAGCAAACAAGGAAAAAATGTATTGTGTTTGTGTTCTGGTTGGCAAGATAAATTCAATTTGGAAGATACGATCTGTGCAGGAGCAATTTCTGACTACTTACTTTCTACAGGAAACTTTACATCGGATGAAGATTCATCAATTGCAGCAAAATATTTGTATCTTTCAGCTAAGGATAACTATTTCGGGTATTTAAAATCAAGTTCACACCGTCGAAGATTGAAAAACTTGAATTTAAATGAAGATATTAAATATTGTTTAACGCCGAATCAAACGAATGTTATTCCGATTTTAAAAGATGGGAAACTGGTTCAATTATAAAATTGCAATTATTGCATTGGTGCCAATTTTAATGGCATTGGGATTTTCTGCATTAACTCACGAAGATGTAAAAATAGAGCGTTGGGGATTTTTTGGCCACAAACGAATAAACCGAGTAGCTATTTTTACACTTCCTCCTGAAATGTTCGGGTTTTACAAAGAACACATTGAATATTTGACTGAACACGCCGTAGATCCGGATAAGCGTCGTTATGCTGTGGAAGGCGAAGCGCAATGTCATTACATCGATTTAGACCATTATTACGTTGGTGATCAAGACATCTTTTCAATTATGCCCCGCAAGTGGTACGATGCCGTTGCAAAATACTCTGAAGATACACTTCAAGCGTATGGAATTGTCCCATGGCACATTAATGTGATGAAATTGAAACTTCAGAAAGCCTTTGAATCAAAAAATGTTGACTTAATTCTGAAATACTCGGCAGATATCGGTCATTATATTGGTGATGCACATGTTCCTTTACATACGACTGAAAATTACAACGGTCAATTGACAAATCAGAAAGGAATTCATGGACTTTGGGAAAGTCGTCTTGTTGAAATTAATGCTGAAGATTACGATTATTTTGTCGGAAAAGGAGTCTATGTGAAAAGTGTAACTGATTTAGCTTGGGAGGCCGTGAAAGAATCACATTTTGCGCTCGATTCTGTGTTGCGCATTGAAAAAGAGTTAACAGCAGAATTTCCTTCTGATAAAAAATACAGCTTCGAACAACGCGGTAACACAACTATTCCAGTTTACAGCTACGAATTTTCTCAAGAATATCATAAACGCATGAACGGTATGGTTGAACGCCGTATGCGTGCAGCAATTATTGCAGTTGGTTCGATTTGGTATACGGCTTGGGTTGATGCAGGTCAACCAGATTTAACTGAATTGCAAAATGTACCACCTTCTGCTGAATTATTGGAAGAAATGAAAGCGCTTGATGATCATTTCCACAACGATGAGCACAAAGGTCGAATTTGCGAATAAGCGCGGAAATGAAAAAACTACTTTTACTTTGCTTACTTGCGCATGCCATTTCTGCTCATGCACAATTAGCTGACAAAGAATTTAATGTGTACGGTCGGTATAGTTTTGGATCCTACGACACAACGAGTTACAACAATTTTGGCTTGACAGGGGAATGGCTCGTTCACCGAAAAGTTGGATTGCTGTATAATTTCGACTTAACTTATCGTTCAGACAATTATCGCCACTTGCATGCACCAATGGGTCTCATTGGTGGTCCAATTTTATTTGTTGCAGGACTCGCGAACTTAGTTGACGGTGATACAACTTCTACAGCTGGATTGTCACTTGTTGGAATTGTTATGCTCGTTCTTCCAGATGGTGTGAGTTTTCATCAACCGATTGGTTATCGCTGGGATGTTTCACCATATGCAAATTTACTGGGTCTTGATTTGATAAAAGACCGAACCTACGGCAATCGCTGGTTGAAATATGCATGCTCATTTGGTGTTCGCGGGACGTTTGTTTTGAAGGATCAATTTACATTTTCTCCTTACATTGAAACACGAAAAACAGCAAGCGTTCCTTGGGGATTCGGTGCCGGAATTGGTGTAGGAATTCTTTTTGGAGAGCGTGAAACAAAAATAGAGGAACAAATTGATTAATAGAATCTTATCACCCTTTCGTTCCTCCCTTCAAATTTTTTCATTTTTTTGTGTTCATTCATTATAAATCTTATCTTTAGTGAACTAAACAGTAAAAATGATTGAAATCACGAACCTTAAGAAAGAGTTTATTTTGTCGCGCCAGCAGCAAAAAGAACTCAATACAAAAGACAAAAAAGCAATAGCCGTAGATTCGATTAGTTTTCGTTGTGAACCTGGAAGAGTTTTTTCGCTACTTGGTCCAAATGGAGCTGGAAAAACAACAACACTGCGCATGCTATCAACTATTTTCAAGCCAACGTCCGGTTCAATTAAAATAGCGGGAATCGATGCTGTTGCGAATCCACAAGAAGCACGAAGAAAGATTGGTTTCTTAACTGGTTCAACTGGCTTGTATGCGCGTTTAACACCAAATGAATTAATCCAGTATTTTGGTGATTTGTATGGCGTTTCAAAATCTGATTTCAATGAACGCAAAGAACGTCTGTACAATTTATTAGACATGAATGAATTCCAAAACAAGCGTATTGGAAAACTAAGTACAGGGATGAAACAAAAAGTTTCTATTTGTCGAACAATGATTCATGACCCTGAGGTAGTCGTTTTTGATGAGCCAACAAGCGGTTTAGATGTAATTACAGCAGAAAATATCATCACCTTAATTCGTGATTGTAAAACGCAAGGAAAAACTGTTATTTTCTCAAGTCACATCATGAGTGAAGTAGATTTATTGTGCGATGATATGGCCATCATTCACAAAGGAAAAATCCTTTTTGAAGGGAGTATGCAGGATTTTAGATCCAATATGCAAGCACCCAATTTAACTGCAGAATTTATTCGAATTGTTCACGCATCTCAAAACGCTTAATCATGATTTTTACAATATTCAAAAAAGAACTCAAAGATACTTTGCGCGATCGTCGCACCTTGATGATGATGTTGGTGATCCCCGTGTTAATTTTCCCAATTATCATGAACGTGTTTGTTTCGATTTCTTCCAGTTATCAGAAAGAAGCAGCCACAAAAAAAATAAAAATCGGTATGGTTGGTGCAAAAGACAATTTTCTTTACCGAGAATTAAATGCAATTCCAGCGAATTTAGGATCAAAGGAAATCATTTTATACAACGATACAGTTACCATGTTGGCGGATTTAAAAAATGATTCAATACAACTAGCGAGTTATGTACGAGCTGATTTCGATCAATTCATGGATTCTATGAAACCTGCTCCTATTGTTTTTTACCATAATGCCACTGATATGGGTATGCAGGAGCGTGCGGAAGGATACATGGTTATTATTGAAGAGAAAGCAAAACAAGCCCGTTACAAAAAATTAGGCATTGATGAACAAAAGGTTCAACCAATAATGACGGAATACAAGAACATCGCTTCGGACAAGGAAATGATTGGGAAATTAGCTGGTGGAATGTTGCCGTATATTTTTATCGCCTTCGGTTTTATTGGTTGTATGTATCCTGCGATTGATTTATTTACAGGTGAAAAAGAACGTGGAACAATCGAAACACTCTTAACAACTCCAGTTGCAAGATGGCAAATTTTATTCGGTAAAATGGGGGTTGTTGTACTTTCAGGTTTAACGGCTGCCACAGCTGCCCTATTCGGTTTATTTATGTCGATTGAGGTACTGGATGTCGTTGATAACAAAGAGATTTTAGAAATAATCCACAGTATTTTAAGTGTGAAATTTATCTTGATGTTGTACAGTTTATTGATTCCGTTGACTATCTTCTTTGCTGGAGTGATGATTCCAATCGCCGTATATGCAAAAAGCTTTAAAGAGGCTCAAAGTATTATCACACCACTGAACATTGTGATGGTTTTACCTGCAATGGTTGGTTTCTTCCCGGGAATTGAATTAAACACTATGACAGCTTGCATTCCCGTTGTAAACATTGTTTTAGCAACGAAAGAACTGATTGCAGGAACACTTGAATTTGGACTTGTCGCGTTGAGTTTCTCTGTAATGCTGACACTTGCCGTTTTAGCCGTAATCATTTCATACAAGCGTTTTGATAAAGAAACAAATGTGGTAATGTAGAAAAAAACGGGATTAGTACCGGTCGTCAAATTTGGTGATTCGCGATTTATTCTTCATAAAAAAAGGAGATTGCAAAATGCTTTCTCCTTTTTTATTTAATCTATTTTTCTGTATTTCTACCAGCTACCTCCAGATCCACCGCCACCGAAGCTTCCGCCGCCAAAGCCACCGAATCCGCCACCGCCAGAACTACCGCCGCCGCCGCCAAAACCTCCACCGAAGGCGCTACCAAAGAAAATACCGCTTGAACCCATGGTCATTCCTCTTCCACCGCCACCTTTGTTTCCCCGGGCCATGGCGATAACAATGACAATAATAATAATGATTACAAAAATCACTTTTACAAGACTGTCTTTCTTCTGATTGTTTTTAGCATACTGATCGGAATTAAACTCACCTTTTGAAAGCGATTTTAACACAGATAATGCAGCCTTAATTCCTTCGTAATATTCTTCTTTTTTAAATTTTGGAACCAACTCATTTTCAACGATTTGGTTGCAAGTATAATCTGGAATCGCACCTTCTAAACCACGACCTGTTGCAATGAATGTTTCGCGTTTTCCGTTTCGTTTCGTTGGTTTGATTAACAACACAATTCCATTGTCTTCTTTCTCATGTCCAACTTTCCATTTGTCACCCAATTTTGTTGCAAATTCCCAAGGTTCATATCCACCTAAATCATCTACAACAACTACCACAATTTGATTGGATGTACTTTTTGCAAAAGACTCCAAATCCTTTTCCAACTGTGCTGCCTCACTTGCAGAAAGAAAATCAGGTAAATCTTTTGAGAAGTTATTGTATAATTTGGGAGGATTCGTTTCATTCGGAATCCCATCTTGCGCCGAACTGAATAGAGCAAGAAATCCGATGAAAATTGCGCTCAACAAGGAATTTAAACGAAATAACTTGCTTTTAGTTTGAATGAACTGTCTCATACTTCTTCGTCTTCAAAAGTTATTTCATTGCTCAATTCGTTTGTATCATCTGATTGATAAGGAAAAGCCGTTTTGAGCTGTTCTCCTGCCAAGACAATTCCTTTCGATAATCCTTCTGTGAATTCACCTTTTTTGAAGTGACTCACCATCAAATCGCGGATTTCGTCCCAAAAATTGCTTGGCACAGCTTCGTTGATTCCTTTGTCGCCCAAAATTGCCAATTTTTTATCATCCATTGCTAAGTAAAACAAAACTGCATTGCGCTGTTCCGTTTTATGCATCCCCAATTTTTCAAAGACAACAATTGCTTTTTTCATTGGTTCCTCTTTGCAACGTTTATCAATGTGCACGCGAATTTCTCCCGAAGTATTCAACTCCGCGTGAGCAATCGCATCTTGCACTTGTTTTTGTTGTTGTTCTGTAAATAATGCCATTCGAATTTGCTTAAGCGCTGAACCTTGATGGAATAATCAACATTCATTTGAATTGAAATGAAAAAAGCGATTCTTTCAAACCGCTTTTTAGTGTTTTAAAACTGAACGTCAGGTGCTTTTTCTGAACCTGGTGCAGCCTTGAATGCTTCTTTTTTCGGGAATATTTCTTTGTTTAAGAACATACTGTTGAAGAAACCCTCAATATGTGTGTTATAATCTAACACTGCCTTATTATAATCTGTTCTAGCTTTAGCAATTCTATTTTCACTTCCTTCTAATTGACCTTGTAAATCCTGAAAGTTTTTTGTTGATTGAATTTGAGGATAAGCTTCAAATGCCAAGTTAATTGCTGTGTTGATTTTCTTTCCTAACACATCTAAATCTTTCGGGTTTTTAGCATTCAAAATTTCATCATTTATTCCTACTATTCCAGCTCTTGCGTTCGTAACTTTCGTTAAGATATCTTTTTCATTTGCTGCAGCTCCTTTTACAGTGTTTACCAGTTGAGGCACTAAATCTGCACGTCTTTGATACATTGTTTGAACATTACCCCATGCTTCATTCTCAACTGTATTTCTAAGCTTTACAGCTGTGTTGTACGAGCCACGGTACGCGAAAAAGATAATCACGATTAACAATCCGATGGCTCCAAAAATAATATACGACTTTTTCATTTGTTTTGATTTGAACATAAAGATATTTGATTTTTCTGTTCAGTCAATCATACGTTAACAAAAAATGGGAATTAGCCGTTCTTAAGTGTATTCATTCCCCCATCTACGTTGAGAATTTGTCCTGTAATCCAAGCAGCTTCAGGCGACAATAAAAAATGGATGGCCGAAGCAATGTCAAGCGGTTCACCTACCTTTTTCATTGGATTTCTATGTTGAGACGCTTCTACTTTTTCGGGTGTACTCAAAAATTTACTACCCAAAGGTGTATCGGTTAATGATGGAGCAACACAATTCACCCTGATTTTCGGTGCAAATTCAGCTGCAAGTGAACGAGTTAGTGCTTCAATTGCCCCTTTTGCCATAGCGATTGATGCGTGAAAAGGCATTCCAACCGTTGCAGCCACAGAACTGATGTAAACGATGGATGGTGTTGAACCATTTTTCAAGTTTGGCAAGTATGCTTGTGTTACTTCCACAGCTCCTAGTGAGTTCACTGTATAATCATTCAAAAAATCGGTCGTATTCAAGCGGTGAAATGGTTTCAAATTGATTGTTCCCGGGAAATAAACCAAGCCATCTAATTCTCCTTCAATTTGAGGTAAATTCGCTTGTTCGTAGTTCTCAACTGTGTAAAACGCGTCGTAAATTGAAGCATCCGCTTGACGAGAAAGTCCAATCACTTCATGTCCTTGAGCTTGTAATAATTGGGCTGTTGCTAGCGCTATTTGACTGGATGCACCTGCAAATAAATATCGTTTCATCGTTTCGAAATTTTGTTGTTTGTAATTGTTCGTTGTAATTTGCATTTAAAGCGTGAAATATCCTCTACTCGCTTCTTTGCATGCTTTGTTTGACAGTTTTCCACGCGTTCACGCCAAAGTTTGTAAGAACTGAACTTCAATTCCTTTTTCATTAACTTTTTCACATCTGCTTCTTTCAATCCAAATTGATGATGAATCGCATCAAAAGGTGTTCGATCTTCCCAAGCCATTTCAATGATGCGATCAATTTCTTGGTCTGTCAATGCTTCTTTTTCCTCTACTTGCTGAACATACGCCATTGGTGAAGGCAAATCGCTGTAATGACAATAGTCTTCTTCTTGTTTTATTTTTCTGTTCATCATGTTCTTAAAACACCTTTTACTTTTAGTTTGTTCAAAAGCATTCAAGATTTCTTTGCCCAACGTAAATCCTTTACGTTCATCTTTACTTTTTTTGTATTCAAATGTTGATTACTTATTAATCGTTTGTTGATTACTTTTTAATCTTTAAACAAGATAATCATCTACATTTGTAGTGAAAACGAGACACAATTCAAGTCGTAATTCTAGGCTTGACGCTTTCACAAAATTTACGATATGCAGCACATTCATTTAATTAACTTATTGAATAATGGCTGGTTTACGCTCAATTGTACACATGGATCTCGATACGTTTTTTGTATCGTGCGAACGCTTGCTGGATAGCCGTTTAGTTGGTAAACCAATTTTAATTGGCGGCACAAGCGACCGAGGTGTTGTTGCTTCTTGCAGTTATGAAGCACGCAAATTCGGAATCCATTCCGCGATGCCAATGAAAATGGCAAAAGAACGCTGTCCGGAAGCGATTATTATTAAAGGAAATACGAGTACGTACACCAACTACTCAAAAATGGTAACAGATATTATTCGTGAAGCCTCGCCTGTTTACGAAAAAGCGTCGGTGGATGAATTCTACATGGATTTTTCGGGAATGGACAAATTTTTCGGAACGATGCAGTATGCGTCGGAGTTGCGTCAAAAGATTATTCGTGAAACTGGTTTACCAATTTCCTTTGGCTTATCACAAAATAAGACGGTTTCAAAAATCGCAACGGGAGAAGCAAAACCAAATAATCAATTATTGATTGACTATGGTGCTGAAAAGAATTTCTTGGGTCCATTATCGGTTCGGAAAATCCCAATGGTTGGACTAAAAACCTACCAAACGCTCTGTAATTTGGGCGTTCGAAAAATTGAAACGGTACAAGAAATGCCGGTCGAAATGATGGAAAGCGCCTTGGGACAAAACGGTGTTGGTATTTGGAAAAAAGCACAGGGAATCGATAATTCAGCGGTTGAGCAGTACAACGAACGCAAGTCAATTTCAACAGAGCGCACCTTCGACCGCGACACCATTGATGTGTTTAAGCTGAAAGGTATCATGGCAGCAATGGCAGAAAATTTGGCCTTTCAACTGCGTCGTGGAGATAAATTAACAGCCTGTGTGACGGTCAAGATTCGTTATTCTGATTTTCAAACGCAAACCCTGCAAAAGCAGATTCCGTACACAGCTGCCGATCACGAGTTGATGCCCATTGTTGCCGAATTGTTTGAACGCATCTACAATCGACGTTTATTGGTTCGTTTAATCGGCGTGCGCTATAGTTCGCTTGTTTCGGGTAATCACCAGCTCAACCTCTTTGACGATGGAACGCGCTACACCGAACTCTATGGCGCAATGGACTCCATCCGGAAACGCTTTGGTGATCGCGCTGTAATGCGTGCCGTTGGACTCGATGCGCGCACCATTGGTCACTTCAATCCTTTTAACGGCGAGCCTCCGTTGTTGTTGGCGAACAGGAGAGTTTAGAGCAAGGAACAAGGAACAAGGAACAAGGAACAAGGAGCAAGGACTTTGAACCAATCTAATTTTTAGAATGAATCAAAGAGTAAGGATGAAATACAAAAAAAATATTATTAACTTAAATGTATACCTTATATATACAGCTATGCATAATTTTAGAAATCTAAAAATTTGGCAAGAATCGATGGAACTTGCTGAAAAAATTTACGTCGTAACAAGCACATTCCCTGAAACCGAAAAATATGGCTTAACGAATCAAATGAGACGATGTTCAATTAGTATCCCTTCAAACATTTCAGAAGGTTCATCAAGAACAAGTCAAAAAGAATTTAAACATTTTTTATCAATTTCACTTGGTTCAGCCTTTGAGCTTTTTACTCAACTCGAGCTTGCAAATCGACTAGGAATAGTTGATAAAACCCAAACAACTGAAATCTCCGAATTAATTGGGATAACAGAACGGAAAATTAGCGCTTTCATGAAACAACTTCAATAAAACGTCACTTTCCACCAAAAGAACAACTTCATTCAAACCAAATCCTCCTTGTTCTTTGTTCCTTGTTCCTTGTTCCAACATGTATGTAAAATCCCACTATAGCATCAAATACGGAATCCTCTCTCCGGAAGAACTCATTCACTGGGCAAAAGAGGCAAAGTATGCCCAAACTGTTCTATGTGATATCAATTCCACCACAGCGGCAATGAGTTATGTGCGAGAAGCGCAAAAGAAAGAACATCCTGCAATCGTTGGAATTGACATTAGAAATGGAATGGATTGTTGCTATCTATTGATTGCAAAGAACAACCGTGGATTGCATGAAGCAAATGAATTTATGTCGGTACATTTACATCAACAAATTGATTTCCCTGAAAGAGCGCCACATTTAGGAAATTGTTATGTCATTTATCCGCAGGGAAAAGAACCACAGAAACTAGCCGAAAATGAATTTATTGGTGTTCCTGCAAAGAATTTGAATCGCTTAAAAATGCAAAAAGGAAGTGTTCCATTTCATAAAATGTTGGCCTTTGAATCGATGATTTTCCGAACGAAACGCGACTTTAATACGCATCGTTTGTTGCGCGCGATTGATCAAAATGTCTTGCTATCTAAATTAGAACCAGCGCAACAAGCAGACGAAAACGAAAAGCTTATTCCCTATGAAACATTCAAAGAACATTTTGCAGACTTTCCTCAATTACTTGAAAATACAGAACGTTTGCTTAGTCACTGTTCGATTCACTTTGAATTTGGTGATGATGCCTTACCGCAGAATTTAGCAACCTACACTGGCAGCAAGGAAGAAGATTTACAACTCTTGCGACAATTAGCCCAAGAAGGACTAGCGTATCGTTATGCCGAACTGACCGAAGAAATCAGCAAGCGCATCGAAATGGAAATTGATATTATTGCGCAAAAAGACTATCTATCCTACTTCTTAATCACCTGGGATTTCACATCATATGCGCGCTCCAAAGGCTATTTCTATGTCGGTCGAGGAAGTGGCGCCAACAGTATTATCGCTTATTTGTTGCGCATTACCGATGTCGATCCACTCGAATTGGATTTATATTTCGAACGTTTCATTAATCTTTATCGAAAAAATCCACCTGATTTCGATATCGATTTCTCGTGGAAAGACCGTGACGACGTGACACGCTATATTTTTCACCGTTATCCAAATGCAGCCTTACTTTGTACGTATAATACTTTTCAATACCGTGCAACCGTGCGTGAATTGGGAAAGGTATTTGGTTTGCCGAAAACGGAAATTGATACACTAAGTAAGGGTAAATTCAATCCTGAAAAACTCGATGATTTATCGAAATTGGTCTTAAAATACAGTCATTACATCAAAGGATTGCCTTCGCATTTGAGTGTTCACGCAGGAGGAATTGTCATCAGCGAGAAACCAATTACGTGGTATTCTGGCACTTTTTTACCGCCAAAAGGCTACGCAACAACTCAATTTTCGATGTTGGAAGCAGAAGATGTGGGCTTGTTTAAGTTTGACATTTTGAGTCAACGCGGCTTAGGCAAAATTCACGATGCCCTGGAAGTTATCGCCTACAATCAGCCGGAAAATCCAGCGCATGACATTCATGATATTTCGTATTTCAAACACGATGAAAAAATCAAGGAATTGTTGCGTTCTGCTCGTGCAATGGGTTGTTTTTACGTTGAATCGCCCGCAATGCGTATGCTTATGGTGAAATTACAAGTGGATACGTATTTAGGCTTGGTTGCTGCTAGTTCGATTATTCGCCCAGGTGTTGCGCAATCAGGAATGATGCGAGAATATATTTTGCGTCACCGTTTTCCAGAAAAACGAAAAGAAGCCCACCCTATTCTACAAGAAATCATGGCGGATACCTACGGCGTAATGGTTTATCAGGAAGACGTGATTAAAGTGGCGCATCATTTTGCTGGCTTGTCTTTGGCGGAAGCGGATGTATTGCGACGCGGAATGTCAGGCAAATTTCGTTCACGCGAGGAGTTCAACAAAGTGCGTGAAACCTTCTTCTCTAATTGTCGTGCAAAAGGATTCAACGATGCACTAAGCGCCGATATTTGGCGTCAAATTGAAAGTTTCGCTGGCTATGCGTTTTCCAAAGGTCATTCTGCTTCGTATGCTGTAGAGAGTTACCAAAGTTTGTATTTAAAAGCTTATTATCCCTTGGAATACATGACGGCAACCATCAATAATTTCGGAGGTTATTACCGTACAGAAATTTACGTGCACGAAGCACGGACGTGGGGAGCAACCATCGCAGCACCATCGCTCAACTTCGGTTCGTATGAATGTGTATTACAAGGAACAAATCTCATTCTTGGATTCATTTTAGTGAGTGGTGTCGAAGGAAAATTGATTCTATCTATTTTAGCTGAACGTCAAAAACATGGCCGCTTCAAGAACTTTGAAGACCTGATGAAACGCATTTTTATTCCGCTTGAGCAATTAGTACTTATCATTCGTATTGGCGGTTTGCGTGATTTCCCTGAAAGCCGAAAAGAATTGTTGTGGAAAGCACATTTGTACCACAATCGTGTCAGGGAAAAAGCACCTGTTCCACAATTATTTGAACAAGAACAACGTTCATTTGAGTTACCGCAATTAACTGAGCAAACTTTGGAATTGGCGTTTGAGCAAATGGAGCTCTTGGGTTTTCCTCTTTGCAATCCGTTTGATTTATTGAAACAACAGATTCCAAGGCATACAAAAGCGCTAGAAATTCATCAGTTTCTTGGTTTGCGCATCACGACTTTTGGTTATTTAGTTGCACTCAAGCAATCACAGACCAATCGCGGAGATCACATGTGTTTCGGAACCTTTATCGACCAAGAAGGAACTATTATTGATACAGTTCATTTCCCTGAAGTTGCACGAAAATATCCGTTTTATGGAAAAGGCATTTACCAATTAATCGGTGTTGTTTCTGAAGAATTTGGATATTACACAATCGAAGTTGGACAGATGCACAAGTTGGCCTTTATCGAAGATATAAGGTTTAGTGACTAGTCGAGAATGATTCGTGATTAGTGGTTTGGAATGATTTAAGCTGTTTGAAATTCTCTAAATTCAACTATATTTGCAAGCTAACACACAAAGCCCACGTGGTGAAATTGGTAGACATGCCATCTTGAGGGGGTGGTGCCTTCCGGGCGTGCTGGTTCGAATCCAGTCGTGGGCACTCTGATAAAAGCATCTGATCGCTAGATCCGGTGCTTTTTCGTTTTACGCAATCAAAATGTAAATTTTGAAATGGAGAAAAAAAAGAAAAAGTGCCTTATGCGCAGCATAGATGCTTTTATCCACTGCACGTCCCACAGCTGGTTCTAAAATCCAGTCGTGGGCACGGAATTAAAAGCATCTGATCGCTAGATCCGGTGCTTTTTTCGTTTTACGACAATCAAAATGTAAATTTTGGGATTGGAGAAAAATTAGAATCCTTTTTTAACTTTAGCTTATGAAAACATTCGTTCTATTCCTATTCATAAGCGTTTCAGCATTTTCTCAAACAAAGAAAGAAATGCGAACGGAAATTGATTTGTTGAAATCACAACAAGCTCAGGTTAATTTGGCACATCAAATTCAAGTAGATCAATTAATAAAAAAGGTTGATTCATTGAAAACAGAAATTGTTCGACAAAACAAACAAAGTCAAAATGATCGAGATACAATTGTCTATTTGCAAGGAGAATTAGATAATTCAAACGACAGTTTAACCCAATTAAATAAGCTGTTGGCTAAAATACAACCGAAGAAAAAAGAGGAAAAAACAAAAGTCACAACACCAAGAACAAGTGAAACAGACAAACCTTTTGTGAATCCATTTGGATCAGGCGGTTCTGGAAATGGTTCGGGGATGAACTACGGAACCTTTGGTTCTGGAAGTGGTCCTGGAGCTGGAACTGGAACTGGATTAAGAACACGATTGAATAATGTTTCAATTAATCATATTGAAACTGAACAAGACGCAACAATTTACCTCAAATTAACAATTGATGCAAATGGAAATGTCATTTCTTGTATTTCAACAAGTAAAACTACCACAACAAATCAAAGTTTAATTACTCAAGTTAAAAATGCAGTTAAGAGCCAAGTCAAATATTCAAAAGATCCAGGTTCTTCGCCTGTTCAGGTTTTTTATACTGTAAAAATTAATGGGAATAATTAGTTAATTTTTGTTTTAACCTGATGCTTAGTGAAATTATTTGAAATCACATTTTCACAAAGGGTTTTAGTACTGTTTTACCTGTTTGTTTGACTCTCAAATAATAAACTCCATGACGTAGATCATCTAAATTCAATTGAATTAAAACGGTAGATTCATCGGTAATAAAATTTAACGTTTTTACACTTTTTCCTTGCACATCGAAAATTTCAATATCGGTCGAACCAGAAGAATTGTTTGAATTATCAAATACAATGTTAATTAAACCGTCAGTTGGATTTGGATACAGAAACACATCGTCTCCCTCTGGTAAGACCGCACAAGGTATAAAAACTCTTCCTGGTGAACCACCTTCACATCCTACAAACCAAGAACTTGGAGTATTTGGATTTTTATAACCATTTGTTCCGTCATATTCTAAGGTATAATTATCCGAACTCGGTGCAGTTGGCCAGCCATTTAAATTATCATATAAAACACTAGCAACCAAGACTCCTTCATCATTGTATAAACGCAATACATCATTCTCTCCCAAACCAAAATCGAAGGCACCACTTACATTAGATACATCTGAGTGTTCTTTACTAAATAAGATTAAATCATTACTTAATACCAAATATTGACCTGCTTCGAGTATTACTGAAGGTAAAGTAAACAGATGTTGAATTTTGGAGTCTTTGAATGTGTAATTCGCTAAATTAAGTGAGGACGAGCTTGTGTTGTGTAATTCAATCCAATCGCCTGCATCAACAGCTAAAATAGTGTTATTGTAATTGATTTCTGAAATTTGCAAAGTTTCAACACATGGCTCATAAGCTTTCCCAGGTGATCCACCAATACATCCACAGAACCAAACTGTTGAATCCAATTGGTTTGTTTGATAAGCACGATTTTCTAAACTTCTACCCCAGCCATCTGCGCATTCAGGGAATGGGTAACGATCACGGTATTCAGCCATCACCACCAATTGGTTTTGGGCATTGAACACTTTTATTGAATCAATTTTATTGCTCCATACAAATCCTGTAGCACCAACATAATTTGTTACGGATGGATATTGTGCTTTGAACATCGTTGTATCTTGACAAACTACAAGGAATCCATTCGCTGGGATTGTCGTCCCATCATCAAATGTATAATTATCCCAGAAATATTTAGATTTCAACTTCCATCCTGTTAATTCAGCTGCAGTTGTTCCATTGTTGTGTAACTCAATCCAATTTCCTCCATCAACAGTTGGATCTGGATTGTAATGAATTTCTGACACTGTTAAACCTATTGGTTCTGCTGTACCTGTAAACAAAGCTAAAAACGTATCATCATTCCCGATATTCAAGAAAATACTGTTGGTATCCAAATCTCCCGCCGGAATAGCTGAATTAGCTTGCCAATTTGAGAAGGTAAAGCCCGGATTCGCAACTGCTGTAATTTTCACTGGATTTCCATTGAAATAAACTCCCGTCCATGGTAATGAAGTTGGAACAATCGTTGAAATTTTAATATATCCAGCACCTGCTGGCTGAACATTTAAGGTCACATCGACCGTTTCAGTCAAGCCATATTCATATAACATTTGCGAGCGTATTACATCACTTCTGTTCGTTATTTGATCGATTATGTCATCACGAAAATACGAATATGTAAGCATGCCTCCAGAAATATCTCCTGTCCAAGTTTGAAAATGGCGTGGCATTTCTGGCAACAATTGATTATACATTTCATCCACAATCGGAGTGAAATAACTTGGTCGCCAAATCGTGTTCATCAAATCGGCATAACGGTTAATGAAGTAGTTCTTAAATTCTTCATTTTGTGTCAATCCATAGTAAATATCCCAGAACGGATTTGGCTGATTGTTGTTACGGAAGTAATCAAACGTATTGTAATAGTAATCTGTCCAAATTCCTAAACCTAATTCCATATCCTGCAAGAAGAAACGCCAACGATTTCCGGCAGTACGTGTTCTTGCAATCTTCATGTTATTATAAATCCAATCGGCATTTGCGAAGAAATTTTCGCCAGCTAAATAGTCTGTGAAATTATATAAATCCAGTTTCTCATGACTTTTTTGAAAAAAATCTGGGCTTGTTGGATCATACGTTGTGATGAAGTTACGCATGTTGTAAAATCCAGTATCAGATCCTTTCACTGTTCGCAAAACTCCAGCTCCATAGAAATAACTAATTGACAATAAATCTAAACTATCCCGGTCATTACCGTAGTTGTTTTCAAAGTAACCTTCATTTGCTTTTTCGCGCAATTCATAAACACCAAAATAAGTACCATTAACAAAGGCAATAACCGGTGAGTACGCTTGAGAATTTGCATTTGTTTCACGCATGATTCGCATGAAAGTTGCATCTTTTTGAGGGTATTGATTCCACAAATTACTTCCATTTCTCAAATAAAAGGCATAAAATTCATTGATAAATCCTTTTTCTGGAATAAGCGGATAGTGCACTGGTTCTCCTTCCCCATATAAATTATGTGCAGGCTCGATTGTTACACTGTGTTGTGGATGGGAGCGACTTCCGCCTGCTCCTCCATCCGGTTTAATAGATGCTCGAGATTCAAATTGCTTCACGCCATCTGCATCAAAATATTCAATGACACACGGTCTTCTCCAATCGGTTGTATAATTATCAAAAATACCTGTTGCACCATACAAATTCGTTGGATCAGTGGTTATGGATATCACTGGGATTGTGAAATCTTCCATGAAAAAATAAGTCTCAGTCGCCCGTGAACTTGGTAACGAAGTTGCAACTGCAGGAAAACAGGCTGCTTTCAATACAGAATTGGAACTCAAGATAAATGGCCCTGTATACAAGGTTGAGCTTATGGTTGGGTCTTGACCATTCGTCGTATAGCGAACGACACCTCCTGTTGTGGAAGTATTTGTAATGGTAACCGTCACGGCTGCAGTTCTAAAACCACCGGCAGTATCGATAATCGGAATATTTTCAAAACCTGTGTATCCTGCACTTAGGTTATTCGATTGAGACGGCGTTGGTACATTGAACATAAAAGTTGTAGCTGTTCCATCAGTTAACTTTCCGACCGACATATCTGGCTCTAAATCTGGTACAACCAAAGAATCAAGAATGACACCCGATGGATCAGATAAATAAACGGTTTCACCTGCAGTAGCAATAGAAAAATTTGTATTGAAAAAGAATGAATTTGCAGCATTTTGAAAGTAAGGATGTGTTGTACCAGAATAATAAATTGTTGGCTGATTGAAACCAAACGTCAAATATGGAATCAATGACATATCTGAAGAAGTCGGTGAACTATTGTGAACCTCAATTGCCAAGACGTTTAAGCCATTTGTTAACAGGGATTGAATAGTTGCATAATCCAATACATAAGAAGTTATTGTTCCTCCTTGATACAAAGTTGCTTCGTGATCGGCTGAAAAATCGTCCCAGGCTGGCGGATTCCCCGACAATCCAGATCGCGCAATTTCAACTCCATTTAAGTAAGCGACAAATCCATCGTCGTAATCGATATCAAAAATGGCAGATTTGATTGCTGTAACGTCTGCTACAGTAAATATTTTCTTCGCATAAATAGAAGTAATTGGACCTGTTAAGCTTGTAACATCATCGCCATCACTATATCCAATGCCCAAAGGAGCACTCGTCCAAGAAACTGTTGAAAATGATAAGGTGTTCCAATTGGCAGGTAAATTGCTTGAAGGAACTGTATATTGCCAAGTATCATTCGCAAAAACTGCCGTTTCATAATGACTCACGATGTTTGTGTCGGATTGACCTGAAGCCAAGACAGTTATAAAGTCGTTCGGTGATAAATTATAATTTGGGAATTTCCACTTTAAAGGAATTGTCAGATCATCAGACAATCCATAACCGTTTAAATTTACAGTTGAACTTGCCGAATTGTACAATTCAATCCAATCGGGGCTGGAACCATCAGACCGAACAATCGTAGTTCCGTTAGCATTAGAAGCTTCATTAACAAACACTTGCGACCATGAAAAGGTCGAAATAAATAGGCAAAGTAAGAGTGAAATTTTCATATTTAAGTGGTTTAACGCGGCAAAATAATCAAATTATATGGTCTAAAAAAGCGGTTATAAAAATTTAACTAAACAAATAATTAAGTTTATTGAAATGCTATTCATGCTTCCAGCTTATAATTCGTTTGTCATCTGAAGCAGAAATAATTAAGTTATCATTGATAATTTGTAAGGCATTTACGGAATGTCTATGTCCTTTTTGTTTGAGATCTAAGCGCTGAATAGAGGTCAGATTCTCAAGGGTCCATAACTTAATTGTTTTATCACGACTTGCTGAAAAAAGAAGGTTCTCAGATGGATTTACCTTTAAATCATAAACAACATAATTATGAGCCGGGATACGCTTCAATCGTTGTTCATGACGCCAATTCCAGTGACAAATATGTGCATCTTTTCCACCTGAAAATAGTTCGTTTTCATTGATTGGATTAAAGACAATTGCTGTTGTTCCTCCTTCATGAGCTTGGAAGGTATGAATCTCATTGAAAAATGCTGTTTCAAAAACACGAATTGTTCCATCTTGACAAGCAAGTGCAAAGTGTTCTCCTGAAGCATCTAATGCAATTCGTCGGACTTTACCACAATTAATGGGCAAATAAATCAGCAATTCAAAATTAGAGGAATCCCAGATGGCTAAATTACCGTCTGCATCAGCAGTATAAAATTGTTCTTTAATTGGATTTTCAACGATACAAAATACGGCTTTCGTGTGTTGTTTATAAAACTTCACCTCCACTCTTTTAGTTAAATCAAACACATGCAAGTCACCATTAGAAAGTCCAACAGCAAGAAATGAATTTTGCTTAAATAAGGCGATAGAATAAACAGGGAAATCGAATTTTATGGCAAAAGAATCTTGGACACCGGTTGTGAAATTCCACCTTGCTACATAATGGTCAGCACTTGCTGAATAAATAAAATGTTCGTCGAAAGCCAAAGAATAGATTCCCGCCCCGTGACCAGAAAATTCTTTGTCCTTTTGAAACATTATTCTGCTTCTTCGTCGGTATCAGCTTCGTCGTTAACCTGTTTCAAGCGCTCTGCATAATCAGAAGGCAAGAATTCGAAGAAAGTATCTCCGCGTAAACCAAGACGTAAACACTCTAAAGGAATCATATCGTTGTGACCAATATTTCCTAGGTTTACTTCAGCTCCAAACAATTTTATAAACCAAACTTGTTGATTTTTTTGAGGCGCTTCCCATAAAATACGGTCAGGTGCAATTTTAGCTATTATACGGTTAATTAGCAAAGTGTGCGCTGTTCCATTTGGTCTAAATACGCCTACATTTCCAGCTTCACGACCTTCCGCAATCACTTTCCAACTGCCCGCTTCAAGTTCAGTACTCATCATTTTGATCCATTTGGCCGGAGAGATTAAAATCCCTGCATCTTTTGAACCAACTTCAGACATCACAGTGCGATCTTTTGCCATTCGGCTAATTAATTCACATTTTTCATCGTGATTGATAATAATTGAGCCATCAGAAATTTCAGCAAGATCCAATTTGAATTTATCCAATAATCGAAGGTAATCTTCAAACTTATTTCGTGCGTAAAACGCTTCAAACAAGGTTCCACCAAAATACGGTTGAATATTCGCTTCTTTGTATAAATCAATTTTCTTTTGCAAATCGTTTGTAACGAATGCTGTACCAAATCCAAACTTAACAATATCCGTCAAATGGCCCGATGCTTCGATAAAATTTGTTGCTTCCGTTAAACTCAAGCCTTTATCCATCATCATTGTAACTCCTTTTTGACGTGGTTTTACGCTTCTTTCTGGTATAAATGGTAATTCGAAATTCATATGCTTTAAATTCATTGTGTCAAATGTACAAATTCTTGAACACTTGTAAGACTTGGATTGATTTCAAATATCTCCTTTGCCTTGTTTATATCTTTTTCAACACAGTCCGTAAACCTTACAATTGCTTCTTCTTTTCTACCTAATTGCCATAGAAGATTCACTTCTAATACTGCACCAATTTTATTGCCCCCAATTTTCTCATTAAATTCGATCAAATAATTATAGGCATCAATCACTGATTTTTCGGATAACAATTCAATGTAATTGGTCAAGCATTCCTCATCCGTTGCATCCAAAGCTAAGGACAATTGGTAATATTCTTCTGCCTGAGTTAAGTCTTCTAATTTCTCGTATGCTCCAGCTAATACATGATAAATTCCAGCATTTTCAGGATCTAATTCAGCTGCTTTGTGCAGTAACACCAAGCCCTCTTTGGTTCTTCCTTCCAAATCTTCAATGATACCAAGTCCCAACCACGCATCAGGCAAAAGTGGCGCAATTTCAATACTTCTGCGGTAATATGTTTTTGCTGTTTCCAATTCATTCAATTGTTCGTGCGCTTCTCCAATATAACACAAGGCCATTGGATCTTCTCCATCCAACTCCATGCATTTTTGCAATTGTTCAATGGCATCCTTGAATTTCTCTTGCGATAAATAAGCATTTCCCAAATTGAAATAAACCGGACCAAATTCTTCATTAATCAATACACAATAATCGTAGGCCCAAATAGCTTTTTCGAAATCATCTAATTTAGAGTAAGCGTTTCCTAAGTTATACCAAGCAGTGAACGAATACGGATTTTCATCAATAAACCCTGAATAGCATTTAATCGCATTTTCGTATTCTCCTAATTGATCGTAACAAAAGGCAATTTCATAAATCGCCCCCTCATTGTGCGCGTTGTACTTAATTGCTTCCTTCAGAACAGCGACTGCATTTTTATAATCGTTGGCATTTTCGTATTCCATAGCCAAATCCAAATAAATCTCGTCACGGTCTTCTGGCTCTGATAAAATTAGCGCTTCTTTGAAATATTTAATGGCATTTTTACTATCGCGCAATTGGCTAAAAATCGACGCTTTGGTCAATAAAAATTCACAAGAAGGTGTTTCCCATTTTTCAATTGCAGATAAAATATGAAGTCCTTCTTTTAATTGCCCAATAGCTGAAATGGCTTGTGCTTTTCTTAAATGAAACAATGGGTTATAAGAAAATTGTGATATCGCGTGATCTGCACATGTTTTTGCTTTCGTATATTGGCTATTAATCAAATAATGATCGATTAACGCTTCCAAGCGATCGCTATCCAAAAACCCGATAGATTCTCCCTTCAAATGCGCCTCAAAGCGCTCCAAATCCTCACTGAGGTTCCCCTCAAAATATTCTTCGTCGTCGTCGTCAAACATCATGTGAACTTTATAACTGAAAAGGTACTACTTTTCATGTACTCAACCAACTTTTGATTGAATTGTTTTCAACAACAAATAAACACCTTGCACTCAATGAAGAATGCAAGGTGCTCAAAAGTGTTATATACACTAATTATTTTCCTGAACGCTTACGCTCAGATTCTTTCAATAAAACTTTACGAATACGCAGATTTTCAGGTGTTACTTCAACATATTCATCTCCCTGAATATATTCCAAACACTCTTCCAAACTAAATATTTTCGCTGGTGCTAAACGTACTTTTTCATCAGCTCCTGACGAACGCATGTTCGACATTTTCTTCGTTTTAGTTACGTTCACACACAAATCACCTGCACGTGAATTTTCACCGATAACTTGTCCTTCGTAAATATTCTCATTAGGATTAATAAAGAATTTTCCACGATCTTGTAAGTTATTCAATGAGAACGGGATAGAAACACCTTGCTCTAATGATATCATCGATCCATTTTGGCGTCCCGGAATATCACCTTTGTATGGTTGATATTCTAAGAAACGGTGCGTCATGATTGCTTCACCAGCAGTTTGTGTTAACAAGTAGTTACGTAAACCAATGATTCCGCGCGATGGAATTTGGAATTGAATCACCATACGCGTTCCTTTTGGTTCCATGTTTGTCATTTCACCTTTACGTTTTGAAACCGCCTCAACAGCTGTTCCAGAAAATTCTTCTGGTAAATCGATTGTCAATTCTTCAATTGGCTCACATTTTTTACCATTGATTTCTTTGATAATAACTTGAGGTTGACCAACTTGCAACTCGTATCCTTCACGGCGCATTGTTTCAATTAATACTGATAAGTGCAATACACCTCTACCAGCAACAATCCATTTATCTGCTTTGTCGGTATCAGAAACACGCATTGCTAAGTTTTTCTCCAACTCTTTCGTTAAGCGCTCTTGAATGTGGCGAGAAGTAACTTTTTTACCTTCTTTACCAAAGAATGGAGAATCATTGATGGAGAACAACATGTTCATTGTTGGCTCATCCAATTGAATTGTATCCAATGGTTGTGGATCTTCAAAGTCACATACACAATCACCGATCTCAAAACCTTCGATTCCTGTGATCGCACAAATATCACCTGCTTGAACAGATTCAACTTTCTCACGTGCTAATCCTGAGAATACAAAAACTTCTTTAATCCGGTGTTTTTCTTGTGTTCCGTCACGTTTTTGCAAGATAATTTGTTGATTTTCTTTAATTGTTCCACGACGTAAACAACCAATAGCGATTCGTCCAACGTACGTTGAAAAGTCTAATGAAGTAATCAACATTTGCGTGTTTCCTTCTTCGATTTTTTTCGGTGGAAAATACGTTAAAATTTCATCTAAAAGTGGAGCAATTGTTTCAGTAGGCTGTTTCCAGTCTGTCGACATCCAACCGTTTTTCGCAGAACCATAGATTGTAGCGAAATCCAATTGCGCTTCATTTGCATCCAATTCAAACATTAAATCGAACACTTTTTCATGAACCTCATCCGGTGTACAGTTTTCCTTGTCTACTTTGTTAATTACAAGTAATGGTTTCAATCCTAAAGAAAGCGCTTTACCCAACACGAAACGTGTTTGAGGCATTGGACCTTCAAAAGCATCCACTAATAAACAAACACCATCAGCCATGTTTAAAACACGTTCCACTTCACCACCAAAATCGGCGTGACCTGGTGTGTCAATAATATTGATTTTTGTTCCTTTATAATAAACTGAAACGTTTTTCGATACGATGGTAATTCCACGCTCACGTTCCAAATCATTATTATCCATGATTAATTCACCAGTTGGACGATCACGTTCATTTAAAACGGCTCCAGCTTCAATCATTTTATCTACCAAGGTAGTCTTACCGTGGTCAACGTGTGCAATAATTGCAATGTTTCTGATTTCCATACAGATTATACGAAATGCTTAATAAATTTATTTTTTGTTGAACGGTTTACCGAACGATCTTGGTCGACTTCCTCCAGTGCTACTTCCACTTTCTCTACGTGGGGCTGCATCTCTGTTGAAACTACCTTCACGACGCGGACGATCTTCTCTACTTCCAGCATCACTTCTTGTACCACGATCACGACCTGCGTCACGATCACGTCCACCATCTCTATCACGACTAAAACCACCTTCACGGCGATTTCCACCATCACCGCTGCGTGGTGCACGATCTCTGTTTCCTTGGAATTTCCCTCCAAAAGAACCACCATCTCTGCGTCCACCGCCACCGCCACCGCGGTTTCCACCTCCACCACCAGACTTCTCTTTTGTAATTTCAATGCTTACTGAATGACCTTCGTAATCAGCACCATTTACTTTTTTCAAAATGTTATCGGCGTATTCATTATCCGCTTCAAAGAACGAATAAGAAGTCATGATATCAATTCTACCAACGTTCGCAGATTTTAGTCCTGTTGCATCACAAACCAAACGTAACAATCCACCTGGATTCAAGCCATCACGGCGACCGATGCTTACGAAGAAACGTGTTTTACCACTTTCTGTCTCATCACCTTTACGGTCACGACGTTTTGAACGGTCATCCATTCCACGGTCATCACCTTTACCTGCAGTAGCATTTAAATCTCCTGCACGTTCGTAATATTCAATGAAACGATTGAATTCAGTAGAAACGAAGTGTTTAATCGCTTCTTCTTTCGACATATTCTCGAATTCAGCCATAATAGTTGGCATAAATTTCTCTATGTCTTTTTCTCGTACATCTGTTGCGATTACCTTATTGATTAATTTCATCAACTGGATTTCACAAATTTCTTCAGCATTTGGAACAGTTCCTAATGTGAACGTTGTACGCATTTGTTTTTCAATTGCGCGAATTTTACCGCTTTCACGCGTATTGATCAATACCAAAGATTCACCTTTTCGTCCCGCACGAGCTGTACGTCCACTTCGGTGGGTATAGTTTTCAATATCGTCTGGTAAATTGTAATTGATAACGTGTGTAATATTATCAATATCCAAACCACGTGCAGCAACATCCGTTGCAACCAAGATTTGAATATCCTTTTTACGGAAACGGTCCATTACGCGGTCACGTTGCACTTGTGATAAATCACCATGTAACGGTTCAGCAGAATAACCTTCTTTCGCTAATTTTTCAGCAACTGTAGCAGTTTCCTGACGTGTACGACAGAATATTAATCCATAAATTTCAGGATTAAAATCAATTAATCGTTTCACACCAGCATAACGATCTTTCTCTTTCACAACATAATAGATGTGGTCGATGTTTTCGTTACTTTGATTTTTGTGTCCGATCGAAACCTCCAAAGGATCCGTCATGTAAGTTTTTGCAATTCGCGCAACATCAGCTGGCATTGTAGCTGAGAACAACCAAACATTTTTGGTATCTGGAGTCGTTTCCAATATCGCATCGATATCTTCTTTGAATCCCATGTTCAGCATTTCATCCGCTTCGTCTAATACAACGTACTCAATCTCGTTCAACGAAATTGCTCGTCGATTGATTAAATCCATTAAACGTCCTGGTGTTGCTACAATGATAGATGCACCTCTTTTGATGTCGGTCATCTGTTTTCTGATGTCTGTACCCCCATAAACGGCAACTACTGCTACCTTTAAATGTTTGGCGTACGTTTCCAGATCTTTTGCAATTTGCAAGCAGAGTTCACGCGTTGGGCAGATTACCAAGCCTTGCGGCGTCTTTGCGTGATTTTCAATGTTGTTAATTAATGGTAGAC
>JBIKJH010000007.1:0-198087 GCA_044361115.1 Crocinitomicaceae bacterium
ATGGTTCGCTTGACCACAACAACAGGAATGAATACAGTGAAAAAAGTAACATTCTTATAATAAACAACAGAATTAAAAACAGGATAACAAGATATCAGTTCTTCAATTGATTTAGTTTACAATCAATAAGAACAACAACTTTAAGCTATGTAATCGTTTCATTTACACAGTTTACTTTCAGAGGTAGTTTCATGGTTACAAGAATCCCGGCATCAGACCCCGGGATTTTTTTGTTACCTATCATAAATCATAAATCATAAATCATGAATCATCATTTATTACATGTATCCTTTTTCCTTTGCCCAACTACTTAATTGAGCTGCATTCGGAATATTTAATTTTTTCAAAATATTGTGACGATGAGTTTCCACTGTGCGCGGTGAAACAAATATTTTTTCTGCAATTTCTTTGGATGTAAAACCTTGCGTAATCAACTTAACAATTTCAATTTCTTTTAATGTAAGTTCTTTTTTCGATTCGGTATTGTGGATATCAAGAAGAGAGGTGAAATAACGATCTTTGATTTCGGCAGAGATATACGATTCTCCTTGGTGAACTTTCTTAATCGCGTCCACTAATTCTGTTTTATTCGTATTTTTTGTAAGGTACCCCTTTGCTCCGATGGATAAAAATTTCTTAACGAATGAAATGTCATCATGCAACGAAAGACCAATAACGCGTGTTTTAGCTAAGCTATTGTGAATTCGTTCAGTGGCTTCAAGACCATTACTACCGCCTTTCAAATTGATATCCATAAGCACGATTTCTGGTTTGTGCTCTATACAGAAGTCAAATGCATCTTGCGCATTGTCTGCTGAACCAATAACCTTTATTCCTTCAACATGTTCTAAAAGTGAAGACCATGCTTCAGCGATCAATTTATGATCATCAACAATCAATACTCTGATTTCATTTTCCATAGTGGCTTACTATTCAATTCATCCCAAATTTAGTAAAATCAACTGTAAATTGAAATAAATAATTTATAATCTTGAAAGTCAAACGCACTGCCATGTAGTAGATAAAAAATTCTTTTTTTTGACTTATATTAAAGCTGTAAAACGGTCATTTAGTGCTACTTTTTTCGGTATAACAAAAAAATCCCATTACATCAATGGGTCTAATAAATCACTACCAGAAGGGAGTCAAAATAGCTCATTTATTAAATTTAAGGTGCAAATCGTAGTTCCTTTAGCAGTTTATTGAGATATTTGTTGTCAATTCATATAAAAAGAAACCACTTTTTTTGCCATTATTAATTGCAAGATGATTTAATTGCAAGATGATTGAAACAATTACGATTGATTATGAAAAAAGCTGTTATTGTTGAGGATTTCAAACTAATTGCCGATATCTGGCATGCTACATTAATTGAAGAAGGTTTTGAATTTGTAGAAGTGGTTAGAAATTCAGATGAAGTTGAAACAGTAATTGAAAAAGTGAATCCATCTATAATTCTCATGGATATAAATCTTCCTGGAAAGCTAAATGGTTTAGAATTAACGGATAAACTATTAAAAAGCAATCCTTCTTTAAAAATACTTATTTTAACAATTCATACTGAACCAACATACATTTTTCGGGCAATTGAATCGGGCGCCAAAGGATATGTTACAAAAAATTCTTCATTAACAGAACTTAAATGTGCAATTAACGAAATACTGAATGGGAATCAGTATTTATGTGAAGAAGTCAGGTCAAATTAAATCAAAAAGGTGTTAAACATAATGAAGATTCATGCGTAAACTACACCCTTCACCCAACCCGCTGTTCATTTGAATTTTTGCTCCTGCTAAATTTGCACGTTTTTTAATATTCTGAATACCAAAACCGTAGTTTATATTCGATGTATCGAAGCCTTTACCATTATCTCGAATTAGAACGGTAATTGATTTTTGATTTGGACGATGATGGATCTCGCAACAAATTTCTGTTCCTTCAGAATGTTTAAGTGAATTATTTACAAATTCTTGAATGATTCTGTAAACATTGTAAATATCAATACTTTCAAAAAGATCATTGGTTAAAGCGTTATCATAATCAAACTTAAAATCGATACCATTTAAGGCATTTAAGCGATCAAAAAGGGCTTTTAATCCAGAAATCAAACCATTCGAAAGTTCTGGAGGCGAAAGATTATAGCATAAATAGCGTGTTTGATTCAGACTATCCAATACAATCTTTTTACAAATTTCGATACGCTCTCGTTTATCTGCTGGAATATCTTCTTCTAAATGCGAGATATATAAATTTAGTGCAACCAATTGTTGAGCCAGGCCATCGTGTAATTCCATTGAAAATTGGTTGCGCTCAAATTCCTGGGTTTCATTTATTAATTCTTTTTTCTTTTTCTCAAACAAGCGGAGTTCGGAAACATCGCGTATCGAGCCGATGACACGCTCTGCCTTTCCTTGATTGTCTCTGATAATATAGCCTTTGTCAACAATGCTCGCAAAATAGCCATCCGGTTTCTTAAAACGATATTCCATACTAAACAACTCCAACTCTTTATTATCGAGATTTCGTTGCACCTGAATAGCATATTCCTGATAATCATCGGGGTGAATGTATTCGTATAAATTATCAAGTGTTGGATAATTCGATCTTAAATACCCAAAAATTGAAGATAGACCATCACTCCAATACAAGGTGTTTTTCTCGATGTCCCATTCCCAAATGGCCTCATTAACCGCCTTTGAGGCATAGGCAAATCGGGTATTGATTGCTTCGATTTCCTTTATTTTCTCTTTTTTGTCTGAAATATTTTCAAAATAGCCAAACCAAACTGAACGCCCATCTTCTTGAAATTGAGGAACACCAATTCCTTTCATCCACATGGTTTTATTATCTCTTCCTTCTAATCTGAACTCAACATTCCATGTTATTTGTGCTTTTTGAGATATTTCAATTGTGTTGATCACACGAGGCAAATCATCCGGATGGATTAATCTAAAGATTAATTCCGGCCGTTTGTAAATCCGTTCTGCTGTTAAATCAACCCCAAATCGCTCGATTTCTTTACTAAGGAACATAAAATTGAACTGACCCGCATCATCAATTTCACATTGAAATAATACAATTGGAACAGTATCCGTAATTTTCTTTAAAAATTCTCTCCCTTGTAACAGCCGCTGTTCATAATTCACTTGTTCAGTGATATCTTCAATTTCTATCAATAATTGAACTTCATCTCCTGAGAAAATAGTACGTGTAATTAATTGTAATTCTTTCGGATCTGCATCTTTACGATAATACGATAAACGCATCGTAATATTCTCAAAATTACCTACACCAGATTTTAATTTTTCGAAGTTATCAAAGCTTGTATTTTCCTCACCAATTAAATCTGTAAAAAGCTTAAATAGTATAGCTTCTCTTTGAGCGCCAAACAGGTGATTAAATGAACAATTGGACCATGTAATTCGTTCGTCGATGTTTATAGTTGCAAATCCTTTTTGAGAGTTTTCAGAAACGATGGATAACTTTTCTAAGTCTCTAAAAATTTTACGATAATTAAATAATTTCCCAATCAAGAAACCCGTTTTTTCTTGCAAATGCGATATGTTTGAATAGTGATTCATATCGTCATCAAAATAGGAAATTAAGATGCCAATTGATTTGTTTTCAGATATAATCGGTTGGCTAAAAATACTTGAAAATCGTTTGTATGAAAAGACGCTGTTTAGATGATCAAAGTGTACATCATTTGGTTCGAGCTTAAGTTTGTTTTGAAGCAAGTTACTGAAACCAGAAAAATCATCTTTAATTGGTTTAGGTACGGTTGGAAGAAAAGTTGAATAGCCTGAACTAAAGAACTTTAATTCTTTTTCATCTTCTGTAAGTAAGTAGGTAGCACAAAACATTCCCGGAAACAGCACTTGAATGCTATCAATGGTTTTTGCCATAATCTGGTAGAAACTTACATCTCTTCTTGAGAAATCTTCTAATGCTAAACGCTCAGCATCATTCAATGCTGTATTCACTTTCATTGTCGTATTTTCAAAAAAGAAAAAAGATAAACCATATTTATTTGGCAAGAGCTTTACATTGAACCAAGATGCTTGTGAAGCAAAGAAATATTCGAACTCTAAGGGCTCCTGCTGCATTAAAACATATTCACATTTTGTAATTAAATCTGTGTTTTCCACTTCAGGAATAAGTGTCAGAATCGATTCTCCTAAGATTGATTGAATGTTTAAATTTAGTACGGAAATTGCGACTGGATTTATTGATTGAATCGTGTAATCTTTTCGAATGGAAATAAATCCATCACGCGAATAATTCATGACCTCTGAAATTAAAAAATCATTTTCATCAGCAATACGGTGTTTTAAAATTTCATCAGTAATGTTGCGTGCTAAAATATAGGTGTACTGTTTTTTTCCTTTCGAAACAACTGGATTTATGCGGCAATAGAAATTGAGGATCTCACCATTATCCATTTTGATTTCCAAATTTGGTAATTCATAAAAGTCTCCATTTGAAATTTGTTCAGAGATATTTATTCCTGCTAGATCATTGAATTGATTGATTATTGATTCGAGGTTAAAAGTAGATTTATCCGCTTTTAACACCTCATATAAAAACCAATTTGCTTCTTTATTGGCATGCGAAAAACGGTTGGTATGATCAAATAACACGAAACTATCTTTTGTCGAATTGACAATGTCTAAAAAACTTGCATTTAGCGACTTGAACTCATTTTTTTGAATAACAAGCTCTTTCATTTTTCGAACAAGAAGACCAAGCAAAATTAAACCCACACCGATGGCAATTGCAATAATTACGAGTTCATAAGAGTGAAGTACCATTAAAACACCAAAAATTTGAAGGTTTAACATTTTATCAGTTCGGTTTTGCAGTGTAACAATGTACTCATATTTTTAAAATAAACGGAAAAATAGACCTTGAAACTAATTTTTACATTCAATTATCAACTATCTTATTGAACCATTTTTTATTTAGGATTGAAAATTCTGTTTACGTGTTATTTCATTATTTGCTTGCATCAGATGTTACAATTACACTAGAAATTTTACTTTAAAGTACTGATGTTAAGCAACAGAATAAGCATAAACAAACAAAAATGCGACAAGAGGTTGTAGCTATTTTGTTTATCCCTCAATATAAGAAATTATTGTAGGGATATCGAACTTTAAATATGCGTTTTACTTCTTCGTATATGGTGGTTTTCAATTCTTCAATATTCTCTTTATCAGTGGCAGAAATAAAGACACAGTTCTTATTGTTCAATTTCGACATCCAGGAGTTTTTCAATTCTTCCAAGGTAAATTGATCTTCCGTTGGAGGATTTGGATCGTTTTCCTCTCGTTTAGCTGGAGTATAAGCATCAATTTTATTGAAAACAAGGATGGTTGGCTTCTCTGTTTTATCCAATTCATTTAGGGTTTCATTCACAATGTCATATTGGTCTTCAAATGTTTCATGTGAAATATCTACAACATGCACCAACAAGTCCGCTTCTCTCACCTCGTCTAAGGTAGATTTAAATGATTCTACAAGCTGATGGGGAAGTTTGCGAATAAATCCAACTGTATCCGTCAATAAGAATGGTAAATTCTCAATTACAACTTTTCGAACCGTTGTATCCAAGGTCGCAAATAATTTGTTTTCAGCAAAAACGTCAGATTTCGATAATAAGTTCATCAAGGTACTTTTACCTACATTTGTATACCCTACCAAGGCAACACGCACCAATTGTCCACGGTTACTTCTTTGAACCGCCATTTGTTTATCAATTTCCTTTAGTTTTTCCTTCATCAAGGAAATACGCTGTTGAATGACGCGGCGATCTGATTCAATTTGTGATTCTCCGGGACCTCTCAAACCAATACCTCCTTTTTGACGTTCTAAGTGTGTCCACATGCGTGTTAAGCGAGGGAGCATGTATTGCAATTGTGCTAATTCAACTTGTGTCTTTGCATGAGACGTGCGCGCTCTACTTGCAAAAATGTCCAAAATCAAAATGTTGCGATCCAGAATTTTACATTCCAGTTCGCGCTCGATATTTCGCAGTTGAGAAGGAGATAACTCATCGTCAAAAATGACAAGCTCAATTCCTTCCGCCTTGATATAGTCTTTAATTTCTTGTAGCTTTCCTGTACCAACAAAGGTTCTAGGATTGGCCATTGGTAGTTTTTGAAGAAATTTTTTCTTCGTAAATGCACCTGCAGTTTCAGCAAGAAATTCTAATTCTTCTAAATATTCTATTGCCGTTTCCTCTTTTATTTCTGAAGTAATTACACCAACTAAAACACATAATTCTTCAACAGCATCAACGGTAACGTGTCCTTCTTGCATACTTATTTTCTCATTCCTTTTACGTACTCAGCAACAGCTGTTACATTCTCTTTTGTCTCTAACACACTTTTCATTTGGGGCATACCATTCTTTCCTTCATTGATGCGTTGCAAAACTTCAGCATCAGATAAGGTAGAATGGGTTAAATCTTTTGCACCAGACGCACCTAATTTTCCATCTTCACCATGACAAACAGCACAATGCTCTATATATAATTCTTTTCCTGTTGGCGGAATCCCTCCCTCATTTTTGGAAGAAGAAAGTTGGCCAGAATTACAAGAAGCTACGAAAAGACATGAACTTATTCCAATGATGCTTAGAACCAAGCGCCTTGTAAAGCTGTTCTGAACGGCCATGGAATGAAAGCTATTATTAAAATTAAACCTATAATATACCACTTAATGATTTTTTTATGTTTGTCAGCGTTTTCAATTGATTTCTCCGCTTTTTTACGACCAATTGTAATCACAACAATAGCCAATAACATTCCAATGAAATGTTCCATTCCAAAGAATCGATGTATTCCTCCGTCACTGGTCATCCAGCCTTTGGCGAAAGAAATTCTAAAACGATCATTCATAAAATACAATCCTAAACCAATCAATAACTGGGTATGCAAGGTAACCATTGCAAACAGATTCAGCATTTTATCTTTTTTCTCATACCTTCCTTTTGATTTAGAAACCACGGCATTTATAATTGCTGCGACCAATAAAATCAAGGCAATCCATCTTAACCCTGAATGGGCATGTAATAATCCATTGTACATAAAGCTCAAATTTTTATCAAAAATAACTAAAAAAGAAACAAAAGCGGTTTTTCATTAATCCATCGGTTTTAATTAATTTCACGTTTTTAATCCAATTTTCGAATGAAGATACTTTTATGTTTGTTTTGTCTCATTTTCGGCCTTGCCTTTGGACAACTAAACCCTCAAAATGGTACGATTGATTCAAAAGCGACTTATTATGCTTTGAAAAATGCGACCATCATTGTTTCGCCAACCAAAACGATTCAAAACGGAACATTATTAATAAAAAATGATGAAATCGTAGATGCTGGAATGATTGTCGCGATACCCGAAGGAGCAATTGAAATTGACTGTAATGGAAAAACAATTCTTCCGGGCTTTATCGAATTAAATAGTTCCGTGGGTTTGCCAAACCCGGTTCAACCGAGTTTTTCTTTCAGACCACAATTGGAAAGTGCAAAGGCAGGTGCTTATTATTGGAATGATGCTGTCCACCCAGAAGTTCACGCTGATCTGCTTTATTCAATTGATGCCAAAGCAAATAATGAATTGAAAAAATATGGATTTTGCTCAGCGATTACGCATATCAATGATGGTGTTTTTCAGGGAACAGGCGCTTTAGTGGGATTGGGTAATGAAACAGTACACCAACAAATTCTTGTGGCAAAAGCAGCACAGTTTGTTTCGTTTAACAAAGGTGTTTCCCGCCAAACTTATCCATCCTCACAAATGGGATCGATAGCCTTGATTCGCCAAGTATATTATGATGCACGTTGGTATGAAACTGCTGATAAATCTTCTGTAAATTTCTCATTGGAAGCATTAAATCAATCAAAACAATTGCCATCACTGTTTTATACGGAGGATAAATGGGAAATCATGCGTGCAGCAAAAATTGCCAAAGAATTTAATATAACCTTCTCCTATGTTGGTTCGGGTAATGAATACATGGCATTGGATGAATTGAAAAATTTAGGTTCAACTGTAATTCTTCCATTGAATTTTCCTGCAGCCTATGATGTGAAAGATCCATATGTCAATCGTCAAATTCCCTTGGGTGATTTGAAGCATTGGGAGTTAGCACCGTCAAACCCCTATTTTTTACAAGAGAATTCTATTCCATTCTGCTTTACAACAACAGGACTAAAAAGCAGCGATGATTTTTGGAAGAATATCCGGAAAGCCATTGAACGTGGGCTAACTTTAGAGAAGGCCATAGCGGCTCTAACAACGAACCCTGCTGCCCTGCTGAAAGCAGAAGGTACTTTGGGCACATTAGAAAAAGGTAAAAAAGCAAGTTTTACGATTTATACGGAAAATCCGTTTGATAAAGAGGCTGTTTTACTTGAGTCTTGGATTTTAGGAAATCAAGAAGTGCATCAATCGATCTCCTCTCATGATATTTCCGGGCGATACAACATCTTGATTGATGGTAAACAGTATCCAATTGAAATTTCACCAGAAGGACTTGGATGGACAGGAAAAATTCAAGTTATTCAGTCTGCGAATGATCCCAAAAATCCTACAAAGAAAGATTCGTTAAGTCCGAAAATGTTTGTGCAATTACTTGGAGATGATATTACGTTACAATTTAATTTGAAGGATGATAACTTTAATGGGAGCGTCAATTTACATGGTAAAGTAAGAACAAAATTTGGCATTTTTGAAGGTGATGGAACAATTCCAAGTGGAAAATGGATTCAATGGTCGGCTATTCGTAATGATAAAATTGCTTCTAAAAAAGAAAACACACCAGCAACAGTTGATACAAGTTATTCGAAGCGTATTTGGTCGCCAAATATGGCCTATGGTTTTGAAAAAGAGCCAACAATTGAAACAGTCGTTTTTAGAAATGCTACGGTATGGACAAACGAATCACAAGGGATATTAAAAGATGCGACTGTTATCGTCAACAATGGTAAAATTGGTTTTGTTGGTACAGGAAATTTTATGATTCCAGCTGGAGCAAAAGAAATCGATGCTAAAGGAAAACACATCACTTCTGGAATCATTGATGAACATTCACATATTGCCATTTCCAAAGGGGTTAATGAAGGTGGACAATCTATTTCAGCGGAAGTGAGTATTGCAGATGTTGTTAATCCTGATGATATCAATATTTACCGACAGCTTTCTGGGGGAGTCACCGCTGCTCAATTATTGCATGGTTCGGCGAATCCAATAGGCGGTCAATCTGCCTTAATAAAACTAAAGTGGGGACACAATCCGGAAGCGTTTTTAATTGCGAATGCCCCGAAATTCATAAAATGTGCATTAGGAGAAAATGTTAAGCAAGCGAATTGGGGCGATTTTAATACAGTGCGTTTTCCGCAAACGCGAATGGGTGTTGAACAAGTGTTTTACGATGGTTTCTTGCGAGCAAAGGCTTATGAAGAAGAAATGAACCTGTTCAATTCAGGAAAAAGTAACTTAACAACTGCTCCTAGAAAGGACCTTGAATTGGAAGTGCTTTTAGAAATTTTAAAAGGCCAACGCTTCATTACATGTCACTCATATGTGCAATCTGAAATCAATATGTTAATGCATGTAGCAGATTCAATGGGATTCAAGATCAACACGTTTACGCATATTTTAGAAGGATACAAAGTGGCTGATAAAATGAAGGAACATGGAGTAGGCGCTTCGACATTTTCCGATTGGTGGGCCTATAAATTCGAAGTAAATGATGCAATACCATACAATGCGAAATTGATGGCAGACCAAGGGTTAACTGTTGCTATTAATTCTGATGATGCTGAGATGGGTCGACGCTTGAATCAAGAAGCTGCAAAGTCTGTTAAATATGGAGGAATGACCGAAGAAGAGGCTTGGAAAATGGTAACCCTGAATCCTGCTAAATTATTGCATTTGGATGATCGAATGGGAAGTTTGAAAGCAGGTAAGGATGCAGACATTGTGCTTTGGACAACTAATCCATTGAGTATCGATGCAAAAGTTGAAATGACTTTAGTGGATGGTGAAGTACTGTTTGATAGTGTTAGAGATTATCAAATGCGCCTAGATAATCAACGTGAGAAAGCAAGACTTATCAGTAAAATGCTTGCTTCGAATGAAAAGGGAGATCCAACAAAACCATTCTTTAAGCGCAAAAAACGCCATTTCCATTGTGATACGATGGGAGAAGAAGGGTCTGAAGGAGAAAATAGCCATTAAAATATAATCGCATGAAATTGAAATTGATTTTCTTATTTAGTGTATTGACGACCTTTGGTTTTAGTCAATCTCCCCAATCCATTTTATTACTGAATGGTTATTTGCACATTGGAAATGGTGATGTAATTGAAAGTGCATTGGTTGGCATTCGAAATGCTAAAATTGATGTTGTATTAAATTCATTAGCAACAAGTTATGATAAAGAGGAGTGGGATACAATCATTGATTTGCATGGTCAACACATTTACCCTGGATTCATTGCGCCAAATTCGACCTTAGGGCTAACTGAAATAGATGCTGTTCGCGCTACGCGTGACTTTAATGAAGTAGGTGCTTATAATCCGCATGTTCGAACCCAAGTTGCTTACAATGTCGAATCAAAAGTAATTAGCACAGTTCGTACAAATGGTGTTTTGCTTACCCAAGCAACGCCGCGTGGAGGTGAGATTTCTGGAACATCCTCGATAATGGCCACAGATGGCTGGAATTGGGAGGATGCAACCATTCTGCAAGATGATGGAATCCATGTGAATTGGCCTTCAAGTGCTGTGAATTATAATGAAGCTGGTAAGTCGCTGTCAATGAATGATGAATACGTTAAGGCTAAAAAAGCACTCTATGACTTCTTTGCATTGTCGAAAGCCTATTCACGTGGAAACAATGAAAAAGTTGATTTGCGTTTGGAAGCGATGATTGCATGTTTTAAGGCAGAGAAGCGTGTTTATTTGCATGCGGATGATTTACAGCAATTGAATGATATCATTGATTTTGCTAAACATTTTGAGTTGAATTACCCCGTAATTGTTGGAGGTTATGATAGCTACTTGATCACACGTTTGTTGAAGGATGCTAAAATTCCTGTGATGCTTGGAAGAACGCACAGTTTACCACGAAATGAAGAAGATCCTGTGGATTTACCTTATCGCTTACCAGCCTTATTGCAAGAGGGTGGTGTTTTATTCTGTTTGCAAAATGAAGGTGACATGGAAGCAATGAACGCACGAAACCTTCCATTTCAAGCTGGGACTGCCATGGCATATGGATTAACAGAAGAACAGGCTATTCAAGCGGTTTCGCTGAATACGTGCAAAATAGTGGGTATTGAAAAAGAATTCGGAACAATTGAAGTTGGTAAATCGGCTACCTTATTTGTTTCGGAAGGAAATGCATTGGATATGCGCAGCAATCAACTATCATTGGCATTGATTCGTGGTGAATTTATGTCAATTAGCAATGCCCAAAAAGAACTGTACGAAAAATATCAGAAGAAATATAAATGATAGAATTTAATTCAACAAAAAAAGGCTATTTCAACTGAAATAGCCTTTTCTATTTTAAGAACATCAATCAATCGATCAGTAATTTTTTGGTCCATTTTTGTGAACCACTGTAAAGTTGAATTATGAAATATCCCTTTGGAACATCGTTTAGTTCAAGATTCATTTTAGAACCAGTGTTCCATATCCAATCTTTTATAACTCTTCCCGTTAAATCAACTAATTGAATCGAATCAATTAGAACATCATCACTTACTTCAACTGTCACATAGCCATCAGCAGGATTGGGATAAACATTCCAAGAGATGAATGAATTTTCTGTTAAACCTAAATTTACGTTGAAGGGAGCAGAAGTGTGAACACAACCGAATGAGTCAACAATTTCAACTTTGTAAACTCCAGTCATCAGTGCGTTGAGTGTATCGTTGGTTTGACCGCTGATTGCAAAATTGTTCAATAACCACTGCATTGTATAACCGTTTGGCACACTTCCTGCTATTAGAATGCCATTTCCGCCTAAGGATACAGTTGGCACAATCGCTGGATTACAATATACGGCTGTCAATGTATCTGAAAATGCAACACAACCTGTAGAATTGATAGCTATAACATGATAAATCCCACTTTGCGTCACACTATATGAAGTCGCTGTTGCATTGTTAATGGGGCTTCCATTAACATACCATTGATAAGTATAACCTAAGTCAGGAGTTGAAAGTGTATATGAGGCTTGATCGTATGCAATTACTGGATCGTTTGGATAAGCGTAAACGTGAATTGTATCTACCGAAATTACAATTGGATTTGGGTAAATAATTTGATGATTAATGGTGTAACTTACCGAAGATGTTCCAGCTGTGCATCCACCACAACCATTTAAACTCAAGGTAGTTGTGCCCATTAAATCGTCGGCGCCCCAATAAATTTCACCAAAACTATCATCAGCATCATAAACAGTTATAGTGTAGGTATTTGCTGCGTTGAGTACCAAACCCGTTAACCAACTTACTGGTGGATTTTGATCACCAATAATGGTAGATTGGTATACAGGGTTTCCATTTTCTTTAATAATGAAATAAGCATCTGCATTATCAAACGAAGGGAATCCGCCGCCATAATTACTCATTGCTGTAACACCAACATTTGTTAGTGTGTACACATCAATCGTGTCTAAATTATCCCAAGCTTTGTATTGAACAACATAGTCACCAGGAGCAGTATACACTTGTGGTACAGGATTTTCTATCGTAGAAATGTTTCCATTACCAAAATCCCACCAATACGCTAATTCTCCTGGGTTATTATTGGTAAAATCCACGGTAATTGGAGAACAACCTGCAGCACCAACCATTGAGAAACCTGTATTGGATACGCTAACATTGTTTGGTAATACCTCCATGTAAATTTGGAAAGTAAATGGATATCCGCTTACAATTGTTAAGTCCGCTAATACCGTCACGTTAATTGTGTAATTTCCAGCAAGCAATGGAGTACCAATAATGTTAACACATCCCAATTGACTTACCTGTGGGTTGTAATCGCAATTTGTTGCTGCATTATTGCATTGCCATGATAAGCCAACTGGCAGGGATACAGAATAAATATTGAAATTTGTAAAATCATACCCCATTGTATCCAATGGCATGAAGAACGTAATATCTGCGCTGTACGCTTGCCCAACATACCCCGTTGGAAGTGTATCAGGATAAATTCCGGTTTGTGTTTGTGTAGAATCTATAGTACAGATTTGACTTTGTCCATAAAACGATAGCAACACCAGTAGCGTAGTCAATATTTTTTGCATAGTCTTCATATTTACGAGCTAAATGTACAATAATATTTTATACATTTTTAATTATGCTACTGAGGTTTAATAATTTAGAATTCTAGGGGAATTATCCTTAATTTTAAATGAATTTTTTCTAATTTTGAATGATTCAAAATAACGAGTATAAATTTAAAAATTACAAATATGGCTTTCGAATTACCAAATTTACCATATGCTTATGATGCTCTAGAGCCGCATATTGATGCACGAACAATGGAAATCCATCATTCAAAACACCATCAAGCATACATCACCAATTTAAACGCGGCAATCGCTGGAACTGAGTTGGAAGGACAATCGATTGAAGAGATTTTAAAAGTGTGTAAAGATAAACCTGCTGTTCGCAATAACGGTGGTGGATTCTGGAATCATAATTTATTTTGGGAAGTAATGGCTCCGAATGCGGGAGGAGAACCAACTGGAGATTTAGCAGAAGCAATTAATAGTGCTTTCGGTTCTTTCGCAGCATTTAAAGAAGAGTTTTCAAAAGCAGGGGCTACTCGTTTTGGATCTGGATGGGCATGGTTGTGCGTTGAAGGTGGGAAATTGGTCGTATGCTCTACTCCAAATCAAGACAACCCATTAATGGGAGAAGGTTGCAATGGTACGCCAATTTTAGCAATGGACGTTTGGGAACACGCGTATTATTTGCATTACCAAAATCGTCGTCCGGATTATATGAATGCCTTTTTTAATGTAATTAATTGGGAAGTTGTAGCTGCTAAATTTGCTGCTGCGAAATAAGAAATCTAATTTTTTGTGATAAAAGCCTAGAAGTAATTCTGGGCTTTTTTTTGTAGAACGGATTGATATTATTTGATGGTTCACTCATCTCACTTGACAATTTACTCTACTTCATTTAGGAGCTTAGTTTTGAAGTTCGAAACCTTGTCGACTAATTTTGAACTGAAGGAATCAATGTAGCTCTTCTGTCCAAATTGTGTTTATAGCATTCAATTTTAAAAAATAGAAGAAAATGAAGTAACCAGCGCACGTTTTATTTCTTTTAACGGCACGAGAGAACTTGAATTGTAATTACAGTTGAGTATGATTAAACCCTCAATCAACCGCTTCTACAGAAACGACTTCGGGTGCCATTATTTTAACAGCCTCTTCCAAGCCAGCTTTCAGTGTCATTACACTCATTGAACAATCACTACAAGTACCTAGTAAGCGCACACGCGCAATCGCATCATCTGTTATTTCAACCAATTCCATATCTCCACCATCAGCGTGTAAAAAAGGGCGTAATTGCTGTATAGCTTCGTTTACCTTCCCACTAATCTCTTCTTTATTCAATACCATGAGTTATACCTTAGCTGATTTACGTGCTTTAATTGCTTGAACGTTCGCTACAAAAGTACGAACTAATTCGTCAAATGCATTTGCAGAAGGTGTATTTTCTTGAAACACAGCTGGTCGACCTGAATCTCCTGCTTCACGAACACTTTGTACAAGTGGAATGTGTCCTAAAAAGGGCACTTGCATCCCTTCTGCAAGATTTTTCGCACCGTCACGACCGAAAATGTAATAGTTGTTTTCCGGCAATTCTGCAGGTGTGAACCAAGCCATGTTTTCTACAATTCCAACCACAGGAACATTAACCGTATCCATTTGGAACATATAAACCCCACGACGGGCATCTGCCAATGCTACTTCTTGTGGCGTAGAAACGATAACGGCCCCATCTAATGGAACGGTTTGAACGAGTGATAAATGAATATCGCCCGTACCTGGAGGAAGATCAATTAATAAATAATCCAATTCTCCCCAATAGGCATCGGTAAACATTTGCGTCATTGCTTTAGCAGCCATTGGTCCACGCCAAACAACCGCATTATCTTGTTCGGTAAAAAATCCAATAGAAAGTAATTTTATGCCATAAGCAATAACAGGATTGATCATTGGAGTCCCTTCAACATCAATCATTGTTGGTCGCTCATTTACAACATCAAACATCGTGGGCATTGAAGGGCCATAAATATCGGCATCTACAATCCCAACACGGTAGCCTGCTTTTGCTAAACCGCCAGCTAAATTTGCCGTGATTGTTGATTTTCCAACGCCACCTTTTCCTGAAGAAATAGCGATAATGTGTTTAACGTCTGGTAAAATCTTTCTTCGAACTTTCGTCGCTTCAGTTGGAATAGGTTTAACTTGACAATTAATAGAAATGGAATTTCCAAAAACACGTTTCAAATTAAATTCGACTGCCTCTTGCATGCGTTTTCTTGCATGCAGTGCGGGATTCGACACGTGAACAATTAATGCTATTTCATTGCTTGTGATCTGTAAATCATCCACAAGATTTAATGATACAATGTCTTTTTTTAAATCTGGTTCTTGAATATTTCCCAGAACTTCCAAACAATTTTCACGATTCAATTCCATGGTACAAAATTACGTAAAAAAAAAGGTTGTCACGAATGGACAACCTTAAACTTCTTTCGAATTTCTTATTTTATTGGTTTAAACGATTTTATCGATTTTGCCATTAGTTCGATGATGTTTTTAGCTTCATAACCTTCATCACGGCTTCTTAATTCATAGGTGATTCCGTCAATAATTTTTTGACCGTAAACATGATAGCTTTTATGCTCAACACCAACTTTTGGTGAAGCATTTTTAGAACCTTTTACAATCAATTTTCGCTCGTAAACAATTAGGTCTTTTTCATCTATAAGATAAATGATACTGAAAACTTCTTGTTCTTTCAGTTCTTTTTTCTTGTATTCGACCATATCCGTGTAATCGCCATAGTCTTCAATGTGTAAATTGAAATTAGCACCAACATTGATGTCCCAAATAAAATCTCCATCTGTATGAATAATTTCGGGTTTTGTTGATGCCCCAATATTTGCCGTTTCATCGGGCAACATAATGATTGCAGGAATTCCATTATCGTTTAAATTAATCCCGTTAAATTCATAATAGTCATCATCCAAGGTTACACCCTCTTTTTTTGCGGGTTTTTCTTCATCAACACATGAAGAGAGAATAGCTCCAACTAAAAAAAAGCCTAGAAGCCCGAAAGAAAAAAATTGTTTAAAAAATCCTATTTTCATTGAACTAATTCTTTTAGAAAGAGACATTTACTTTCTGATTACACAAATATATGAGTTTTTTACTTGTTAGTTTAAAACAAATTCACTCGATCTTTGTTAAATAGATGGGAAGAAGCCCCAAAGCCTAATTATTGGTCTTGAACATTCAAAGAAAATGGCAGAATATAAGATTAAAGATTTAGAAACTCTAACTGGAATTAAAGCCCATACAATTCGTATATGGGAGAAACGGTATGGCTTAATATCGCCAGAGCGAACTGAAACTCAGATTCGAACCTATTCTGATGACGAACTTACAATGCTTTTGAATATTGCTATGCTCAACAAACATGGCTTAAAGATTTCAAAAATTGCCCAAATGAATCCCGAGCAAATTTCATCGAAAGTATGGGATATTATGGGTGAACAATCAATTGATAGTTGTACGGAAAAATTTATTCTTGCTCTACTAGACTTAAATGAGAGCCTGTTCAAGGATACACTTCAGTTTTTGATTGATGAAAAAGGATTAGAAGCAACCTTTCGAGAAAATTTAATCCCATTTTTAGATCGTATAGGCGTAATGTGGTTGGTTGGTTCTATTAATACTGCACAAGAACATTTTATTTCCAATTTGATCCGTCAAAAGATTATTTCAGCCATTGATAAATTGGAGGTACCTACTGAAAAAGAAAACCCGGTTATGCTGTTCTTACCAGAACATGAATGGCATGAAATAAGTTTACTGTTTTATCATTATTCGATAAGACGAAGTGGAGTTTATACCATGTATCTTGGACAAAGTTTGCCCTACGATGCGCTATTAGAATCTATTGAACGATTTAAACCGAAAGCAATCGTGACTTCTTGGTTGACTGCCGTGGATAATAATTATATGAAGAATTTCTTTAAACAATTGTACAAAGACGCTAACGAATTACCAATTTACGCTGGTGGATATCAGATCAATTCAAACCGCGAATTGGTAGCTGAATACATTTGTGAAATTAGTTCTATTGAAGAAATGGTTCAGACCTTAAATAAGTAAGATTCCTTTCACTCCCGGACCTAGTTCTGGTATGAGTTTCATTTTATCTTTAGAAATTGTTTCTGGTAAGAAAACGAACTTTTTGTCGTACATATCATCATTTACCCAAAAACTTACCCAGTATTCATTTGCCAAACCAAAAACGTCTTCCATTATTGGCTCTATTTTTCCAGTTTCATTCGGTAGCAAAAGTTCAATACAACGCCTTAATGTTGAGGTTTTAACACGTTCACCCGTTGTCACATTTTCACCATAGCCGGTACTTGTGATAATAATTCCTTCCATAATATCATCACGGAGGTTCAAAAGATAAACAGTGTAAATATCGGCATTGCCTTCTCCTTTTTCGAGCACAACGGCTACTCCTACATTTTCAACTTTTGGTCCTAATAATCCTTCTTTCATGCCTTTTTAATCAATTTGCGCTGCGATTAATCACAAAGTTATCGTTTCGTTTCATTCCAAGACGCACAATGATCAAATTTTCTGAAGGAATTGAAATGATATATTGACCTTTTATGCCTCTACACGAATAAATAAATTGACAATAATCAATAAACCCAGTACGAAGAATAAGAATATACAAAGTGCTTTTTAGATTTTTCGAGCAATGCTATTCGGTTTTTTCAACATATGTGTATTGAAATTGATCAGCTAATTGTTGTTTCAAGACAGACGAAACTTCAGCCATTGAAAGCGTATAACCCAACTCTTGTTGCATGGATGTTACTGCTTTATCATCAATTCCACAAGGAATAATATGAGAAAAATAGGATAAATCAGCATTCACATTGAAGCCGATTCCGTGCATCGTCACCCAACGAGAACTTTTAACTCCCATTGCACAGATTTTTCGTGCTCTCGCCGAATCACCTTCTATCCAGACACCCGTTAGCCCTTCAACTCTGCCACCAGTTATTCCAAAGTGCGCTAATGTCTGAATTACAGCCTCTTCCAAATAACGCATGTATTTATGAATGTCCGTGAAAAAGTAATCCAAATCGAAAATTGGATAAGCAACTAATTGACCAGGCCCATGGTATGTAATATCGCCACCCCGATTAATCTTGTAATAGGTGGCATCATTTTCTGTTAAACCAATTTCGTTCAACAGTAAATTGCTTTCACTACCACTTTTACCCAAGGTATAAACATGCGGATGCTCGCAAAAAAGAAGATGATTCACTGTTGGCAAATCCTCTTCACCATTGCGAATGCGAATTTTTTTCTGAATTGATTCATTAAAGAGTACCTCTTGTAAATCCCAAGCCTCTTTGTAATCAATAAGACCAAGATTGCAAAACCGCACTTCAGGAAGCATTATTCAAATTTAGAAAGTTCGTCTTTTAAGAAATCAATTACCACGATATCCATAATATCGACTTTGTTCAACTCACATAAATAATACGATGCCCAGTCAACCAAATGAATTAAATAGAACGATTTTTCAATTTGTGTAGCACCTATACCTTCAATATCCATAACACCAGCGGCTTTCTTTTCGATCGTGCTTTTTGTTATTTCGAAGCGTTTTTGATTACGTGGATTCATGTCGTTTGTATGCAACATCAATACTGCAAATCGGTCATCTCCACCTCCCCAACCAACAAGCTCATTGTGATTCATTTCTGGAATGGTGTGGTGCCACGATAAATATTTTGAATTTTCATTGAATTGTTGGCGTGCACGTATGGCAATTGCTTCGTATTGAGGGCTTGAATAAATAACGCCAACTTTACCAAACAAGAAATCAGCAATTTTTTTAGCTAAAGCATGAATTGATTCAGATTCTTGGATCAATAAATCAGACGATTTACGCATCTGAGCAAGGTTAGAATCGCCAATTATTCCAAACTGTACAAAAATATTGATCAATTGAACGATTGAAAAAGCAGTTGCTGAACGCGGCGGGTTTCCACCAGGAACAATTACATAATCATAATTATTACTTGCACAAAACGATTCCAATTCGCCACCAGAAGTAATACCCATGATATGAGCTCCTTTTGTTTTAGCTTGTTTTACAGCCGCTAAGGTTTCTTCAGTATTTCCTGAATAAGAAGATCCAATAACCAAGGTATGTTCATTTACAAATGTTGGTAAATCATAATCTTGCAACACGATCACTGGAATAGGAGATTCTTTTTCTACCCATTGAGCGACTATTTTTCCGCCGATTCCAGATCCGCCCATGCCACAAATCACAATGGTATGAATTGGCAATTTAGGTTGTTGGAAAGTTTGTGCCTCTGCTATTGCTAGAGCATCTAGGATGTTTTGAGGAAATGCTGTTATAAGTTTGTCCATAATTTTCGTATAATCGACTGTAAAGATAATGAATGGCTTTAGAAATTCAAGTATTTATCAATTTGCCTGCGATTTTCATTAAAAGATTTAAAATAGATCTATCAATTGACCGAACTTGTAATGGTTAATCGTAATTTTACAGAAAAATAGTCACATGAAATCAAGAAGAGCAGCTGAAACCTTATCTATTACTACAAAAGTTGTATTGCCAAATGATACAAATACGCTTGGAAATCTTTTTGGTGGACAATTGCTCGCTTGGATGGATGTGATTGCAAGTGTATCTGCTCATCGCCATTCAAAACGTGTTGTGGTAACAGCATCGGTAAACAATGTTGCTTTCCAAAAACCAATCAATCATGGCTCGATTGTTACTTTAGAAGCAAAGGTTTCACGTGCTTTTAGTTCATCCATGGAGGTTTTTGTTGATGTGTTCGTGGAAGATCATGTAACAGGTAAACGCGAAAAATGCAATGAAGCTATTTATACATTCGTTGCAGTAGATCAAAATGGAGGACCAATTCAAGTTCCTGAGTTAATACCAGAAACAGATGAAGAAAAAGCGCGATTTGAAGGGGCATTGCGAAGAAAACAATTGAGTTTGATTCTTGCTGGTAAAATGAATCCTAGTGATGCTTCTGAATTGAAAAAACTATTTTCTGAAGAATAACTAAAAGCGGATATTCATATCCTCTGCTATTGCTTTTTCATCCTGAAGTTGCATACAGTTAAAATGCTTCTTTGGGCATTCATCAAAACCAATTTTTGAACAAGGTCGGCATGAAAGTCCTTTTACTTCATGAATGGAGAAAAGGGTTTTCTTTGATGGAAAATAAGGATACATTCCTAATTCAGGTACTGTATTTCCCCAAACACTAACGGTCGGTATTTCAAAGCAGGACGCAATATGCATCATGCCTGTATCATTGGTCAAAAGAACTGCTGATTGTTTTACAATACTTGCAGATTGTGATAAGTTAAAATTTCCACATGCAGTGAATATCGCTTTATCAGTAAACGATTTAACTAATATTTCCGATAAATCCTTATCACTTGGTCCACCAATCAAAATGATTGGTTGTTCGATTTGTTGAATTATACCTTGAAGTTTATTCAATGGCATTCGTTTGGTAGCGAATTGAGCACCAATGGCAATTGTAACAAATGATTTGGGGGCTAAATCAAAAACGCCAGCAATGTTTACCTCGTCTTGTGCCTGGATATGATATTCACAAGGCAAAAAGTCGTTCGTTACTCCTAATGGGATTACTGTTTCAAAATAACGATCAACAACATGTTTGTCAGGCATTGATTTGCGTTTGAAATTGACCAACAACCATTTTTCAAGGTTTAGCTTTGGAAAAGAGTAGGACGTACATCCCAGTTTCCTTTTTAAGGCAAATGTTCGAAGGTTTTTGTGCAAATCTATTACGAAATCGTATTTCTCCGTTTTCAGTTTTGAAACGACTTCATTGATTGATTTTTCGATGGTGTAGATTTTATCGATGTTCGGATTGTTTTCTACAATTCCGCTGAATGCTTTTTTTGTTACAAAATGAAGTTCACAATTCAGTTGGGTTTTTAATGCGCGCACTACTGGTGTCGTTAAAACGACATCACCAATTGAACTAAAGCGCACCACTAAAATTTTCATTTCTCTAAGCTCTTACTTTAACTTATTTCCTAGCTCTATTTGTCTTCCAAATCTCTATATACTCATTCGCATTGCGCGGATTTAAGTCTCGTAATAGTTTATCCACTAGGCTCGGCTCACATTTTTTATCCAAAGACATGTTTGGATAAATAACTTTGTATTGTTGAATTCGTTTTTGTAAATCTTTTTCATCAAAAAAGAAGATGTAATCGTATTTACTAATTGGATTAACTAATAAATGTTGGGCTGTATCCGTGCGATCAGAAAAAGAACTATACCAGCTTTTTGCATAAAATTTAGGCATCATTGAAGTTCTTCCATCAGCAGAACCTTCAAGTAATATTGCTTCTTTACCGATTGAATTAGTGTACAAATGATACATTGCTTCCACGCGCGACTTCTTTGAATACATGGTCATCGAAAAGAAAAGAAATGGGATATTCAATACCCAAAAAGCAATTAGTGAAATTTTCCACAGTTTTTCGCGGGTTTTACTTTCTTTAAATAGCTGATACCCCATAATGCCTAACATAATAAAAAATGGTAATACCGATAAAACAAAGCGTTCTTGTCTATTTGGATAAATGGTATGAAAGAGTATAAATGCGAATGTCGGAATAAAAAGAAGGGCATATTTTTTATAACTTTTGAAAAAGCCTACCATCACCAAGATTCCCAACGGAATAAAAAGAGAACCCATTAAAACAATGAAATACATAAAGTAATTGTGGTTGGGCAAATAACCAGTTCCTTCTTTCATGTTGTAGGTTACGTATCCTATGAATTCAGCAAAAGGATACCCCCAAATAAAATAATCTACCAAGCCTTGTGTGAGTCCGAATACGAATAATACTCCTGCTGAAAAAAGTAAAAACGGTTTGAACTGCCATTTAAAGAAATAATAGGCGGCAAGACCTAAAGCAAAAACCCCAATTTGATAACGGAAAGAAACAGCCATTCCGATAAATAAACCGGAGACAAGGAAATTAACCAATTTCTCATTTTTAATCAATAACCAGACACCATAAATCAAGAATGGTAAAGCTGCTACCTCTACCAAGTTTCGCACTGAAATAAATGGCATAATCCAAAGCAAAGCGAGAATCCATCCCACTTTTGTTGCGGTTTCCTTATTGGATAATTTCTCAGTTATTTTGATTCCATATAGAACAACAACCATTGAAGCCAAGGCATGAATCAGCCGATTGATTAACATGAGAATTTTTGGGTCAACAACCCCAATAAATTTCATAATGGAGAAGTAAACATAGTTCAGTCCAACATACGTAAAACTATGACCTTCAGGTGTGCCGCCACTGCCTTCTGTCCATGGTAACCAGCGATTGTAATCATAACCATCAACCCACGAAGCTGACGCCTCGATGATGAGGTAATGATCGTCATGCATACCATAACCTTGAGAGAAAATCGTTGCAATTAATCGAACCAAAAGTGCGACAAATAAAATGAGTTTATAAGATTGATAACGATTGGTTTGCAACATATTAAAGTTCCTTATATTCTTTGTAAATCAGTGACATGTATGAATGACAACGTTTCTCCTCTTTTTTTAGTGCCTTTTGACTAAACGTTTGATCAGGATATTTCTTTGAATCCATGTGAAAACTGAAATTTCCTTTCTCTGTTATCCAACCAAAACCACGGTTAATTGTGTGTAAGGCAAATTGGGGACAGTTGGGATTCAACAAATCTTTCGACCAAACGTATCGTTTATAATCTCCGCCCATTTGATACAACAATGTACGAACAATATCAGCTTGTGAACCAAGCGTCTCAATGGTTTTACCGCAGTATTCCATTTTTAAAGGTTCACCAAAAATCAACAAGGGGACATGGAAATAGGCACCGAGATTTGGGTCTGTAACGCTCGGCGATGCATGACCATGATCTGCAACCATCACAAAAATGGTGTTTTTGTACCATTTTTGCTTTTTACATTTCTTCATAAAATCAGCCAAACACTTATCTGCATAGAACATTGAACTCATGAAATCAGCTTCAGTTCCTTTCCATTTTTGCGTTCCTCGATTTGGATAGTCGTATGGAGAATGTGTGCTCCCTGTAAAGGCACAATGCATGAAAGGACCTTTTGTTTTATTGATTTTTTGAATCAACAAATCATATAAATCTTCATCATAATAGTTCAGTTTACCGCGTTGCAAATTGCCTGGAAAATCGTTTTCATCTTCAACCACATCAAATCCATGATCCATGAAGTAGGATCCAATATTACCATATTTTAAATCTCCACTGAAAATGTAATGTGATGTGTATCCCCATTTTTTTAGATCTTGATTGAAAGATGGGATTTTGCGGTGCTTGTCTGGTTGCATGGATATCGAAATCTCTGGTAAGGCTGGATAACCACTAAAAATACTCGAATTACCAATTTCAGATGTTCCGCCAGTGGAATAGATGTTTGTAAATAGCAAACCTTTGCGTGTTAAACGATCGAAATGAGGTGTTGCTCCTGGTTGTCCAGAAATTGAACCAATCGCATTGGCTGTCCAACTTTCCATAATAATGAACACGATGTTTGGTCGGTTATCAGTGAATATTTTGACATCATGTTCTAGAGGATAGGAATAAAAATCGTCTAGTTCTATTTTTGCTTTCTTTTCAGGGATAATTGGAAACATGGCTCCGATTTCACTTCGGTTATACAACATGAAACTCTTCGCAAAAAAATAAAAGGAATTGATTGAAAGATCATTTGGAACATAACCCTTCGTATAATATGCAGAATCGATGTTAATTGGTATAGACTGGGTTCCACCGCGACCTATAATTATAAATCCAATTCCTGAAACGACTAAAGTGACGATTGCAATTGGAATGCGCATTAACCATGAGAACGTTTGAGATGTTTCCTTGAATTTAAAAAGCATTCGCATAAGTTTGTAACTCAAAAATACTTCCAACGAGGCATAGATGATAAACCAAAAGGTCATACTGTAATCGGCAGTACGAAACACTTCATCAGGATTCAAAAGGTGTGTAAAAACGCGTGTTGTCAATTTGGTATTCCACTCGGGATAGGCATTGATTTCACCACCATGTATCATTGCGCATACCAAAAATTCGATAAAAACGATCCAATAAAATGTTCGCTTGATCCATTTGTCTGGATAAATAAAAAACAATACTAAAATGACCATTGGTAATAAACTCAACAGTGCTGCTGTGGCTAAATCTAATCGCAATGAATAAACAAAAGCCAACAGCCATTCTCCAAAACCAATGTCTGAGAATTTACCCCAATTGTGGATTGAAAACAGCATGCGTTCAATGTCAAAAATGATTACCCAAAACAAGAGTAATTTAAGAATGGAACTACCGGTCGATTTTAAAAGTCTCACGCGACAAAGATAGTTAGAAAACAGTATTGCTTTGTGAACTTTTGTTTTTTGCCAGAAATGTGGACTTGCAATAAGAAGAAATGACACGTTTGTTACATTATATAATATTCATGTAACTTACCTTTGTCTAAAAACATCAAAATGGGAAAATTCAGCGATATTGTTAAATCAGACACACCAACATTAGTTGATTTTTATGCAACTTGGTGCGGGCCATGCAAAATGATGAGTCCAGTTTTAGATCGATTAAAAGATGAAATGGGTTCGCAAGTAAGGGTATTAAAAATCGATGTGGACAAAAATCCTGATGTTTCTGATAAGTTTAAAATACGCGGAGTTCCAACATTTATTCTTTTTAAAAAAGGCGAAATTGTATGGAGACAGAGTGGAGGGATGGATATTAATACCCTAAAAAACAAGATTAAGCAAGCATTATAAGTGGTTCCCAAGCCCTCAATAGTTAATCCAAAAAACGGTTTAGTGTTGAATTTGTTTCCAATCTGTAACTTATAGTTTAAAGTTCCGTAGGATAGGCGAATTACAATTTAGCGGTCAAATTTGCAGAAGTGTGTGAAATCTTCTACTTTTGCCGCGACTAAAAACAATACAAAAATTTAACTTTTATGGGGTCAATGATGATTTATGTGCCAATTGTAATGGCAATAATTGGTCTACTTTTTATGTGGATTAAAAGATCTTGGGTTTTAAAACAAGACGCAGGAGATGGGAAAATGAAAGAAATTTCTGATTACATCTACGAAGGTGCGCTTGCATTTTTGAAAGCTGAGTATCGCTTACTAGCAATTTTCGTTGTTGGAGCGAGTGCTGTTTTAGCTGGTATTTCGTTTATCGTACCAACAACGCACATCTTAATTGTAGTTGCATTTATTTTCGGTGCATTCTTTTCGGCTTTGGCTGGAAATATGGGGATGAAAATTGCTACTAAGACAAATGTTAGAACAACGCAAGCTGCTCGTACAAGTTTGCCACAAGCATTGAAAGTGTCTTTCGGTGGTGGAACGGTAATGGGATTAGGAGTTGCTGGTTTAGCAGTTTTAGGATTAACAGCCTTCTTTATTATCTTCTTCCAAATTTTTATGGATGGAACATGGGGGCCAGACGGAACCGATAAAATGACTATCGTTCTTGAAACATTAGCTGGATTCTCCTTAGGAGCTGAATCTATTGCATTATTTGCACGTGTTGGTGGTGGTATCTATACGAAAGCTGCTGATGTTGGTGCTGACTTAGTTGGTAAAGTTGAAGCTGGAATTCCAGAAGATGATCCACGTAACCCTGCTACAATTGCAGACAACGTAGGAGATAACGTAGGTGACGTTGCAGGTATGGGTGCAGATTTATTCGGTTCGTATGTGGCAACTGTATTAGCAGCAATGGTTCTTGGTAACTATGTTATTAAAGACATGGGAGGCAAAATCGATGATATTTTTGGTGGAATCGGACCTATCTTATTACCAATGGCAATTGCAGGATTTGGTATTTTGTTCTCAATCGTTGGAACAATGTTGGTGAAAATCACAAGCAACGACGCGAAAGAAAAACAAGTTCAACGTGCATTAAACATCGGAAACTGGGTTTCTATTGTTCTAACCGCAATCGCATGTTTCGTTTTGGTGAACTGGATGTTGCCGGCTGAAATGAAAATGACGTTCTTCGGAGAAGAAGGTTTGAAAAAAATAAGTTCAATGAATGTATTCTACGCCACTTTAATCGGATTGTTTGTTGGTGGAGCAATTTCATCTGTAACTGAATACTACACAGGATTGGGTACAAAACCAGTATTGAAAATCGTTCAAAAATCGTCAACAGGTGCAGGAACAAACGTAATCGCTGGTTTAGCAACTGGTATGATTTCTACATTCCCAACTGTTCTCTTATTTGCTGCAGCGATTTGGTCTACTTATGCATTAGCAGGCTTCTACGGAGTTGCTTTGGCTGCTTCTGCAATGATGGCTACAACAGCAATGCAATTAGCAATCGATGCTTTCGGACCAATTTCTGATAATGCTGGTGGTATTGCAGAAATGAGCGAATTACCAAAAGAAGTGCGTATGCGTACAGATATTTTGGATTCAGTTGGTAACACAACTGCTGCAACAGGTAAAGGATTCGCAATTGCATCTGCTGCCTTGACATCTTTAGCATTGTTTGCTGCTTATGTAACATTCACTGGAATTGATGGAATTAACATCTTTAAAGCGCCTGTATTAGCAATGTTGTTCGTTGGTGGTATGATTCCAGTTGTTTTCTCTGCATTAGCAATGAATTCAGTTGGTAAAGCTGCTATGGATATGGTATACGAGGTGCGTCGTCAGTTCAAAGAAATTCCTGGAATTATGGAAGGAACTGGTAAACCAGAATATGGTAAATGTGTGGAGATTTCTACGAAAGCAGCCTTACGTGAAATGATGTTGCCAGGAATCTTAACAATCGGTTTCCCAATTGCAATTGTATTATTAGGTAAATTGGTTTACGGTACAGACAATCAATTGATTGCTGAGATGTTAGGTGGTTATATGGCTGGTGTAACAGTATCAGGTGTACTTTGGGCAGTGTTCCAAAACAATGCAGGTGGTGCTTGGGATAATGCTAAAAAATCATTTGAAGCTGGTGTTGAAATCAACGGTGAAATGACGTACAAAGGTTCTGATGCGCACAAAGCGGCAGTAACTGGAGATACAGTTGGAGATCCATTCAAAGATACCTCAGGTCCATCAATGAATATCCTAATCAAATTAACGTGTTTAATTGGGTTGGTTATCGCACCAATCTTAGGAAATGGTCATGGAACAGAAGATAAAGCGAAACCAGCATGTTGCACTGAAATGAGTAAAGATGCTAAATCTTGTCATGGTGCAACTGCTTCTTGTGATCACCACAAAAAAGGCGAAACAATGATTGGGAAATGTGACATGTCAAAATGCGCTACAATGTCGAAAGACGAATGTGCAGCGATGTGTGATTCCTTAGGTTGTTCAGCTGAAGAAAAAGAAATGTGTTTAGCGCACTACGGAAAAGACGGCAAGTTCATCGGTGGTAGTCAATGCGAAAAAGAAGGAGCTTGTTGTGCTGATAAAAAAGCATGTAAAGATTCATCTAAATGTAAAGACAACAAAAAATGTGACGGTGCCTGCAAGCACTAATACGAAATAAAATTTGAAGAAAGCCCCGTATGTTCGGGGCTTTTTTTTTGGTTTGCTGTAACACTTTAGAAACGTTTCGTTTTTTGATATATTTGATCTCATGAAAACACGCCTAATTTTTTTTATCGTATTTGCAGGATTCAACGCTCTTTCTCAAATTCGATTCGAAACAACAAAGCATGATTTTGGTGATTTAGAGCCCTATGAAGATCATTTCGTTGATATCGTTGTAAAGAATGTTGGTTTGAAGAAAGAATACCTTCTAAGCGTAAAAAAACCATATGATGTCGTTTATATAGTAAATGGTCAATTCATTGACCCAGATAGTTCAATTATTGTGCGATTGCAAGTGAATCCAAAAGCAAAAGGAAGATTTAACTACGAGGTTGAAATTTTCACTAGTGACAAAAATGAAGCAACACAAGTAAAACTATCAGGAAACAATACTGAATTACCTCAAGATAATTTAAGTGCTTTTACCTCTTGCCCTGATTTTTCGTCGCGGCCAGGAGGAAAGGCGAACAACTTTGATTTGACTGTTGTCACAGTTGACAAGGAAACGAGAAAACCATTGGATCGTTCTGCAGTAACGATGATTCAAAACGGGCAACCTATTTGGGCGAATGAAACAGATAAAAATGGCACAATCAAAAAGACATCAACTTTGGGATTGAGCTATTTCTATGCACTGCATGATGGCTATCTTCCGGCAGAATTAGGCGCTTATGTTAATTTTCAGCGCAATTACGTGATATTGGAATTGGTAAAAAATCCAATTATTGAAAAACCTTTACCAAAGCCAGTTGAACCAGAAATTGCTCAAAATGACACTGTTGTGGAACTTGTATTAGTAGAAGAAGTAGAACAAAACTTGGAAAATCAGTTGAACAACGAAACTACAACAGCGGTTGAAAATTCATCAATACCAATTGAATTGGCTCAATTGGATAAAAACAATTTTGATGAAGCGTATTTCAAATCGATAAACGTCGTATTTGTTTTGGATGTCTCGGCTTCAATGAAACAAGTTGACAAAATTGAATTGATGAAGTTTTCGCTGTTGCAATTAACGCAAATGTTGCGTAAAGAGGATAAAATGGGAATTGTAACATATGCGACCGAAGCGATGGTGCTACTGCCAGTAACTTCTGGATCAGAGAAGGAGACAATCAACGAAGAAGTTGAAGCCTTAAAAGCATCTGGATTGACTGCTGGAGGAGCAGGAATTAAGTTGGGCTATAAACAATGTTTAAAAGGGTATTTGGATGATGGCGTGAATCAAATTATTGTAATTACTGACGGTGCATTTAATCGCAGTTCTGACGATTACAAGAAGTTTATCAAAAAATACAAGCGCAAGGGCATTCAAATGTCAGTTGTTGGAATCAAAAACAAACCGATGGATGAAGACGAAATGAAAGAAGCTGCGGAATTAGGTGGAGGACGCTATATCCCTATTTTTAAGTTGGCAGATGCGCAGAATAATTTGAAAGAGGAAATCCGATTTGTCACGTTTAAAAAGTGAAATTCGCTCGTTTTAAGTAATTATACCGAAAGGAAACTAATGGAAAGAAGGTATAAATAGTATTAAATTCCAAATAAAAAAAGAGTTCCATTGTATCTTCGTTTCTTTGTGATGCAGGCAATGATATTGCCATTGCAATAAGCAATAGTTAGGTGGTTTCGGGTTAAAAGGCACAGTTTATATTGTGCCTTTTTAATCAGAACACAAATTGATAAAGGGCTAAAAAAATGGCTTTTTTTAAGTCGTAGAAATAGACATAAAATAATATTATTTTCTACCAATTTCCTTGGTTTGAAGTTATTTATTGAATAAATTTGAACTCACTCTCTTTAAAGCATAAGTAAACCTACTTTACAGGAATTGAAATGAATACAATGAAAGCAGTTGTCGTAGAGGATTTCAAATTAATCGCCACTATTTGGGAAACACTTCTCAAGGATTTGGGGTTTGATGAAGTTCATGTTTTTCACCATGCAGATGGTGTGAAAGAAGGCATTCTGGAAATTCAGCCAGATATTGTATTTATGGATGTTAATTTGCCTGGGGCCATGAATGGATTGGATATTACCGAAGAGGTAATAAAAGTGAATTCAACCATAAAAGTGATGATGCTTACGATTCATACAGACCCCTCTTATATTCAACGTGCATTTGCTATTGGCGCAAAGGGATTTGTGACCAAAAATTCACCAATATCAGAAATTAAAGATGCTGTTAGTTCAATAATAGCAGGAAACACCTACTTGTGTAAGGAAATTAGTGAACAATAAGCGTATTAAGCTACGCTGTCTAGAATTGGACGAACTACTTGATACAATTTTTCTTCATCCCACGGCTTTGAAATGAATTGCTCCAAATGCTTTTCAGCACTCAATTCGTTAACAATCAAATCATTTGCTTGTCCAGAGAGCATAACACATTTGATGGTTGGATATTTTGCTTTGATGGATCTTATTAATTCTGCCCCATTTATCTTTGGCATTTGGTAATCAACGACAATGATTAATATTTCAATGCTGTTAACCAATAATTCGTCAAGATTCTCCAAAACCGTTGTTGGGTCTGAATAACATTCAAGCAAGGTTGTTTTCGGATCAATTATTTTATTCAATTGAAACGAAAGCATTTGTAAGATGAAGGAATCATCATCTACACAAACAACCGCATACTTTATATTATCCATTGTACAAAAATAAGAGAAAAATAATATATAATCTAATTTAATTCAGGGTTGATATAAATCTATCACTTTTATTTGAATTAGTTAAAAATTATTTAGAAAATGTAACGATGAATTTAGTAGAATTTGGAATTGAAGTAACTTGTATTTTGGCGTGATGTTCCTCTACAACATTTTGAACAATACTTAATCCTAAGCCTGTACCATTTGATTTAGATTTGGTGGTGTAGAACTTTGTAAACATGTTTTCTAAAACCGTTTCAGGAATCACATCGCCATCGTTTTCAATCGATAGTTCATACGTTGTATCTGTTTCTTTTGATTCAATGATTAATTTTCCATAACCTGCAATTGCTTCGATAGCATTTTTAATCAAGTTCGACCAAAGTTGATAGAGTTTAATTTCATATCCTTCAATAACAATGTTCGAATCAACATTAAAGTGAAGTTCAACTTTTGAATTTAATTCATAATTAAAGACATTAAGAACAGTTGAAATGTTCTCTTTTAAATTAATAGGTGATTTCGTTGAATGCTGATCAAAACGTACAAAGGTGCGCAGATTTTTAACCACTTGAGTTGCTTTTTCACTTGCAATTAATATCGTATCAATAAACGTCCTCGTTGTTTGAATATGATAGATTAAATTCAAGAAGTCATATGGATTTCCAGATGTAATGATTTTATCAATCACACCCGCTTCTTCAATTGAAATACGTGCTTTCACCATATTATCAGCCAAGGTTGGAATATCCACTGTTAAGTTAGGGTAATTTTCACGGATTAATTCTTCGAAAGCAGCAGCCTCTTTGCGTGATTGTATTCCACCGATAAACAATTGAATATTATTTTCTACAGCTCGATTACACGCAAAATGCAATTGATCAAAAGTGCATTGTTCAATTAATGATTTAAATAAATTTTCTAAGGTATAACGGATGCTTTCAGCACCAACTTTTATAGAACCTAATGGCGTATTTAAATCGTGTGCTATGCCAGCAGAAAGTTCACCAATCATTGCTAGCTTTTCCTGATCAGTTAATAACTTCGATAATTCAGTATTTTTTTGTGTTTTTTCGATTACTTCCTTTTCAAGGTTTAAATTGATTTGTCTAATTTGCTCTTTGGAGCGCTCAATTTCTTCCAGATTCTCTTGACGTATTGTAACATTCACAAGCATTTCCGCAAAAAGTGTCAATATTTTTTTGTCTTGTTCGGTATACGAGTAATGATTTTTTACAGAATCAAATCCGATAAAACCAATACAAATTCCTTCTTTCATTAGTGGCAGAGCAAGTAGACTTTTGATATCTTGAAGTTCTAATAATTCGCGTAACTTCTCTTTTGGTAAATCTTCAACAACAGGAATATCCATCGTCTTTCCAATAAAATGATTCTCTATCCAAAGAGGTATTTCATCAAATGGAATGTCTTGTAGGTTCTCAATTTGTGGGCTTATTTCGTTATTGCACCATTCATATAAATTGGAGCTTGTTCGTTTTTCTCGGTTATAGTCAAAAATATAAGAACGATCAGCATGGACAAATTGTCCAATTTCTTTGAGTGATCGATTAATTGAGTCTTCAATACGGTCAATTGGTGAATTAATAAATTGTGTTGCAATGTTCATAATCAAGTTTTGCAATTTAACTTGTTTTTCTAACTGAATTTCGTTGTTTTTTGCAGTAGAAATATTCTGACGGATCGACAAAAATGATTCTATTTCATCATTGGAATTTAAAATCGGATAAATAATTGTTTTTACCCAATAATAGGAGCCATCTTTTGCTTTGTTTTTCACATCGGCATTCCAGATTTTTTTGTCCAGAATAGTATCCCACGCTTCTTTCCAAAATGCTTTTGTATGCTGGTTAGATGAAATAATGGTGTGCGTGTTTCCAATTAGCTCCTCTTGACTGTATTGAGAAATTCTACAAAATTCGTCATTCACCAAAGTGATTTTTCCATTGATATCTGTAAATGAAACCAGTGAGCTTACATTAATCGCATTCGTTATTTGCTGCAAATAACGATTTTTATCATTTATTAATTGTTCAGCTACTTTTCGTTCTGTAATGTCACGCGAGGACGCAATGATATACCCTTCTCCATTAATTTCTTGATAGCGCACGCTTACTTCTACAGGAATGATGGCTTTGGTATGTTGATTGATATTTCTGCCTTCCAGAATCAGTGTGCCTTTCTGTTTAATTTCGTTTAAATGCTCAAGCCATTCTTCTTCATTTTTGAAGATTGATTCGAAATCATAAATAGTATAATTAGCTATTTCATCTTGCGCTATCCCCAATCTTCTGGATGCTGTTTCGTTAATATAGATTAGTTGTCCCTGTGCATTACTAACTTGCAAACCATCAGTTGAGTGATTTAAAAAGCTCCCTAGTAAGCGTAACTTGCTATTGACTGCTTGAACTTTTTCCTCACTTTTTTTTGCTTGAATTTCTGCCTTTTTGATAGGAGAAATATCAATTCCATAGCCGATTACAAAACTGATTTCATTGTTTTCATTGAAACTTGGTGACATTTTTCTGAAAACGGTCTGAGCATCTCCGTTAGGCAGGGTATAATCATCTTCCCATTCGAGCGATGTGCGCGATTCAATAACTTTATTAAATAAAGCGCGACGACCATCAGCCATTTTGGTGTCAAGGTTTTTTAATTTACAATAATCATAGTCTGTTTTTCCAATCATGAAATTGCGAATTTCACTGTCTTTTATACCATGTTTATTAACAAATAAATAGTGATGTTCAGGGTCAAATACAGCAATATCGGATGGTATGTTTTCCAAGACTGAAATGTAAAAATCCTTTTGGACGGTCACTTCATTTCTCAATGCGATTTCATTATTTAATTGAAATTTCAATTCCTCTATTTCTTGATCGATAACCTTCGTGAGATTGAAATAATACAACTTTTCTTCATGGATATACTTTACTTGACCAACGAGTTCAATGGTTTCTTGATTAATTTCAACTGTTAATGACTTGAATTCGATAAGCGACAAAAAACTTGATGAAGTAGTGTCGTTTGAAAATAAATCAGTAACACCTTGATTTAGAAAATGATGTGGATAACTTGATCCAATAGCCAAAATTGCACCTTCACTATTTGTAACAAAATTATAGGGATACAAACTTTGGCATAAGTCGTTGAGGATTACTAACAAGTGGGATTCTTTTTGTGCCATTTAATTGAGTCAAATGAAAACGGATTGCAACACGGCGCACAATCAGTTATTAAAAGATAAAGGGAATTAAGTAAAAAGTTATTTAAATGGAACTTTAATTGTTTTTCACTTGATTCATAACAAGTTTCAATTCTGTTCCTTGTCCTTGTTTACTGTCTAATTCGCCAAGCAATTTTCCAAGTTTAATGCGATGCTCAAGATTTTGAATACCTAAACCTTTTTGCGCTTCGTTTTTATCAAATCCAACTCCATTGTCTCTTACGAGAACAACTACTTGCTCCTCCTGTCGAGACACAATTATTTCCATTACTTGTGCTTGTGAATGTTTCAAGGAATTATTAACAAACTCTTGAATGATACGATACAAATTGAACTTATCGGTCATGCCAAAATCGTCCTCTACAATATCATCCTCAACGGTTAATTGAAATCTGACTTTATTTAATTGATTCACACGGTGAACAAGATTTTCCAATGCCAATAAGAAACCTTTTTCAAGTTCTGGGGGCAAAAGAGAATAAGAAACAGCCTTCAATTCTTTGATTGAGTTGTTAATCATGTCAGAAAAATTCTTACCAAGTTCTTTTTGTTCATCAGAGAAATTAAACATATTGAACCATAGACTCATCAACACTAAATTTTGAGCAAGTCCATCATGCAATTCCATTGCAATTTTCTTTTTTTCGCTTTCTTGCGCTTCATTGATGACCTTGTATTTCTCTTCTTCAAAAGCAATCTCTTCGCTACGATTGATAATTAAACAGATGTATGAATCTTTTTTATCGGAAAGTTTATTCCCAATAATTTCGACATGAATTTGACAATCATTCGACGTTTTCTGGATTAAATGCCTTGTAAATGAGTTTTTATTCGTGTCAACTTTAATCGTTTTTTTCTTGTCGAAGTTGAGACTTTGTAATTCTCTACCAATCAGTAGACGCTTTTCAAAGCCATAAATTTCTTTTGCAGCATTATTGACTAATTTGATAACCAAATTGGGACCTTCAACTGAAAACATTGGAAGAGGCGATTGTTCGAAAACATCTCTAAATTGTTTCTCAGATTTTTGAATTCTGTCAAGTAAATCTTTACGTTCGAAACTATATTCAATCGTTTTTAAAAGAACTTTGTTATTTAAATCACTTTTTAAAATATAATCTTGCGCTCCGTTTTTAACGATGTCCAAAGCCATGTTTTGATCATCCATACCGGATAAAATGATAATGGCAGATTTGGGGAAAATAGTTAAAACACGCTCAAATGTATCCATTCCATTTGAGTCAATTATATTTAAGTCGAGTAGGACAACATCAGGCACAAAAAATTTAGAAAATTCCTCCACTTCCATTATGGATCTTGCATGTTGAACATGACTAGAAGAATAATTATTTGAGGTCAATTGAAAATAAATCAATTGGGTGAAAAAATGGTCGTCCTCAACAATTAGAACTTTAATATTTTTCATGGTAGTGGTAAATTATAGCATTAAATTATTGAAATTATTTGTATTCAACAAATAATAGTGAAAATAGTTTGTGAGTGGTTTTGTCATTAAATTTCTAATTTAAGGTTCGTTCCTTTCAAAGCCTCACTGGTTATTGAAAGACTTACATTCGATATTTTTGCTCGTTTTTGCATGTTATTCAAACCAAATCCTTGTCGGATTAACGCAGCATCAAATCCTTTTCCATTGTCCGAAACATGAATGTAAATTTTACCTAAACGGGTACGAATCGAGCAGTTGATTTCTGAACATTCTGCATGCTTCATTGAATTACTAATGAACTCTTGAATAATTCTGAAAACATTATAGGTTTTCTCAGTGTCTAACTGTTTTGATATCCTTTTAGTCATCGACAGATTGAACTTGATGGACGATAATGAATTCATTTTGCTAAACAACACTTCAATTGCTTCTTGCCATCCATTGTTTAATTCTGGAGGTGAAAGATTGTAACACAACATGCGTGTTTGATCCAAACTATCTTTGATTAAACGTTTGCAATGACCATAAACAGTTGGATCCACCTCTTTATTTTCCTCGATTTGTCCAAGATATAAATTTAAAGCAACTAAGTATTGCGCTAAACCATCATGCAATTCCATTGAAAAACGAGCGCGCTCAAAATCAAGTGTTTCGTTTACAAGAACTGCTTTTTGAATGTCGTTTAATTTACGTGAGGTAATATCTTCTAAATGTCCGTGCCACAGATTGGTATCTCCAGCATCATAAGAATTATCTGCAATGATTTGGAACCACTTCATGGTATCGGCACTTATCAAAAAGCGAAATTCAACAGACCAAATTGTTCCTTGTCTACGCGCATTTTCCATTCCCGAAAGAAATCTTCCTAAATCATCTGGATGGATGCGCGACAAGAAATAAGAAAGACGTTCATCTAACAATTGTCTTCTCAGGGGCCGAACTACTTTTTCGAAATTGTCACCAATGTGTTTAAAACGCAAACGGCGCTTTGGTAATAATTCGAAAACGAATGGAACGATAGGAAGAGATGGTAGGTTTAAATTCTCTTGTTGCTGAGGAACGCTGGCAATTTTTTGTTTTATAAATGAGAAAACATAGCCGTTCGTTTCGTTCGGTTCAACACACAAATCAATTTGATACTCTTTCGTTGAATAAACATCTTCAATTTCGATGTTTTCATGTTTTAAAAGCGCTTCACATAGTTGAGCAAACGAAGCAGTGTCTAATAAATCTTTGCTAAGATCAATTACACTTTCTTGTTCGCGTCTTACTTTAAAACGCTGTTTAAAAATTTCTTTAAATGATGCATTGAGATAGAGAATTCGAAATTCTTTATCTGCTACAAGTATACCGTCGCTTAGCTTATCAAAAAGCTTGAATAGGTCTAGGCCGTCCCTTTTGTTCCCTCCTGATATCTTCAATCGTGTGGATGTACCTTCCGCCGATTGTTCCATGTCAGACTGAAACGATGATACAAATTTTCGCATAGGTAACAGCTTTTAACGCTACGGCTACTGCTAAAAGTGTTCCTTTAAGTTAATGTATTGAAAATCAGTGATAAAAGTAAAAAAGAACACCTTCCAAGTCTCAAAAGGAGAAAAAATTCTCAAAACGGGAAAAAGCGAGTTGATTTATCTGTTTTTCGTAATAAATACTTTATCTCTGTCCAAAAGTCCTTCTAAGACATCAAAAAATTCATCGCGCTGTTCTTCTTGTATACTATCAACAGGAAAGGAAAGTTGAAGTTCTTTGATATAATCGAAAAACATGGATTGTTGGTGAATTGTTACTTTGCGGAGCCCTGCGAAATACACTAAGTTTACTTCACGATCGGCAGTGATTACAGCCTTACTCGTTATTCCAGCTCTAAAACGCTTCCCACGAATTCCAACAAGTGTAAAAATCAAATTATCCAAGGTGCAAAAAGCAAATCCAATTGCCGGCATCCATGCTTCTGGTGAAACAACATAAAGTGTTACAGCTATGAACAACATCACAAAGCCTTCCAGGAAGTTGTATGTTCGAACACGTTTGATACGTTCGTCACTCATCGGTTGGTTCCATTTGAATTTTTCGATTTGATTCACCAAACGCATTCCCATCCAGCGGCGAACACTTCTGCGCACATTGACGATTAAAATAAACAATCCTAGACCAAGTAAAATTTCAAAACGAAACGGCAAAGCGGCTCCTGTTGTCCTAATTTTAAAGACGTCGATGGATATGTCAAACCCAATCAATATTGTCAACAACATCGTTGGGAATAAGACAAATATCAAAACTACATTAATGAATTTATTCATTTGGAATCATCTTCAATTTACGGATCAATGCATCAATTTTTGCTTTTGAAGCGTTGATTTTTCCTTCAACTTCTTTACGCAACAAATCGGCTCCTTTCGATTTAGCGAAGAAACCAAGGTTGTTTTCGTATTGCAACATATCGTTTTTTAAGTGTTCGATTTGCTGACGTATATCTGCTTTTTCTTTTGCAAACGCACGACTTGCATCCGGCGAGGAAGCCAGCGTTTCCATGCGCGCTTCAAACATCACTTTTTCTTTTTCGGCACCATCCAATTTCAATTTGCCGTAATGTGCATCAATCGCCGTTTTGTAGTGATTGTAAATCGTATCTTTTTCCTTCATCGGAACTTTACCTGCAGCATTAAAAGAATTTGTAAATTCTCTTAAATCAGCTAAAGCTTGTTTTTTGTCCGTTGAAAGAACGTATGTTTCAATTGCGGCGATAATCGTTTGTTTCGCATGCAAATTCGTCTCCAATTGTTTGTCTTGCTCTTCGAAATGTTTTGTGCGAGCGTTAAAGAAAGCGTCACATGCTCCTCGGAAATCAGACCACAATTTTTGCTCTAATTTTTGTCCTGCGTGTCCAACCGTTTTCCATTGTTTTTGCAATTGCACCAATTTATCAGCTGTTGTTTTCCAATCAGTCGATTCTTTCAGTGCACTAGCTTGATCGATAATGCGCTGTTTCGCTTCTGCAATTTTGTTGAATTTCTCTTGAATTGTCCCAAAGAATTCTTTTTTCGATGCAAAGAAGGCGTCACAATGTGCTCTGAATTCTTGCCAAACTTCTTCGTTTTCTTTGCGTGGACCAAATCCAATGGTTTTCCATTTTTCTTGTAAAGCCAACAATTTCTCAGTAGACTCATCCCACATTTTAACGCTTGTGTTATCTGTTTTAGTTGCTACAATAGTTGCAGCTTCTGCTAACAATTCTTTTTTCTTCGCAAGATTTTCAAGTAAGGTAGAACGACGCTCATCGTAAAATGCATTGATACGATCGTAAATCGTGCGCACATTTTCCCAGTACTTCGCTTTTAGATTTTCCCATTCATCATTGATTACTGGTCCAATTCCTTCCCATTCGTTTTGAAGTGTTTTCAATGCGGCTTCAACTTCACGAATCGATTCAGTGTTTTTCAAGGCTTCAAGTTGCGCAATTACATCCAATTTTAGTTGGTAATTACGTTTCAAATCGTGCTCTTTCAATTCACGGTATATCTTCATATTGTAGAAGAAATCTTCCAGCAAACGGGAATATTCGTGTTGAATTTCATCGCGTTTATCGCGTGCAATATCACCTACTTTTTTCCAAGCTTCATGTATTTCTTTGTAAGCTGTAAACGCTACCCCAATATTTTCTTCTTTTTCAATCACCTCTTTCAAGCGATTGATCAAGCTGCGTTTTTGTTTTAGGTTTTCTGATTCTATGGCATTGCGCGCATCCACTTGTTCTTTGCGACGCTCACGGTAAATGTTATACAATTCGAAAAATGCATCTTTCACAGGCTTAAAGTCTTTCGGCTCATATTCTTCACCTTGCACTTGAGCTTCCAAAGCAGCCACTTGGTCTTTGCGTTCTTCTTCTAAAATATAATCGTCAAAACGTACTTTCAATTCGTTCACTTCACGATTTACCGCTAATGCATCTTCGTTTTGCGCTAACGTTTTTAATTCTTCAATTAAAGTATTGTTTTCCATAACCCAGAAATAAGGAAATTATCCTACAGTTTGTACCATTTCAAAATTTGTTAACGCAACGAACTCTTCAATTCGTGCTTCAACTTCTTCACGTGTAATATCAGTTAAACGTTCTGTGCCGAATTTCTCAACGCAGAAAGATGCCAAAGCGGATCCAGCGATAATTGCACGTTTCATGTTGTCAAAAGATGCGTCATCTGTCGCAGCAATGTACCCCATGAATCCACCTGCAAAGGTATCACCTGCCCCAGTTGGATCAAATACTTCTTCCAAGGGTAAAGCGGGAGCGAAGAATACATTTTCTCCATGGAACAATAAAGCTCCATGTTCACCTTTTTTAATGATTAAGTATGTTGGTCCCATCGCACGAATTACTTTCGATGCTTTGACCAATGAATATTCACCTGATAATTGACGTGCTTCCTCATCGTTAATAATTAACACATCAACAAGTGCCATTGTTTTCTTTAATTCGTCCAAAGCGATTTCCATCCAGAAATTCATCGTGTCCATCGCAATTAACTTAGGACGCGTTTCTAAACGTTCAATAACGCTTCTTTGAACCTGTGGGCTTAAATTTCCCAACATTAAATACTCAACGCCTTGATAACTTGCAGGAATAATTGGATCGAAATGCTCCAACACGTTTAATTCCGTCACTAAGGTATCGCGTGTATTCATATCGTTGTGGTATCGTCCTGACCAAAAGAAGGTTTTTTCTCCTTGTTTGATCTGAAGTCCTTCCAAATCAACTCCTTTCGAAGCTAAAGTGTCCAACATTTCTTGTGGAAAATCTTCTCCCACAACCGCAACGATTTTTTGGTCTTTTGTATAAAATGACGAAGATAAAGCGATGTACGTACCAGCTCCACCAATAATTTTATCGGTTTTACCAAATGGTGTTTCAATCGCATCAAAGGCAACACTGCCCACAGTAAGTAAACTCATTATATGATTTTTAAGTGAACAAAGATAACACAAAGAACAAGCAACATTGAAGAACTAATCGTGATTTTTACACTAATTAAAAGAAATTTAAACTTGAAAGAACTGAATCAAGATTTTAAAGTGCTTTGAGGTTCTTTTAAAATGCTTTTATAAAAGAACCGTTGATTTCGATTTTTTCGAATAAAATGCCATTTTCCGAGGCCTTGTTCATTGTTCCTTGCTCTTTGTTCTAAAATGTAACATTTCCCCGTTAATAAGTTTACATGATCTAGTTAAGAATGGGAATAAACCAATTTAACTTTGTATGTTAGGATGAAAAAACGCTTAGTTAAAATTGCAAAATGGTTCTTCGGAATTGTACTGGGTATTTTCCTACTCATTAGTGGCGTATTGTATTTTTTCAAAGATGAAATCTGCGGAATTGTGGTAGCAGAGGTGAATAAGCATCTCAAAGCAAAAGTGACTGTTTCCGACGTTGATTTAACCTTTTGGTCCACTTTTCCGAATGTATCGGTTGATTTTAATCATGTTTTTATTCCTGATACATACGCGAATGCAAGCAAATTCGACACCTTGTTGTATTCCGACCGAATCCGAATGAAGTTCAATCCAATTGACTTGTGGAATGAAGATTATCATGTTGAAGCGATTGAAGTGCAACCAGGAACGGTTCAACTCAAAGTGAACGAAAAAGGAGAAATCAATTATGATATCTTCAAACCATCTAAAGATTCAACCAACACGAAATTTGAACTTAAATTAGAGCAAGTATCTTTTGAAAATGTTCGCTTTGCATACAACAATAAAGCTACACAGCAGCACTATGAAACATCCTTGCATCAGATGTTGTTGGAAGGGAATTTTACAGAAAAATTATTTACCCTTCACGCCAAAAGTAACTTAAAAGTCAACAAGGCAAAAAGCGGTGAGGTAACCTTGATTTCAAACAAAGAAGCGGCCTTCGATTTGGATATTGAAGTTAATCAAGAAACAGGGGTTTTTGAAATTCCGAATGCAATCATTTATTTGGCAAATCTGCCCTTTAATTTAAAGGGAAAAGTAACGCCGAAAGAATTGGATTTTGAGGTTCATTCCAAAGACATTGAATTGGATGATGTCGCCAATAACTTTTCAATGGCTCAAGTCGATGATATCAAAAAGTTTGAAGGAACAGGAAAGGTTTTCTTGGATTTGTTTATCAATGGATTAATTGAATCGACTAAGCCTGTCACCGTCAATTGCGATTTTGGAGTTGAAAATGGAAGTTTGACCGAACCTGTGAAGCATTTGAAACTGAAGAACATTCAAATGCAAGGGAAATACAGCAATGAAGGTGGCGAAGAGGAAGAATATTTGAAACTCACGAAAATGAAATTTACCACCCCGGGTGGACCATTCAGTGGGAATTTATTACTCACCAAATTCAAAGCGCCAAATTACCAAGGAAATGCGAATGGGGTAATTAATTTAGATTTTTTACACTCCCTATTTCATTTGCCGCATGTAGAAGACATCACTGGAAATCTGGCTTTGCAAACGGATTTTAATGTGCAAACAAAAATTCAACCTAGTTTGATTCCAGACTATGAAGTAGTAAAATGCGAGGGTTCAATTGATATGCGAAATGTTGCATTGAAGTTGTTGGAAGATAAACGCTATTTCAGGCATGTCAATGGTTCCATGTACTTGCGGAACGATGAAGCTGGAATTGATAATGTTACGCTGAATATTGGTCAAACTGATTTAGCATTCCATGGGGTGTTTAGGAACATAATTAATTATTTGAAGCACGAAGGTCAATTGGATGCTGATATTGAAGTGAAAAGCAATTTCATTGATGTTGAAGATTTGGGTACGACCTCAAAAGAGGAAAAAATTCAAGATGGACGTTCTTTTGTACTTCCCGATAAAATTGACGGAAAAATATTCATGGATGTTGGTCGCATTAAATACGAAAAACATGAATTTAAGAAAGTCACAGGAACTATGAATGTTGGGAATCGGCGTATTGATTTCCCAGCAATTTCCTTGCGAAATTCAGATGCCAATATTCATGGTAATTTGATTATTGAGGAACGGTATGCCGAAATTTTCCATATTACCACGCAAGTTGAAACGGAAAGCGTTCAATTTAAATCCCTTTTCAAAGAATGGGATAATTTCCACCAAGAAGTGATTAATGAAAACAACATTTTTGGGAAAGCGCAAGCACGTGTTTATTTTGAAGCCCCTTTTGATTTACGTTCTGGAATTGTATCCGAAAGTATTAAATCACAAGTGTATTTGCGTATTGATGACGGTCGTTTGAAAAATGTAGACGCCTTTAAATCAATTACCGAAAGTTTGAAAACATCTTCAGCGAAATTGGTAGTCGGGAAAGAAAATATCGCTGGTTTGGAGAAAAAACTCTTGGATTTGAAATTCGAAACGCTGGAAAATACCTTCATGATTCAAAATGGTCGATTGGAAATCCCAGCGATGGTAATTCATACCTCGGCCTTGGATGTGGAGATGTCAGGAACGCATACCTTTAATAATTTAATTGATTATCGTTTTGCGTTTCGTTTCCGTGACCTGAAAGATAAAAATCGTATCACAGAATTTGGAGAGGAATTGGATGATGGTTCAGGTATGCGCGTCTACATGCGCATGACTGGAACAGTTGATAATCCAATTATTGTGTGGGATAAAACCTCGAAAAAAGAACAGGCAAGAGAAAATCGTGAGGAAGAAAAACAAACGGTGAAATCGATGCTCAAATCTGAATTTGGACTGTTTGGCAATGATTCAACGGTGAATGATTACCAAAAGAAAACAGGCCCAAAAGAAGTGCTAAAAATTGAATTCGGACCGATTAAAGAAGAAGACCCAATCGACACGAATAAACCGAAAAAAGATTCGAAAATTAAGAACACGCTCAAAGGCTGGAAAGAGCAATCCGAAAAAGAAAAAGCCGAGGAGATTGGTTTTGATTAAGTGAACATTCTCTCCAATTACTTGTTCTTCGAGTAACTTTTCTAGCATTCAATCAGTTTGAAATCACCTATTTTTATTCCATGGAAAAATTCACCAACGCTTTAATCAAAGAGACATCACCGTATTTATTACAACATGCGCACAACCCTGTTAACTGGGTTCCGTGGTCAGACGATGTGTTTGAACGCGCGCAACAAGAAAACAAATTGGTGTTGGTAAGTGTTGGCTATTCTGCTTGTCACTGGTGTCACGTGATGGAACACGAATGCTTTGAAGATGAAGAAGTGGCAGCTTTGATGAACAAATTTTTTATTAGTGTGAAAGTGGATCGTGAAGAGCGTCCAGATGTGGATCAAGTATACATGACTGCAGTGCAATTGATGACGCAAAAAGGTGGTTGGCCATTGAATTGTTTCACGCTACCGGATGGTCGACCAATTTACGGTGGAACTTATTTTCCGAAAGAACAATGGATGCACATTCTTCGCTCCTTGGAACATACATGGCAAAACGATCGTGAGAAAGCGATTGAATATGCAGCGAACTTACACGAAGGAATTATCCGCAGTGAATTGATCGACGAAGCAAAGAAGGTAGAAGCCTTTTCGGAGGAACGTTTGCATGAATTGGTCTTGCGTTGGTCGCGCAGTTTTGACAGCATGGAAGGAGGAGATGCACGTGCGCCGAAATTTCCACTTCCTTCGAATTATGAATTTTTATTGGAATATGGTGTTCGCTATGAGCATGAAAAGGTATTGAAGCATGTTGAGTTAACGCTCGATAAAATGGCAATGGGCGGAATCTATGACCAAGTTGGTGGAGGTTTCACGCGTTATTCCGTTGATATGTTGTGGAAAGTTCCGCACTTCGAAAAGATGTTGTACGATAACGGTCAATTGTTGAATCTGTATTCCTTGGCCTACAAACACTTTCAAAAACCCTTGTATAAACGCATTGTGTTTCAAACGGTGGAATGGTTACAACGCGAAATGATGACGCCTGAAGGAGCATTTTATTCTGCTTTGGATGCTGACAGCGAAGGCGAAGAAGGAAAGTTCTATTGTTGGACACCGGAAGAAATGAAATCTGTTTTAGGTAACGATTTTTCGTGGGTGAATGATTTCTACAATTTGAATGCACGTGGATTTTGGGAAGAAGAAAAATACATTCCCTTGCGTACAGAAAGTGATCGTTCGTTTGCAACAAAGATGCATTGGTCAATGGACGAATTAGAGTCTAAAATCGCAGAAATTAACCAAAAGTTACTAGATGAGCGCAAATACCGCGTTCGTCCAGGTACAGATGACAAAAGTTTGACCTCTTGGAATGCGATGGCTTTGAAAGGATTGTGTCAGGCGTATAGTGCATTTGGTGAAGAAGAATTTTTGCATTTGGCGATCAAAAATGCGCGTTGGATGTTGAAGCATCAGTTGACCGAAGATGGAAAGATGTTGCGCAATTACAAGAAAGGTGTTTCGAACATTGATGCCTTTTTGGAAGATTATGCGCATGTGATTGATGCCTTCATTCAATTGTACCAAGTGACCTTTGACGAAGAATGGATGAAATTGGCCAGTCAACTCAATCAAGTGACCTTGGATGTGTTCCAAGACAGCACAAGTAAAATGTTCTACTTTACGGCCGATTCAACCACCTTAATTGCACGCAAGATGGAAATCAACGACAATGTGATTCCAGCAAGTAACTCTGTGATGGCGATGAACCTGTTCCGTTTGGGACATTATTATTACAACAAGGACTTTACGAAAATTGCGGAACAACAATTGGCAAATATCTACGATGGCATGGAACAATACGGCTCAGGTTATTCCAATTGGGCGAGCTTATTAATGAAGGTCGTAAACGATTACTATCAAGTAGTGGTTACAGGAAAAGAAGCAAATGAATCAGCATTGAAATTACAGGAACGTTATTTACCAAACGCACTTTTTGCCGGAGGAGCCAATGCTTCATTGCCGATCACAAGCGACAAACACAGCGACAAACACAGCGAAAACGAAACCATGCATTTTGTGTGTTATGATGGAACATGTTTATTGCCTACGGCGGATCAGGAAGAAGTGTTGAAGGTGTTGAGGTAGGAACGTTTTGAGGCTTGGCGGCTGTGCCGAAACATTCGACCCATAAACACCAACACCGAAGAAATAATTTATCTAATCTAAAAAAACTTTGTTGCCGAAGCTAGAACAAGGCATACGCCTAAACGCTGTTACAAAGCGTTCATTTAATCGTAGTGAAATCTGCACTTAGCAATTAAAATTTCATCATCTTTTACTTGATAAATTAATCGATGCTCATCATCAATTCTGCGTGACCAAAATCCTGAATATTTGTACTTCAGTGGTTCGGGTTTTCCAATACCGTGAAATGGGGTTCTGGATATGTCTTTTAGAAGTTCATTAATGCGCTTCAGTTTCTTTTTGTCAGTCTTTTGCCAGTACAAATAATCTTCCCAAGATTCGTCTACAAATATGAACTTCATTCTTCAAGCAGATTTTTTTTGCTTGAATTTCCGGATTTTAATTTGTCGATTGCTGAATCCAGCCTTTTTTCATTTTCCTTTGAAGAAAGTTCATGATGAGTTGCGCACAATGAATTATATTCTGCTAATGACATAATTACAACACCATTATCTTTACCACGATTAATTATCAAGGTTTCAAAGTTCTCTGTTACTTTGTCAAAGTATCGTTTGATATCTTTTCTAAAATCTGAAATGGAAGTTGTAAGCATGAGGATGAATTATATTTGTACTTAAATATGTACAAATATATGTACATAAAATCAAGTTTCCAAATTTCTTTCGGGTATGGTTAATGAGCGATAACGGTTTGCAGCTACCCGAAGGTGGCGATTTCGAAGCACTTCACTTTCAACCAAGCACAAACTTTGATAGAAGCACAAAGCTTGATTTAACCACTGAATCGCCACTTTTGGGAGGTGCTGTTATGGGCTAGTATTATTGTTTTATAAATTTCAAATTAGTTTCATCAATCCTAATCACATACAGACCTGCAGGCAATTGGGTAACATCAATCACAAAATCATCGCTAATTACTCTTCCGGATTGGCAAACCTTACCTGAGTAATTAAAGATTTGGTAGCTTGTTCCAACATTAGATTTGGAGTGCTCAACTCGTAATTCCAAATTAGTTGGATTAGGGTAAATATTTATTTGTGATTGTTTAGTTATTGAATTTATCGAAGCAACTGTAGTGCAATAAAACACGTTGACTTGCAAATCAGCTTGGGAAAAGGTGCAGATTCCTGTGGTGTGGCTTTGAAGTATTATGCCAAATGAATTGTCATTAACAATTGCTGGTGTTAAACTAGCAGACCACAGGTCTGAGGAGTTTCCCGATATATTTGTTGTAAATGCTGAAGCTGAATCTCGTTTTGCCCCGCTGATGATATTTCCATTGTATGCTAAATACAGAGAGTCAATGGTGTAAGACCCAGCGTTACAACCTCCGTGTTTATGGGTCACTTCCACACCTGTAACAGTAGCTCCGACAGGAATGTTAAGATCTAGATCGTAAAAATAAAGTTGATTAGAAACATTGTTTGGATTTATCAATACTGCCACTGGAGAATTTGCAAATCCACTACCTGTGTATCCTAGGGGATTTGTAATTAAATAAGAAACAAGTCCATTTGGTACAGTTATATTAGCTGCACTGTCAGGAATTCCAATGGAAGATGTTTGAGAAAAAGCATATAGGCTTATCGACAAAAGAAATGCAGTTAGTGTTGTTTTCATTTTTAAAATTTTAAGTTTTACTAATTCATTAGACGTCAAAAATTGTCGATAGGCTGCCTCTAAACTTGCCCATAATTTATATATAAGCGCTATCCTCTCTCGCTTATACCACCAACCTTCGTACGATAAGCGTTACAGTTCAGTCGCTAGCTAAAAGTAGCAATTTTTCGTTTTCGTTAATTGGACTTTAATTGGTTTATTAGAAAATAGCTAATTTCTTCTTCCCCTAATTATCCAAAATCCAGTGCAACGACGATTGTGATGTAGCTTATGGCCCAATATTAGAAAAGGATTTGTCAAGAATTACGTATCTTTTAATTCAAGTCCATCTTCGTGGTTTTTTTGTTTTTTGTTGAAAAGTTCGAAGAAATAGCCAATTTGGAAAAAGTCGCGACCGGTTTCATCATTGATCTTGTAGTCGAACTGATGCAGATAGCCAAGCTGGATAGTTGATGATTTGGTTGGTTTATAATTGAAAGCAAAGAGTATTCTGTTTCGTTCAAAATAGGGCTCATTATTGGTGAAAAATAGCTCGTTACTTGCGCTGAGTTGAAAAGGTTTGAAATCGTTTTTCACCTTCCCAAAAGGGTAAGATGCGGCAAGACGGTAGCGAAATCTATTCTTGTAACCGTTCGACGTAAATCGAAATTCAGCGCGGTAACGTTGCTCAATTTTTAGTTTGCCAATGGATTGTACCAATACGAGTTGTGGCCAAATTCTGAATTCATCATTGTTTTTTGGAAGAACGAAACTTCCACCTTCTTTGTAGGTTTGATATGTTCCAGCGCCTACAGTGTAAATTACGTTTTTATGCGACTTATAATTTACACCACCTTTGAACTCATAATAATGAAAGTTGGAATAGAATTTTAAAGAACGAACTTGTGCTTCTCCAAATGCACTCCAATGATCGTTGACGGAATATTTTAAGTTTACGATATTCCAAGAGCCTAAATCAATTTGTTGTCCAAAGCAGAAATTAAAAAGAAAGGCCAGTAATGGAACTAGAAAATGGACGAACTTCATTTTTCCTCAATTTTTTCAACTACGGCAATGGATTTTTGTAGAATAAGTGAATTGGGAATGGTGATGATTTCGCCCGATTTTGTTCGTAAATGAACAAAGAAATAGGTCAAATCTGTTACTTCTCCTTCAAAGGGATAATCTTTGTCTAAAACTTTGATTGTATCACCTAATTTCAGTGGATGATTGAAGAATAAAATGATACTTGAGGTAATATTGGAAAGTAAAGACCATTGTGCAAAGAAAGCAATACCAAGTGCTGTAAAAATAGTACTGGCGAATAGCGCAATTTCACTTTGGTTCAGTCCCCAAACACCTGCAATAAAAACAATAGCAATTAGGGTAGTAATTAGATTAATCGCTTTAATAATGATTTTTCTACGCGTGCGCTGTAATTGCGTTTTCTTTAGCGTATTGTTGATGATTGTTTTTGTAATGAAAAAGGCAATGATGTACAGTACTAGTACCAAACTTGTTTCTAAAAGCTGAATTCTATACGTTTCTATCATAATATTTTGGTTTTTACATTAACAAAAATAGATGATTATAATTTATTTCTTCTCCTTATTGTCCAAAATCAAGCGCAAGGACGAATCATTCGTGATGTAGCTCCACGCCCAGTTGAAGAAAATGATCAATTTGTTGCGGGTAGAAAGAATGAGCATGAGGTGCAAGAACATCCAGATCAACCAAGCGAAATAGCCGCTGAATTTGTACTTCGGTAAGTCGACCACAGCCTTGTGTTTTCCTATGGTGGCCATGGATCCTAGATCATTGTATTCGTATTCTTTCCACGCTTTGTTTTCGGCGCTACCCAACAGGTTTTTTGCCAAGTTTTTTCCCTGATGAATGGCTACATTGGCCAATTGCGGGTGTCCGTGCGGATACAATGGTGTTTCCATATATGAAATATCACCAATGGCATAAATATTCTCAAATCCTTGAATTCGGTTAAAGCGATCCGTGACGTAGCGATTGCGCACCAAGCCCGCTGCTTCCAACCCTGAAAGTGTGTTGCCTTTAACTCCAGCAGACCAAATAACATTCGCTGCTTTCAGTGTTTCGCCATTGTCCAAGGAAACGATTGTTCCGTCATAGGCAGTCACGTGTGCACCTTTGATAATTTCAACCTTCATTTGTTTGAGGTAGAATTCAGATTTCGTTTTGGCATTGTCGCTCATGCTATTGAGTGTGTGACCGCTGCCTTCCACAATGATAATGCGCATCTTGGAGAAATCGACTTTTGGATAATCCTTTGGTAGAATCGTTGCGCGCATTTCTGCAAAGGCTCCTGCTAGTTCAACGCCTGTTGGTCCACCACCAACAATCACCAAATTGAACAAGGCTTCTTTTTCATCATCAGAGGCAGTTACGATCTTCTCAAAACTCATCAACAATTGATTGCGAATGGCAATTGCTTCTTGCGTCGTTTTCATGGGTAAGGCATGTTCTTCCAAAGAAGTGTTTCCAAAGAAATTGGTGGAACAACCCGTCGCAATGACTAAATGATCATACGAAATAAAGCCTGATGAGGTTTTTAAGCTATGTTCTTCAGGAATAACGCTTTCAACTTCGGTCATTCTGAATTCAACATTCGGCACTTTTTGAAAAATCTTTCGAAAGGGAAAAGAGATACTTGACGGTTCGAGCCCTGCACGCGCAACCTGATAAAACAGTGGTTGAAACTGATGGTGATTTTGTTTGTCGACCAAAATAACTTCGACTTCTTTTTTTGCCATTTGTTTCGCAAAATTCAATCCTGCAAACCCTCCTCCAACAATGACAACTTTTTCTCCTTTTTTCATCTCAAAATGGATTTCGTTGATACCTTCAATTGGTGCCATGAAGTTAGCTATTTCGTTTTGGTTGAGACTAAAAAATTGAATAAAATAAAAGAGCCAATTACTAGCTGGCCTTGACACTTATTAAACGATTATAAGCTTATTTGGTATGATAGGTTCCGAATCCCAAAGAGGATGAAGATCTTGTCTTTTGGTATTGGATTATTTCAAAGTGTAAAACTTTTTCATACACAGAACATGTGGTAGGCTTAAACAGGAAAGAAGAATAAAAAATGTTCCTAAGAAACTCGTTTTATTGAAGAAAACAAAAAATAGAATAATTCCAGAACCTGCCAAGGTAAAGGGTAATGCATTGGTCCAAAGTCGTTTGTTGGTAGTGTTCAATTTTATTTTGAGATGACTCCAACCATGTAAGCTATGTTGGAAAACGAAATAAGTCCCAAAAGAAATTAAAAGTGGTAACATACTACTTAAAAACAAGTAGCAAAGTGTGATCAGCATAAATTTAGACCGTGTAAGTAGAAGATTGAAAAGGGATAAAGCGACAATCCCCAGTTGAACGATGGCGAGAGAGGTTTCGCTCGAAAAGAGTGGATTATCAATAAGCAAAGTAGCGGCTATAGGAGTTAAAACAGCTCTTGTTTCTTCCAGATGAAAAAACAGCATTATTGCAAGAATGTTGATTCCCCAAAGCAAAGAAAATAACCCGCTTTTGAATCCCCATTGATGAAAATCAGTCTCGCCAAAGTGCCATGCTGAGTAGATTAAGAAAACGATTAAACCGAAATTGGGTGATAGAAACCAACAGCTGGCAAAAGCGATACTTTTTAGTAAAAAGATAGAAATAAAGTTGAAATAATTCCAAAAACCCTGTTTGGATCTATTCACAGAAATGAGATGGTCGAGCGACCCATGCGCCATTCCAATTGAGAAAAACCCGATTAAGAGAATAAAAAAACTAACGTGTGCTGCACCAATACTATTTAGAAGAAGTGCACAAATTGAAAAAAGCAAAGCGAATATGGCAGGTGAAAGTTGAAAAAAGCGTACAGCAAAATCTTTCACTAATGCATTGAAAAAAGTAAAAAAGGGTAACTTACTGAAAATCGAAAGTTCTTGCCCAAAATGCGTTTTTTCAGACATGAACAATAAAACGTTCGCTGCCGGAATTTTTTCAAAAAGTGTCGAAAAGATTTTTGCCCCTTTTGTCCCTTTTGTATCTAATATTTTGAGCAATAAGCGATCGTATAATTGAAAACGTTTTTTTGTTTTTTTTCGCTTGATTGGTTGTTGGTTTTCTAGGTTTTGAACTATCAGCGTAGCGTCGTGTGCCATGGCTAAAAAGGCATAACCCGTAGAAGGCTTGATCATGTTTGCTCGAGCGCCCGTTTTTATCCACAAAGGTCCAAAGTCTTCGTTTTGTAAAGGGGTAGATGCCATTGGAATCACACCATGTTCAGTTGCACAAATCGTGTAATCAATAGCGTAATTTGCCAAATATGCTTGTATTAACTCATTTGATTCTTCCTCCGATATTGGTTCATTTCCGAAGCGCGTTACTTCAACAAGCGCATGATGCGCTGTAAAAGGTAAAATATAAATGAATTGACACGTATCCTTTTGTGGAATATTAAAATCCATCAAGGTAGCAGTTTCATTGTCAAATAAGTAGCCAGTAGTCTCAATTTCCCAACCATAAAAAGATTGGTATAAAAGACTTTGATTGTTTGCTGGTTTCGAGAAAATAGGTGGTCGACTATCGAAAACTTTCTTTGTTTTGAGTTGTACTTCTGAAAGTGTTAATTCAATATGTTCTGAAAATACGATAGGATTTCCTTGAAAAGGTTCAGTGTAATAAGTTGAATTGATTGTGGTTAAAAGGCGTTGCGTTTCAGTATATAAATCAATCCCTTTGATATGCGCATAAACGAATGGTTCAATTGTTTCGGCGTTTGATTTATTAATACTGATTTTTTTCCAAGATGTACTGATGAGTTTTTCAAGACCTAATGCATCAATTTCTGCAGGTGTCGACCAAAAGCAAAACGTCCTATCGTTCTTGTTTTTAGAACTGGGTTCAATGATGGCAATTGATTTACCTTCTAATGAACCACATTCAATTAGGTTTTTCAGTAACAAACAATTTGCCGCTCCAAATCCAATGAATGTGTAATCGACAGAAATGTGCGTTTGTTTTATCACCTTGATATGGTATTAAAAAGGGGAGAAACTCGTTAAGCGTTTCTCCCCTTTAATTCAATGATTTATAGAAATTAATCTTCGCTATTTCTGCTCAAAGCATAGATAACTAAACCAAATCCAATTTTGTTCACTGCATCAGCGATGTTATAAACGATGTCCATTGCTTTAGCAGCATCAGCAGGGTTTTCAACTAAAGTTAATCCAAACAATCCTCCTGGAGTACCAAGAATGTATCCCAATGGATAGATTGCCCAACCAACTAAAACAAACCATCCTAAAATTTTCGTTGCTTTTGCAACTTGCGCTCCAGCAGTTTGTGCTAATTTCGCTACTTCTCCGAACCATACTAAGTATACGATGTAGAAATAAGCTGCTCCTGATAAAACACCCCAAAGAACACTACCATCACGATCAAGTACTTCACCTACGTAACCAGTTAACAACATTACCAATGACGCAGCAATCAATTTCCATAATAAACCAATTTTTGCTCCAGCTTTTTTGGTAATTAAATAGAATTCAACGCACATCAACGGAACAGTAAGGATCCAGTCAACATATCTAAAGAATGTTGGTGAATCACCTGTACTTAGGTTGTATCCACGCATGTAATAATAGTGAACAGCTGCGATGAAGGTAATTAAACCAGAAACCAAAACCGATGTTCTCCATTTTTTTGATGTGTTGTTTAATTCAAAGAAGAAAAAAACAGATGCGGCCATCATAGCCATTGTACCTATGAAAAAGGTAAACGCGACATAATTGTCACTTGCAATTTTTAAATGTTCCATAATTAAAGTGTTTAATAAAGTTTGTAAAAAGTTAAACAAAATAGTTTCAAAAAGGTTCAAAAAAGGTTAAATTAATTTATTGAAAAACAACTATTTATGTCGTTTAAAAAGGTTATTTTGTTCGTTATAGTGAGTCAGGTCATGGGTTTTGTTAAAATTTAACTTATTCAATTTTCGCTATTGAAAACATTCTGAAAAGTTGTGTAATTAGTTCTTTCTTTTTACGTTTTTTGTACTGTGAGATACATTCTAATTTCTTTTTTGGTGGTAAGTAATTTAGTTTTCGGACAAATGCTTGACAATCGCAATGGATCAGCCTTTACAGACAAACCTTTTTTTAATACCGATTTCATCCGTTCAAACAAAGTACATAAGCTTAATGGAAGGTTTACCTACAAGAAAGCGGGCGACATGATGCGCGAGACGAATTACAACTATGTCTACGAATTTGATTCGCTTGGTCGCTTAACGTCTACCTTCGAAACACGAAAAGATGATGGAACGGTTGATACAACATGGAATGTTTATCGATATAATCAAGCAAATCTGCTGATCGAGCATAAACGCGGAGATGGAAAAGGTTTTACCTCTACAGGTTACGAATACAACGAAAAAGGAAATCAAACCAAGGAAAGTTATGTTCGAGAATACATTGATTCTTTAGGAAATGCACAGCGCACTATACTGAATTCTGAGTCGATGAAATACGAGTATAATGATTTGCAAATAAAGAAAACAGTTTACAACAATTATGACTTGCCGTATAAATATGAAATTATCAAGTACAATGAACTCGGTTTTTTGGTCGAACGTGAAGAACGCTACATTATGACAATGGCTGTTACAACAGTTAGATATAACTATAACGAAAAAGGATATATTGCTTCAATTGCTTCATTTGAAGGGTCAGATACTTTACCAAGAGAAGAATCGATTTATCAGTACGATGATTTCGGTAACTTACTAGAAAAGCATGTCTACCGAAATGGCACTTTTACAACTGAATTTGAAATGATTTACAACGAGAAAAGTAAGTTGTTATCGTATGTTTTAACACGTGATGTGTCAACCAATTTCATTATGATATTAGGATTTAAAGACTACGAATTTTTCAATTAAGCTTAAAACGTTTTTTCAACGTTTCATAAATCCCAATAATTGGCAACAGCATTGCGTAATTGTAGAATAAATCCTCCATGGGAATTGTGATAATACGTGGTCCCATAATATGATTCTCACTGTACCAAACAATTGGTTTCGGTGTAACAGCACCTGTTAAAATACCGTTTACAATTAAGAAAGGGACCAGCGCAATTAAAAACGCAAACACAAATGAAGGAAACCACGCGGCGCGATTGATAAAATAGAACCAAATCGTCAACATAGCAGAAACGATGCAGGCACTTGCCGTGTACCAGTTTTCCATGTGCATAATTCCGAAAATCAAACCAGCAAACGTGAATAGAAATGTGAAAATTCTGGTTGTTTTTTCCATTTTAACCTGAGGAAAATATACCATCAATACTTCATAAATGAACACACAAGCATAAGGGACCACTAAGAAAAAAAGTACCTCTTCAAGCGGTAAATGACCTAAGTAAATGCCGCCTAAATAAGTTGGGTTGAATCCCCAAATTTGCTTGATGGTGAAGTATTCATCCCAAATTAAAAATGCTGTTCCAATAAGCAATAATGCAGGGAAAAGTGCCTTCCAATAAGAATAGAAATGTACTTTCTTATCGAAGCTCAGAAAAAAAGGGCCTGTAATGGTTCCGATGATGATCCAAGCGTATAAACTCATGCTTTGGAAGCTTTATTAGCATATGCTTTTTTGGCCTCACGGTAATATTTTCGTGGTACCCATAACATTCCAAAGCATTCAGAATCCTCTTTTCCAAGGTGTTTGTGGTGAACTTTGTGTGCTTTACGAATCGCCATAAAATATGGAGTGTCTATATCTCTTAACCATTTAAAACGGCGGTGAATGTATACATCGTGAATTAAAAAATAGGCGAAACCATATAGCGCGATTCCATATCCAATCCAAACAGGAATGTAGTAATTGTTCATCATGCCCAACATAATGCAGAGCCAAGAAGGAATCGCATAAATCAAAAAGAAAACATCATTGCGTTCGAAAAACCCAGGTTCTTCAACATGATGATCTGCATGGTAATGCCACATTAAACCGTGCATAACAAATTTGTGTGTTGCCCACGCCATGAATTCCATTATAAAAAATGCGCCAAGCATTACAAAAGGTCCCCACCAATACATACTAGAAAATTAAAAGTATCGTAAAAAAAAGTATTAAAAGAACAAACAATGTATTAAACACTTTGTTCGATTCGGCTAAATTAAGTTTAAAATAAGCAAAAATGATCGGAAGCGCCACAAAAAACCAAGAAATGTAATTAAACAGTGGAATTGTTCCATGGGTCCAATGCCAAAAATCACTTTCAATCGCAACCGGTTCGATGAGAACATCTAACAAGGTCATTAAGATAGCGGCTAAAATCGATTTAACGAAATTACTGGTTTTGATGGGATTTACGATTGAGACTGAACAGACAATCAATAAAGCCCAATTCACACCAATCACCAAGGGTACTCCAGAGATTTTAAAACCAAGACTAGCACCGTAACTATAATCGCCGAATAAATAACCTGTTTTTGTTCCAATCATTTCTGCCAGAAATCCATATGCTATGCAACAGATAGTGAACAAGAGAAACGGAAAAAATTTCGATTTTCGTGCGACCAGAACAACGCAAAACGAAAGCATGAGATTGAAAAACGACAAGGATAAGAATTGAGTTCTAGAAGAGGGCAGGAGTAATCCAACAATACCGACAGTATAGAAAATAATCAATACTGCAATGAGTATGTTGGGTTTATTAACGAATGAAAGTTGTTCTCGCGCGTTCATGAATCTACAAACAATTCAGGTTAAATTTGGTTCAGATTATTCTGCCCTTTACGGTGTTTTCAATTGTTTCGTCGATTCCTCTGAAGGTAAAATCGAGGGCTTTTTTTACTTTAGAAGCATCGTATTCCATTTTGTTGAAAGCCGTTTTTGCGCTTGCCCGTGTAATGGCTGAAGTGCGCCCACTAAATTTCGCGAGCAACCATGAAAAACGCCATGTAAATCCAATCAACCACTTCGGTGTTGAAATAGTAGGTGGCTTTTTATTTAGAGCAATAGCAATTTTTTCCAATAAGGTTTTAAAAGGAAGATTTACGCCAACACACAAGAATCGCTCATTTTTGAGATCACTCAACGTGAGGCGCACCATGATTTCGGCAACATCACGTGCATCAACAAAACCATTTTGACCCGGTGTATGAAAACGTAAGCCTTTATCTACCGTTCTGAAAATAGTAAGTGAACTTTCATCCCAGTGTCCAGCCCCAAAAATTACAGATGGATTAACTATGATACAATCCAATCCTTCTTCAACGCCCCGCCAAACTTCTTTTTCGCCAGAATATTTGGAAATAGCGTAACCACTTGTCTCTGGACCTTGTTTCCATTTCGTGGTTTCTCGCGTGATGGTGTTTACTTGACCTCCGATAGATGCAGTTGAGCTAACATAACACAATTTTTTTACACCTTTTATCAAACATGTATTTACAACGTTTGCCGTTCCTTCTCTGTTGATTTTAATCAATTGAGCAAAATGGCGTTTATGGAAGGAAACCAAGCCCGCACAATGGTAAACGGTGTCAATTCCTTTCATTGCGTCTTCAAGAGAAACAATATCAAGAATATTACCCTCAATCCATTCTATTTTTGAAAATCGGGTTTCGCCATTGCTGGAATCGTAATAGTTGAATACAGCTTTCACATGCTCGATTTTAGCGGCATCTCTGTAAATTGCTCGGATAGATTGAGTCTCTGCACTCAATCGAAATAGCAAATGACTCCCTAAAAGTCCTGTTCCACCGGTTACTAAAATCATACCCTCAAAAGTACAATCTTTGCATCATTAACTGATGATTTTCAACTGTTAATTTCAAGGTCACTAAGAAAGGGCTTGGTTAAATTTTTAATTCTTCATTCGGATCCCAAAAGATTTCTTTGAAATTTATTATTTGATCAGCAATTACCACTACATTTTCTTGTTTTAATTTCTCCTCCATTTCATTGGGATGAGCGAAGTTAGCTTTGCCTGTTAGTAAACCCTTACGATTAACTACCCTATGGGCTGGAATCCCTGGGTCTTTATGTGAAGCATTCATTGCCCAACCAACCATTCTGCTCGATTTGGCACTCCCTAAATAGCGCGCGATGGCCCCATATGAAGTAACTCTTCCTCTTGGAATTAATCGAACTACATCAAATACATTGTCAAAAAAATCCTTGTTTTTATCGTTGATCGAATGTGTCATTTTCATTGAATACTAACAATTATACGTTTCGAATTTACGAAAAATGAGCGTTTTACGCTCTAAAATATCCTTGGTTTGATGTTTCAGCGCTTGGCAATAGGTATTATTTTCAAAAGTTAAAACAACTGAAAGTTTTCTTTTTAGTTGCTTTTGGGCAGTTGGCAAACAATGTATGTTGATTATTTAGTTGAACTTTTTTGCTAATAGCTTCATTTTGATTATTTTCAAGCTCGTTAAAACGCATAAACTATGAATATGAAACATCGATTACATTTAATGGCATTGTTCATTATAGGGCTTAATTTCTCCGGTTTTGCTCAAGATTATGTACAAATGATGCGCGACCCAAACGTCAATTTTTATGACGTGCAACAAGCGTTTAATTCTTACTGGGAAGGAAAAATAATCGAAAAAGGAAAAGGATATAAGGCTTTTAGACGCTGGGAATCCTATATGGCTCCGCGCGTTTATCCAAGTGGTAACATGACCTTGCCTTCACAGAATTATGAAAATTTCGTTCAGTGGGAAAATCAACAAGCTGCTGCAGGGATTCCTAAGTCTGTTGCTGGAAACTGGTCGTTTTTAGGGCCAATTGGAAAACCAACCGGCGGCGGTGCAGGACGATTGAATTTCGTACGTTTTGATCCTACAAACGCTAATACCTTGTATGTTGGTGCGCCAGATGGTGGATTATGGAAATCTACAAATGGAGGTACGAGTTGGACAACAAACACAGACCAATTAGCTGTAATTGGCGTTTCTGATATAGCGATTGACCCAACAAATACACAAATTATGTACATTGCTACCGGTGATGGATTTAATGGAGATTCATTCAGTACGGGTGTATTGAAATCAACTGATGGCGGCTCAACATGGGTTGCAACTGGATTGGCTTGGACAGCAAGTCAAGGAAGAACAATTAGTCGCTTATTGATTAATCCATCGAACCCTCAAATTTTAATGGCGTTCTCAAGTATTGGGATTTGGAGAACTACAAATGGTGGGACTACATGGACACAACCAACTGGTACTTTTAATGGGGTGATGGATGCAGAATTTAAACCCGGTGATCCAACTACTGTCTATGCTGCTGGTACAATATTCAAAAAATCAACTGATGGCGGTCTGAATTGGACAACAATTACAACAGGTTTAACTGGTATAGGCCGTTTAGCGATTGCTGTAACACCAGCAAATGCAGCCTATGTTTATGTTTTAGGTTCGAAAAATTCTGATTCAGGCTTTCTAGGTATAATACGCTCAACAAATAGCGGAACCACATTTACAACGCGAATGGCATCAACTGCTTCAAACAATATTTTGGGTTGGGACAATGGGTCGGATGCCGGTGGCCAAGGATGGTACGATTTGGCAATTGCAGCCTCTCCCACAAATGCTGATGAAATCATGACCGGTGGAATAAACATGTGGAGAAGTACAAATGGTGGAACATCCTTCACCTTAAATTCCCATTGGACAGGAAGTTATTCTAAACCATATGTTCACGCAGACATCCACGACATTGTTTATTTACCAGGGTCAGGAACTACGGTCTTCTCTGGAAATGATGGGGGTATTTTTAAAACAACCAATTCAGGAGCAGCATGGACTGATATCAGTTCAAATTTGTCAATAGCACAACAATATAGAATTGGTTTATCGGCTTCAAACGCCACTTTATTAGTAGCTGGACACCAAGATAATGGTACCAATAAATTGAATGGTACAGCATGGTCACAAATCTATGGTGGTGATGGGATGGATTGCTTTATAGATCGTACCAACAACAACGTTATTTATGGTTCGTATGTTTACGGTGATCATTACAAATCAACGAATGGAGGAGCTAGTTTTACACCGATTACAACAGGAATTCCGGCAGGCACGGGTAATGAAGAATGGCTTTGTGCTATTCACCAAGACCCTGTAACCGCTGCCACTATTTATGCTGGAGGAAGAACAGCCTTGTACCGTTCTACTAATTCAGGTACTTCTTGGACGGCGCTTGGGACACCAACCGGTTCAGGAAATATCATGGAATTTGTAATTGCGCCAAGCAACAATCAAATCATTTATACAATCAAAAGTGGAACAAATGCTGTTTCAAAATCGATAAACGGTGGAACAAGTTTTACAGCCGTTTCAACAGGTTTACCAACAAATTCAACTCCAACAGGCATTACGGTTTCGAATACTGATCCGAATATTGTTTTTGTAACTTATTCTGGTTACATCAGTGCTAATAAAGTATTCAAGTCAACAAATGGTGGAACAAGTTGGACGAACATTTCAACCGGTTTACCAAATATTCCGGTAAACACGATTGTCTTCCAAAATGGGGCTGCGAATGATGCGGTATATGTAGGTACAGATGTTGGTGTTTATTACAAGAACAATACGACGGCTTGGATTGCTTTTAACACAGGCTTACCAAATGTTTCTGTGAGCGATTTGGAAATTTACTATCCTACCAGCCGTTTGCGCTGTGCTACCTATGGTCGTGGGACATGGGATAGTGATTTATATTCTGCAGTTGCCGCGGTTCCCGTAGCGAGTTTTACAGCTTCAGCAACAACAATTTGTGTTGGTCAGACAGTAAATTATACAAATACCTCTTCAGGAGTCCCAACAGCTTATTCATGGACGTTTGCTGGTGGCTCGCCGGCAACATCCACTGCTACAAATCCTACCGTAACATATAATACTGCTGGAACATACACTGTCACTTTAACGGCTACGAATGCAAGTGGTTCGAATACAGCCACTCAAACAAATTACATAACAGTTGTTGCGGGTTCTGGAGCAGCACTTCCGCTAACGGAGGGATTCACAACAACAACTTTCCCTCCAACAAACTGGAATATTGTGAACTTGGATTTAGGTGATACAACCTGGATGAGAAACCCAACAGTTGGTTTGGCTCCCACAGTAGGAAATTCTATGTGGTTTGATAACTTCGAATTTAATGATATCGGAAATACAGATGAAATGCGCACGCCTAAATTAAATTTTCAAGGTTTATCCAGTGCAAACTTGACATTTAATGTGGCTTACGCAGCATATGATGCAACATACGTAGATGGACTTCAAGTGTTGATTTCGACAGATTGTGGAACAACATTTACTTCACTTTATTCTAAAACTGGTTCAACTGTAGGAGCAGGATACCTTCCAACAGCTGCAGCAACAACAACTTTGTTTGTACCAACTACTGCACAATGGAGAACTGAAACGATTAGTTTAACACCTTACGTTGGTTTAACGAATGTAACGCTCGCATTTAGAAATTTAGCTGGTTACGGTAACTCATTATACATTGACAATATTAATATCTCTGGAGTAGCAAACCCCGTTGCACCAACAGCAAGCTTCACATCCGCACCAGCATCTCCTGTGTGTACAGGTCAAACGGTCACCTATACGAGTACTTCAACAGGTTCGCCAACATCCTATTCTTGGTCTTTTCCTGGTGGAACACCGGCAACATCGACTTTAGCAAATCCAACGGTGACGTATGCAGCGGCAGGAACATACAACGTTTCATTAACGGCTACGAATGGCGCTGGTTCAAACACATCGAACCAAGCTTCCTTTATTTCGGTTGGCGCAGCGCCTGCAACTCCTGGTACAATTACAGGGACTGCTTCCGTTTGCGCGAATACAACTGGTATGACTTTCTCAATCGCTGCGGTTAGTGGTGCTACAAGTTATACTTGGACAGTTCCAACAGGTGCAACGATCACTGCTGGACAAGGAACTACATCCATTACCTTAACGGCAGGAAATACGAGTGGAACAATTTCAGTTGTGGCTTCAAGTTCATGTGGCACATCAGCTGCTAGCACATTTACACTCACTGTAAATCCAGTACCAATTGTTTCGCAAAGTGCATTGTCCAATGCTTGTGCAAATTGGAGTTCATTCACTTTAAATGGTGGAAGTCCGGCTGGTGGAACTTATTCTGGAACTGGTGTTTCTTCAGGAGCGTTTGACCCTGCAGTTTCTGGTGTAGGTACCTTCCCAATTACCTATTCAGTTACACAAAGTGGTTGTACAAATACGGCGAGTGCCTCGATTACTGTGGATGCTTGTGCAGGGATTGAGGAAAGCAATGATCAGTTAGTTGTTATTTATCCGAATCCAACGCATGGCGATTTGACCATTCTGGGTATTGATTTAGACAAATTCATAACGATTGAATTGTTGGATGTTTCAGGTCGTTTAGTCGAAAAATGGACTATCAATTCAACTGAAATGAACCTTAATTTAAGTAAGCATGCACAAGGTGCTTATACACTTCGAATTAATGGTAAAGGATTAGAAATCTTAAAACGAATTTATAAGAATTAAGCAAATAAAAAAAGAGCGTTTGCTTCGGCAAACGCTCTTTTTGTTTTATAAGATACTATCGACTTCTAACTAGGAAGACTAATTTCTAAATTACTCCACCGTCACCGATTTCGCAAGATTTCGTGGTTGATCAACATTACATCCTCTCATCACAGCGATGTGATAAGATAATAACTGGAATGGAATAGTTGCCAATAAAGGAACTAAATGCTCGTCAGTACTTGGAATTTCTATCACATGATCGGCCATTTCTTTAACAGCAACATCTCCTTCTGTAACAACCGCAATGATTTTCCCTTTTCTTGCTTTAACCTCTTGAATATTTGAAACCACTTTTTCGTAAGATGTTCCCTGTGTTGCGATAACAAAAACCGGCATTTCCTCGTCAATTAAAGCAATTGGACCATGTTTCATTTCAGCAGCAGGATATCCTTCCGCATGGATGTATGAAATCTCTTTTAATTTCAACGCACCTTCAAGCGCAACAGGGAATGAACTTCCGCGACCTAAATACAATGCATTTGAGGCATCTTTGTATTTTGATGCAATTTCTTCAATGATATCATTTTTATCAAGAACGCGCTTCACTTTATCGGGAATTGCTTCCAATTCAGCCAACATTGTATGGAATTTTGTTTCACTAATGGTTCCTTTTTTATGTGCTAAGGAAAGTGCCATCAAGGTTAAAACAGTAACTTGAGCAGTAAATGCCTTTGTAGAGGCAACACCAATTTCGGGACCTGCATGGGTGTATGAACCAGCGTCAGTAATGCGCGAAATGGATGATCCAACAACATTACATATTCCTAAGATTGTCGCACCTTTAGACTTAGCTAATTCTAAGGCAGCCAATGTATCAGCAGTTTCACCTGATTGAGAAACGGCAATAACAACGTCGTTTTCGTTGATGATTGGATTTCTGTATCGGAACTCACTTGCATATTCAACTTCCACGTTGATTCGTGCAAGATCTTCAAACAAATATTCACCAACTAAACATGCATGCCATGATGTACCACAAGCAACCATGACGATTCTTTGTGCATTGGCCATTTTTTGCTCATATTCAGTTATTCCGCCTAAAGAAACCCATCCCTCATCAGCATTTAATCGTCCGCGGAAGCAATCACGAATTGAACGTGGCTGCTCATGAATCTCTTTCAACATGAAGTGCTCATATCCACCTTTTTCAAGTGCTTCTAATTGCATTTCTAAATGTTGGATATAAGGTGTTTTTTCTTGATTACCGATGTTGAATAGTTTTAAGCCATCGTTTAAATCAACAATAGCAATTTCTTCATCTTCTAAATAAACAACACGTTTTGTGTATTCAACAATTGGCGTTGCATCCGATGCTAAATAGAAATCTCCTTCTGTACCAATTCCAACAACTAATGGACTACTCTTGCGAGCAGCAACTAATTGAGTCGGATTTTCCTTAGAAAGCACAACAATTGCGTATGCTCCAACAACATTATGCAGCGCTAAACGAACTGCTTCAGCAAGTGAAACATTTTCCTTTTTTTGAATATCGTCAATTAAGTGAACCAATACTTCCGTGTCTGTTTCACTTTTAAAAACATAACCAAGATTGATCAATTCCTTTCTTAATGTGTCATAATTTTCAATGATACCATTATGTATCAAAGCAATTGAACCATCTGTTGAATAATGCGGATGTGCATTAATGTCGTTTGGAGCACCATGAGTGGCCCAACGCGTATGGCCAATTCCAGCGCAACCTTCAGTATCTTGGTCTGCTGCGAAGGCTTCTAAATTTGAAACCTTTCCTTGCCGTTTATATAAATTAATTGAACCATTGTTCAATAATGCAATTCCCGCACTATCATAACCGCGGTATTCTAATCGTTTTAATCCTTTTAAGATAATCGGATATGCTTGTTTTTTACCAATGTAAGCTACAATTCCACACATAATTAATATTGAGTATAGGTTACCACTATTTGAGGTTTTTTCTTATTGATCGTGTTCGGACCATTGAAGATCACACGTTCGGCAGATGTAATAAAAAATCTTGGGGATAAAATAAGTTCTGTTGTTGAAATTTCTTCAGAGACTAGGGCTTGTACATAGTTTCTGCAATCGACAGTATAGCTCTTTATGAAATTATCATAAAATCCAAATACGCCAATTCCTGACAGTTTATTGTTAATTCTAACCGAAACCGATAATTCATTACTTGGCAAGTATTTCGCGCCAGATTGGTATTGAATCGGTAATATTAATTCGGCACGATGAATAACCGCTTTTTTTGGAAGATTTTTCAAACCAGGAATACGAACAATAGCTCTAGATTTGAAGGCTTGTGCGTAAAATTCTTTCTGTCCAGATACAGTGTCATTAATAACAGTTTGAACTGGTTTTCCACTATTGTCAATGTCAACATGATTGAAATCTGCACAATCTGAAGAAATTAAAAAATCAAACGACTTTTGAACACCATCCTGCTTGTAATAAATGGTCAACTTTGACGATGAATTGCTTAAATTAAAATAGAATACTCCACCTTTACCGCTTGGTTGAGCTGCGTTATTAACCTTAACATGAAGTCCTTTAAAGTAGTTTCTAAAGTTCTCATTTGAGGCGAAATTAGTTCCCCCGACAACAGCCGACTCATTGATGAATTGTGTGGCTAATGAGTTGTTCAAACGAATTCTCAACTGAGCATCAACGGTATCCTCTCCAATAATCGTTTCTCCAGTTGGATCTGGTGTAAATGTGCCAAAGCCAGGCATTACTAAATTTGTACTCGAGTGATTTTTATGTTCAAAGGAATAATAAGTGGAATCAATATAGATGTCTTCTGTCATTTGATACACTTCAACTGTTTGAGGACTCAATTCACCATAAAAATCAACGTAGTTTAGACCAAGCATCATGGAATCAACAACAATTGTGGATAAATCCCCGAAATTTGGACTTGTACCAGATAAAATGAATTGTGTATAAAAGCTCGCATCTACTTTCCCGAACTTCGGATCGTTGTATGAACCAAGCACACCATATGCCGGATTGTCTGAAATTAAAGAGTCTTCAGCAATAGTAAAAGTTGTCAATTCAAAGGTGTCGACTTGCGTAGAATTCAATAATGAATTTGGATCAAGTACATCATTTCCAAGACCTGTTTCTTTCTTTTTACAAGAGGTTGAAATAAAAAGTGCTATTAAAAAAGTAGCGGAAAGTCCAAAAACCTTCCGCCACGAATTGGGGTAACTAAAATTCATTTTATATGAGAACAGTTTCTTCAATTACTTTATTAAAAAATTCAGACATTACTTTTGTTTGATTTTCTTCTGGAACATAATCCTGTTTCAAACAAAGTGCTTCGTTAAAAATTGTTCTTAGCGCTGGTGTTAATTCCTCACTTGCAACGTTAATTCCATCCGCATATTTTGTCATGACACGAATAATATTTTCGTAGCTCGTATCCTTCAATTGACTAACAATTTCGTCGTCGAATCCGTCAAATTTAAGTTTATCAGCAAAACGCTCATCCCAATTTTTGTTAAACCCATCATTGTATAAGCTCAATACAACTTTAGTGTCCGCAAAATGAGGATCTTTAGAATATAATTTTTTGATATACAAAGCCATTAATACGGTCATCCAACCATGGCAATGAATAACATCTGGCTGCCATCCAAGTTTTTTTACAGTTTCAAGAACACCACGACAAAAGAACATTGCTCGTTCGTCGTTATCTTCGTAAAACTCTCCTTTATCGTCAATAACACAGTTTTTACGTTTAAAATATTCATCGTTATCGATGAAGTATACCTGCATTCTTGCTGCTGAAATAGATGCAACTTTGATAATTAATGGGTGATCTGTATCGTCAATGATTAGGTTCATTCCTGATAAACGAATCACTTCATGTAGTTGATGGCGACGTTCATTTATACTTCCGAAACGTGGAGTGAAAACGCGGATTTCTTTTCCTGCTTCTTGAATACCTTGTGGTAATCGTCTCGCAATAGTTGAAACTTCTGATTTTGGTAAAAAAGGTGCAATCTCCTGAGATACAAAAAGTACTTTCTTTTTCTGCATGAATTTTATATTCGTAAAAACAGTACAAAAATATAGAAAAAAAAGCGGAACTTCAACAAAAAGGAATAGTTTTGTCGATTCGTCTTTCCAATATCGATGCGCGAATGAATGTATTTACGACACGAAAATCATTGAACGAGGTGCTCGCCTCTTTAAAAGTATCAAAAAAAATCGTTGGGTTTGTGCCAACAATGGGTGCTTTGCATGACGGTCACTTGGCGCTGGTAAAAAATGCATTGAGCGAGTCTGATGCTGTAGTTGTGAGTATCTTTGTAAATCCAACCCAGTTCAATAACGTGCAGGATTTGGATAAATACCCGCGCATGTTGCAAGCGGATGTGGACTTATTAAATTCAATTGGAAAAGTAATCGTTTTTGCTCCAACAGTTGAGGAGGTTTACCCGGAAAATGACGCATACACTCCAATGGATCTTGAAGGAATAGACAAGGTTATGGAAGGTGAATTTCGCCCAGGACATTTTCAAGGAGTGGTGCACGTAGTTCGAAATCTATTTCAAATTGTTCAGCCAGATAAGGCTTATTTTGGCTTAAAGGATTTTCAACAAGTGGCAGTTATTCGTTTAATGACGAAAAAATACAATTTTCCAATACAAATAATTGCTTGTCAAACATTGAGAGAGCCTTCTGGTTTGGCGATGAGCAGTCGAAATTTACGCTTAAATGAAAGCGAGCGCGAAGAAGCATTAATTATTATTCAAACCTTGAAGTATATTCAATCGCTGAAAGGAACAAAAACACCGAAAGAAGCAAAGGAATTGGCGATAGCATTTTTCTCAAATGGTAAATTGCGTCTAGAATATTTGGAAATAGTCAATTCTGAAAATCTGAAACCGCTTGATAATGAATGGGATGAGCGCAATGTAGTATGTCTTGCTGCGTTTTGTGGAGCCGTTCGTTTAATTGACAATCTAGAATTACAGTAAACCCCGATATTTTTCTTATTATAAGCGTTTGTAAATCATTATTGACTCAAAAAAATGCTTTACATTTGTCCCCGAATTTAGAATAGAATGTTGATAGAAGTAGTAAAATCAAAAATTCATCGTGTTAGAGTTACACAAGCAGATCTGAATTATATCGGTAGTATTACGATTGACGAAGATTTAATGGATGCTTCAAATTTAATAGAAGGTGAAAAGGTTCAAATCGTAAACATCAACAACGGTGAACGGTTTGAAACATACGTTATTAAAGGCGATCGCAAATCAGGAACTATTTGCTTGAATGGACCTGCTGCTCGACGTGTAGCGATGAACGACATCATCATCATTATTGGTTACGGCTATATGGAATTTGAAGAAGCAAAATCATTCAAACCATCTTTAGTGTTCCCGAATGAAGAAACAAATCTAATCGACTAGTGACTAAAAAAACGCTCCTCACGATAGTAAAAACAGTTCTTCCACTATTGTTAGGTGTGTATCTTATCTGGGTCTTTTTTGCAAACATGGCAGAGGATCCGAAAAAATTAGCTGCATTTTATAAAGCAATTTCTGAAGCCAATTATTGGTGGATTCTGCTTTCAGTAATTTTAGGAGTTGTCGCCTATTTTTCACGTGCTTATCGGTGGAAATATGTGCTTGAACCATTAGGATATCAAACAAACTTTTGGCACCGTTATCACGCGGTAATGATTGGTTATTTAATTAATCTAACAATCCCTAGAGCTGGAGAAGCTTCTCGTTCGGCCATGCTGTATCGTTCGGATGGTGTGCCTTTTTCCACTTCCTTCGGAACCATCATAGCAGAACGTGCGATTGATTTAATAATGCTAGGATCAATTGCGTTTTTAACTGCTGTTTTGGGGTATGATGATTTCTCTGAAATAAAAACACAAATCATTGAAAAATTCGGCGGATCAGCACAGGCAGCGTCGAACGGTTTTCCATGGAAATATGTAATTTATGGAGGGATTGCAATGGTGTTTTTAGGAATTGGCTATTTATTCTTGTTCAATTTAAATTTCCGTAAGAAATTACTCGGCTTTGTAAAAGATGTGTTTGCAGGACTGTTCTCAATTTTTAAATCAAAACAGCCCTTGGGATATATCTTGCATACTTTAATTATTTGGGCTTGTTACATTATTATGTTTGCACTTCCTTTTCAAGCGTTGGAGGAAACATCATCCATTCCTTTTCAAGGAATTTTATTAGGGTTTATTGCCGGTTCGTTGGGAATCACCTTCACGAATGGTGGAATTGGAACATATCCTTTATTAGTTGGTTTAGTCGTTGCTTTTTATATTTCTAAAACAAGCAATGTTGACGGCACAGGTGTCGGAAATGCTTTGGGCATGTTGGTGTGGATAACACAAACATTTTTAATGATCATACTTGGATTACTTTCATTAGTTTTATTACCGAAGAACTATACGCAAGAAAAGCAAAATGAGCAGATTATCGAGCCTAGAAAGTAAAATTGTTTCCTTAGAAGATGCAAAACGTCGCGTAAACATGTGGCATTTGAAGAATGACAAGGTTGTTTTTACGAATGGTTGTTTTGATATTTTACACAAAGGGCATGTGACCTATTTGGCTAAATCTGCTGAATTGGGTGATCGATTAATTGTTGCAATCAATACTGACGCATCAGTAAGAGAATTAGGTAAAGGCGATAATCGGCCAATTAATTCTGAAGAGGCTCGAGCAACTGTTTTAGCTGCGCTAGGGTTTGTAGATATGGTAGTGTTTTTTGACGATAACACTCCTTTAAGTCTGATTGAGTTTCTTCAGCCGGATATATTGGTTAAAGGAGCAGATTATGATCCGCAAGAAACAAATCCAGATTCAAAAAAATACATCGTTGGTTCGGATTTTATCAAGAAAAATGGGGGAGAAGTAGCTGCAATCCAACTGGTAGAAGGTTATTCAACCACTTCTATTATCGAGAAATCAAAGGCTTAGTATCGCGATCTAAATCCACCACCATCGCCCATGTTAAAACGAAGGAAAAGTTCAAATCCTCCTCTAGAATTGGAAACGGTGTTCAAACTTGAGACATTAAAATCGTAAGCAAATCCAGCTGAATATTGATCCCATTCCAACATGAAGCGAACAACCATCGCGTCTTTTAAGCGATTGAAAACGCCAAGATAAATAGAAAACGGACGATTAAATCCTGTGTACATAGAGCCGTCATTGATGAGGTATTTATAGTTAAATCCATACAGGAATTCCATAGATGATTTTTGTCGTTGAAAATAGATTGCAGGCATGAATGCTCCTCGCGTATTTCCTATACCGATTGTGGCATTTGCAAAGGAAGAAAAACGCACGTACAATTGCTCATTATTTTTATCGATAAATGAATATCCTGGCTTATTGATGTGATACATTGCAAATCCACATTGAAATTCACGTTTGTTGTTTTGGGTCATGTAGCCTTGATTTTTTTTATAAGTGTAAACGATTCCTGCTCCAGCATCCACATAATTAAAAGCAGCCGAATTAAATGTTTCCCCAGAAGAAAGTGACGCATCATAGCTAGTCCCATTATATTGGCTTCCCCACCGCCCCGCATTTGGATTAATAGATCGCTGTCCAAAACCAGTGTAAATACCAAGTCCAAGTGTGCTTCTTTTGTCTAAAATCAAATGGTAAGCAAGGTTCAAGTTGACGTTGGTTGTATTTACCTTTAGTTCACCGGATTGATCATTGAAAAAATGAATACCTCCTGCAATGATTCCTTTTTTGTTGCGCTTATCTTCATTGAATCGAGCATCAAATGATGCAGCAATTGTTTTATAAGGTGTTGCAATACTGCTCCATTGACTCCTGTAATTTATTACTCCTTGCATCGGTGAATTTGCTCCAGCCAAACCAGGATTTAAGGTAAGTGGTGAGAATTCCATTTGCGAGAAATGAATGTCTTGTGCATGAATGTTAATTTGAAAATAACACAAAGCACTTGTGAGTAAAATAGATAATAATTTCGTTTTCATCGTTTTTCGTGTTATTGATTAACGCACTAAAGTTAAATTTCCAGATTCAACAATTGTTGATCCATCAAATAGGGTTACGACCAATTTATAGGCGAATACTCCCGGATTTAAGGGTTCGTCTTTATAATTACCATCCCAGCAAATTTGTGAATCCCTTGTTTCGAAAACCTTTTCTCCCCAACGATTGTAAATAGCATAGTTTAGTTCTGATATACAGTTTCCATAGATACACAGCGTATTATTTGCTGTAGGGCCAGACCCGTTTGGAGAGAAGACGGTTGGCACAAAAATATCCCCACAAACTTGTGTAACATAAATTGTAATTGTATCTGCTCCAGTACATCCAGAACCATCTGTTGCATTTACGATATAGGATGTTGTACTTGATGGTGTAGCGATTGGGTCGGAACATGCCGTACAACTTAATCCTGTAGTCGGAGTCCATGTATAACTTGTTCCGCCTGTCGCGTTCAATTGAACATTTTCTCCTTGTAAGATACTTGCCGAGCTAGGTGTTATTTGTACTACCAAACTACCAACTGTTGACACAACATAGTTTTCTGTCAGTGTACAACCATTTTGGTCTGTTACAGTAGCACCATAATTTCCATTTGCTAATGCATTGATTGATGCGCTTGTTTCGCCGTTTGGTGTCCAAACATAAGAATATGAACCTGTTCCACCCGTCACTGATAATGAAATAGCTCCATCGCTGTTTCCACAATTTGCATCCGTGATTGTTTCAGTAATTACAAGTTGAGTTGCTTGACCGATGGCTACATTTAATGCTCCGACACAACCAGTATTATCCGTAACTGCGACAGAATAGGTTCCAGCACTTAAGTTAGAAGCTGTTGCACCTGTTCCTCCTGTTGGTGACCATGCATAGGTATAGGGCGCAGCTCCTCCCGTTTGTGTAACAGTCGCAGAACCGTCATTTCCACCGAAACAAGAAGCATCGGTAGAGGTTTGTAATGTTACTGTTGGTCCACCAATTGATGGAATTGAGACCGAAATTGTTTCAATGCAATTCGAATTATCTTCAACAGTAACCGTATATATTCCACTTGCTAAGGCACTTGCTGATGCACCTGTTCCGCCGGATGGTAACCAAGAATAAGCGTATCCACCTGTTCCACCTGCTGCACTAACCGTAGCACTTCCGTTTGATGCACCACAAACAGAACCAATGATGTTGCTACTTGATAAGGAAATTGCGCTTGGTTCTGTTATTGTTGCAGTCGTAGAATTCGAACAAGCTCCTGCATCTAGCACAGTTATCGTATACGTTCCTGCTGCTAAAGCACTTTGTGTTGTTCCTGTTAAACCACCCGGAGACCAAGAATACGTTAATGCCCCAGAGCCTCCGCTTCCGGATACCACAGCCGCGCCATCATTTGCACCGTTACAGGAAATAGATTGTGATGAAACCAATGAGATTGAAGGACCACCATTTGTATTTACGGTTGCAGAAGCTGTTGCTTGACAACCATTTGCATCCGTAACGGTAACCGTATATGTTCCAGCAGCAAGGTTAGTTGCAGTTGCTCCAGTTCCGCCTGAAGGTGACCAAGAATAGAAATAACCAGTTGTACCTCCAGATGGTGATGCGCTTGCAGTTCCTGTTGAACCACCACAATTCGTATTTGTAGCAGAAGCCGTTGTGCTTAGTGCACTTGCGGGTTGTGTTATTGTAACAGTTGTTGAACCAGGACATAAATTGGCATCTGTAACAGCGACTATATAAGTGCCAGCTGCAAGGTTTGATTGAGTTGGTCCAGACAATGCGCCTGGGTTCCAAGTATATGTATAGGGTGCTTGTCCACCGGCAGCAGAAACAGTGGCCGAACCAGTTGAATTTCCGAAACAAGCAATGTTCGTTTGAGTACTTGTAGAAATTGTAATGGTTGGACATGGGTTTGTGACACATGCAGCAACGGTAGCAGGGTTAACTGTGATAACTGTCCCAGAACCATCTGTAATTTGAAGTTGTGTTGTAACCGGTGGCGTGACGGTTGTGTTAGTCGCAAATGTTGACCAGTATGCTGGTGTATTACAACTCGTCACGGGAAAAGCGCCGTTTAAACAGGTGCCAAAAAACCACGAATAACCGCATGAGGTGCATTGAGCTTGCGTTGTAATTGGTGTATTGGAAGCAGGGAAATATTGTGCCCAAGTGTAAGGGCCAACTCCGCCTGAAACAGTCAAGTTTCCATTCGCTTCTTCACAAACCGAAAGTGAAGTGCAAGTGCTAACAACGATTGTAATTGATTCAGAGCCACACGGCAATGTATACGTAATAGTATGTGTTCCAGGTCCTGCAACTGAAGGAGAAAACAAACCAGTTGTTGCATTAACTCCAGGCCCACTAAATGTTCCACCAGCTGAACCTACAACCAAGGTAAATGGAGCGTCTGTTGCACAAAAGGATTGTGGTTGACAAATGCTCGCATCACAACAGGTAAGGGTTATTGGGGCACAAGCGCTTGCCGCAAATGATTGAACGCCGCCAGAACGCGTTGCAGTACTGCTATTTCCTGTTCCCCCGCATGCCACGATTTCACCTCCGGAATTTACGCGAACATCGTATACAACAAAAGAGGTTGGATAAAATGCTTGTTGCACTAAACTCGTGTTGAATTTGTAAACTCCAGTTTTAGAACCAACATAAATATTTCCGCATCCATCTATATCGATACCAGCATTTTCTGTAACATTGTCACTCAAAAATGGAGTCGACATAACACCACCCGGAATTGTAACACTGGCAATAATGGCAAATGTTGAAAGGGATCGTTTTTGAAGTTGATTTCCTTTGTGCGTGTAGACAAAGTTGGCATCTGCACGAAGTACTTTAATTCCGGTATTATTGACGCGGAAATTTTCACTTTTGTAGCCCCAATTAACGCCATGATTGGCTCGTGTCAGAGCTGAAGTTGATCCACAAAGATTCAAATCATCATTAATGTATCCGATTGTGTCCAATGTGGCAAAGTAATACTTACCGCTTGGTGATGAGGTAAGCGCTCTTACTTCCTGAATTTGTGGAGGAAATCCGAATATGTTTCCAGCAGAGGTAACTTGAACCGATGAGTTGATATTCCCTGTTGCCATATTTACATCGTAAATGCGACCATGAATGTCTAAGTTTCCACCTGATCCACCGATAAGTAATTTTGTTTGGTCACAATTAAATGTAATGTTCCAGAATTCTGTACTTAATTGTCCTCCAGATGGACTTCCATTGTTCCAAACAACTGTTCCAGCGTTGTTCACTTTCTGAATGGCATAGTACGTACCGTTGGTAACATAGGTATTTCCAACATCATCCGTTGCCATAGTTCCCAACCATGAAGTGGTATCATAAGGAGTACTGTGAGTCCATTGTAAAACGCCAGTTGAATTGTATTTTTTCAATTGAAGCGGCATTATTCCGCCAATGATATAAACGTTTCCTGCAGCATCCGTATCGAGTTCCCAAACACAATCCCAGTTATCAGGAAAAGTGGGTGTTTGTACCCATGGGTCGATAATTAATGTGCGATTGTTATCATAGTTGGCTACATCAAATGAAACTGTTTTACCTGTTAATAGATAGCTAGAATTAACTATTTCATTGGATTTGTTTTCATAAAATGACAGTGGAGAATGATCCGTAATATCGCCGAAAAGTGTTGAAATTTTTAATTCATTATTGACTAATCGAACTTCACGGTCATAGTGCATACCTATTTTAGAAAGATCAGCACCGGGGCGCACAATAAATGCATATTTAACGCCAATCACTGGGTGTACTGTGTATTCGATATCGATATTTGGGTAGATGTTACGATAGACTAGTTTTTCATACCCTTTTGCGTAATTTATACTTTTAGTTTGATTGTTTTCATCAGTGTAACTATATGAATGATAATCGCTTTGAAGACCAAGACCCTCAATTCTGCAATCAGATGAAACCGTTCCCCACGAAAGGTTAACTTCATCTTTTCTAATCATGTATTTTCCTGCTAATCGTTCCGATTGTTTATGCTCAGTGAATGTTTTGATCGGTGCATTCATAATGGCTTGACGCTCCTCGCGTGATTTCTTTTTTATTTCTAAGAAATTATAGGATACACCTTTTTCTCCGAAGAAGATACGGGTTGAACCGAAATCTATGGCATAGTGAATATCACCTGTTTGATCATTGGCTTCATTATCAAATTGGCCAAGATTTTCAATGAAAACCTTTCTTTTTGTAAAATCTGCCTTCCAATCACCTGTCGTTTGTGCAGTTGCTTGCTGAATGAAGAAAGAAAAAATGGAAAATAGTAAAAGTTGTTTCATCTTTTTGTGATTTGAAAAATGGAAGAATAACAGCTACTCCCATTTTCCGGAATCACGTTAAAAAATGTAGTAGTAAGTTATTCTAATGTGTAACTACAACAAATTTAAATGAATGATACGATGAATTTTGAGGTGCTAGCCCCTCAATTAAGTTCAAATCTTCTTTTTTTAACAACTAAACAAGTGATTTCCCGGTCATTTCAATTGGCGCTGCAATACCCAATCTTCTCAAAATAGTTGGTGCAACATCTGCCAAAATACCGTGATTCAATTCAAGCCCTTTTTCGTTACTAATCAAAACAACTGGAACTGGATTCAATGAATGCGCTGTATTTGGTGTTCCGTCTGGATTAAGGGCAAAATCGGCATTTCCATGATCGGCAATAACAAGAAATTCGTAATTTTTTTCCAAACCAGCTGTTACAACTTTTTTCAGACAATCATCAACTGTTTCAACGGCTTTCACAATTGCTTTGTAAACACCTGTATGTCCAACCATATCTGGATTGGCAAAGTTCAAGCAAAAGAAATTAGGACTTTCATTTTGTATACATGCTATGATTTTTTCTTGCACTTCTAAGGCACTCATTTCAGGCTGTAAATCGTAGGTTGCAACCTTGGGAGAGTTCACTAAAATTCTACTTTCCAATGGAAATGTTTCTTCGCGGCCACCACTGAAAAAGAAGGTTACATGCGGATATTTCTCTGTTTCTGCAATACGCACTTGGGTTTTGTCCAATTTTGAAAGTACTTCTCCAAGTGTATTATGTAAATTGTCTTTTTCGAATACAACTTGTACATTTTGAAATGTGGCATCGTAACTTGTCATGGTGTAATAGTCCAAATTCAATTTATGCATATTGAATTCAAGGAAGTCGCGCTGGGTTAAGACAGTCGAAATTTCGCGCGGGCGATCGGTTCTAAAGTTAAAACAAACAACTACGTCACCTTCTTCGATATTTCCAATGGGAACACCATTTTCTATGATTACGATTGGTTCGATGAATTCATCGGTTTTATTTTCGGCATAGGAATGCTCAATTCCAGCAATGGCAGAAGTAAATTTGGTACCCGTTCCATTTACCATTAAGTCATAGGCCAATTTAACACGTTCCCAACGATTGTCGCGGTCCATCGCATAATATCTTCCTACCACAGATGCAATTCTACCTGTTGTTTTTTTCAACTCCTCTTCTAATTCAGAAATAAACCCCAAACCACTTTTTGGATCACAATCGCGACCATCAGTAAATGCATGAATGAAGACATTTTCCAATCCACTGTCTTTTGCCATTTGACACAATGCATACAAATGTTCCTGAGAACTATGCACTCCACCTTTAGAAACCAAGCCCATGAAATGCAATTTTACACCTTGCTTTTTTGCTTTGTTAATTGCGTCTAGTAAAACTGGGTTAGTGAAAAACGCACCATCGCGAATGGACTTGTTAATACGTGTTAACTCCTGATAAACAATTCTTCCCGCACCAATATTTAAATGACCAACTTCTGAATTCCCCATTTGTCCATCTGGCAACCCTACATCCTCGCCACTTGTTTTCAATGTTGCATTTGGACGCGTAGCCAATAATTCATCCATGAAAGGTGTATTGGCATTGAATATAGCGTCTGATTTTGAGTGGTCTCCTAGACCCCAACCGTCAAGAATGATGAGTCCGAAATTGTTAGTCATAGTTCTAATAGTATTTCAAAATTTGCTCCTCGTGGAGTGTTTTCTTTGTAACTTACTTTACCGTGATGCATTCGCGCTAATTCTGCTACAATGAACAAACCTAAACCACTTCCTTTTTGCTGTCGTGTATCTTCATTGCCCGAGCGATAGAATTTTTCAAACATTTTTTTGATTTCTTCCTTTTCTATTCCAGGTCCTTGATCTTTCACCCCGAACACCAAGCGCTCCGCTTTTTTGAATAAATATAGTTCAATATTTCCACTTGATCCACCATATTTTAAAGCATTATCTAGTAGATTGTTTACAATGGTTTCAACGAAAAAAACGTCTAGGTTCGCAATGATATCTTTTTCTAGATTCAATGCTATTAACTCTTGTTGATTGCGTTTTTGAAAGCGTTCTGCTACTTGTTCAAATAAAGAGGTAACGTCTATTTCTTCCTTATGAGGTTTCAATGCATTATTCTCAAGACGAGAAGCATTTAAGATGTTTTCAATCATACTCTCCAAACGTTCATTCTCCTGAATAGCTTTTTCCATCAGGTTTTTGCGCTTTTCTTCATCTAAATTGCGCTTTTGAATCGTTTGAAGATAAAGTTTGTTGGCGGCTAATGGTGTTTTTAATTCATGCGTTACCGAAAGTAAAAAATTGTTTTGGCGTTCGGATAATTGAAGGTCCTTTTTAATGGATGAACGTATTTTCCACAATCCAAATAGCAGAATACTGAAAAAGACCAAGCCTTCTCCAATAATCATTATAACCCGTTTTGAAACTTCGGTAGAATCGCTTTTTAATTCTTCGGTTAATTCAATTAAATGAAATCCCCACCAAGCAAATTGCAGGACAACATAAAGTCCTAAAATGTAAAAAAATATACCTGTTTGTCTCTTCATATAGAATGATTAAAGACTTGGGTGAACAAACGATTAATAGGCGCGTTCGTTTTTACCTTCCATCCAATTGATAAATGCTTTATTCACCACTTTATTCCCTCCTGGCGTTGGATAATTTCCAGTGAAATACCAATCACCGAGGTTGTTTGGACATGATTTATGCAAATTCTCAACGGTTTGATAAATAATCTCTACTTCTGCGTTGATATTCGGAGGTGTTAACAATTGCGCAATTTTAGCCGAAACCTCTTCAAATGAAAACGCTTCGTAAATTTCTTTCACGTAATTCTTTATCTGTTCTTTTGGCAAGTTAACTTGTTCTTTTGCTTTACGGTAGACATCTTGAATCACATGTTCCATTCCACGTTCTTTCAACAAGCTAATTGCAGCTTCGAACGCAATAAAATCACCCATTTTTGCCATATCAATTCCATAACAATCAGGATAACGTATTTGCGGCGCTGAAGACACAACAACAATTTTCTTCGGATCCAAACGATCTAAAATGCGCAAGATACTTTGTTTTAAGGTTGTTCCACGAACAATCGAATCATCGATAACAACCAAATTGTCTTGGTGACGCTTAACACTTCCGTAGGTGATATCATAAACATGAGCCACTAAATCATCACGCGAATCATCTTGCGTAATGAATGTGCGCAGTTTAGCGTCTTTAATCGCGATTTTTTCAATGCGCGCACGCTGATAAATAATATCGCTTAATTGCTCTTCAGTAATGTTGGAACCCAATGCTTTGATTGCAGCAAATTTTCGATCATTGAGATAATCTTCCAATCCTTTAATCATTCCGTAAAAGGAAACTTCTGCAGTATTTGGAATGAATGAGAACACTGAATTGTCTAAATCATGATCGATTGCATCCAATACTTGTGGAACAACATGTTTTCCCAACATGATGCGCTCGTTGTAAATTTCAATATCGTTTCCACGAGAGAAATAAATGCGTTCGAATGAACATTTTAAGGCCTCCGTTGGTTCGTTGATCAATGTTTCTTTAACTGAACCATTTTTACGAATGATTAATGCGTGACCAGGAGTTAATTCTCTTACTTGCTCGCTTTTTAAGTTGAAAGCAGTTTGAATCACTGGGCGTTCAGAAGCAACAACCGCCACTTCATCGTCTTCGTACCAATAAGCTGGACGAATACCCGATGGGTCCCTCAAAACGAACGCATCACCATGACCAAACAAACCAGCCATCGCGTAACCACCGTCCCAATCTGAAGAAGCGCGTTTTAATATTTTTTCAATGTCTATTTTTTCGGCAATTCGATCATAAATCTCAGCGTTGGTGTAACCTTGTGGTTTCAATTGAGCATACAAGGCTTCATTCTCTTCGTCTAAGAAGTGACCAATTTTTTCTAAAACAGTAACGGTATCAGATTTTTCTTTAGGGTGCTGCCCTATTTCAACTAAAACATCAAATAATTCATCAACATTGGTCAGATTGAAATTTCCAGCTACTACTAAATTTCGCGTAATCCAGTTATTTTGACGCAAAAATGGGTGACAACTTTCAATGGAATTACGTCCGAATGTTCCGTAGCGCAAATGTCCCAAAAATAATTCACCTGTAAATCCAGCGTGTTTTTTCAAGTAGTCCACATCTTTTAATAAGGCAGGATTTTCTTCTTCAATTTGCTTGAAGCGTTCATTGATATAATCAAAAATATCTTGAATTGGCTTTGAATCAATTGATCTGTAACGCGAAATATAACGTTCTCCTGGTTGCATGTCTAGCTTGATGTTAGCAACACCCGCCCCGTCTTGTCCACGGTTGTGCTGTTTTTCCATCAATAAATGCAATTTGTTAAGCCCGTAAAATGCTGACCCATATTTGTCTAGGTAATATTGAAGGGGTTTCTTTAACCGAAGAAGTGCTATACCGCACTCATGTTTTATTGCATCACTCATGTGCCTTACTACTGAATTGAGGTGCAAATTTACGGTTTTTATTAAACCGATTTAACGAAAAAAATAGAAAGTTTTTTGCAAATCAAAGCAACCAGCAAGTAACTTTTTGAGTTTTACACTGTAGAAGCTATCAAAGTGCCGAAAATATTGATTCAACGGTTTTTAATAGTGGGTGATTTATTGTACATTCGGTGATTCGATATGAGAGTTTTAATAGTCATATTTTTTTGTGCTTTTGCGGCCAACCTTGGGCGCACGCAAAGCGTATGGTTACATCCGAATGTTGGTCAGTGGGACAAAGAGATTCTCTACACGGTGGATATGGCAACTGGCCAGTTGTATGTAGATAGTCAAGGTTTTACGTATGTCCTGCAGGATGCAATGACACATAAACATGATGGCGAAGATCAGTCACAGGATGATCATGAAGACAAGATACACGCTCAGGTAGTTAAATCCCATTTTATCAATGCCAATTGGCAAGGGCAGAAAATAGAAGGCGCTAAAAGTGAGTTTCAGCGAAATTACTTTATTGGTAATGACAAATCGCGTTGGAAATCCAATGTGAACAGTTATGCTCAAACGACCTTGACTGAATTTTATCCTGGTATTGATTTTCTTTTGGACGGAACCTCAGGTCAGCTTAAATATTCTTTCAAAGTAAATCCAAGTAGTGATGCCTCTCAAATAAAATGGCAAGTAAAAGGTGCCAATCGCGTTTATGTTGATGAAAATCAAGTGCATATTGAAACAGATTTAGGAGAAATTGTTGAACAAAAGCCAATTGCTTGGACAGTGAAAGATGGGAAAAAAGAATTTGTTGATGTCGTGTATCGTCAGACAGGGGAAGAATTCACATTTTATTTTCCAAATGGATATGATGAAACAGCTGAATTAGTGATAGATCCTTATTTGGTTTTTTCAAGTTTTACTGGGTCTACAATGGACAATTGGGGTATGACTGCAACACCTGATTTACAAGGAAATTTGTATGCTGGAGGTATTGTTTTTACCCAGTCAGGAACTTATCCTACAACTGTAGGAGCATTTGATGTAACAAGCAATGGGGGCAATATAACCGGATTAGACGTAGCAATTTCTAAATTTAATTCAACTGGAACGACTTTGATTTATTCAACCTTTCTGGGTGGAACTGGAGACGAGGCACCACATAGCTTGGTTTGCGATGAAAACAATAACTTATTTATAATGGGAGTTACAAGTTCAGTTAATTTCCCTATTTCAACTGGTGCTTTTGATAATTCACATAATGGTGGACCAACGGTAACGGGAAATAATTTAACTTACAGTGGAACTGATATTTATGTAACACGATTTAATGCAGCAGGATCATCGTTAATTGGTTCAACCTATATTGGTGGTTCTGGCACAGATGGGGTTAATAGTGGTATTTTGAATTACAATTATGGTGATTCATTTCGCGGTGAAATAATCGTTGACAACGGATTCGTATATGTATCCAGTACAACACAATCAGCTGATTTTCCTACTGTTTCTCCTGGGCAAAGCGCTCTAAGTGGTTCCCAGGACGCTGTGATATTTAAAATGAATAGTGCTCTTACAACCATGATTTGGTCAACCTATTTCGGAGGAACAGGTGTCGAAACAGGTAATTCTCTTCAATTAGCATCGAACGGTAATGTCTATGTTGCGGGTGGAACAAATTCAACTTCATTACCGGTCTTTTCTGGAAATGATTTAACGTTTAATGGTGGTGTTTCTGATGGATATTTGCTAAAAATTCAAGGTTCAACAGCTGCATTTATGAATGGAACTTACTTAGGTCTAAGCGAATATGATCAAGCATATTTCGTTCAATTAGATTTAAATAACGAGGTATACGTTTATGGTCAAACTGAAAGTGCTTATCCTATTTCTGCTGGAGTATACGGGAATCCGAATTCAGGACAATTTATTCGAAAATATTCAAATAATCTTGGAACCATTCTTTGGACAACAATGATTGGTGCTGGTACTGGACACCCGGAAATTTCTCCAACAGCATTTTTGGTTTCAGATTGTTTTGATATTTATATTTCTGGATGGGGAGGCACAATCAATAGTTCTTTTTCAAATCAGGCATTGTTTAGCACAACCAATGGCTTTCCTACAACGTTTGATGCCTATCAATCAAATACCAATGGATCTAATTTTTACATCGCTGTTTTAAGTCAAAATGCCGCAAACTTAAAGTATGCCACCTATATGGGAGGGCTAACCACTTCATCAGATCATGTGGATGGCGGTACTTCTAGATTCGATAAGTCAGGACGAATTTATCATGCAGTTTGTGGAGCCTGCGGTGGGAATGATTTTGGTTTCACTTCAACACCGGGAGTATGGTCAACAACCAACAATAGTCCCAATTGTAATTTAGCTGCATTTAAGTTCGAGTTAAGTACGATTGACGCGCTTGTTACTGAACCTCAAACGGTTATTTGCTTGCCAAATCCAGTACTTTTTGATAATAACAGCGCAAACGGGAACGTGTTTAATTGGAATTTTGGAGATGGATCAACTTCGACATCGGTAAATCCTTCTCACGTTTATCCGGGGCCTGGAACATATACCGTAACATTGGTCGTTTCTGATGCGAATGGTTGTTATACTCCCGATTCGGTAACCTTTGAGGTCGAAATTGGTGATTTTCAAGGGGGTGTGGTTGTTCCAGTCGGAGGTGTATGTCCAGGAGAACCTTTCCAATTAGAGGCGTATGGTGGAGCTGATTATTTATGGTCACCGTCTGCCGTTTTAGATGACCCAACAAGTCCAACACCGATCGCAACGGTCAATTCTTCAACAACCTTTACTGTAATAATTTCAGATAGTTGTGGTGTTGATACCTTGACACTGGTTTTACCCGTTTTTAATACCAATCATTCAATAACGAATGATACATCAATTTGTATTGGGAACAGTGTTCAGTTAGTTGCTGCAGGTGGCGTAACATATAGTTGGTCCCCCACAAATACATTGTCTAATGCCTTTATTTCGAATCCGATTGCTACTCCATCACAGTCAACATTGTATCAATTAGATATCGTAACGAGTGATGGTTGTGAGATTAATGATTCTGTCAATGTTGCCGTTTATTTCACCCCGCCAGTTCCTGTTATTCCTGCTGTTTTGGCCTTGTGTAAGGGTGCTTCCATTGATATTTCAGTGGCTGGAGCCGATAGCTATTCTTGGTCACCAAATTATCAAATCAACACCTTGGTTGGTTCGCTTGTTACTGTTAATCCACCGGATGATTTCACGTATTATTGTGATTTTGTGAATGCCTGTGGTTCAGTGAGAGATAGCGTGCAAATAGATGTTGTTGAAGCTTCGATTTTTGCCGGAAATGACACGATTATTTGTCCTGGTGAAACTGCTCAATTATGGGCGAGTGGTGGAGTAAGTTATAGTTGGTCTCCAAGTTCTTCGCTCAATTCAGCTATAATTTCACAAGTGCTTGCCACTCCAACTGTTCCAACGTATTATACAGTAATTGGAATTGATCAAACTGGATGTCCCGATACAGCACAAGTTTTTGTTGATCTGTTTCCTCAACCATTTGTTCAAACAAGTCCGGATGTCTATGCTTTAGTAGGAGATGAGATACAATTATATGCCAACTCAACAACCTCAGGACCATTTACTTGGTCACCAGCAGAGTTTTTAAGTTGTGTTACGTGTCCAAGTCCAATTGCCACACCAAATCAAAATTATAGTTACGCAGTTTCATACACTGATGAAAATGGCTGTTCAGCTTCCGATAGTGTTTTTATTTATTATAATCCGATTGTTTATATTCCGAATACGTTTACGCCAAATGATGATGAAGTAAATCAAGGTTTTCATATTGTTATTGGAAATATTAAAACTTTTGAGTTGCTTATTTTTAATCGATGGGGAGAATTGATTTTCACAATGGATGATGTGACTGATTATTGGGACGGATCATTTAAAGGTTTAGAATGTCAAGACGGAACGTTTGTGTGGACTATCAAGTTTGTTGATTTCTTTGATAAGGAATACGAACAAACTGGTCATGTTAATTTATTACGCTAAAGACGTTAATCAGCATAAAAAAAGCGATACACCTTCATGCATCGCTTTTTTCGTTTAAACAAACCTTGGGTCCGTTTCCATAACATGACCACAATTTTTACACGTTCGCATCTCTAAAGAGCTGTAATACGCTTTAAATCGCGGAATAAAGTCATTTTCAATATTTGAAAGCGGAAAACGATATTCATGAAGTTTAGTATTACATTCTTCACAAAACCACATTAAACCATCTTGTAAATCAGTTCCTTTTCTCACTTTTTCAATAACCAATCCAACAGTGTTTGGTCCGCGCATTGGAGAGTGTGGGGTGTTCCCTGGTAAAAGGAACATTTCGCCTTCTTTGACGATAATGTCTTTAGCTTTACCATCCTCCTGAATACGCACGCAAACATCACCTTCTAGTTGATAGAATAGCTCTTCACTTTCATTGTAATGATAATCTTTGCGCGCATTTGGACCGCCAACGATCATAACAATAAAATCACCAGCCTCTTGGTACAAGTTTTTATTACCAACGGGCGGTTTAAGTAAATCGCGATTATCGTCTATCCACTTTTGAAGGTTAAAAGGTGCCATCATAGTTCTTCAATTTTTTATAAATATAGAAAGTCTTTTAGTATTACCTTTCAGTAAGCTGTTAGAAAATCAACAATTTATTTGCCTTAATTCGAATCTCAAAGTTGTGCGTGTTGCGGGCAAAAAAAAGGGAGACCTTTCGATCTCCCTTTCCAATATACTTAGTAGATATTATTGTAATACTACACGGAATACTTTTTCTGCGTTACCGTTGTAAACGCGAATCATGTACATTCCAGTAACTTTACCTGTTAAATCAATTGTTGTAGTTGATGCACCGTTGATAGCATTTGCTTTTGTGGCAATTACTCTTCCATCGATGTCAATTACTTCATAGTTGAATACTTCAGAATTTCCTTCGTTTGTAATGTAAACCAATCCATTTGTAGGGTTAGGGAACATTGTCATTGAAGAGAAATACATTTCTTGTACATTCAAGTAATCACAAGTAGGATCAACTGTTAACAATACATTTGCTGTATCGTCAGGACAAACACCGTTTCCAGTAATATAGTCATAGTTGAATAATCCAGGGATACCACTTGCAATGATAGATGAAGAAGGCATCAATTGATTTGAAGGGTTATACCAAGAACCACCTAAATCAACGTTTCCGCCAATTCCTGACAACAAATTAACTGGTTCGTTTTTACAAACTGTAATTGAACCATCTGTTCCAGCTGAAGAAAGCGGGAAGATTTGAACTTGTGAAACGATTGAATCGTATGCACAACCATCAGTTACACGGTATTCGAAATTAAATACTTGGTAACCTAAACCTGAAGTGTTGAACAATGAATCTGTTAAACCAGTTCCAGCAGGAGCTAATTCAGCAGTCCATGCACCAGCTGGTTGGAAACCAGTGATACCATCAAATAATACGACAGATGTTCCTGTACAAGCATCAATTACATCTACGAATGTTCCAGCCTCAAGAGTGATTGGAGTCATTGCGATAGAATATTGACCTTGGAACGTTGCTGCACCTGTTGCACCAGCCCAAGAATCATGCATGATATAATAAGTTTCACCTGGTGTCAATCCACAAATTGTGAAGTTAGGAGCAACTTTGAATGTATCAATCGTAGTTGTGTTACCAACAGTTGTAATTGTTACAGTTGCTTGATCAGAAGCAGCTAACAAATCGAATGTATTGAAGTCATTACAAAGAGGTGCATCGTAAATTGCGATTTGACTCCAGAATGCATCAACATCTTCACCACTAAATCTCATTGAACCTGAAGCAGGCGCAGTGAATGTGAACCAAGTTGTTCTTTGTAATGTAGGTTGACCCCATCCAACTTGTGGAAGATCTGTATCGTTGTATCCAGTTTGAGTTGGAACAATTGCTGTTTCGCCTGTAGTTACTGTTGCACCTGTATTATTGAAGATGTAAACTGTTCCGTCTACCATCAATTCAGCAGCACCACAAACAGTATCATTCGAAATTGGCATCGTAATCGTAAATGGACCAACATAGTTTGATGAATCTAAACCACAAACTGCTTGAACATATACATCGATAACTTGACCTGGTAAGAATGTCGCATCAACAATTGAATCTGTGAAGTTAACACCATTAGCAACTAATTCAGTTCCATTTGCATACAAATCAAAGTTCGTTTGACCGTACGTCATGTTGAAAGAAGATATACCTCCGTTTGTTGCTGTCGCAACTGGAATCCAATCCCATGTCATGAAAATTGAGTCAACATCAGTTGTTCCATTTAAAGTAATTGGATCAGCACACCAAGGAAGCGTAACTGCTGTTACTAAGAATCCACCTGAAGTAAGGTTATCAACAGCACATTCAGAATAAACATAAAAATCGTACTCAGTTAATTGATTCAAACCTGTAATTTGAATGTCAGAAGTAGTAGTTGTTAAAATAGTACCACTTGTTGCAGGATCAAATCCAGCTAAACCATAAATAACAGTCCACTCAGTTTCACCATAAGCACCAGCAGTCCAGTCAAGATTAACTTGCTCTTGTAGAACAACCGAAGTCATGTTCGTTGGATTAGGACACAATGCATTGTAAAAGTGAACACATGTGTTATTTTGAAGATACGTTTGGTTATTGTTTGAAACGTTGATATCCGTTGTAGAACTTGAAACTCCTATATCCGCATTTCCAGCGTAATCATCAGCTGCTTCAGAACCGCCAAAAACAACATCTTCATAAACGAAATAAATTTCGTTTGTTGCTTGATAGATTTGCAGCTGGAATGTTACTGTACCAGCACCGTTAAAATAATTGTTCAAATTATCCCATTGTACAATAGCAACTTGGTTTGGTGAAGTTCCTGTAACTTCCCAATAAACATTTCCAGTTTGACCATCCATATCATCTCCCCATAAGAATAGATAATTCGGAGCCAATGTTGTCATATTTCCACCGTAACCAACATTTCCAGTTAATGTGTTTAGAACTACACCTCCGTTATTTCCAACTGTTAAAGTATTCATTGAAATTTGATCATAGGTAAATGAGAAAGGTAGCGTTACTCCAGCTTCTGTGTCATCAAGTAAATTTAAATCAGTTCCAGTTGATGAAATATCTACAAAACCAATTGTTGGACACATATTATCCCATGCAAGAAATCCTGCATTTGTAGAAAAGGAACCTGCAGCTGAAGATGTAGGGTTTGGTCCACAAACCGGTGTAACATAAAACTCATATGCTGTGTTCTCAGTTAATCCTGGGATTGTAAATGAAGTTGTACTTGACGTATAAGAAGTTCCAGTTCCTGGTGTGAAACCTGTTGGGCCAACTTCAACGTTCCATGATGTTTCGTTTCCTGTAGTTGTCCATGAAACATCAGCAGTAAAGTAATTCGCATCAACTAATGTTAAGTTTGCCGGTGCTGCTGGTTGACCAACAATCACTTGGTAAGCTACACTTTGAAGTGCGTTTGCATCTTGAACAATTACGAAATAGGTACCAGCTGTTAAATTAGTTGGAATTGCACCGAAAGTAACACCATTATCCAAGGAATACGTAAATGGCGCTGTTCCACACAATACAGATGTTTGTGTAAATGAACCATTATCATTTCCATTACAAGAAGCATCAACAGGAGTTAAAACAACGTTAACAGCAGTTACAGTTACATCAACTTGCGTTCTTGCGCTTGAAGGGCAACCACTAAAATCTTCTTGCGCCCAATATGAAATGTTAGCAGTCAAAATAGGGGATGTGAAAGAAGTACCTGTACCTACTTGTGTACCGCCTGTTGCAGCATTCCACCATGAAATTGTTGAAAGTGGATTAGTAACCGTTCCTGCTAAAGTAGCTGCACTTCCAGAACATACACCTGTATTGATAGATGTTACACCTGCTAGTGTAGGACAAGAGATATTGATTAAATGGTCCTCAGTTTCACCATATCCATAAGATAAACATGGCGTTAATGATACTCCAAAGTAGCCTTCAGCACATACTATGCGAACTGCGGTATTCCCAATAGCAGCATTTGAAGGAACCGTAAATGTTCCGTTAATTGTACGAGGACCTGTAGCTGTAGTCGCTTCAACAAAAACTTGTTCACCTGGATCAGTAAATAAACCATTTTGGTTGAAATCAACCCACATAGAAATACCATTAGAATAGTAGGTCGCACCATCACACTCATCTTGAACAATTGAGAAACTAACTGTTTGACCAGGAGCCGCTGAAGTAATTGGCGCCAAAGTTTTAAAATTAGAGTATTGTCCTAAGATTGATCCTGGTCCAGGAGCTGCAGTTGCACAACCATTTGCATTTGCGTATAATGGATTCGTTGAACCACCATTGATTGTAACATTGTAAATTTCTTCATCAAAATTAGTTGTTGCTGCAGAATTACAGTAACAATTGAAAAAAGAATTCATTGTAACAAATACAGAAGTCGTTGTTGCTGAAAATCCAGAACATGTAACAACGCATTGGTAATATGTAGCAGCAGTCTGATTTGCATTGTAAGAAGGTGATGTTGCACCAACAATATCAGTGTAAGTAAGGCCATTAGTAGATGATTGCCATTGGTACGTTTGTCCTGTACCTGATGTACCACCAGTAATCGTTAACGCATTGTTAACTGAAGGACAAATAGGGTTTGCGGCAGCTACCACTGAACCAGCTGTTGGAGGTGCAGTACAAGGAGCAATTAGAGTACCGTTGATAGTAAAAGTTCCCGGACAAGGACTTGCAGGTGCTGGCCAAGTATCAAAAACAATGTAATAAGTTGTACCAGCATTAAGATTGCCTGGTACATTCAATGTTTTTGTAGAACCACTGCCAGTAATATTTCCTACACATGTCCCACCGCTTGTCGGACATCCAGCGTATAGAAAAATACCAGACCAGGTTTGCCCAGTATAGGCAATAGTAACACCTGAGTAATTCCCAGTTGGCGTCCAAGAATACACAGATTCTAAACCACCCAAATAAAGTCCGCTACCACAAACAGTCATGTTTGCGGAAGTCATGTCATTGGCCGTACCACAGACAAGTGACTGAGTGTAAGGAAGTGACGGGGCTGCAGGTATCGCAGTGGCTCCTGGACAGGTTGTCGCAAAGGAGTAACTGAAAATACTAACTACCCCAACAATTAGAAGTAACAATTTTTTCATAAACCATTCATTTTTTAAGTTATCAATTTGCAAAGGTAAAATTATCTACCTTGTTTGACAGTTTTTAATTCATAAATTAGTCATAGAATTTTAATAATGTCGAAATGAGCTATCTCTGTGAATATTTTCACTGTTCAATCGAATATTTTTCAATTTTAATTTACTTTTAGCAAAAAATAATGGTTATGAATTTTAATTTATCAGGAAAAACAGCAATTGTGAGTGGAAGCACGCAAGGAATAGGAAAGGCTGCAGCAATAGAATTGGCTAAAATGGGTGCATCTTTGGTTCTGATTGCAAGAAATGAAGAGAAATTAAATTCAACAATTTTAGAATTAGACACTGCAGAAGGTCAAAAACATGTTTACATTGTAGCTGATTTTTCCAAACCTGAAACCTTAAAGACGGCCCTGTTGAACTATGTTTCGAATGGCGGTAAAGCACATGTTTTAATAAATAACACTGGCGGACCGAAAGGCGGAGCAATCAAAGATGCGCCTGTTGAAGAATTTTTATCAGCGTTTAATCAACATTTAATTTGTAATCATATGCTAGTTCAAGCGCTTTATCCCTTGATGAAAGAAGATGGATATGGTCGAATTATCAATATTATTTCAACCTCTGTAAAACAGCCTTTGCCAAATCTTGGTGTTTCAAATACCATTCGTGGAGCTGTTGCGAATTGGAGTAAAACCTTAGCGAATGAATTAGGTGGTTTTGGTATAACTGTTAATAATGTTTTACCTGGTGCAACAAATACAAGTCGTCTGCAGGCAATTGCTCAAATAAAGGCAGATCAATTTAATGAAACGGTCGATGATGTTTTTGCGGAAATGGCCTCAGAATCTCCAATGAAACGCATTGCTGAACCTGAAGAGGTTGCTGCAGCAATTGCTTTCTTAGCTTCACCAGCGGCCTCTTATATCAATGGAATTAATGTTCCAGTTGATGGGGGAAGGACTAAATCATTGTAAAATTTGAAAATTTGAGCAATTGAGCATTTGGTTTTATTGCCTATCCCAAGAAAAATCAACGCATTAAATTAATATGTCCAGTTATGGTTTCTTCAATGCCTGAATTGGTAAGGTATTTTATTTTCCACGTATATGTTCCGTCTTGCACCATTGATCCCTTATAAGTGCCATCCCATTCAAAACTCAACTCATTTGAGGTGAAAATGCGTTGTCCCCAACGATTGAAAATCATAATATTGGCAGTTCTAATCCCATAAAAACTAGCACCAAATGTATTGTTATGACGAAGACCATCTGGAGTGAAAGTGTTTGGCACATAGACATAGTAAGCTTCTTGAATGTCAATTGGCTTTCTGATGGTATCTGTACATCCTTTTATATCGGTGGCAATCAAGGTAATTAGATATGTTCCAGGTTCACTATACGTATTATTGGGGTGTACCATGGTAGAAGTATTACCGTCTCCAAAATTCCATTGATAGGTATCCCCATTTATTGTGGTGTTTTGAAAAGTGATTGGCAAGTCATCAAATAAGGTGTGACTTGCTATTTCGAAATTTGCTGTGGGACGAACAACCGTAATAGTCGTAACGCCCTCAACGGTAAATGTTTGACATTCATCAGAAACAGAAACTTCATAAAAAGTTGTTTCCAAAGGACTAACCCAAATTTGAGCAGTAGTTTCACCTGTTGGATTCCATTCATAATAATATTGACCGTAACCACCAGTTGCTGTAACGGAAACTAATACACTGTCTCCTGGGCAAATTTCGACGGATGGATTCATTGACAAGGTCAGTGGGGGACTCGTTATGGTGTATACAATAGTAGCATTCGAAGCGATTCCACATTGATCTGTGACCGTTATAGAATAAATTGTTGTTGTTGATGGTGAGACAATTTGTGTGCTCAGATTCCCTAATTGTTGCGTGCCTGAGCTCCATTGGTAAGTGTATATTCCAGCCCCACCTGTTGCAAGCACTTCTAATTGTGTTGGAATGTAAGGGCAAATTTCTGTAATATCAGCACTTTCAATCAAAGTAAGCGGCTGGTAAACAGGAACGTTCACAACACCACTTCCAGTTGCTGTTTGGTTTAAACAATTATCCGTAACCGAAACAGTATAGGTCTGTGTACTGGTTGGCGTCACAAAAATAGAGGATGTTGTAGCGCCTGTATCCCATTGGTATGTATAAGGACCAACACCGCCGTTTGCAACAGCTAATAATTCAAGGTCGTCACCAGGGCATATGACGTCACCACTTTGAACAGTAACAGAAACAGGTAAAATATCAGCAATGCCTAAATTGATGGTAATTGGATTTACATTCCCACACGGGTCCGTAATCGGGAAATTTAAAATGATTGTTTCTTGTCCTTCTGTTAAGCCATCTGCAAATGCATCAAAACTAAAGGAAATTGACGTTTGTCCTGGGGCAAACGTAACTGTAGTTGGAATGTCAGTGTAATCAACACCTTCTGTTGCAGTTCCAGAGACATTTACGGGAATTGTTAATGCTCCGCTCGCCCCATTGGATCCTCTTTCCAGGGTCACAACGGTTGAAACACAACCTTCTGCCATCAAATCTGGGTCAGCATAAGCTTGCTCAGAGAGTTCGTAGGTAATTTCAACTGGTACTTTCGATGACAAACTGTTTGCTTCAAGGAAGATTCCAGAATCAAAAATTCCATCACCCACATCTGCAATTGCTAAAATCAGATGGTAAGTTTGTCCGCATTGAACTTTTGATACAGCTTCTAAAACATCCGTAAAACCATCGTACTGTATGTAAAACGGCGAACCATTTTGAGGAGCAGAGGATCCATCACCATTCGCGTTGTAATAAGAACTATTCGTGACTGGATTTACATTGTTTATTGAAACGATGGCTCCGGATGGGAGTTTTGCAATGTTCTGTGGTGGAAGTGGAATTCCAGGTCCTGTAATGAAAAATCCAAAAACATCATTGTAGGAGGAGTTATTGGGAGGTGCAAATTCAGGGTATTCCTCTGATCCAAATACATATTTGAACCGCACTGTATCTGAATAAGGTATAAAGTCAAATTCTAAAATTGCAGCATTATAGGTTTGAATACCACCGATTAGCCCGGACAACAAATTCGATCCACCAGCACTGTTATCAACCCCCGAATTGCTTTGATTGTTTGGGCCGTGAGGTCCTGCACCGTTATTGATAACCGTTCCAGTTGTCATTACAACTCCAGATGTAATTCCTAAATTAGTTCCAGTAGCGCTAAATGTACCTAGTGCACTTGGAGAGCCATTGTACATAATGTTTGAAACAGTAACACCAGGACCTAATAAGGTGTTTTGTACAATCGTTACAGGACTTCCGCCAGGCACAGTAGTTAGTTGTCCGATTGCTTGAAAGCAAAGGAAAAACACAAAGGGCAATATTACGGAAAGAGATTTCACTACTAGTTATGACGTAAAGTTACATTAAAGGGTTGTTACTCAAAGTAACTATTCTTCCATTTACTGTTAAAATTAACTAAATAACAAACGTTAATCGATGTTTGTTGTTGTGTCGGAATAAAAAATTATTTTGATCTACTATTCTGTCGATTGAGCAGTTTACTTGATGCCTTGCAATGAGCATAAGTTATAATACATTCCTTTGAGCTGGATCAGCTCATCGTGTGTGCCGCGTTCTTTAATTTCGCCTTTGGATAATAGCACAATTTCATCGGCGTTTCTTATGGTACTCAAGCGATGTGCAATGATAATCGAAGTGCGATCTTTCATTAATTTATCTAAGGCATCTTGCACCAATTTTTCTGATTCCGTATCCAAGGCTGAAGTAGCTTCATCGAGGATTAGAATCGTGGGGTTTTTTAGAACTGCTCGCGCGATACTAATGCGTTGTTTTTGTCCGCCAGAAAGTTTATTTCCGCGTTCACCAATATTTGTATCATATCCGGTTTCTAGGTTCATGATAAAATCATGTGCATTGGCGATGCGTGCAGCATTTTCAATTTCTTGCAGGGTAGCGTTTGGCATTCCAAAAGCAATGTTGTCACGAACACTTGTATTGAATAATATCGATTCTTGTGAAACAACACCAATGTGATTTCTTAAGTCCAGAATGGAACAATCTGTTATTGGAATGTTGTCGAAGAAAATTGATCCCTCATTCACATCGTAAAAACGGGGCAATAAATCTCCAAGTGTTGATTTTCCGCTACCAGACTCACCAACTAAAGCGATTGTTTTTCCTTTGCCGATGGTCAAGTTGATGTTTTTAAGGACGTATTCATCCTTGTATTTGAATGAAACATTTTCATAGCGGATTCCTGTTTTCAATTCAGTTAAAGCCGTTGGATTTTCTACTTCATAAATACGTTCATCTGTGTTCAAAATTTCATTGATGCGATCTTGGGAAGCACGCGCTTTTGTTAAGAAGGCCATGTTTGTGGCGATTCCTTGAATTGGTCGCAATAATTGGGAGAAAACGATGATAAATGTAAGAAATACTTTACCTGTCAAAACAGCATCATTTTGAGCTTCAAGAATCATCACGCCTCCAAACCAAACTAAACAAAGCATGACACCTGCGCCAAGCGTTTCATTTAAAATCGGTGACAAATCTTTTTTACGGAATGTTTTTGTGATCAGTTGCTGGTGTTTTAAATTAATCAGCTTAAAGGCTTCATACACTTGGTCGATGGCATTAAACGCCTTGATGATTCGAATTCCACTTAAGTTCTCATCGATTGACGAATAGACGATGCCCATTTGTTCTTGCCCGCTTTTCGCAGTTTTTTTCAGACTTTTTCCGATACGTGAAATTACAAAAGCTGAAATTGGTAGTAGAATAAATGAAATCAAGGTCAATTGGGGGCTCAAATAAACAAGCATTGCGATATTTATAATAATCGCAATTGGTTCGCGGTATACGATTTCCAAAACGCTGATGACTGCAATTTCAATTTCGCCTACATCACTGTTCATGCGTGCCATTAAATCACCTTTTCGTTCGTTGGAATAGAAAGAAAGAGGAAGATTCATTGCTTTCGAAAAGAGTTTATTTCTAACGTCCCTAACAACAGCCATTCGCAATTCTGATTGATGCCAGACAGCAGCATAACGAAATAAATTTTTCAAAAAGAAAGCAGCAAAGACAGAGATGCAAACAAATAACAAAGCGTCTTTTGGATCTTCATTCACCATTTTTTGCATGAAATAATTATAGGAGTCTTTTATATAGGCGAAACTATCTAAAACATTTCCAGAAAAATGCGGCTCAATCAATTCGGGGACTTTCTCGGTTGGTTCAAAAATTAATTGAAGAACCGGAATAAACAAAACCAATGAAATAAGATTGAAAATAACAAAAAGTAGGTTCGAAACAATAACAAGAATTGCTCTTCCGCGGTACGTAAATGTGTATCTATAAATCTCTAAAAACTCTTTCATGCGCGACAAAGATAAGTTTTTGTTTTCCTCAGTGTATAATTCAGGGCGAACAATTGTTACTTTTGCACCATGGGTTCAATTAGACAAAACAAGATTGAAGGGGTAATTCAAGAGGAGTTATCTGTGTTTTTTCAACGAAATGCGCGAGAAATCTGCTTAGGCGCAATGGTTTCTGTCACTACAGTTCGTGTGACTTCAGATTTATCATTGGCAAGATGCTATTTGTCTGTTTTTGCAGGTCCAGATAAAAAAGAAGTATTGGCTAACGTGAAAGAAAACGTTGGCAAAATTCGTGGTGATGTTGGTAAGCGTTTAAAAAACATGCGTAAAATCCCGGAATTGTTATTCTTCATCGATGATTCATTGGATTACGCAATGGAAATTGAGCAATTGCTCAAAAAATAAGAGCAGTCATCAATGTTTCATTTTACATAGCGAAACGATACCTTTCTGCTAAGCGGAAAAAGAATGTAATTAATTTAATTACACGCATTTCGGTCATCGGTATATCTGTCATCACAGCTGCATTAATCATTCTCTTATCTGCTTTTAATGGTATTGAAGGAATGATAGAAAAATTGTATTCTGATTTTGATTCAGACATTACCATTCGATCGGAGGTTGCAAAAACATTTCCAGAAAGTCAAATCAATTTCAAAGCGCTTTCCTCAATCGAAGGTGTTGCATCGACTTCCAAAGCAATTGAGGAAATCGTAGTGTTGAATCATGAGAAAAACCGTGTAAACGCTGTGATGATTGGCGTTGAGGAATCATTTCTCAACTTTTCAAAAATGGACAAGCACCTTATAGAAGGCGCCACGTTTTTAACCAAAAATGATACAGAGTACGGGATTATCGGCGCCACTTTGCTGGATAAGTTAGGCGGATTTATTCCAGAACGTGTTGGTTTTGAAGAAATAACCATTTTTGCACCAAAACGTGATGCGAAAGTTCGGGTTGGATCAAATCCCTTTACTACAAGAAGATTGTCGCTTGCAGGAAGAATGAACTTCAATCGAGAAGTGAATGCAGAAAAACTGATTGTTCCATTGAGTTATGCTCGTGATGTCTTGAATTACTCTGAAGATATCACGGCGATTTATGTAGAAGTAAAAGATGGTTTTGAAAATCAATCAGTGAAAGAAGCGCTGCAACAAAAGTTGGGAAACGATTTTTCGGTTAAAACAAATTATGAAAAGAATGAACTTATTTTCAAAACGAGTAAATCCGAGAAATTAATTGTGTTGATTATTTTGCTGTTCATTTTTATTTTAGCAGCATTTAATTTAGTTGCATCTTTAACGATGTTATTTGTTGAGAAGAAGGAAAATGTTGATACAATGATCAGTTTTGGCGCCGACAAAAAAACTGTCTTCCAAATTTTCTTTTTCGAAGGAATCTTGATTGCTGGAAAGGGAATTTTTATTGGTTTGATTTTGGGGTATTCGATTTGTTTAGTTCAGTTAAAATGGGCTTTGTTGACGATGCCGAATTCTGGTGGAGAGGCCTTTCCAATTAAATTATCGTTCACAGATGGGCTGCTGATTGTGGTGTTGGTTTCGCTTTTAAGCTTCTTGTTTTCCTACTTACCAGTTCGCTTTTTAATCAAAAAGAACTTCGGTCATCTTCATTTTTAAAATAAATAGCATTTTTTTGAAAATTTAAGTTCTCGATTTTATGTCAATTAGAATAATTCATCTATCTTTGCGCCCAAATTCAAAACAGTGATTTGGTCACTTATAGTAATTAATATTTAAAAGACACCAAAATGTCCGGAATTAAAGGAAATATTTCACAGGTAATTGGTCCTGTAGTTGACGTAAACTTCGAAAAAGGAGTAGCGCTTCCAACAATCTATGATGCATTGGAAGTTATTAAAACAGATGGTACACGTGTTGTATTAGAAGTACAATCACACGTTGGAGAGAATTCTGTTCGAACAATTTCAATGGATTCAACTGATGGTTTCCGCCGTGGAATGGAAGTTACTTCAACTGGTAGTGCGATCAAAATGCCAATTGGAGATCAAATCAAAGGACGTTTGTTTAACGTAGTTGGTGAAGCGATTGATGGAATTAACGTTGTTGACAATTCAAACGGATTGCCAATTCACCGTGAGGCGCCAAAATTCGACCAGTTGTCTACAGCGACTGAGGTTCTTTTTACAGGTATTAAAGTAATTGACTTAATTGAGCCTTATGCAAAAGGGGGGAAAATTGGTTTATTCGGTGGTGCCGGAGTAGGTAAAACAGTATTGATTCAAGAGTTGATTAATAATATCGCTAAAGGTCACGGTGGGCTTTCTGTATTCGCAGGAGTTGGTGAGCGCACACGTGAAGGAAATGACCTTCTTCGTGAGATGTTGGAATCTGGAATTATTAAATATGGTGATGCATTTATGCACTCAATGGAAGAAGGTGGATGGGATCTTTCTAAGATTGATGTCCCTGGAATGGTTGAGTCTAAAGCAACATTCGTTTTCGGTCAAATGAATGAGCCTCCTGGAGCACGTGCGCGTGTTGCCTTGTCAGGATTAACAATGGCTGAATATTACCGTGATGGTGAAGGTGATGGACAAGGAAAAGATATCCTTTTCTTCGTTGATAACATCTTCCGATTTACACAAGCTGGTTCTGAGGTGTCTGCACTTCTTGGACGTATGCCTTCAGCAGTAGGATACCAACCAACCTTGGCTTCTGAAATGGGTGCGATGCAAGAGCGTATTACATCAACTAAAAATGGCTCAATTACATCTGTACAAGCGGTTTACGTACCTGCGGATGACCTTACCGATCCAGCTCCAGCAAATACATTTGCTCACTTGGATGCTACAACAGTATTGTCACGTAAAATTGCTGAGTTAGGAATTTATCCAGCGGTAGATCCATTGGATTCTACATCGCGTATCTTGACTCCAGAAATTGTTGGTGAAGAGCACTACAATTGTGCACAGCGTGTGAAAATTACTTTACAACGTTACAAAGAGTTACAAGATATTATTGCGATTCTTGGTATGGATGAGTTATCTGAAGAAGATAAATCAATTGTTCACAGAGCACGTCGTGTTCAACGTTTCTTATCTCAACCATTCCACGTAGCAGAGCAATTTACTGGAATCCCAGGAGTTTTAGTTGATATTCAAGATACAATCAAGGCATTTAATGCAATTTTGGATGGTGCTTACGATAAATATCCTGAAGCGGCATTCAACTTGAAAGGTGGTATTGACGATGTAATTGCTGCAGGAGATAAAATGTTGGCTGAAGCTAACACTTAATAAATGATTGTAAAGGAGTTCGCTCCAATTAAAAATAGAATACAATGCATTTGGAAATTATAACACCAGAAACGAAAATCTTTGATGGCGCAGTTGAAGCAGTTCAATTACCAGGTTTAGATGGTTCATTTCAGGTTTTAAATGGTCACGCACCAATCATCTCTGCTTTGAAAGAAGGAGTGGTAAAAGTGGATTTATCAATGTCTTTCGAGCGTTTTGATAAAACGAGTGATTTGATTCAAGATGATAAATCGAATTCTAAAGTAATTCGCGTTGCTATTAAAGGTGGAGTGATGGAGCTTCAGAATGATAAAATCATCATCCTTGCCGAGTAATAGAAAATAAAATAAGAGAAGAGGGATTTGGCTGGCCAATTCCCTCTTTTTTGTTAAGGTATGTTAACCTCATGAACTTCATACGGTTAAATACGATTGTTTGATTATTTTCGTTTCTAATTCTAAACACAAGAATGGATTTTTTGTCTAAAATAGATTTAACGAGTACACCTGAACACATTGCAATCATTATGGATGGCAATGGGCGTTGGGCTAAAAAGCAGGGGCACATGCGTTTGTATGGTCATAACTTTGGAGTTGAATCTGTGCGTGAGACATTGAAAGCAGCAAAAGAATTAAAGGTGAAGTATTTGACCCTTTATGCTTTTTCTACGGAAAATTGGAATCGACCTAAAGAGGAAGTGGATGGTTTAATGGATTTGTTGGTGAGATCATTGGCAAATGAAGTGAAAGAACTTTCAGACAGCGGTGTGCGCTTGTTGGCAATAGGAGACATTGAAGGATTACCAGCAGCGTGTCAAAATGAACTGCAAGAATCAATTGACCTTACGAAGGATAATTCAGAAATTACGATGGTGCTTGCATTGAATTATAGTTCAAGGTGGGAAATAGTAAACGCGGTTAAACGCATGGCGAATGAAGCCAAAAGTGGCACATTGGACGTGAATGCGATTGACTCAACTTTATTCTCTTCGTATCTTACCACCAGTCAAATTCCAGAACCAGAATTATTAATACGAACAAGTGGTGAATATAGAATTAGCAATTTCTTGCTTTGGCAAATTGCCTATTCAGAATTTCATTTCACGGATGTATTGTGGCCAGATTTTAAACGTGAAGACCTATTTAAGGCCGTTCTAGATTATCAATCCCGTGAACGCCGTTTTGGAATGGTATCCGAACAATTAACCTAAGATTATGATAAAAAACAACCTTCTTCTAGTACTGTTTTTAGGTGTAATGAGCACTATCTTCGCTCAAGACACACTTGTTTCGTCTGGACCAGTATCAATTGGGAGTTTACAAATTGACTATACAAAGCCTAAGGAATTTGAAATCGGACCAATTCAGGTGGAAGGTGCGGATAATTTTGATCACCAAGCAATTAAATTGATTGCTGGTTTGCGTCAAGGTCAAACAATTTATATTCCAGGAGATCAAATTGCAAAAGCAATTAAAAACCTTTGGAATGAGGGGATTTTTTCGGATGTTGAAATTTATGCGACTAAGGAAGTAGCTGGAGTCATCTATTTGACAATAAAAGTGGTTCCGAGACCAAAGCTTTCTCGTTTTAAGTTTAAAGGGGTAAACAAGCGTGAGGCAGATAAAATTCGTGAAGAAATCGCATTGTATTCTGGTAAAACCATAACGGAAAACTTGGTGTATCAAACGGAAAGTAAAATCAAAGGATATTTTAGAGAGAAAGGATATTATTCTTCTTCAGTTAAAATCAATCGTCTTGGTGACACATTGATGAATAACTCTGAAATCTTCCTAATTGACATTGTAAAAGGTGATAAGGTAGGAATTAAAGAAATCAATATTGAAGGAAATCTTTCCGTTCCAACATGGAAGTTGAAAATGGCAATGAAAGATACCAAAGAGAAAAAACTTTGGAGATTTTTCAAACGATCTAAGTTTACAGAAAGTTCATATGAGAAAGACAAATTGGCAATGTTGGAGAAGTTCAATGCAGTTGGTTTGCGTGATGCGCACATTCGATTTGACACTGTTTATAAGATAAATGATAAAAATTTATATGTTACTATTCAAATTGAAGAAGGTTCAAAATATTTCTTCGGTAATGTAGAATGGATTGGGAATACGAAATTCAGATCTTCATATTTGGATACTGTTTTAGGAATTAAGCGTGGTGATATTTACAACAAATCGTTGGTTGAAAAACGTTTGTTCATGAGTGAAGATGGTAGAGATATTTCTTCTTTGTATATGGATAGGGGTTATTTGTTTTTCCAGGTTATTCCCGTTGAAACAAATGTTTCAGATAATTATATCAACTATCAAATGCGTATCATCGAAGGAAAAGAAGCGCGTATTCGTAGAATCATAATTAGTGGAAACACGAAAACAAACGACCATGTAATTCGCCGTGAAATTCGAACTAAGCCGGGAGATTTGTTTAATCGAAATGATATTATTCGTACACAGCGAGAATTGGCTCAATTGGGATTCTTCAATGAACAAGCATTTCAAGTGAATCCAATTCCAAATCCAGCGGACGGAACAGTAGATATTGAATATGTAGTTGAGGAAAAATCATCTGATCAAATTGAATTATCAGGCGGATACGGTGGAGCAAGTGCCGTAAGCAGAGGACGTTTAATCGGAACTTTGGGTTTAACATTTAACAATTTCTCGACAAAAAACATTTTTAAAAAAGGAGCTTGGTCACCACTTCCAGGAGGAGATGGACAACGTTTATCAATTCGTGCGCAAAGTAATGGTCGTTTCTATCAAGGATACAATTTCTCATTTACCGAGCCGTGGTTGGGTGGAAAAAAACCAAATTCGTTGACATATTATATCAACCATACTGCGATGGGAAATGGTTATTTACCAACAAATGATTTGTATACTGGAATTGGAATTACTGGAACTGGTATTGGATTAGGGAGAAGAAAAAAGATTCCTGATGATTTCTTTACTGCTTATTATGAGTTTTCATACCAATACTATGATGTAAATGAATATTCCTTTTTTCCAATTTTCAACAATGGATATGCAAACGATTTATCGCTGAAGTATGTGTTACAACGCAGTTCTGTGAGTGCTCCAATTTATCCTCAAAGTGGCTCTAATATCACATTTACAGCTAAATCATCCTTGCCTTATTTCTTATTCAATGGTAACAAGGATTTCACTGGTTTATCACAACAAGATAAATATAAATTTCTGGAATATTATAAATTGAAATTCACAGGTGAGTGGTTCTTCCCACTGTCAAAAGATAAAAAATTGGTCTTAATGTCACGCATCGGTTTCTCTTACATGGGTGCTTATTCCGCTTCGAGAGGCGTTACGCCATTTGAGCGTTTCTCATTAGGTGGAAGTGGACTTTCAGGAGTAAATCAATTAGGAGGTCGTGAAATTATAGCCTTGAGAGGATATGAAGATAATTCAATGTCGTCTTCTGGTGGAGATCCAATTATTGCGAAATATACCTTGGAATTGCGTTATCCAATTTCGTTGAATCCTTCAGCAACTTTTTATGCGCTTGCATTTGCCGAAGCAGGTAATACTTTCCCTTCATTTGAACGATTTAACCCGTTCAATGTGAAACGTGCTGCGGGAGTTGGTATTCGTGTGTTCTTACCAATGTTTGGTATGCTAGGACTGGATTATGGACTTGGGTTTGATAAATTGGACTCTTGGTCAACGGCAACAGGTGGAGCATCCGATACAGATATCAACACACGCGGTTTTCACCCGAAGTTGAGTTTTACAATTGGAATGAATTTAGGAGAACTTTAATACTTGTTGAACACAATAAAATTGTTAATTTGGCCGTTCGGCTTCAAACTGATTTTATGAAAAAGCTATTATTTGCACTTGTTTTTATCTTTGGCACAGCATTTGCCTTCGGTCAAAAGTACGCATACATTGATTCTGATTATATACTGGGAAACGTTCCAGAATATAAAGAATCAAAAGAGAAATTGGATAAGTTGGCAGATCGTTGGACAAAAGAAATTGAAGAACGTTACGAAATTTTAAAACAGAAAAAAGAAAATTTTACACGTGAAGAGGTTCTTTTACCTACGGAAGAAAAAACAAAACGCAAAGAAGAAATTGAGAAGTTAGAAACCGAAGTGTTGGAATTACAGAAAATGCGATTCGGAGTTAGTGGAGATTATTTTCAGAAACGTCAGGAATTAATTAAGCCAATCCAAGACCGCGTTTTTGACGCCATGCAAAAGGTTGCTTCAAAGAGAAATTATAGTTTTGTATTCGATAAAGCCAATCAAAGTAATTTGGTGTATGCGGACAACAAACTCGACATCAGTGATGAAGTTTTGAAAGAAATGGGAATTACTGGTAAATAATTAATAAAAACAAAACACAAAAAATGAAAAAGTTGTTATTAGCCCTTGCGGTAATGTTTAGTGTAGGAACTGTGATGGCACAGTCAAAAGTGGCGCATGTCAATTCACAAAAATTGTTGGATACATTGCCATCAAGAAAAATTGCAATTACAAAATTGCAAGAGTTTGAAGCAAATGGTGTTAAAGAACTTCAAGAAATGGAAGCTGATTTCAACGCTGCATTGGCAAAATACGAAGCGGATCGTCCTAAAATGACTCCAGTAGAAATTAAAATTGCTGAAGACAAGTTAATGAAGAAACAAACAAATATTCAAGAGCGCGAGCAATCATTACAACAAGAAATGCAATTGTATAGCCAAGAGTTGAACAAACCAATTTTGGACCGTGTTCAAAAGTCTGTTGAAATTGTTTCTGATCGTAAAAAATTGAATTATGTAATCGATGAATCTACTACACTTTATTACAAAGGTGGAATGGATATTACGAATGAGGTAATCATTGAATTACTTCGTTTAGATGCTGAGGCAACTAAACTATAATTTAAAAGAACGTTTTTGAAAGGGTAATCATTTATTTGATTACCCTTTTTTTGTAGATTTGAATGAATGAAAAAAAAGATTTCTATTGGTGTTTTTGATTCTGGCTATGGTGGTTTAACCGTCTTGTCGGAAATAGTCAATCACTTACCTCAGTATGACTATATCTATTTGGGCGACAACGCACGTGCACCTTATGGAACGCGTTCATTTGAGGTCGTTTACGATTATACCCTAGAAGCTGTTAATGAATTATTCGACCGAGGTTGTGAATTGGTCGTATTGGCATGTAATACAGCATCTGCAAAAGCTTTACGTTCAATACAACAAAATGATTTACCGTCTATAGATCCTGATAAACGTGTGTTGGGTGTTATTCGGCCAAGTACCGAAATTATTGGCGATTTAACTAAAACTGGTCATGTTGGAATCCTGGCAACTGAAGGAACAGTGAAATCTGAATCGTATATCATTGAACTTTCGAAATATGCGCCATCCGTCAAAGTGGTTCAGCATGCTTGTCCAATGTGGGTTCCATTGATAGAAAATCATCGGCATGAGTCGGTTGCGGGTAAATGGTTTATTGAAGAAGATATTAAAGCATTGATAGAAAAGGATGCCCAAATTGACACGATTGTTCTTGCATGCACCCATTATCCCATTCTAAAAGAATACATCGAATCATTGCTGCCTGATACGATTAAAGTAATTTCTCAAGGCGCTATTGTTGCCGAAAAACTGGACGATTATTTACAGCGAAATACATTTCTTTCAGATAAATTATCAAGATGTGGAACGATTCAATTCTTAACAACGGAATCTTCAGAGGAGTTTGATAAAAAGGCATCCGTATTCATTGGTAGGGATGTGAAATCAGAACACATTAAATTGTAATGATTTATTTACATATCCTTAATCAATTTATTTTATTTCGTGGAATAGTTCTTGTAACTTTGTTGCGAAATTTGCAGTTGTTCTCCTTGAGGTAAACCAATGTGTTTTACCAAAACCAACCGCAAATAAGATGTTTGATATAAACGTATGTTTCGGTTAGTCTTATTTTTTAGTTTTTTAGGTGCTTCTTTTGGTTCATTCGGACAACAATTAATTATAAACGAAGTTTCACAAGGAACGGGTGCTAGTGAATATGTAGAATTTGTAGTAATTGGCTCAGCAACATGTACAAGCCCAGTTCCATCACTTGATTTGCGAAGAGTTATAATTGATGACAATAACGGCTATTTTGCGACCGGAACGGGAACAGGTATTGCTACAGGAGCATTGCGTTTTGCAGACATTGCTTTTTGGCAAAACGTTCCACAAGGAACCTATATTGTTATTTACAATGAATTAAGCCCGAATGCAGCTTTACCTCCCAATGATCTTTCATTGACTGACGGCAACTGTAGGTTAATTATACCGGCATCATCTACCTTATTGGAATCAACAACTGTTAGTCCAACAACAACAAATTCAGCCTATCCACCAAATGCTAGTTGGGCACCTGGAGGATCATGGAATCAAGTAGCTTTGGCGAATGGTGGAGATTCATTTCAAGTTCCAACTATTCCTTCAACAGGAATTCCCTTTCACAGTGTTAGTTGGGGAGGAAATTCCACAAATACAATTATTTATTTTTCAGGAACAGCTGTAGGAAAGGTCTTTTCATTTACAAATAACACCTCAAACAACTGGAATACACAAGCGAATTGGACTTCGGGCAATGTTGGTGTAAATGAAACGCCAGGGGCACCTAACAACACCGCAAATGACGCTTGGATTGCAACAATGAATCCAGCATGCAGTATAAATCCTGGTTTAAGTTTAACACTCACACCCACGAATGAAACGTGCATCAATGCTTGCAATGGATCAATAACATCTACAGTTACAAATGGTCAGGCTCCTTATACTTATTTGTGGTCCAACGGTGCTACAACACCAACTATTTCTAATTTATGCCCAGGATCATATACCTTAGAAGTTACAACTGCTACAGGTTGTTCAGTGATACAAACGTCAACCATAGCACCAGGTCAAGCGAGTCCATCGCTTACTTTATCTCAAAATAATGAGTCGTGTGTAAATGCATGTGATGGATCTATAAGTTCAACGGTTTCTAATGGTCAAGCCTCTGATACTTATTTATGGTCAAATGGAACAACAACGGCTAACCTTACAAATGTATGTCCTGGACCTTATACTTTAGTTCTAACGACTGCCAATGGCTGCACCGTAACACAAACTGCAACGGTAGCTGCGGCTCAAGCGAGTCCAACTCTCACATTGACACCACTCAACGAAACGTGTGCAAATGCATGTGATGGATCTATAAGTTCAACGGTTTCTAATGGGCAAGCCTCTGACACTTATTTATGGTCAAATGGAGCAACAACGGCTAACCTTACAAATGTATGTCCTGGACCTTATACTTTAGTTCTTACGACAGCCAATGGTTGCACTGTAACACAAACTGCAACGGTAGCGGCGGCACAAGCGAGTCCAACTCTCACATTGACACCACTCAACGAAACGTGTGCAAATGCATGTGATGGTTCAATTAGTACTTCGGTATCAAACGGACAAGCTACTTCTACCTATTTATGGTCAAATGGAGCAACAACGGCTAACCTTACAAATGTATGTCCTGGACCTTATACTTTAGTTCTTACGACAGCTAATGGCTGCACTGTAACACAAACTGCAACGGTAGCTGCGGGACAAGCGGTTGCTAATGCGTCTATTCAAAATACAGGTCCCTTTACTGATTCAGATGCTACACAACAAATTATTGCTATAAACGGCGGTGGAACATGGACTTCAACTTGCGGAACTTGCCTTTCTTCAACGGGTGTATTTAACCCTCAAATTGCTGGAATAGGAACTTGGCAAATTTGTTATGCTTTAGGTTCTGGAGCTTGTGCAGATCAACAATGCATCACTGTTATTGTTACTTCTGGTTGTACACCACAAATTGTAACAGAAAATGTGAGTATTTGTCCAGGAGATTCGCTGCTGATTTTCGGTTCTTATGAGTCCAATTCAGGCACCTATTCTCAGGTATTTATAGATGTGGATGGTTGTGATTCTACCCAAATTTATCAGTTGTCAAATTATATAGCAAATGATTATACAGAAACTATTCAATTATGTGAATTCGATTCTGTTTTAGTGTTCAATCAATGGATTTATGCTTCTCAGGAATTAACTCAAACTGAACAAACAGTTAATGGATGTTCATATTTACATTCCGTATATGTGGTATTGGAGAATTGCATTGTAGAACCCGAGGTGATTTTTATTCCGAATGTCATTACAGCTAACAATGACAATTTGAATGATACCTTTAAAATTATTGTACAAGGTGGAATTGTCGAAGAAGGATATATCATTAGTCGCTGGGGGAATATAATTGCTGAGTTTTCTGAAAATCAGTTAACATGGGATGGAACGGATCAAAAGTCGGGGCTTCCTGTTCAAGATGGTGTTTACACGTACATTATTTATTTCAAACCAGCGAATAATGTGCGCAAAATGTATCAAGGATTCGTGACTGTACTTCGTTAATTTAAATTTCAACTTAGTTTTGAAGTCATTGTCCAAGCGACTAATTGCGAGCGTTCGATGGCCAATTTTGCTTTTTCACCACTAAAATGTTCAGTAATTGTTTCGTGAAAAAGTTGAAGCCATCGTTTAAAATCGGATGCATGTAAATCCAATTTGGCATGTGCATTCATCATGTTGTTCGCATAACCTGGTTTGTCAACCAAGATTAAAGCCCAAAAATCAGCAACTTTTGGAATGTGGTGCGTTAAATCCAATTGTTGAAAGAAATGACCAATTTGATCATCAACTAACAGTTTATCATAGAATTTGGTAATCAACAATAAACAATCTTCGTAGGTTTCAATATCTCTCATTTTTCTAACTTTTGGATTCTGTGGTAAACTACTAATCACTAACTACTAATCACTAACTACTAATCACTAACTACTAATCACTAACTACTAATCACTAACTACTAATCACTAACATCTATTTGAACCAAGAAGCATATTTTACGTAGTTGTCTGCAATTCGTTGAACTTCACCTTTGAACAATTCCGGCGATAGTGTTTTAACTTTTTTAGCGGGAACTCCAGCATAAATACTCCAGGATTCTGTGCGCGTATTTTCTAATAATACCGCTCCTGCTGCGATAATGCAATTTGCCTCTATGTGACAATTATCCATTACGATGGCGCCCATTCCAATCAGTACATTGTCTTCAACCGTGCAGCCATGTACCAAAGCATTGTGACCAATCGAAACATTGTTTCCTAAATTCACGGTGGTTTTTTCGTAAGTACAATGCAAAACAGCCCCATCTTGAATATTAACCTTATTGCCCATTCGAATGGAATTTACATCACCACGAACAACCGCATTGAACCAAACAGAACATTGGTCGCCCATGATTACATCCCCAACGATTGTTGCATTTTCCGCAAACCAACAGTCTTTTCCAAATTGAGGCTCGTGACCTCTACATGCCTTAATTAATGCCATTTTAAATGTATTTTGTTGCTTCGCGTTTTGCTAAGCCTTGTAAGTTAATTTTTTGCACAAAATCAGCGACTTCTTGCGGATTAAATTTAGAATATTGCCTTAAGGACCAACCAATTGCTTTTTGAATAAAAAATTCTTTGTTTGGTTGAAATTGAATAATCAATGATTTCAATAATTCAAAATCGACTTTATTTCCATATTTCAATTGAAAAATTAAACACGAACGGTTCAACCAAAAACTGTCTTCATCTCGCCATTCTTTTACCAATTCGGCTCCTTCTACAGGAAAGGCTAAATAGAATTTTCCCAAGTAATTTGAGGTGATTGAGTCTACCGTGTCCCACCAAGAATTGTTTGAAATTAACCACTTTAATTTTGCAGCATCTGTTGGTTGAATGAACTTTTTGTTCCAAGAATTTAAATAATCGCAGGCAACATGGTGAAACTCTCGCTCTTCTTTTGCCCACAATTCTTCAATGATTGTCCAACGTTCATGATTTGGCAACTCATTCGGTATTTTTTGAAACCATTGGGATTGAAGCTTTTTTCTTGTTGGTGCATTGATCCCAAAAAAAGGAAAACGGTCTTTCATGTACTTCGACATAGCAAGACCGTTTTCAGTATGTGCGTTTGAATTGAAAACGCGTTCCAATTCATTGATTAAGTTTAAAATCTGTTGTTGCTCCATGCAATAGCCTTTGTGCTATTACAAATCTAATTGATATACTTCAGATAATGAATCATTATTTTTCAAGGTTATTTTCAAATCATTGATAAGGCCATCCTTCACATCATATACCCAACCATGAATATGAACTTCTTGCTCACGTTCCCACGCGGTTTGCATAATCGATGTTTTTGCTAAATCATAAACCTGTTCAAATACATTCAATTCAACAAAGCGATTAAATTTGGTTTTTTCATCTTCAATTGCATTTAATTCGTCTTGATGAAAACGATAGACATCTTTAATGTGACGAATCCAGTTATCGATTAAACCAATATGCTTATTCGTTAAAGCAGCTTGAACACCACCGCAGCCATAGTGTCCACAAACAATCACATGTTTTACTTTCAGAACGTTCACTGCATAATCGAGCACACTCAACATACTCATATCTGTATGAATCACCATGTTGGCGATGTTTCGATGAACAAAAACTTCACCTGGCTGAGCTCCTATTATTTCATTGGCTGGTACACGACTGTCTGAGCAGCCAATCCATAAAATGGGTGGTTGTTGGCCGTTTGCTAATCGGCTAAAAAATTTAGGATCTTTTTCTAAACTTTTTACAACCCACTCTTTATTGTTGTCGAGTAATTTTTTGTAGAATGCTTCCATTTTTTAATGTTTTGAGGTTACTATTATTTCGGGAATATTCAAGGTTTCCACAGTTATATTCATTTCTTTCGAGCGATAATTTTTGAATTCTTGAATCAGTTCAAGCACATCATAATCTATAGATTCACAATTTGTTCCGTCAATAATTAAATGATGATTTGGTTTGATGTTATTCAGTGACTCAAGTATGCCACTTTTATTTAAAAAGGTTACTTCTTGGGAAAGAACCATGCGAATTGTAGTAGTCTCTGGTTCTTTATTTAGTTTGTAATTGTTTCTATAGTTTTTTCGGAGAATATAGAAGATGGCAATGGTCATTCCGATACCAATTCCTTTTAATAAATCTGTAAACAGAACAGCAATGATCGTTGAGATAAATGGAATAAATTGTTCGGGTCCAAGCTTGTAAATTTGTTTGTACAATTGCACTTTGGATAATTTATAACCAACTATTATGAGGATCGCTGCTAAGGATGCAAGGGGAATCAAATTTAAGATTTTAGGTAAGAAAAGCACACTGATTAACAAAAGCAATCCATGATACACGGTAGACATTTTAGTTTTGGCGCCAGCATTGATATTCGCTGAACTTCGAACGATTACTTGTGTAACAGGTAAACCACCAATAAGACCAGATAAAATGTTTCCTATCCCTTGGGCTTTTAATTCTCTATTGGTTGGAGTAGATTTTTTTTCAGGATCTAGTTTATCAGTTGCTTCTACACTTAATAATGTTTCAAGACTACCTACCAATGCAATCGTTCCTGCTATAACATACACATTGAGGTTTTTCAAGGCAGAGAAATCTGGAAATGAAAAATAAGAGATAAAATCTTCTGTAGTTTTTGCGATTGGCAACTGTACCAAATGCTTGGTATTCACATAAAAATCAGGGTAAATTGTCAGGAAAAGCTGGTTGAGTCCAACCCCTAATAGCACAACAATTAGGGCGCCTGGAATCAGTTTAAAGATGCTCCATTTTTTCATGAATGGTCGATCAAATAGAATTAAGACACCGATAGAAAGTGCGCTTATGATGATTGAACCTGGTTGCAGTGCCCCAAATGCATAGAGTAATTCTGACAAGGAGTTGTGACCATCATTTTGAAAAAAAGCTTCATCACCGAAAAAATCTTTGTCATATCCAAGCGCGTGTGGTATTTCTTTTAGAATCAATGTGATACCAATTGAAGCCAACATTCCTTTGATCACTGATGAAGGGAAATAATTCCCTAAAATCCCCAAACCTAAAAAACCTGCGATTAGTTGTATAATTCCAGCTAGAACAACGGCTACAAGAAACGCTTGGAAACTTCCAAGCACCACAATTGCTCCTAAGACGATTGTAATTAAACCGGCTGCAGGTCCGGATACACCGATTCTACTTTTACTGAATAAGCCAACAACAACTCCTCCCACAATTCCCGCTATTAAGCCAGCGAATATGTTCGGCATTCCAGTTACTTCTGGATGATTTGTGGATGCTAATCCAACTCCTAAACAAAGCGGTAATGCTACAAGGAACACCACCAAACTAGAAGGCAAATCTTGCTTCCAGTGCGATAAAATATTTTTCATTGAAATGATGTGAGATGATGAATAGTTTTTTCTAAGAAAGCTACATCATTTCAGGAGGAGAGAAGGGTGTTTTGAAATCAGCTTGATTGCTCGCTAATTCATTAGATGAATGGAATTTTGTTGATGTCGATAAGTTAAATTCACCTGATTGAGATGAAAGAATGAATAGCGCTTCATGAATAGCTTTGAACATGTCTGATTCAGACTCTTCAGTATCTGAATCGTCATCTTCTGATTCTTCTGTTAAACTTGAAAGTTGTTCAATGGAGTCGCTAGAATCTAAAAGTGGTGTACTGCATAAAAGACCAAGTTGCCAAGTGAACATTAGCAAAATGAAGTGAGAAAAAAAAATCCGCTTTCTTTTAGACATATTACAAAAATAACCATCTAAATGAAAGCGGAACGTTAAAAAAGTCTTTTTTTCTATTGAATTACGCCTAGCTCTTTTCCAACTTTTATAAATGCTGCAATTGCCTTATCTAAATCTTCAATACTGTGAGCTGCAGAAATTTGTGTTCGGATGCGCGCTTGTCCTTTCGCCACAACAGGATAGAAGAAACCAATAGCATAAACGCCTTCTTTTAATAGTAGGTCAGCAAATTTTTGTGAAAGTGCTGCATCATACAACATAATAGGAACGATTGGAGAATCGCCAGGTTTGATATCGAAACCAGCAGCTAAAATGCGTTCTTTGAAATAGTGCGTGTTTGATTCAAGATTATCGCGTAATTCAGTTGTTGAACTTAAAATGTCGAATACTTTGTTTGATGCACCAACAATAGCAGGAGCCAAGGAGTTTGAGAATAAATAGGGGCGTGAACGCTGACGTAAAATATCTATTATTTCTTTTTTTCCAGTTGTATAACCACCCATCGCACCGCCTAGTGCTTTTCCTAAGGTACCTGTTATAATATCTACGCGGTCCATGACATTGCAATATTCCGGAACTCCACGACCCGTTTTGCCGATAAATCCAGCTGAGTGACATTCGTCCGTCATCACGAGGGCATCATATTTATCAGCTAAGTCGCAAATTTGGTCCATTTTCGCGATATCTCCGTCCATTGAGAATACACCATCTGTTACGATAATTCTAAAACGTTGATCTTGCGCTTTGATTAATTGCGCTTCTAAATCGGCCATGTCAGAATGCTTGTAGCGGTATCGTTGTGCTTTACATAGACGAACACCATCAATGATTGAAGCATGATTTAATTCATCTGAAATGATTGCATCTTCTTCGCCAAATAAAGGTTCGAAAACACCACCATTTGCATCGAATGCGGCAGCGTACAAGATGGTATCTTCGGTGCCATAGAACTTAGCAATTTTCGCTTCTAATTCTTTGTGGATATCTTGTGTTCCACATATAAAACGTACAGAAGACATTCCATATCCGTGTGTGTCCAAAGCTGATTTAGCTGCTTGGATTACTTCAGGATGGGATGATAAACCCAAATAATTGTTCGCACACATAATCACAACTTCATCTCCCGATGCAACCTTTACTTTTGCACCTTGAGGTGTTGTGATGATACGTTCTCTTTTATAAATTCCCCCTTCTTCAATTGCTTTTAATTCTGCTTGAAGATGGTCTTTCATTTTACCGTACATAGCTTCGTTTTTTTGAACGTGTAAATGTACTAATTAAGTACAATTAATAAAATGGGGATAAGGGAAAAATAGTTGTATGTTTCGAATGTAATTTAGAAATTCCATTTCATATTTCGATCGTCTAGAACGGCGAATGAAACTTTGTAATTCATGCGAGGCTCAATCTGGTTTCCATCTGAGGCCACAGCATAAACACCAATTCTTAATCTTCTTTTTGAAAATTTGAAATTGCGCTCTAGTCCCGCGAACAATTCATAATGTTGCCAATCAAATTCTTTTACATACAATGCGCCAACGCCCATAACGAGTCCAATTCCTGTTTTTTTCATGAATGGAATTTTGTTGATAATTGCCCCATTATCATGATGCACAAAATGACCTTCATAGAAGATTTTTTTGGAAGGTAACGATGAGTCCAATCCTTGAAATGAATACAAGGGGTTAGAGAACCAAATTGGATCACTTCTGCGTTGGAACTTAAAATCGGCCATGTACAGATTTTTAGCACTCAAGAATTTACCCGTTGTAATATGATAAGAAGATGTGCCCAAGGTACCTATTTTAAAGGTCTGCATCATTCCTGCTCTTCCGTATTCGTGATCCACATCACTGCCAAACAATTTCGGAATTCCACGTTCATAAGTCATATAAAACGTAGGGTAACGCGAACCTAAAAGCACTTTAATCTTTGGTTCACGCATGTATTTTTGTTTTGGTGTATAACTAATCGTCAATTCACTAACAGCTGCTTGGTAGGGTTTAAACTCCAAGGGATCATTATTCGGAATGGCTTCATCTAGGAATGTAAAAAATTTATAACCATTGATTGATCGACGTTCAGAAAATTCAAAATTGATGTCAGCATAAAAACCATTGAACAATTCATAACTATTGCCAATTGTCCCACTAGTGGTTTCAATAAAATTCTCACGTTTATAGATTTGGGTAATGGCATCAAAGCTACGAATCACATCAAAGTCATGATTAAATTGAAAACTGACTGTTCCAAAATGCAAAGGCGCATAGCGATAGCGCCACCAAGTTTTTCCTTTGATATCGTTATTTAAAATACCAATTGATGCTTCTGTGTAGGAATCTAACGCGTGTTCATTTTCCCATTTTTTAAAGTAATAAAAACTAGGAGCGATTCTCGGGCCGGCAATGTACATTGGTCTGGCAGTGGCAGCAAGTGAAGAAATTGTCCATTGCGTTTTGTTTACACGATTTCGGTGATCAACACCAAGCCAAAGTACTTTTAGAAAAGTTACTTTATTAAAGAGCGCATCAACAGAATCCAAATATTCTTTACGGTTTTGATAGTCACGAATGCTATCTTTTGCAATGATGTACTTTTGCTCTTCGAGGGTTAATGATGTTGTTCTATTTTTACTCCAAAAACTTGTGTCCTTTTCGTAGGCTTCTTTGTCGGTAACTGCTACTTCATTTCCGAAAAATTTCGCAGGGAATTTCGCATTGAATTGATAATTGCTAAAATCCGCAATTGTCTTACAAACCGATGTTTGATCTTTGTATTTGACACCGTAATCTAATTCCTGATGCGTTAAGACACACATGGAATCTCCAGGATGTTCAAATGTTTGCGTGATTTTAAAATAATCATAAACTAACAAGTTCCCTTTGTTTAAGGTCAATTCTAATTTTTGAATTAACCAAACAGAATCTACAACCCAAATATAACCTTCAAGCGTGGTTGTAGCAGTGCTTCTTGGAATGATTTTAATGCGATTAATGATTCTGCCATTTTCTTCGTATTGCTCTTCTAATCGGTATTTATAAGAAAGTATACCTGGGCCAGAAATGGGCGAACTTACTGGAGATTGATGCAAATCATCGAGGTGTAAGAGATTTTGAAAAAAGTTGAAATTCGATTTTACTGTGGTTGTATAGTATAAATTCCGATCATTCCCCCTTTTTTCATAGGCATTTCGAACTTCTTTTACATTCACAGGAGGCGCATAATTTCGTGTGAATTGTACTTCAACCAAGTTCATGTTATTGGCTAAATTTGTTTGTTTTTTTCGTTCTTCTTCAAAAGGATCGTCAATGTCTTTTGTAGTGTTTGGTTCTTCCGTGTTTTGTTTTGATTTTTTATCTTTTTCCTCATTCGGTTTCCCATCCAATTTTTCTGTGGCTTTGATATAGCCATCCACAATATGGGGATAATTCCACGGATTTATTGAGTCGCGCTTGGCCACTACTTTTAGCATTATTTCTCTTCCAGGATTCGATTTTTTAGCAGTTACTTGAACATCTTCAATATCGCGAATCAAGACGGGGAATAATTGAATATCTCGCGCAACGGGCATGTCTGTAATCACCACCCATGATTCCCGCTCGTTGTAGCCGCTTGCGTTAAAAACAAGGAAATATTCACCTGGAAAAAGGCGTAATTCATAATACCCATTTACATCTGCCTCTGTGCGCAATTCAGCATTGTTTTTTACATATACACGCGCATTTGGAATAGGAATTTCTTTTTCATCGGAAATGGTACCACTCAATAATACTTGACCAGTTGCTTTATGCGACAGGAGAACAAGCAATAGAAAAAATAGATTGAATAGTGTTTTCATGAATCAATAACGAAATAATCCAAAAGTTGTTTTGAAAGAATCAATTACACGTTAAAAATAAGGAACTTACCTTCTGTTTGAATTCAAATTGTGTTCAAGTGAAGTATGCCGTTAGGAAAGCGCATAAAATAGGACGAATGGTCACGTTATTTTCTTTCTTCAGGTTTTTGCGATGCTAAAAATTCCATATGTTTTTCTACGCGTTTCATCATCCAACGTTTAAATAAGAACATAAGAATTGCAATTCCACTAAAAATGTATGAGTATCCGTAACGCTTAAATCCGTTGTCGACAGTCAAAACCATATAGGTCGTTCCAACAATTATAACAGCCGCAACGGCTAACCAGAAGTAAAGCATTATTTTGTTGTAGAAATTCATACGATTAATTTTTTTGCAAAGATAGAATGTATTTACATATGAGCAGCTTATTTCTTACCCATATTTATACGTCCGTGTGGCTTGAGGAATTCGTAAGTTGAAAAATCTTGTTTGGTGCGGATGCCATCACCGTATACAATTCCATCGGGGGAGCGAACTACTACATTAGAAGTTGTGTAGATAGCACTGTCTTGTTGATTCCAAAACAAGGCTTCCGTTTCCATGCGTTGTTTTTTTTCATAATTGATCAATTGAACAGAATCACGCACAAACATTGTACCTTTTGTTGTGTTTATTTCGCCATACAAAGCTGTTAAAGTGGAGACAATTTTACCATCTGCGGAGAAGAAATTTACTTTGATTCCATCCTTTAGTTTTGTAACAGCTTCTGGTTTTGAATAGGTTTCAGCCAAGGCTGCAAAAACTTCTACGCGCGCAAAACCTGAGTCTGTATAGAAAACCCGTAGATTCTTGGTGACTTCATCAGGTGCTTTTGGATCGTAGGTTACTTTTTTAATTGATTCTAAATCATTCACGCATGAAGCAAGGAATACAGCGAGACACAAGCTAATAAAACCAAAAAAAGTTGTTCGATTAAATGACATGTTTATGGAAGTTTAAATGAAATTTCCCAACAGTCTAAATTGGCTGTTTGACCGGAATTGATGCCCAATTGCTGAAGTTTTTCTCTGCTTGGTTGTTTATCGCTTACCGATTTTTCAAGCTCCTGAGAAAGAATTAGTTTTGAACGTTTTGCATCCATCACTAAAACTTGCGCATAGATGAGGTTCAATTGCTGTTGCTTTTCAGATTGTGCGCAAGAACCATTTTCAGCAATTACAGCTTGAATCGCGATTTCACGTAATTCAGATGAAAACAAAGACGATTGTGCCATTCCCAAACGGAAAGCTTCTGAATAATTCCCCATATTTAGCATGCACCTAGCTTCCAGAAGTTGAATGGAATCAGCATAAGCATCCAATGAACGTGCTTGTTTAGCAAAATAGAGTGCTGAGAATTCTTTTGAAAAATCGTTATTTAATCGGTAGTAGCTTGCTTTTTTTAAGAAAATGTAATCTGAAAAATCCAATGAATTAAGGGAGTCCAATAGTTGATTGTAAGCTGAAGCGTTGATGCATCCCGCTTTTTCATAAATTGAAATGTAGTTCGTTAGTTCGGAAACTCTTGTCGAATTATCGCCGGACAACATTGCGATACAATGAGGTGTTGATGCTAAAATGTCATTGCATTTACTGCTAATACTTGTAAAATAGAGTGTGAGTGTTTTTTGCGTTTCTGGGGCTATTTTTGGAGTTGAAAGTTCATTTTTAATGTAAAAATAATCATTCACCATTCGTCTCCAATAGTTATATTTAATTTCACCTTGATGTGTTGTGTACAAAGTGTTCAGATTCATGTAGTACATCAATATCAATGATTCACTGCAGCCTTCTGGGCGAGTATGAATGATGCGCGACAGCAATTCATCGATCTTTAAATTGTTACTAGTTGGACTATTTATTAAATACGTTACGCGATGGATATCTTCAGCACTTGAATAAGTTTTTAATTGTTCCATTCGAACATACGCTTGTTCAAGTGAATCAATTAATTGGGTTTTCACCTGAAAGTCTTTTTGACCATTGATTTGTTGCTTTAGAAAAGCCACGTAGTTGGGAAGGATGGTTTTTTCTACTTCCGGGCAATTAGATCCTAAACTTCTGAAAAGAATTGAGGAAGCTTGAAAATCCTGTCTATTTAATGATTTCAGAAATGCTGATGATTGTTCTTCACATTCTATGGATGTCGGCACTTTTTGTCCGTATACGTTCAGGGAAAAATAAATTCCAAGTACTACTAGAAAAAGTGGGAAACGCATTTTAATCTAATTTACGTTTTCTAAACCAACGATCAGCGTTAGAAGGAGCAATCGACAAGCCAAAATTGATACCGATGTATTGCTCTTTTAAATCCGTATCGATTCCAGAGCCTCTTTTACCGTAGGAGAATCCGAAGTTAATTGAAGAAGCAGAGCGTTGAGAAAGTATCGGGAATCCTAAACCGAATGTTAGGGCTTGATCAGAAATTTGTCTTCCTTGAATGGTGTATGGTAAAGTATATTGATAATAACCAGCGCGGTAACGAACGCGCTCTAAGACTTTTGATTGATTAGAATTATCCAAGAAAGATGCTTCTGGGGTGTATTGAATTCCAACCGTAAATTTTGTTGTGGCTAATAAATTTGAAGTTGTGTCAAATGAGCTTGTGTACTTAGTCCAATCAGTTGCACTGTAGCTTGCATGTAAATCCAAGCTTGAATTTCGAATCGAATTATTTTTACGTTTGTCACTGAATCTAAGTTGATAATTGAATCCTAGATTGTAGGTTGGCGCAATTTGCAAATGACCTCTTTGGGCTGGGTTTGAAAAGAGGGTGTCATAGGAGGATGGTGAGCCAATTGCTCCGTAAAACAAATATTCATCCTTTGTAGCAGCGATTTTTTGTGAGGGTTCGTATGTTGCAGCCAAAGTGAAGACGTGTTTATTCTTCAATTCATATTTATAAAAGGCGCCTAAATCATATTGAAATGATTTCACAATTAATTGATTCCATTCAACCCCTCCAATTTCTGCTGCTGCAGCAGAAATAAGTGTGCTTTGACGTTCATTTGTTGATGATCCAAATAGGTAACTCAAATTCGCGCCCACAGACAAAGTACTGTTTTTGTATTTTACTATGTTGGTGCTTAATCCCAGAAACAATTGACTTGTATTTCCTGAGCCAAGATAACTGTATTTAATCGAGTCGGTGCCAGCTTTCACGCGGTCATAAACAGAATAACCTTTGCGAGTGTATGGTTTTAAACCAAATGCTAAACCAAAATGCTTTTTCAGTGTAAATGCCATTGCGAAGTGATCGAAGTAGGCTGTTGCATTTGTTGTTCTAAGGTTTCCTTGGTTGTAAAATGAAACACGAGATGATAAACCGATTGAATAAATGGGTTGACCTTGCGCCAAAGTATTGTATGTTGCGGGATTGAAATAATTCAATACAGTTGAATCGAAGTAGGTGATATTTGAATTACCAATTCCCGTAAATGCGGCATGGTCTAAATTGCCCTTTTCACCAAAACCATAAGATGTATAAGGCGAAGTGCTTAATTGAGCAAAATTGAAAAGGCTTATTCCAACAAAGAAAAGGGTCAAAAAGTTAATGCGCATTGAACAGATATATTTGATACAAACCGATTAAGGTCAAATTTTCGTTTACAAAGATGTCATTTTTTCCTCCGAAATCAAAGAATTGAGCATCTCCACCTGTCACAAAAAACGTTAAGCCACCTATTTCTTGTCTGTACCGATCAATTATTTGGTCGATTTCGGCTTTTATTCCATTCATAACACCTGAATGCATGCTTTGGTGCGTAGATTTTCCGATGAGTGCAGTTGCTTCTTTTGTGTCGAGTAGGGGAAGATTGGCGGTGTAATCATTCATTGATTTGTAACGCAATGCAATTCCTGGTGAGATGGATCCGCCTTGATAAGTTCCTGTTTCATCGATAAAATCAAATTTAATGCAAGTTCCTAGATCAATACTTATAGCTCCTTTTTTTTGTGATGTATTCAGTGAGTGAATAGCAACTGCATTGCAAATTCGATCGATTCCCAAGGTATTTACTGTCTCATAGTTTAAGGCGATTGGCAGGTTTGTTTCCCTGTTGACGATAAAACATGTATCGAAAAGTAGGAAAAGTTGTTGCGTTTGTTGGGTAGTTAAAACGGATGATAAAACAACAGGGGGTCTTCCAACTTGATTATAATAGTTCTTTAGCAGTTCTAATTCAGCGATCTTAATACGTTGGACGCTAGTTGTTTCTCCGTTTTCAAAAAGTGCAACTTTCAAAAACGAATTTCCTGCATCAATAACTAGAACTGATATTTTTTTTACCATTTGTACAAATATAATCGAACAAATCTGAAAAAAAATCGCTTTGGTTCTTTGGAGTTAAAATTAAGTTATTATCTTTGCCCCCACAATAACGGTAAGGTGATGTAGCTCAGTCGGTAGAGCAAAGGACTGAAAATCCTTGTGTCGGCGGTTCGATTCCGTCCATCACCACAGAAAAAAGGAAAGCATTTGCTTTCCTTTTTTAGTAAAATAAAGAAAAGAAAATATTCTTTAGTTGATTAACGTACAGATTAACTTAAAGTTTAAAAATCGCCATTCAAAGAAAGTGCATTATTCATCTATAAAGTTGGATTTATTCCACAAAAAAGGCTTTCAAATCTTCAATTTTAAAGGTAGTAGAGGAAGCATTCACTGCAAAACAAGCAACACTTAGCCCATGGTCAATTTCGAAGGTTATTTCTGAGTGATCACTCAAAGAAATGCGCATGTCTTGTAATTTTACCACTTTGTAATACCGTCGACTTTTAAAACACTCTGCTTCGCTAATTTTCATCGCATTAAAATCTTCTTCTAAGCGATTGTTGATCATTTTTTCTAATTCTTCAATTTTCTCCTTTTTGAATAAATCGGCATTTGTAATTTTAACTGAACTATCACCAATGTGCTGGAAAATTTCCGTTGTCCAAGAGTAGCGTCCTTTGTAATCAGGAGTTCCCGTTTCTACTAATTGATACATGCGCCAATGAAATGTATTTAGCAGCGTTGGGTCTTGTACACCTTTTTTGGTTATCAATTCTTCTCTAACTTGAACAAGTGGGTAGGTAAGTTTTGCAATCGAGTCTTTTAAAATCAGCACTTCAGAAGTACTATTCGAGCTTGCCGCTTTCACTTTTTCTTGCTCGGCACGAAGCTCAGTTTTTAACTCGATCAAATCGCGTTTTAAACTGTTGATTTTCTCTAGTGCAACTGTTTGTTCATTTTTCAAGCTGTCAGAAAGGTTTCTTAAACTATCGTTTTGGTGCGTAAGTTTCTCCAGTTGAATTGTTTTATTATTCGGAAAAAGTTTGTTGTAATTTTCGCGGTAGAAATGCTTAAAATCCTGTGAAAAGGCGTTTCCGACAACAAGGCATAAAACAAAGCTTAAAAATAATTTCATCAGAAGTATAATATTGTTTACTTCAAAAATAGGCACCTTTTATGAAATTGTAGGAGATTATTTTGTGAAAAAGGATAAATCAAGCGATTTTGAGCGAATCCTTGACGAAAAAAGAATGCTTGTTGGAGATGGCGGCAAAAAAAATGAAAAGGTTCGGTGTGCGTTGAAAATGCTTTTGGATTTATATAGATAGCGTTTTCGATCCTGAAGTACAATAGCTTCGTTAAATTCATTTTTAATTGGTGTGCACAAGAATCCACACGATCGAAAAGCACAAAACGGGCTTTATAAAAAAGTGGCAGTACAAACGAATACTTGATTGGAATAGTGCACTGTTAAACACAAAATCAGTAAAATGTAGAGTAAGCTTAAGCTCTTGTATGAATTGATTTCGAGTGAATTAAAATGGTAAAATAAATGAAATCCACATTTTTTTGATTTTTTTCTCAAAAAGTATTGTCAAAATGAATAATTGTTCTAATTTTGCAGACGCTTTTAACGCAAAGCATTAACACAATTTCTGAGTTCAGCTGATGCTGATATCTGTAATTTCAGAGAAGAAAATTGGTTTGGTAGTTCAGTTGGTTAGAATACATGCCTGTCACGCATGGGGTCGCGGGTTCGAGTCCCGTCCAGACCGCAAGTTGAAAGTGTTAAAACCCTGTAATTCAATGAGTTACAGGGTTTGTTTTTTATGCGGGGACAACAATGGGGACAACATTCAACCCTAAAACTCGTTGATTTTTTATCATTTTTCGTCTCTCCCACCCCCTCCATTAATACAATTTCTAATACTCCCTCCCCCTCCTGAGTATGCCCCCGTTGGAAGATTTTCCCACTTAAAACTATTGTTCAATACCCTTTTTAAAATTTCTGTAAAAAATTCTGCAGGAAAATTTTCCAAAAATCACTGTACCCCGTTTAAAGCGAACTCACTTTTTTATAAATCTGAACAGGTGAGATACGATGGCATAACATTTCCATACTTCTTGATATTTATTTGTATGAAGGAATACAAATACTTTTTAAAGAAGGATATGATAAATGCGTCAAGTATACTGTTCAATATGAAAAAACAATCTTTTGACATTATCATCATTGAAGCTTATCAGGATTATTCAAACACGAAACTTAAATCTCTAAATGAGAAGACAATCAAAAAGGTATTTGAAGACATTTTGGTTATAATTAATGGAAGCCTAAACTCGGTTAAGAATAGAATCAAACGAATCATCTATTCATTAGAAATGGAAGAAACCAATATCCCTTATAACGATATGGTAGTTTTTAGATTTTTAATTCTCGGGAAATCATTGAGTGGTTTGGATTATAATCTAAAACAGAAGCTCACACCTTCTGTTGTAAATGATATTGGGGGAGAGTTATCGTTGAATCACATAACAAATCAAACATTTACAGATATGATGACTGAATTGATGCCCATTCGTTCACTAAAAACTCCAAATCCACCAAAAAACCCATCCTTGAGGAAGTATTATACTGATGACTTATACAGGTTGGTGATGGATACCCCAAAAGAATACTTTTTTGAATAAACTTATGTTCCAAAACGGACATTTTTAGCTGGAGAATACGAAGACAATGTTAGATGAATTACAAAATGAGGTAGGATGGTTCTTTCTTGATATCAGAATAAACCTTCCTTACTTCATTAGGAAGTTCGGAAAGGTAGGTGTAAGCGGTTGGTATAAATTAATTTCCAACTCCAACCATATTTTTCTTGGAGAAACAAATAGGGCGTTTTTCAAATCAAATTTTTCAGAAGGTTTTTATCGGCATTCCATTGTAAACGATGAGGTAATTATTGTTCTATTCCTTAAGTCAAAAGAATTAGAAAATCAGGAAAGAATAATTAAGGAACTCATCATTAGAATTAAGAAATTACTTTTTGCAAGAATTAAGGTTGGATATATGAATGAAATACCAAATGAGGATCAAATTTTATTAACCTCTAAAAACGGAATTCGTCATTATCAAAAAATATTAGAAACTTATTCTAAATAGCTTTTAATTGAATCATCACCGCTACAAAACTCCATTTTGACATAGTCATTTTTTTCCGATTCATAAATTTCCTGAAACCCAAATTTCTTGAAGAATTTGATTTGATTCTCTGTGGGGGCAGATTCTTGACTTTCTCCTAATCCTATTGAACCCGTACACTCTAATGTTATTTGGGGGATGAAACCTAAAGTTATAAGGAGAAATGCAAAAAATGTCACCATTAACATTTTACCTGTTCCTTTTCTTCTTGATTTTTTTGGAACAAATACTCTTGTGATTTCAATGCCATCAGAATCATTTGGAGAAAATCTAATGTGAGAACCATCCGATAAGGAAAAGGTTATACATTCGTGGTGTCTCAATGTGTACCCTTCATCAGTCCCGACAATGGTTGCTATTTTGGAAGTATTGTAAAGTACAAAAGAACTCAATGGACTCCTACTAAAATACCATTTTAATCTTGATGTTAAAGTATTGAAAATCTCATTGTTTTCAATTTCCGTAACACTTGTTATTTCTATACCGTGTTTATTTTTTAATTCATTCAATAGTTCATCATTCATAACCTCTTTTCTAATAAGTATATGAATCAGAATAATGAAAGTAAATAGATGAAATTTTACAGATAGTTATCAATCTTATGAATCAATTGAATCACCAATGTTTCTTCAGGATCCCAATTTTCTTGAAAAAAATTCATTGTTACCTTAGTTATTGCATCCATCATTTCATTTTCCGTCCTGTAGTCGTTGAAGCTGAATTTTGATATATTGGGATTCAGAAAAGATGGCACAATATCAACTAAAACAACAATCTTTTCTTTATTCAAAAAATCAAAGTTGTAAAAACAATCCTCTAAATCCATCATCTCTGTTTTATAATTTTTCAAAGTGTTCCTAATCCTTGACAACATTTCAAATTCGTTTGTGTAGTTGTGGTAACAGAATTGATAGATGATTTGGTTCATACTAATAAATAGTGATTTGTTCTAATTTTGAATCCGTTAATTACTTTTACATCCATTAATACAAATTAATAGGAATGAAAAAAATCACATTATTCATAGTGTTAAACCTTCTTAGTTTAATATCTTTTGGTCAATTCAAGAAAGAGTTGGTTTATACTTCAGAATTAAACACAAACCTAAAAGAATGGGTGGATGAGTATTCTAAATTGAAGACACAAATACAAGAGGTTGCAAACCTCCAACAGCGAATTGATTCAAACAATTCAAAAATGGTGGTTTATGAATCTGATTGTGCAAAAAGTAATGGATTTAATTGTAATTACTACTCAATTAAACAATACAATGCATATCGTGAAAGAGATTTGTATCAGATAACAGATAAATCATTCATAATCAAAATTTTAAAAGAATTAAATTTAAATAAAAAGAGCATTGATTTAACATCATCTTATTTGGTTAAGGGTGATAATGCTGGTATAGAAAGTGTTTATCTCAAAACTAATATTAATGGCATTTGGATGTGCATGGAATTCTTGAATAGTGATCAAAAAGAATCCTTAATGACACTTCTTTTGAAGAATGACATTCTTTCAATGACAGAAGAATCAAAAGTGAATGCTTTAAAGACATTGACAGGATTGGATGACAAATATTTTAACTATTTGATTGAGAATTATGAATATACCGAAAAAATAAAAACTTTCAATAAGACGCAAACGAGTATTGAAAATTCAAAGTACAAGTATATTGGCTCGTTCAATACCAATGGAACAAAAAAATGGGGGATATTATTTGATGGTGATAACGACACCTTATTTATCGGTAAATGGTTCAATAATTTCCCTGATTTGGAGAATGGAAAATCCTTTTTGTACAATAACACAGAGAATGTGGTTATTCTTGAGGAAAATGGGTTGGTTTTTAAATCCTACATAGGGGGCAAATTTTATGTTGGTTCAATGAAAGATAATGTTGCAAATGGTTTAGGATTTGTATTATTTAATAATGGTGATAGATATATAGGAAGTTTTCTAAATGGGCGTTATAATGGGAATGGAATACTCTACAAAAATGGTGATAGGTACAATGGAAATTTTCTTGACGGTAAAAAATCAGGACAAGGTTTTATATCTTTTGAATATGGAGGTTGGTATGATGGAGAATGGAAAAATGATATGTACGATGGGCTGGGAGAATTGGGTTCATCAGATGGTCAAAAATCCATTGGATTGTTTAGTCAAAATGTATTCGTAAAATCTAAAGCCGATATTGAGCAAGAAAAAATTAACGAACAAAATAAGATAGCACAGGAAAGAATTGAAGAGCAAAATAGAATTGAACAGGAAAGAATTGCCGAGGAAAACAGCAAAAAACAAGAAAAAGAGAAATTAGCCCAAATGGAAAAAATAGCTAACTCAGAATTAGATGCTTGTGTTTTTTGCAACAAAAAACTTATTACCCCAAAGAATAGAAAATGTTCCTATCCTCCCTGTGGTAAAGTATTTAATGGCTGGGGGTTTTATATTGACATTATGCATACGATTGATTCAGTTGAAGAAGAGCACACTAAGTATACATCATTTGTAGCTATCTCCTGTCAACCTTGGCTAAACATTCATAACTATAAAAATTATAACTACGAACATGAAATTATATGCTGCTCAAAATATTGCGCAGGTATGTTGTTGAAATGCGGGCCAAATTGTTATTAAATTACTGAAATAACATTGTTTTGGGACTTTCACTTTAAGGAAATCAATTATTGTCAATTACAACTCCAATATTAATATTTTCAAACAACAGTTTTTTCTCTTCCTCTGTCATTCTTCCGAAGCTTTTTTCCCAAGCTCGCTCAAATATTGCATCAAGTTCAGCACTTGAAATAATAGTTCCGTCTGTCAATTGATATGTCTTTTCAACTTCAGGAGTTTCATTTTTTGGGATAATGACAGAAGTATCTTTTATAACCTGACTGCTTGCTTGAAAAAAACAAACCAAATTGAAAATTGAAAGGAGAAGGATCTTAAGCATAGAATTGGTTTTAGGTTTCAAAGTATGTTTAACTAAATTCTGATCATTAAATAACCTATAAAACAACTTTTGTTTGTTCTTTTATTTCAATATTATATTTTGAAGAGACGAGGTAATCTTTTTTCTTTTTAGTGATTACAAAATCATACCCTTCTTTAACGGGTATTGAAAATGTATATTTGGTTTTAAAGAGGTTATCCTTACAAGCCAAAACAATTATACAATTACCATCAAATGATTTTTCTAAAATGGTGAATGGTTTTTCATTTGAAGCCATTTCATAAGGATGGACTGTATTAGCCATCATATGAAACAGGTAATAGTATTTTGGCGTTTTTTGTTTCCCTCTTTTATAGATTTCTAAGGGTTCTATATCAATGTAATGAATGCTATCAATTTCAATTTGTGAAAAAGCGGAAAAGGCGAAAAAAAATGCGAACATTAAAAGGCAACCTTTTAAGGTTAACCGATATGAACCTTGAAATGTAAATGCTCTGTTTATCATTGTTTTAAAATTAAATTAACTAATCGTATTCATTCTAATACGCGAATTGACACCTTATAATGACAAGTTATCATAAACATTATGAATCTCTTGTTCCCGAATTCCCAAATATCTTTTTGTAATGGACATTGACGAATGCCCGAACAATTCCATTAAAAGTATTAAACTTTCATTTGAGTAATTGTTCACTTCCATTACCCTTCGCCCAAGTGTCTTCCTAAATAAGTGTGAACTTATATTTCCGTCAACTTTAACTCTGTAAAACGAGAATAGCTCTTTCAGTTTTACATTGACATAACTTTTATCCATTGGTTTGGTACCGAATCTATTGATGAAAATGAATCGGTTGGAATCAGTATAATCCATCCTATGAAAGATTCTTACGACAATCATTTTCAAATCACTGTTCAATTTGATTTTGCGATGCTTTTTGGTTTTCTTTTCCTGAATGGTTAAAATTGAGTTATCCAAAATATCGGAGAATTTAAGGTTTAACAAATCAGAAATTCTCAATCCCGTAAAAACACCAATTGTGACAAGGAGACAAAACTTGTATTCACCTTTATTCTCAAGTCGGGTGATTAATGAGATAAATGTGTCCCATTCCAAATACCCTGTTGTTGTATTACTTCCTTTCCTAGTCATATTATACTTTTATTGAAAGAATAACGGAAGTATAAGTAGAAAGCTACACAAAATACTTAAAACACTGAAAAACAAGTGTATATAACTTATACTAATGTCAAAAGTGTAAGTTAGGTGGGGTTAAATGTAATTGGTTGCTCAAATGGGATTTATACCCCAAAGGAATAATCTGCATTAGCATTACTTTTTACCTCCTCCTCATCTTCAATTTCATCAATCATTTTGCTAACTGATTCAATAATCTCCCTCATTTCGTCAAGTGTATAACCCTTAATGAGTTCCAAAATTTTTATCTCAACTTCTTCGGTGTTGTTTTTTTCCTTTGCCATCTATTTGATAATCTTAAAAAGTAAACTAATCTAATCAAAATATCAATTTTGACAATTTTCAAAATATGACACTATTTATCATTAAAGCATTTCCTTTTTCTTGGTTGAGGATATATTATGACATAAACTGATGAAACTAATCATAAACGATGGTAATAGATTTCTTATGAATAATAATCAATATCCTTACAAAGTCAATTCACCCTACGATTCTAAAATTAAGTGGTATAATAAACAAGATGTCCTTTCTATATTCCCAATAACAGAAAGAACTTACTTCAGAAGAATTAAAAACCTACCTGAAACAATTAGAACCCAAGTAAGAAAAAACAAAAAGGGAAAACCCTCACTCTATATACATTATCAAGATTTATCTCAAGTTTTTCATTTAAGAAGAAATCCAAAGTGTAGCAATAATCCAACAATGATGAGAAAATACATTGGAACTAAAGATTGGAATTTTATTGGGAATATCATTCCAAAAGGATCAACCTTAAATGACTTAGAATATAAGATGAATTTCCTGTTTGAAAAGTTGAATTTAGAAGATAACAAAACAGAACTATTTTATTCCTGCGAACTAAACACAGAAGACGAAAATTTCCATGCTCACTTTTTGATTAATACTAACTTGAAAAGAAATCAAATTCTTGAAATTCTTAAACTCATCTGTGATGAGAATAACAAAAAGGAATCAAGAATCAATCTTATGAAATATGATTATGAAACTTACCATTATAGTGGTTCCTTTTATTCTTTTAAAACTTCAGAAAATGAAAAGGGAATATCTTTGCTTGAGAATTACTTAAAATTCAAAACGCAACCTTGAAATTATTTTTTAAATACCTTTATAAAAAAAAATAGCATGAAAAAATATTTCCTTATCCTATTCACATTCTCTATTGGGTATTCGTTTTCACAAAATAATACCACAAACCAAACAAATGAAAAAGCAATTGAAGTAATAATCATTGATTCATCTTCAACTATTGAAGTCGGTCCTGATTGGAAAGAGAACGAGGCTAGTAAAATTGATGAAGTTGTTATGTTTGTAGATGAAGATCCTGTATATGAAGGATTATATCAGTATATAGCTGATAATTTCAACTACCCTCAATATGCGATTCAGAATAAAATTCAAGGTAAGATTTATTTGAGATTTGTTGTAACATCGGAGGGAAGTGTACAAAATATTTCAATTGATAAAACTATGTTATCCCAACCTTGTCCAGATTGTCAGAAAGAATGCTTGAGGATTATACATCACATGGGTACTTGGAAGCCAGGAAAATTAAATGGTAAAAATGTCTCTTCTTGGTTTGTATTGCCTATTGCATTTAGTAGTGAGGAAAATTAGATTTGACTTTCAAAAGGACTTTATAAAGAATCTACCCTAAGGCTAATCCTTTATACATCTAACGGAAAGCCCAAAGACTTTTCCTAAATCTTTTGTGTGAATTTTATAGTCTAAATCATTGTCGCCTTGAATGAAACCCACAGGTTAATGAAGGAGATTGATAAAATAGAGATAAAGGATCTTTCAACTCTCAAAAATTTTATATCCTATAAATTGAAAGAGGGAGCGTAATACTCCCTCTTTTTTGGATTATTTCTCCAAAGTGGTTTGAGGGAATCAACCCGAATCAACACACCTGATTCTTGGCGTTCAGATTGTAAATTAGGAGTACTGAAATCCTCTAATCAAAATAGAGAATATTTTGAAGTTTTACTAATTACAAAATATATACTCATTAAGCAACCCTTTTCAATCCCCTGTTAGCCCATATTCCGAGATAAGATTCATCCTGAATCTTTGCTTTTTTGGACTTTTTCTTTTTCGGAACACTCACCTTTTTTACAGGAATGTAATTTTCTTTTGGGTTAGGATTATCGCATGAATAAGGGATGTTATCTTCAACTCGTTTTTGACTCAAGGTAACATACTCTTCATTGATATCAATACCAATAAAATGCCGGTTATTAACTTTTGCCATTTTCAATGTTGTTCCACTTCCACACATCGGGTCTAAAACCACATCTCCTTCATTGCTCCAAGTTAAAATGTGATCCTCTGCCAAACTTTCAGGAAATATCGCGGGATGTTGAAAAGCTTCTTTGTCTTTGGTAGAAAAACCTTTTCCATTATTCACATACCAAACATTATTGCGAGTTCCGTTTTCGGAAACCACATACTTTTCTCCTTTTTTCAAAGTCCCATCCTTTAACCTTTTGGTTGGAGTTCCAAAAGGTTTTGTTCCGGCCCATTTATTGACTTTATCCTTTAACAAATTGATGGATTTAGGCTTCCCCTTTGAAAGAATAAACATATACTCAAACACCTGTGAATACCTTCCTGTTTCAGGGAATGGAGAACCATTTTTATGATAAATCATCGTATCATATAGGGTAAATCCTATCTCTTGAAATTTCAGTGCCTGACGGAAAGAACTTCCCGTTTCTCCGCCATCTTTTACTTGGTCGTTCACAATCCATACTACCACACCACCTTCTTTGGTAACACGATAGAGTTCATTTGCCATTTCTACAAAAGGAAAACTATACCCATCCTGATAAGTCACCTCATCCTTAATCTTTCCATTATAAGTTCTCAAATTGTCATAAGGTGGGGAAGTAATAGTCAAGTCAATGGACTCATTCTCCAATTGATTAAGAACATTAACAGCATTACCAAGATGGATTGTATTCAGTTTGTTTTTACTCATTTAGTTTTATTTTAGTTGTTATGCAATCAATTTTATGGTCGTAGTTTCAAATTTGGGTAATAGGTAGTTGTATGACATATTGTTCATTCTTACCTCTGTTGCCATTACAAATTGAGGATTCAGTTCATACCCAACAAATTTTCTCCCTGCGAGAAAAGCAGCTTGTCCCGTTGTTCCTGTCCCACAGAATGGATCAAGAACTATATCTCCAATTTTTGAAGTTAAAAGAACGAATAGAGCAGGAACTGCGATTGGAAATGTTGCCGAGTGGGTTAAGGAAAATCCTACTTCAGAACAAAGTTTTCTCAACTCACCTGTATTGGCAACATCCGTTTGAATGATGCCATCACGGAAGTCCATTCCTGAAAAGAACTTCGGCTTCAATTTCCCCGAGCCATATACACAAAGTCCATCTGGGTCATTGAATTTCCTTGCCAATTCTGTGTCATAATAGAAATCAGTAGCATCTGATTTCACAAAGTGATAGATGTATTCGTGGGAACGAACTGTTCTTTTTCCTTCAGTATATACAGGGTTGTTTTTTAACCAAATGATTTCATCATTCAATCTCCAACCATTATTCAACATTTCCAAAATGAATTCATAACAAACACCACGGTAGGCTCCGTTTTCCACTTTCTCATTTATGTTTACAACAAGGGAACCATCATCTTTAAGAACTCTATGACACTCATTGAAAATAGAAATCAAATTTTGAATGTAGTTTTTTCGGTCTGCCTCAAGACCCAATTCAAATTCACCATTCCCATATTTTCTCATTTGAAAGTAGGGTGGTGATGTTATAATTGAAGTAACACTATTGCTCTCCAATTGAGTCATCTTCTCACAAGATTGATTGAAAACCAAAAAGTTCTCCAATTTCAATTCATAAGAATCAGGAACAACCTCACTGTTTTTATTAACTTGAGCTTGGGTATCAAGATTTTTCACCAAAGAGTTCAAAGAACCCTTACCCTGATCAATTCTCTTCAAAAATGACTCAAGTTTTGAATCACCGCCATCTCCATAGATTTGCTTGGAAAGTTTGGATGCCTTTCTCATCTGATTTACGGCGTATGTCGGGATATTTGACATCACCGATTTCTTTCGCGCAGATTCCTCTTTCAATTGTGGAAACAAATCACTTCGTGAACCTTGAGAAACATTGAAATACTTATCAATGAAATCTAATTCTCTTTTAATGTCCATATAGGACTTTTCTCTTTGTTGATTTGAAGAAATGGAGATAATATCCATTTCCTGTTGAGATAAGTCAAAAAATAGAACAGGAACAACCTCATATCCCAAATCACGGGCAATTTGAAGTCGCAAATTCCCTGAAACCACCTCCATTGTGGAGCGATCTACCAAAATCGGTTGAATGATCCCTATTTTGAGAATATTCTTCTTGATATCCTCATAATTTTTTGGCGTTGAATAAATTGACAATATTGTTCTATTCAAGACAATGGAATTAACACTAACTGATACTACTTGGTTGTTTACTGAATTTGACATTATCTCAAGGTTTAAAAATTAAAATTTAAAAACCCCAATTCACGGCAGGGAGGACGAGTTGTTTGACTTCTTAAGAACTCTTATTAAGTCACGCGGTTATCGCACGGGTTTGAAACGGATTCCTCGTAGTTTTTTTTGAAGTGCTTACTTCACTTGGGTGGATTTTGGTGTTGTCCTCACCGAAAGAGATTTGTCTTGAACGACGAACTCATCATTTCAATTTGTATGCCAATATTTTTTATTTCAAAATTGATGTTCAAAAGTGACAATATTTCCGAACAAATTAAGAATGTTAAAAAGTGTTTTGGAATTACACTTTTCTTTTGATTCTTTGAATCAAGTATGACATTAAACAGGATTTATAGAGAATGACACCTTGTCACTGACATTGATAATTTATTGATTACGAGCTTTATCTCGTGTGTCAGTTTTTGGAAAAGTATATCAATCTTTAATATCAGAACCAGATTTTAATGTTGTAAACTGTAATCATATGTATTCAGGCTCGTTAAATCATCATGAAATGTTCAAACTCATATCAGAAAGAAATTGTGTTATTGAAATCTGTTTATGATAAATGCATCAAGGATATCAATGAAGGAGTGAACGATGATTTACCGTTTTTAAGGTTGTTTGTTGACTCCCTTCAATTGCCGAGAAAGACGGATAGGGAAGTCATTGAGTTATTTTCCAAGTTTGAATTTCTGTCCATTTGCCGAATAAATTCAAAAACGAAAAACATAAGTCCTCTAATTGTTCTGCAATATTTTGATGTTAGATTCTGTCAAGGCTGTTAATAATTAACAAGGGTTTTATTTTGTCATTTTATTGGCAAATTCCTCACTAATTGAGCTTGGTGTATATTTCGTATACTTCTTCATTGTTTCAAACTTTTTGTGTCCTGTAGTTTGCATCAACTGATCTGGTCTAATTCCTTTTTCTAAACATAATGTAATATAAGTTCTTCTTCCTGTATGAGATGAAATCAAATCACATTTTCTTTTAATTTCTGTTTGACTATCATTTCTGTCCCTTCGTATTGAAATGGTTTCGTGGAATTGTAGTTTATCAAACAAACTTTTTATTTCCCTATTAAATACCTGATTGGAAATAGGTTTGAAAACTCTATAATCTTTATGATTTTTTTGTTTATCAAATTTTTGTTTTTCATCCAATATCTTTTTTAGAATTCTGATTCTTGAAACATTAGGGATTTCTGTCACATGCGCCCCCATCATTTCTATAGGTTTTCCCGAAATGCTTATTAACAATTCAATTGTCAATCCCAAAATTGGTATAATACACTGCGCCTTGTGTTTCGTTTTTTGTCGGGTAATATCAAGATAAACGAATTTGTTTAATGCCTCATTGGAGTTTTTAAGCTGTAATGATTCTTCTCCAATATGTATATCAAGAAAAGTTAAGTTCATTAAATCAACATAACACAAACCTGTTGAACACATAAATAAGAACATTCTTCCAATATTCTTTTCAGCATCTGTCAAAGTAATAACCTCATCACCAACCTTATACTGAGAATAAAAAACTACATTCTTTAATACTTCAAACTCTTTTTCATTTAGAAATTGAAAATTGTTTTCAAGTGCTTCCTCAATCTTTACCTCCTTAAAGGATAAATCAATGTTGATTTTTTCTCTTTTAATGACATAAGAGTTGAAAAGTGTCTTCATTGTTTTGATTGACTTACCAACGGAGGAATAAATTAGATTTTTTGACTTGAGGTATAAATTAAAATCATCCAATGTTTTAAAGGATATATCAATTAACCTGAATTTCTTGCCGACTTCGGTTTCATATTCTATCCATTTTTTTAATGTGGTTCTGTATACAACTATAGTAGGATTCTGAACAACTCTTTCCCTTTCGGAAAAAGAAATAAAATCTTGAAAAACATCTCTGATGAACTTATGGTTTTTAGGTATACTCGCCTTTATCTCCTTCTCGTTTAGTAAGTTTTTTAATTCTAATGATTCAGGATACCGAAAGTTTTCGTTATGAAATTGGGTAATTAATTTACGAACCCTTTCCTCAAGGTTTAGCATTTCATTATATATCGTTCTGAATTTTGGAACATTAGTGTATGGCAATCTGCTTACAGGATCCCATTGTTCAATTTTTACAGATTCACCCAGAGGTATTTTATAATACTTTCTATTGATTGTATATCGTAAACAGATGGGACATACTCCTTCTGCATTTAGTTTATCCTTTCTAATAATAAAATCTAATGAATAACTCATTTTCAAATGTAATTAAAAATGAATTGGGGACAACAATGGGGACAACATTATTGTTATTTTTACCTTTATTTTTTTTCAATTAACCCACTTAATATACTGATTTTCAAATTATTATAAAAAAGTGTAAAATATTGTTTACATTATAAAAAAGTCCCGTCCAGACCGCAATTGTTAAAAGTTAAGCCCTGTAAGTCTTTGATTTACAGGGTTTTTATTTGTATAGGGACAACAATGGGGACAACATTTCCATTTTATTTATAAAGAATTAATAAAAACGCCCATATGGCTGTGGGAATAGAAGCCCTCAAGAAGTATCAAGTTTCTTGGGGGCTTTGTTTTGCTCCCTCCCCCCTCTATATCAATCACTTACACCGTAAGCCCTCCCCTCCCTGAAAACTTTATATAAAAGACCCGCTACAATCCCAAAAACAAACTTTTAGGTTAAAAAAATTTTGGGGAAAAATTATAAAAAACAGGATACCCTGTTTGAATCAAACATCTATTTATTAAAAAAATGTTAGTCAGATAGTATGGATCTTGACTTTACCATAGTTTCTGACTATTTATAATTATGTATTCAGAAGAAATTAAAAAAAATGAAATAATTAAAGGTTTTAAGGCGATAAAAAAGGTGGGGACAAACAAAATTGATTTAGTTTTAATAGAATTGATTCAAGATTATTCCACAACGAAAATTAAGAAGTTGGATAGAAAATTAATATCCTTAATATTCCAAAATACACTTCAAGTAATAAAAACAACTTTAAAATCTGATTTTAAAAAAGTCATCAATATATGTTGCCAGTTGGAATTAGAGTCCAATTATCAGAAAGGGGAATACCATTACGTCTCATTTAGGTTCTTATTATTGGGAAATGATTTGGAAGAGTTAAATAACAAACTGATGAACCCTATAAAATCAATTATCATTGATAAAATTGGTGGTTATATCAACATTCAATACAGACATAATCAAAGCCACCCTGAAGTATTAACGGAACTTTTACCCATTGATACTTTAACACCTAAACCACCCAAAACAAAGGATGAAAAGGTTAGAATGTATTATTCAGACGACTTATATGAAGTGGCAAAGACCCCACTTATTGAAATTAACCCACAAAATTTTGATCGTGGGTTGATTTCAATGCAATTTAACTAATACCATAACAAACAAAATTTGCTGGACTTATATGATACTTAACCAACTCCAAGATGAACAAGGATGGTTCTTTGCCCAAATTAAAATGTCTCTACAGTTTTTTATGACGAATTTTGGAAAGATTGGAGTCAGTGGTTACTATCGCTTACTGTCAAACTCCCAACATATGTTTTTGGGTAGAACAAATCGTCAATTTTTTAAAACATCCTTTAAAGAAGGGTTTTATAGGGCAATAGTGGCACAGGATGAGGTGTCTATTGTTTTGATCCTTAAATGTGAAGTTCCTGCAAATAGAATAATAGTTGAAAAGGAATTAAAGATTAGGATCAAGAAACTACTTTATGCAATTATTCAAATCGGAAGTATTGAGGAGTTGCCTGAAGATGAAAAAACGCTACTCAATTCTAATTTTGGATTTGACCTTTACCAACGTATTCTTGAAACTTATACCAAGTACAAGATTAACAAATGAAAGAATGAGTAACCCTGATCACAGTGGGTTTTAAATTTACAATCAACCCATTGGAGGATAATTTGGTCTCAAGGTCTTCAATGAGCTCCTGGCTACTTTGGTAGTTTTTAAAATCTATATCTAAAAACTCAAAATCATTGAATGGTGGCATTGTATCAATTAACACCACCTCATCCGTTCCCAAACTTTCAAAAAAATCCGATTTGTATTTTCTTGCATGGTCAAAAACCATATCAAAATAATTATAAGCGAATTGATTTATCTTTTCCAAAAACTGATAAGATGATGTGTAATTATCACTAACAAATTGGTAAATAACCCGATACTCTTTTTCCATATTCAATAAATAGAAGAGAATTGGAAAAAGTAAAGAAATTAGCCTAAATCAGCTTTTGATTAAATGTAAAAAGGATAAATCTCGTTTTTAAATATTTGATGTTTGGTGAATAATTGAGGTGATTTTTCCATCAGCAAACATTACGATAAATTTGTAGTTATTATCTGAATTTTTACCCATCATATTATCATTTTTAAAATGAATGTAATAGATGGAGTAATAACACTTCACATTGTTTCCGTTTTGATCATTGAATGAAGCGTCAACTGTTTCCTCATATTCAATGCGAACATCTTTGTTTATGGATTCTGTGCATGCGACATATAAATAATTAGAAAGATTTTCTTTGGTTGGTATAAAATCATCCCCTTGTGCATTAATATGATCGTTTAACAGATAAACAAATTGTATTGTATCGTCTATTGCTGAGTCCTTGATGTAATCGCAAAAACTACGCAATTTATTTTTGTTTAAGTTCCCGTTTAGTTTCAACATTTGATCATTAAGTGTTTTTGTTTCCTGCGAAACATTATAATCAATTACTTGACTAAAACCAACGAATGAGAATACCATCATTACCAAAGACAAAATGTATGTTTTCATAATCCTAATTATTAAATTCTTGTTACTAATATTTTGACTAAAATGATTTTTAAAATCTCAATGAGAAACCAGGGAGAAATGAAACCAAATCAGTTTTTTGTGTTAAATGTTAAATCAAAACGCTAAAAAATATGAGAGTTACAATTTTATTATTCTTTCTGTGGAATGCTCAAATTATCTTTTCACAAAAATTCCGAGTAAGTTTTAATCAGAGTTTTAGTTTCACAAAAGGAAAGGGAATGAACTATGAAAGCCTCATTCAGAAAGGGGGATTTCAAATTAACGGGGTGCAAAACGGTGAAAATATGTATGTCTTTGACCTTACTAATCGTGAGGCTCTTTTGTATTTCAGAGGAAATTTAGTTAGAAAAATTGCAATCAAAAACAGTGTCGTTGAAGAAGAATTGATAACCATAGAATTTGATGATTAGGACATAAATTATGGCTATACAATTCCTGTAATTTGTGTATTGAATACGAGTAATGATTTCTCAATTTACCCTTATTTTATGTTTTATTACATTTATGAAGGGAACGTGGATGGCAATGTGGTTTATGAGAGATAATTCGGTAATTCAGTTGAATATCTTTTGGTAAGCCAAAATCAAATGAGCCAATGTTGGATCAGGAGAATTTTAAAGACCTTTTAACAACTCTGAAATAGTTACCTCCAAACCTTCCGCAATCTCTGTGAGATATAAAAAACTTGGATTTATGTTTCCTTTTTCAAGGCGATTTATTGATGGTTGGTTTTTACCAATTTTATAGGCTAAATCTGTTTGAGAAATTCCTTTCTTAACTCTCAACTCTTTAACATTATTGCCAAGTTTTACTATTTTTTCTCCCTTCTCCAATGGAGTGTAAGATGCGAATGAAAAGAACAAAAAGAACAAAAAGTTATAACGTATCCGTTATAGGCAATTTTATTTATATTTGACTGATGATGATTAAATTATGACCTATGAAAAAACTTATATCAATAAAATCAGATGAAAGTGGAGAGAACATTTACTTCACTCACAAGAATGGTGTTGATGCCATCAGGAAAGATGATGTGATTGATTTAAAAATACAAAAAAAATATGGTTTCTTCTACGCAGAAATCAGAAACATGCTGATCTTAATAATTCTTGGCATTATATGCACAATATTCTATCAATTTTCAGATATTTTGTGTAGCAAGCTAATGGCATACAGTGGGAATAATTTTAATAAAGAATGGTATTTTTTGTATGATATGAACAATTATATTTCCATTTTTGGGTGGCTTATTTTTAGTCTTGTTGCTCTAAAGATGCTGATTTTCAGTCCAAGTCAAGGTAAATTGGTGATTTTTTCAAAAAGTTTCAAAAATACCCTTGAATTCTCTATGGTTAATGAGAATTATGGCAGAAATACACAAAAATTATACGAACATTTTCCTAGTATTTTAAGAGATAATTATCAAGAATACTTTTGCCTTAAATATTATCAAAACACAAAAATAGAACGTCATGATCCGTTTAAATATGATTTAATTGTGATAATATGGTGGGCTTCATTTTTATTCACAATTCTTGGTTGTGTATTTTATTTTAAATTTCATAATGGAGCTTATCATTGGCTTTTTTTTAGTGCATCAAATTTTCTTATTTTAGTGTTTGTCGTGGTCAAACTCGTAAAATATTCACCTATAATTGGGCACTCTTTTCCTATAGTCAAAAATAATCAAGTAGGAATAATTTTGGATCGTGTAGGAGGGAATCAATTGTTTTTTAAAACTTCTGAAATTGATAGTTTTTCGTTGCATAATTCAAAATATTTGCAGCTACCAATCATAATTTTAAAAACGAAGGGTGATGCTAATTATGAATACTCTATACCCTACGGAGGAAGGAGAGAAGAATTTATTAGGGAATTTATATGTGATGAGTATAATGAAATGTTAAAATCCTTACAAGATGATCCTGAAATATTAAATGCTATCAAAGAATCTAACAATTGATTAATCACTGAATATGTCCGACGAAAACAAACCCCAAGTCATCATCCACAAATCTAATTGGGGATCCCAAATAATTAAGGTAATTATTGGTGGCATCCTTCTTTTTTTCCTAATCAAGAAAAATCCTGAGAAAATTGATTTTATTAAAGAAGCTGTGAAAGAATATTCCTTAACTCAATTAGGATTAAATAGAGCTGAAGCGAATGGTGCTGCTGAAATGTCGGCAACCTATTTCGGAGAGTATATTGAACCTTTTATAGAACGTAAAGATTTTGTCCTTTTCAGTATGTATGATTTACAATACGACAATGAATACTTTAAAGTCAAAGTCAAAGCATTCGGTGTGTGGGATCATATATTCTTCTATGAAGGAAGTGTAACGAAGTTAAAACCAAAACCAAGTGAGGAAGAAGATCCTGGCTGTTAGAATTATAAATGCAAAATAAACTTAAGATGAAAGAAAAGATATTATTAGTAGTAGTTGGTGTTTTATTGATTTTGAATATCTCTAACTATTTTGAGATTAAAAAACTAAATAATAAAAGTGGTTCACAAGAAAACAGATTTAAAAATGAAGAAACCTATTCTTTTGGAGGAATTACTTTATTAAAAGCTAACAATCTGCCATTAACTGGTTATTGTTTAATTTTTGATAAAAAGGATGGTTTTCTTAACTACGAATCCTATTACATTAATGGCCGAAAAAATGGTTATAGCAAAGTTTATTTTAAGGATGGTTCATTAGAAAGTAGTGAGAATTATGATGATGGATTACTAGATGGAGCATCAGAAAGATGGTATGAAAATGGAAGAAAACAGAGTGACACAAGGTACAATAACGGCGAGATAGATGGGGTTTCTTTATGGTGGTATGAAAATGGACAAATTAAGTCCATTTCACATTGGGTAAATGGATTAAGAATCGGTTGGCAAAGAGAATATTTAGAAAATGGTAATTTACTTTATGAGGTAAATCTAATAAAGGGCAATGGAATAATTTCCTTTAAAGATGATAAAACAGGTATGCAAATAACAAAAAATTATATTGATGGTAAGGAAGTCAATCCTTTAAAGGGAAAGGGGAATACAAAAATAGGCAATATATTTATTCACGAAACTTCATTTGAAAATGGTGAGATAAATGGTTTACAGAGAAGAATTTATCTCAAAAAAATAAATAGGAAACCTACAGAATTTAATTACAAACATGGCCTACATAACGGTTTTGAAAAATATTGGCATGACAACGGTAAATTAAGTAGTGAAGGAGAATATTTTTTCGAACAAAAGAATGGACTTTGGCAAGAGTGGTATGAAAACGGAAAACCTAAAGAATTGGCAAATTATGAGTACGGAATATTGGTTTCAAAAAAGTGTTGGGACGAAAGCGGTAAAATAATTGACTGTGAGTGTTACAATAATAACAATGAAAAAATTAAATGTCCCTAAAGATTTTGTTTTTAATAATAAACTTTCTTTGATGGTTAATGATTATTTTTTCCAATTGTCCATAGCCTTTAGGAATAAACGATATGTTAAATCTATAAAGGAAGTGTAAAGAAGTTAAAACCACAACCAATTGAGTAAGAAGGTCCTGGCTGTTAGACTTATTAATGAAAAATAAATTTAAGATGATAAAATATGATAAAACAGAAATTTCTCGAAAATCAAATCAGGAATTATTAAAAGATTTGTTTGAATCCAATTTTCACAACGAGACTTATATAGCAATCATTATTGAAATATTATTTGAAAGGGGTATCACGACTTCAACCATTTTTGAAGGCTATAAAACTGACGATTTAGTGGTCATTTATTGCTTTGACAGAAAGAAACATAAAATACCCTTCATTGCATTGGTGAAGGATGAACTTTTGTATAGAAATTATGATCTTTCTTCAATCCCTGATATTGAATCAAACACACATTTCGAGCGACCTTCAAAGAAAGTAGACATAACGGAAACTCCTGAAGCTCCAAGATTTAATAATTCCGATACTCAAGATAACTACGAAGAGGATTCATCAAAACAAAATTTTGGAAAATATATAGGTGCAGCGATTGCACTTGTTGTAATAGTATCACTTAAAATGTTCATCAAATTTGGAGCTGATAATCCAGATAAAAGACAAAATGATATTGAACTATCAAATCAAAAAAACGAAGAAAATAACTTTAAAAATAATGAGATTGCCTACGACCAGTTTTATGTAGATCCTCTTAAATGTAAATTAGGCAAGGATGTTATGATAAAATTGGCAAATAAATCTACAGATGAGAAAAGATCGATTGTGAATGCTTGGTTGATTGGAAAAAATAATGGTATAGGAGAGGAAGTAAATGAGTCTCTTCAAACTCTTGAAACATTTCTTCGCGATGAATACTCTGACGGTGGATTTGATTTTGATGATTTAAAGGAAAAATTTTTGAAAACCTATAACGAAGGATATACTTTTCCTTCTGAATTGAATGAGTATAAAGTTCTACTAATTGATGAAATAAACAAAAGGCTCGAAAATTTATGTAAGAAGTACTCTCAAAAGATGGAGGTTAAATAAATTTTAAAAATAAGTGTTGAATGTATTTATTCATCCTGAACTATCATCTTCGAAGGATATTCAGTTTATTTAATACCAATTAAGGAAGAGTTGCATATTGATTATTTATTATAAAATAGCTTACATGAAAAGACAGATTTTATTTATAGGGTTTTTAATCTTTTTATCTTCTTGTGATATGAATGAAAGGATAGATCCAGGTTTTCGTTTGATCCTTAGGATTGCAATACCAATAGCAGTCTTCGGTGTTATTGCATTAATACGACAAAGTAAAGAGGACATAGCCATTAAAGGCATTAAAGACGAACAAGAAAAAAAATGGACAAAGGAAGAAGTTTTTGAAGCGATCGACAGAAATGAAAAAAATGTGCTTAAAAATGCAAGTGCAGATATAACGGGTAATAGAGAAATTGTATTAGAAGTCATTAAAAAAAGAGGCACTGAACTTCAATTCGTAAGTATGGGATTAAAGGGGGATAGAGAAATTGTTTTGGAAGCGGTAAAGAATAATGGATGGTCACTTCAATACGCAAGTGAAATTTTAAAAAAGGATTATGACATAGTTTTGGAAGCTGTCAAAAATATGGGATTTGCTCTTCAATTTGCTGACAAATCCTTAAGAAAAAACAAATCAATCGTTTTAGAAGCATTGAAAACCAGCAGAAGAGCCATTGAATATGCTGATAAATCTTTACTAAAAGATCCTGAGTTTATTAAAATGAGCAAAAATATTTAAGAAAAAATTAATACTGTAAAATATGAAAGGATTATTTCAATTGTTTATTAGAATTGGTTATGCATTAATTATCTTGGGAGTATTGAGTTGTATTTTTGCTTTTTTTGGAATACAATTTAGAGGATTAGGTACTGATGGTTTTGGATTTTACACAATCTTATTCGGCTTGGGTTCAGTCGGTTTTGGTTTTCTACTTTCTTACATAATAGAAAATTACAAAGAGTGATTTATGAGAAACATTGAAGATCCTGGCTATTAGAATTATTAATAAAAAATAAATTTAAATAATTATGAAAAGAAAGATATATATATTGGCAGTTGGTGTTTTATTGATTCAATTTCTCATAAATTGTAGTGGTAAATCAGGTGGAATTGTTGGAAGAAAAACATCACAAAATCAAATGCAGCAAGCTGAAGTTGAACCTGGAGAATCTTTTTATCAAGATATTGAGAATAATAAAAAAAATGAAAGAAATCAATCTGATTTAATGAATAAGAAGATTGAGTATAACGACAGTTTAAATCAAGAATTTTCTAAGAGAGAAAATGAAAAATTAATTAATAGACTGATAGAAGATAACAAAGTAAAAAATGAGAAAGCCCTTAATACAGAAAATTATAAAGGTTTGTTAAATGAAATTACCAATTTAATGAGTGACAAGAACAATAATCAAATAACATTATCATCCCAAACTCAAGCGTTAAGAAATAATTGTTTTGCAATTAAAGATTTCGTTTCAAAAGAATTCAAAAAAAATAATTTCACAGATGATCAAAAAAGAACAATATATAAATTGATAGATGATAGAATCATTTATTTAGAAAAACGACAAATGGAAATAGAAAATGAACATTTATAAACCTCAGAAACTATTTATCAGCAGTTTAATTTAACCAATAATTTGAGTTGAGTAATTGCAAGCAAATAATTTTCTATTATTTTTATCAATGGATAAACTATTATGCCAACAGTTTATAAGGTAAGATAAGCCTGATTGAAACCTCCGATTCGAAATTTAAAAATTAAATCACTGAATATGTCAGACAAAAACAACCCCCAAGTCATCATCCACAAATCTAATTGGGGATCTCAATTAATTAAGTTAATTATTGGTTGTATAATTCTTTTTTTCCTTGTTAAGAAAAATCCTGAAAAAATAGATTTCATCAAAGAAGCTATAAAAGAATATTCCTTAACACAATTGGGATTAAACAGAGCTGAAGCCAATGGTGCCGCAGAAATTTCCGCAACCTATTTTGGTGAGTACATTGAACCATTTATAGAACGAAAAGATTTTGTTCTTTTTAGTATGTACGATTTACAGTATGATAATGAATACTTTAAAATTAACGTCAAAGCATTCGCTGTTTGGGATCATATCTTCTTTTATGAAGGAAGTGTAAAGAAGTTAAAACCAAAAAACGGTGAGGAATAATTTAATGGCTGTTTGAATTAATAATTCAAAATAAATTTAAGATGAAAGAAAAAGTATTATTTGTAGCAGTTGGTGTTATATTGATTTTAAATCTCTCTAACTATTTTGAGATTAAAAAAATAAATAATAAAAGTGTTAAACATAATAACCCTATCCCCAACCCTAATCCTAATCCTAACCCGAAAGAAATGGATTATTACTATTTTGATGAACGTCATCAAGAATGGGTTAGATGTGATGATGAGTTATATAAAAAGTTAGAAAATTCAGGGAAAAGGACATTTTCCCAGCAAAGTAAATCTATTTATTATTTTTTCAGTGAAAGAAATCGTAATTGGGTTGAAACTAGCCAATCGGACTTTTATATTTATAAAAAAAGTGGAGATAAAGTTCTTGTGGATTATAATGACGACATCTCTGCATCATACTTTTTATGGGATCAAATGAAAAACAAATGGTTGGAAATTTCACTAGATGATTACGATAAGTATTACAAATTAGATTCAATTGTCCGATATAAAACTGATTAATCATCACTCAAAATAACTTATCATACCATACGACTTATTTGTGGCGATATCTGAATAGTATTGGGTAACATAAGGTTCATTTGATTTAGGAGAATTTGTATTAATGGTAACGAATAAATCCATTGGTTCATTTGTTTTTCTATCTATTGTTTTACACGTAAAAATATAAACACCATTTACCAATTTATAATCCATTACTCCATTTGAAAATTCATCATCAAGGAAGAAAAATTTATAGGTTTTCTTTTTTAAATCAAATGTCAAATTATTGTCCCCATTTCCATAACCTAAAATTGTAAGATTAGGATTAGATACAATTGAATCATACACCTCTGTAAAGCCACATTCAAAAGTGCTCCAAGTATCAATTTTTGCTTCCACTGTTTGAGAATTGCCCGCAAATGAGCAAAATAGAACTCCTAACAAAATGATTAATTTATACATGCGCTCGTTTTTTTGATTATTACTTATTTGGATCAGACCATATAGCGCATTTAATTAAAAAGATTACATTATTTTTCAATCGTAAATAAATTCTTCACCTTCTGAATAGTCGCAGTTGAGGTATCCAATTGTTTGGCAATTTGTCTCAACGACCATCCTTTATTTAGTAAATCAGCAATTTTCTTATTCTTCACTTTATTGAGGAAATCCTTTTCACTCTCCCTTGTTCCCTTTGGTCTTCCGAGAATTCCTCCATTAGCTACATACGGGGTTAATCCTTTTTTTTTGCATATTCTTCAATTAGCTCCAAAACTTCAACAAACTCATTTAATTCTTTATTCAATTTGCCTTCGTTATATAGTTTTTCTGCCACGGACAGAGGTATTATTGCACCATTTGAATATTGGTAATTAATTGGGGTTAAATTAACCCAAGCATCTCTTCCTGAAGAGTCGCTTATCGTTCCATAGAAATCAACATTGCAACCATACTTAAGTTTCATCTTTTCCTCAAATAGTTGGGTAGTGTCTTCATTATCGTCATCCGATGGGATAAACTTCAAATCTTGAAGCTCTAATGTATCTGCGGTTAGCGTTAGAATTCTCAAATTATTATACCTCTCTGTTAAAACTGAATCAGTTTGAGAATAGGTTATGAATTGAATAAATGAAAATAAAATTAGGATAATTAACTTTTTCATAGGTTAATATAATGGTTTTTGAATGATACAACTTAAGATCAGTTCCTATAGCGCATTCTAATAAATAGATTACACTAATTTTTGAGAGAGCAAAAAATTCCTAACCTTTTGAATTGTGGGAAGAACATCACCAAAACCATTGTTTAAGTTCATGTCGACAATCGAATACCTTAAACCATTGGCATTTCCATATTGCTCATCAATGGTTAGGATATAATATAAATTTTCACTTCCAGGTTTGGGTACAATCACGGTCGCGGTTGTGGATGATTTTAATTCAGGTGAGCCTCCGAAAAGGTCTATCCCATTGGGCATTACCTGATCTTGGGAATCCCAAACAGTTACGCCATCCGTGTAAAAGAGTAATTCACCTGTCACTGGACCGGCAACAGAAGCTGAGCCTTCACTTGCGAGAATTGGACTACCTCCCTGAAATACCGGTGGTGTAGCATTAAAGTTTATTCCCCCACCATTTCCAAAGCGCCATTGATTGTTCTGGTTTTGACAGAAAATAGTTGGTATGTTAACCACTAACAATAAAATGAAAAAGAAATTATTTTTCATAATACAAGTTTATGGTCTTTCAAGCCTCACTAATTGCGTGTTTTAATCAGTTTAGTTCCCAACATAAAACGTATAGCGATTGCCGTGTTGATCAGCAAGAATATAGATCCCAACAGGCACATCTAACTTCAAAGTGTTTTCGCCAGGTAGAATGGATTGTTCAAGAAAAATACTACCCGAAGTACTGAAGAGTTTAAGCTGTGTATCATGTTCAACTTCTATATGCAATTCATTGTTCATTTGCCATACGTTCCATGTTGTACTTTGTTCTGAAAGTCCTGCTGGTTCGTTTAAAACAACTTTAGTGACATAGCTTAAGATTGATGAACAAGAATCATCATAAATGGCGTAATTAACTAGGCCGCGTGTAATGTCATCGTATCCATCGTAAATTCCATTTTCAATAATCGTTGAATCGGAAGAACAAAAACAATTTGTATTGACTTGAAAGTTTTTATCCGTTAGATTTTCAAGGTTATAATTAACATTATTGCACAAGAGATTATCCATAATTTGTGCTGAACTAGGGTTTGCTCCGCGCACTTGAACACCTGTGCCATTGTTGGTAATCGTGTTATTCGTTAAGAATGAATTCTCACCCAATTTAACGGCAATCGTGTTGTTCGTAAAGATGGAATTCGAAATGGTGGAAGATCCGTTTTCATCGATTGCAACATTGTTTCCTTCAAACAAACAATTTGAAATTTGTAAGCCTGCTGCTTCCGTAAATGCAAAATCATTGTTTATGAAACTACAGTTTTGAACAGTTCCTGGGCAACCTATTATGTTATTTGAATTTCCTGTAAACTCACATTCTGTTAAATTGATATTATTCGACCAGGTAACTGAACAAAAGTTCTCAATGAATTGACAATTTGTTGCTGTCATCGAGCCATACGATATCTGTGCTGCTTGACCAACGCCGTTTTTTTCAAAAATACAGTTGGTGTAGTTCAAGTCGGCATTCAATTGAAGCGCATAATTGTTGTTTTTGAAAAGGCAATTGGTAAAGTTGTAAGTTATTCCAGGTTCCGTGATATCATTGTAAATTCCATACCACGCATTGTGCAATTCAATTCTGTCCAATTGGCAACTTCCACCTTGACTGCCTTTAATGCTTATTCCTTGCCAGTTAAAAAATCCATCCGTCATATCGCTACTCGTGAATTTAATTTTATTGGCATCTGTTCCCAGTGCAATTAAGGTTCCCCTAATTTCTAAATAGATAAAGTTTCCTGTGTTGAAGGTGTAATCTGCGTTAAAACGCACTTCGCAACCTGGTTCAACCGTTAGCGTTTTGCCAGGAAAAACAACAATAGGACCAGTTACAATATACGGACTTCCTGCTAGTGTCCATGTCGTGTTTTGATAAATTCCACCAGAAACAGTTGTTTGGGAAAGTGAATTTCCGGCAGCCAATAAAAAGAAAAATGCAATTAAATTTTTCATTGTTTAATAATTTTTATTGTTGATGTTATTGCGTTTTCTTGAATGCCTTGAATAAAATATATCCCAGGACTTAGAAACTGTAGATCAAACACATTTGGAGTCAATGCTTCGGCACTAAAGACTTGTCCATTCGCACTGTAAATACGAAGTTGTTCGATAGCTGTCTCTTGAAAAATGGTGAAGTAATCTTTTACTGGGTTGGTATACGATTGAATAGAAGGTAATTCATTTGAAAGTCCAGCACCTTGGTCTTGGAATTTCGAAACTATTCCTAACACTGTAGTGCATGTTGTATCATACATCGAATAATTGATGAGCCCTTTGGTAATATCATCGTAACCATCAATCAAGTATTGTTCTATTGTCGCTGAATCCAATCCACAAAAACAATTGCTCAAAAGCGAATAATTCATGTTGGTATTGTTGTTCACATTGTAATTGATGTTGCTGCAGATTTCGTTGTTGTAAATAAGTGGACTTTCCTGCGCCTGTGTTACACTTGAAATAAGTAATCCACCAAAATTGTTGTTAATCTGATTGTCATGAATTGAAGCATTAACGGAAACTTCTAGTGCTACTTCATTGTATACTAATTCATTATTAAAAATCTCACAGTTCGATGCATATTGAATCGCGGTGGTATTGTCACTAAATAAACAGTCTTGAACAGTTCCGTTATTTGGTGATCCTAGCGCTAGTTCATTGTTTAGAAACTGACAATTTGTTATCGTCATTAAATCAAAAACATAAGCAGCAAATGTTAAACCTATTTGGTTGTCAATGAAATTAGAATTCGTTAATTGAAGCGCCGTAGCATAGGCAAAAATTGAAGTTGTATTGTCTTTAAATAAGCAATTGTCAATCGTGAAGTAAGACCAACCATAAACAGCTACTTCGTTATCTATGAACTGACAATTCTGAAGCGTAACTGCATTCGCAACCGTAATGGCTTGAAAACAATGGCTAAAGATACAATTCGTGTATTGGTAATTGGTCAAGGCAGTTTCATATCCAAAGGGCGTGTGTGCATTCGAAATGCGGAAACGATCTGCATTCAGCACACCTCCTTGAGAACTTGTACAGATAAAACCTTGCCAAGCAGTAGGATTCAAGGTGTCGTAGAGTGCATGAATTGTTATGGGTAACAAATCTGTACCAACACAATTCAACGTACCACGGGTTTCAATGTAAATAGAGGTGTTCGTTTGGTTGTCGATTTGAATTTCAACTCCTGGTTGAATGGTCAATGTATTTCCTGGGAAAACAACGATAGAACCAGTTACAATGTATGGACTGTTTGCAAGTGTCCAAGTCGTATTTTGGTAAATCCCACCGGCAACGTTCGTTTGAGAAAGTACATAAAATGAACTAAAGGCAAATGCGATAATAACTGCTATTCTAATCATAACGAAGGTTTAAGTTGAAAAACAACAGTTCACTTCATTTGTTCGGATTTTTGAACTTTTTAACAATTCAATCCACCCATCTTATTTAGATTCATTCTAATTATACCATTTTTGTGGTATTGTAACAACGGCTGAAAGGAGGCAATTTTGCACTCTAAAATTAAATATCATGAAATCAGTTGTTCTTATTGTACTTTTCCTAGGGATCAATTTAGTTGCGTTTTCTCAAGCGAGTAAAGTTACAGGTACAGTCAAAAGCGAAGGTTCTAACATACCTTTAGAAGGTATTCAGGTTGAAATTAAAAAGTTGAACTTGATTGAAACAACTGATAAAAATGGTTTATATACCTTTGAAAATGTTAATCCAGGTACCTATCAGTTGCACATCTCTGGAAAGGGTTATGCTCAAAGTACAATTGAAATTGAATTAAGGACCTTTTCTGAGTTGACGGTTGATTTAAAAATGACTGAGCTCAATCAGTTACCAGACGTTTCCGTTAAAGGCATATCGCTTACAGGTGGCGAACAAGGATTAAAAAACTTACCAGGTTCTGCCTATTATATTTCCCCGAAAGAGTTACAAAAATTTAATTACACGGACATTAACCGCATTTTGAAAAGCATTCCAGGAGTAAATTTACAAGAGGAAGATGGTTTTGGTTTGCGCCCAAATATTGGTTTACGCGGAGCAGGTGTAGAACGTTCAACAAAAATCACAGTTATGGAAGATGGTGTCTTAAGTGCACCTGCGCCATATTCAGCTTCAGCAGCCTATTATTTTCCAACGGTTGGGCGCATGCAAGCGGTCGAGATTTTGAAAGGAAGTGCTCAAATTAAATATGGACCTTACACTACTGGTGGAGCAATCAATCTTATTTCAACACAATTGCCATCGCAGTTTTTAGCGAAAGTGAGTGCTGTAGGCGGGAGTTATTTTGGTAGAAATTTACATGCATATGTAGGAAACAATCACGGACAAATTGCCTATTCAATCGAAGCGTTTCAATACGGATCAGATGGGTTTAAAACGCTAGAAAATGGCGCTTCTACTGGGTTTAACAAATATGATTATTTAGCGAAATTGCGTTTCTCAACAAAGAAAACAGCGCGCATCCAACAAGCAATAACCTTGAAAACTGGTGTAAACAAAGAAGTGTCAAATGACACGTACTTAGGATTGAGTTTGGAAGATTTTTACGCCCATCCATATTCTCGTTATGCTGGCTCTCAAAAGGATCAAATGACAGTTCAACAATCGCAATTTAGTTTAACACATACAGTTCAAGCTACAAAATGGTTGAACATTACAACGGTGATTTACCGCAATGATTTTTCACGCAACTGGTATAAATTAGATGCCGTGAAGGACAGTGCTGGTGTGAAAAAAGGAATTGCAGATATTTTGCGTGATCCAGCTAGTTACGCTTCTCACATGGCAATTTTAAGAGGAGAAACAAGTGAGAACGCGGATGCATTATTTCTCAAAGGAAACAATCGTGTTTACTTCGGTCATGGTGCACAAACCGTTTTTAATGCCGCTTTCGCTACAAAAAGTATTAAGCACGATATTGATTTAGGTATTCGTTACCACCAAGATGGGATGGACCGATTTCAAAATGAAGATAAATATCAAATGTTAAATGGAACAATGTTGCAAACATCTGCGGGTGAATTAGGGCGTGAAAGCAACCGAATTGCGTTTGCTTCTGCTTTGGCGTCATATGTTCAATACAAAGCGGTGTACAAACGTATGAGTTTAACTGCTGGGGTGCGCAATGAATCGATTTATATGTCTGAAAAAGATTACGGTAAAAACGATCCTGAGCGTGTGGGAACAAATTTGATACGCAATGAAAACACTGTTGCTGTTTGGATTCCAGGGGTAGCTGTTGATTACACCTTTACTGAAAAATTAACCGGATTTATGGGCGTTCACAAAGGATTTTCTCCACCTTCAGCAAAACCTGAAACGAAAGCGGAAGAAAGTGTGAATTATGAAGGAGGTGTGAAATACACTTCGAATGCTTTGAAAGGACAAATAGTAGCGTTCTACAATGCGTATAGCAATTTATTGGGATCAGATTTAGCTGCGAGCGGTGGTGCTGGAACAGGTGATTTATTTAATGGTGGAAAATCATTTGCACAAGGCTTGGAAGTTTTTGTTTGCTATGACATCGCAAAACAGTTAAAGAAAGAATTCCGTTTGCCATTCACTGTTTCTTACACCTATTCAGACGCACGTTTCCTTTCGGATTTCGTGAGCACCTTCGAAGATTGGGGAACTGTTTCAAAAGGCGATCGCTTACCGTATTTGGCCCAACACCAATTGAACCTTGGTTTATCGTTCGAATACCACAAATGGATGGTCAACGCAGGTTTTAAATATACTTCTGAAATGCGCGCCGTTGCAGGTAATGAAGCCGTAACAGGTATTGATTTAATTCCACAAGTAGCAGTGTTGGATGCAAGTGTTTCCTACCAAGCAAGTCAAAACATCAGTTTATTTGCAAGTGGAACCAACTTAACGAATGAAGTCTATATTGTTTCCGCTCGACCAGCAGGTGTGCGACCTGGAATGCCAAGAGCGTTTCAAGTTGGATTGCGCGCACGTGTGTTTTAAGAGAGCCGAGAATCGAGAACTGAGAGTCGAGAATCAAAATGTACTTAATTAGTCTTCGTTTAATTTAGGATTTTACGTATCAAAAAAAGGCGAAGATAAATCTCCGCCTTTGTAATTATGTACTAGAATTTTTATCCTCCAATTTTCTTTTTTGTTGTTTGAGCTTTTGGATCAACCGGTTCAATAATTGGCTGAATCGGTTCTACTTGCCCTGATTGTTCTTTTTTATTGCTGATCGCAATTCCAGGAGTAGTTTCTTCGATCACAGGTTCTGCTACTATAGTTTGTTCTATACCCGTAGATGTTTTAGAATTGCTTTGAGCTTGTTGGCTAATGCATTGCATACTGAAAAACAATGCGAATGAGGAAATTACAATTTTCATAATCATTAATTTAATACCATAATTGTTAACTCACCTGGATTCACATCAGTTGTTGCATTACCACCAATATCAACACTAGAAGAACCACTTAGTCTTGATGTTCGCAATTCAATTGTATGAGTTCCAGCCGGTAAGGTAATCATTGTATTAATTGCACCAGTATTGAATGAATTAGTATTTGAAGGATTTACAGTTGTAAAGCGATTCCATCCACCTGCAGGGATAAAAGCACCATCTACATAAAGGATCATGTCAACCGTAGAAAATGCACTTGCTGCTGTTGAAGTGTTTCTGGTTCCAACAGTTGCAAAGATAATAACTGTCGAAGCTGTTGTTGTTGTAAAAGTTTGAGTAACTCCTGGTTGAAGAAATGGAACATTAGATGTAACCGCTAGTCTTCCAGAAGTACCTCTGACATGGTATTTTTGAATAACTCCGGAAGGTCCCGCAGCTCCATCAGCTCCCGCAGGTCCTTGAGGTCCCGTTGCTCCAGCAGGTCCAGCAGGTCCAGCAGGTCCGGCAACACCCGGCGCTCCATCGGCACCCGCAGTTCCTTGCGGTCCAGCAGCTCCTTGAGGTCCAGCAGGTCCTTGAGGTCCCGTTGCTCCAGCAGGTCCAGCAACACCCGCAGCCCCATCAGCACCCGCAGGTCCTTGCGGTCCAGCAGGTCCCGTTGCTCCAGCAGGTCCAGCAGGTCCAGCAACACCCGCAGCCCCATCAGCACCCGCAGGTCCTTGCGGTCCTTGCGGTCCAGCAGGTCCTTGCGGTCCAGCAGGTCCTTGCGGTCCCGTTGATCCTAAGACAGATGCTCCTTGCGGTCCCTGCGGTCCAGCAGGTCCGGCAACACCCGGAGCTCCATCAGCACCAGCAGGTCCTTGCGGTCCAGCAGGTCCTTGTGTTCCGGTTGCTCCTATTGCTCCATCAGCACCAGCAGGTCCTGTTGCTCCCGCGGGTCCTTGCGGTCCAGCGGCTCCAACTGCACCATCAAGGCCATTTGTACCAGCTGGTCCAGTTAATCCGATTGCTCCTTGTGCTCCTTGTGGTCCAGCAGGACCAGCAGGTCCAACAATTCCAGTACACAAGTCTGTCCAACCAGTTGCTGTCTTAAAGTAGTAAAAACATTGAGCATCTGTATCGTACACAAGCAGTGCATTCGCTGGACTTACAATTGCATTTCGTTGTGCTGTTGTCATGCGTGGCACAAGCATACCTTTGTCTGTTGCTTGCATATCCACCAAAGCTGAAGGATCTGGAGTATTTGTACCAATACCCATATTGTTTTGTGCGAAACTGTAAAATGTTCCAGTAAGCAACAAAATTAGTAATACGTTAATTTTTAACTTCATAACTTGTCTATTTGGTAAAATTCTTGATTAATTTCTATGTAAGGTAATATGACCCTGCATCACTTTGTCTTTTCCGCTAGATTTAGCTTTTAAGATGTAAAAATAAGTTCCTTCATTACATGGGTCTCCACCTGAAGTTCCATCCCAAACAGCAGCTGGATCGGATGTTTCAAATACTGGATTTCCCCAACGGTTCACAATGACTAAATTGTAATCTGTCAAACCTTTTGATAGAATGAAAAATTCATCGTTCGTTCCATCCTGGTTGGGTGTAAATACATTTGGTATGATTAATTCACTTACTGTATTGATTAATACGTAAGAATGATTCGCCGTAGGGAAATTCCAATTTGCTTTTTCGTTGTAGTCAAAATTTCCTGAAACACCATTCGACGTATTTGTCACATCTTCCCATTGTATGTTAGCGGGATACCAATGCGCTGTACTGATCCAATCACCGTCATCTGCTGCTAGATAGTGTGTGCGAATAGCCACATTTGACGCTCCTGAACTGCGGTCGATTGAGTGATAGAATAAACTATTTGCTGCATCAATATTTGCAGCGGATTGCGACAATAAGAAGCCATCTAGGTCGGCTGAATAATTATTCAAACGTACATTAAAAGCTGCAGCGCTTGATGAAGTGGGAGTCAATTCAATTGGGCGATAACGGTAAACACCATCGCTTGATCCAACAGGAAAAAGGTAAGAAGTTACTTGATTGGTATGACGCACCAGGTAACCTGGATCTAAACTACTAACAAATCCTTCCGAACCGAAGGCAGTTGATTGTAAAACAGCATTTGGCGCAACGTTTAATACTTCAAACGATTGAGTACCTGTATGCAATTCGCGGTCATTTAAATTTAAGATTCCGTTTACAGAGGTGCGACCATCAACACTGAATAAAGACTTTCGCTGATTGCTTCCCGTTCCATTACCAGTCAAGCTTAGATCATTGAATTCGGTTACCGTTCCATTTGTACTTGTGATGAGTTGTTCGGTATTGCCATTCAGTATAACTTCGCTTCCTTGGGCTTGAAAGGTAGCACTATTGACCCAATCTTGTTCGATGGCATAGGTTCCATTTCCATTTACCACGGATGCACTTGAATTTTCAAAATTACCTGCTAAACTTAAAGAACTGTTCTTGGTAACATTTAATGTTCCATTGTTCGTTAAGTTACTGCTATTTGTAATTTTAACTCCTCCATTGCAATGCACAATTGCACCCGGCGTTATAGAAACGCTTGCTCCGTTTGAAAAGACAATTTGGCCGTTTACGGATGATCCTGCCAGTAGTAGTAGCAATGCTACGTTATATTTTAACATAGTGTAGTAGTATTTTATTGGACTGAACTCCAAAACAAATATATTATAAAAATAATATAAACAACTTATTTTTAACATTTTAGCGTTAAAAAGTTTTTCTGATAAAAGAAAAAGCCTTTGTCTTTCGTTTGTAGACCCTAGAAAATCTGGGAATGTTAATCGATAAGATTGAATGGTCTCATGCTTTTTTATACCTCTAAGGGCGCTGATACAAATGATAGGGCTGAGGTCACTGAGGTTACTGAGGTTCTCAAAGTGCCGAAGTGCCGAAGCATCCCAATTTCAAAAGCAGCTAAGCACCTCTATCTATTTCCCATCTTTTCTTTTATCTTTGATACAGCACGCATACGAAGTAAAAGACTATAATTGAATTAAATGAAGCGTAAATGGGAGAACTATTTGACTATCTGACAATGAAGCAAATTGCTTTGGAATTTTTTGATAATGAATTTGTGCTCAATCATGCACCATCTTCTTATGCTCACAGCACCAATAAAGAGGAGTTTTTGCAAAGTCTAAAGACAAAGAAAGAAGAAGTTGATAGCACCCTCCTACAAGAGGAATTGTTAAATGAATTCGCTACGATTCTGGCTCTCAAAGCAGAAATCATTGAGTTGAGAAAAGAAATTCTTTCAGTTGCCAAAGTTCAGCATTATGAAAAGATGGCAGATTTGAGAATAAGGCAAAAAGCAATTACAAATCAATTACGCGACAAAAAGACCTTGTTGGAATCTAAATCAACCGATTTGTTGGATGAAAAAAACAGCAATCTTCTTCAAGTTCTTGTTAAGGAAATTGTAGGGTTTATTGGGTGTTTTGAATCAGTTGAAGGGGTTTGATATATTGAAAGACAAGTTGGATGAATAAAAAACTACCACTGTATATTAATTATTTCAAAAAGCTTAGACGCGATGCCAAGAATGGTGGAGCACCGCACAAGCCAATCTTGTTGTTAGCGATTTGTAGATTAATTCAGAATGGCACTATTGAATCACGTTTTATTGAAATAACACCTGAATTAGTATTAGAATTTAAGGATTTGTGGGGTAAATTGGTTGTGTCTAATCACATTCCAAACTTTTCTTTACCCTTTTTTCACATGCGTTCAGAGCCCTTTTGGAAGTTAGTTTCAAAAATAGGTTTGGACTTCCCTGTAACAAGTTCAAATAGCATTAGAAGTTTGAATGGATTAAAAGAAGCGCTTTCCTATGCAGAAATAGATGAGGAATTATTTTTATCCATGCTTCAATCGGTGGAAGGAATTGTTCTGCAAGAGGTTCTACTTGATACGTATTTCTCCGAAACGAAGCATGCTCTTCTTCAACCAAGTTCAAGTTTGTTTACTGCATTAGAAACTCAAATATTAAAGGAAGACCGATTAACATACAGACAGCGAATTGATGAACTTAAAACTACCTTGTCAAAGGAAGAGTTTGAGGAGGAATTGTTTGTTCGCGGTGGTGTGTTTAAGCGTGAAATACCTAAAATTTATAATTACCAATGTGCGATTTCAGGAATGCGTATTGAATCCACTTCGAATGCACAGATGGTGGATGCTTGTCACATAATTCCGTTTGCAAATTCAAAGGATGACACCATCACGAATGGAATTTCATTATCACCCAATTTACATCGAGCTTTTGATAGAGGATTGATTACGATTTCGAGCAATTATACCGTTCAAATTTCTTCAACAATTAAGGAAGTTCATTCACCTTTTTCGCTTTCGCAATTTGAAGGAAAGCAATTACTATTGCCACAAAACACTAATTTTCATCCGAGTCAGAATAACTTTAGTTGGCACAGAGAACATACGTTTAAGCGATGAAACCCATTTCAACTGCAACATTCATTTTACTGGGAAAATCGGTAACGATGTTGTTCCAAATAGCTTTTGTTGCCATCAGTTACTTTTCGTAGAACTTCATTTCCAGTTACATTTATTTTATGAAATGCTTCTTTTGAAATTTCATCTGAAAGGATGATTTTACCATTGTTTTCAAATGAAATAAGGTGTTTATCAAAAAGAGCATCATATGTTGGTGAGAGAAGAATACCGTTTTCTACGTCAAGTCTTTGTTCATCTGAAGAATCTTTCCATGGCACAATATGAGAGGCTATTAATATTCTTGGATCATCAAATTCCGTAACGGCACATTGATATTCCCAATGGTGAATAATACTTTTTCTATATGCCCCTTGACCGACGCGGGAAGTAACTAAACCTCGACGTTCTGTGCTATTAGGTATAATAATGTTGTGAAGATTTGTCTCCGGTTCAGCAACCAATTCTAATTGTTCTGGTCTTACTTTTAATTCAACACCGGCTCGTTTGAAGAAGAATTTTATTCCAATTCGGGTTTTACCTTCTGTATCATGGGTTTCGAAATAACCTGTATCATAAAACTCTAATTCACTTACGAATTTAACATACCCCGTTTTGACATATTCAAATAGAAATACTCTTTTACCAGTGTTTAAGTGTTCTTTTAAAGCAAGATTACCTCTTGTAAACTCCATGTCTCCACTTTGACCTTCCCCAGTATAAGAAAAAACATCTTTATTTTCCCATTGATCCTTATAACCATGCTGTTTTCCACCTGAGCCACTAAAAATGAAGATATATGGATATTCCCGAGAAGGACAAATTCCACTTTGTCTATTTCCTCCGAATTGGTCATGAATCCATTTTCTGTGATATACTATTTCAGGTAAGAACACTTTTATAAGTTTTGTAGGCTAAAGTTAGTGTTTATTTGGTTTTAAATATTAAGATTCATTCTCCCCACAATCTCCACATCCGCCCCAGCCCAATCCAATCCCTTCAATTCACTTTTCGTCAACCATTTAAAGTCAATGTGTTCTGTCAGTGTTAAGTCGGGTGTGGCGCACGAGCAAAGGAAACTGTGCATCGTTAAGTGAAAATCGGGGTAGGTGTGTTGCACCGTTGTAAAGAAGGTGTCGACCGTGATGTCCATGTGTAACTCTTCCGCAATCTCGCGCTTGATCGCTTCAATTTTTGTTTCTCCCGCTTCCACTTTTCCACCCGGAAATTCCCATTTTTCAGAAATGTAAGGGTATTTCGCGGGTCCGCGCTGAACACACAAAATCAATCCTTCGTGTACGATGATGGCTGCTACGACTTCGATTGTTTTCATTTAGAAGATAGAGTTAGATGTTAGACAGTTTAGAGCGAAGATACGAGAATTTTGAGAGTTAAAAAAAGAATGGTACGCTTCGAGGGCCTCAGCGTCCCATTCTTTTTCTCACGTACTGAGAATGCTGAGGTCGCTCAGGTTCTCGAAGTGCCGAAACATTCAATTCATCCGCCCCAGCCCAATCCAATCCCATCAACTCACTTTTCGTCAACCATTTAAAGTCAATGTGTTCTGTCAGTGTTAAGTCGGGTGTGGCACACGAGCAAAGGAAAATGCGCATCAAAGAGTCCGTTTTACTTCACCTCATGAAACAATAATATGCGCAAACAAACACAACTTATTGCTCAACGTATTGAAGAATTTGAGCAAAAACGTTCACTTTATCGAACTGAAATAAAACAGCAAATTGATATCATTCATGCAAGTATTCAGCCTGTTAATTTGATTAACAATTCCTTGGATAAACTGATTCATTCGAAGCAACTCAAAATAAATCTTGTGGATATTGCTATTGGAGCTACATCCGGGTTGATTGCTAAAAAACTCATTGTGCGTAATTCAAATTCAATTTCCAAAGAACTACTTGGCGATGCTGTGCAACTTTTAGTAGCAAAAGAAGCCACTCAACACTCAGATGCGATTCGAAAAGTAGGGATGAATTTAATACGTAATTTATTTCGCGGGTAGTGAGAGGTCTCTACCTACCTTAATTTATCCCAAAATGGGAATCAGTAATTTCTGTCATTTTTGATAAACGCAGTCTAATTAAGCATTAATGTCGTTTGGAAGGAAGCGGCAAACTTTTTGTAAAACGTATAATTCAATGTTCAGACATTTTTTAAATAAATCATTGATGCGAAATCTCTTTCACATAAGTGCACTTTTCTGCATACTTTTTTTATATGCTCCAACTTTTCTTTCAGCACAAGTTATCAATGGCTATGCAAAAGTGAATGCATTAACGGGTTCAACCATTAATGTGAGCAATGTAAATGAGACCGCTGATTCTTTTGAGGATGGTGAAAAGGTGCTGTTGATTCAAATGCAAGACAATGTCATTGGAACAAATACCACGAACGCGAGCACTTTTGGAACAATAGCAACGATTGGTTCGGCGGGCAATTACCAAATTATGACAATTGCATCGCACACTGAATCAGCTGGTCTTCCTTCATCCATTACATTTACAACTGCACCAACACAATCGTTTACGTTTACGGCAAATAGCAGTGTTCAGATTGTATCCTTTAAGTCATTAGGTTCTCCGAATTATACAACCACATCAGCCATTTCAGCCTTGGCTTGGAACGGGAACATAGGTGGAGTGGTTGCTTTTGAAGTCTTAGGAACCTTGAATCTCAATCATTCCGTGAGCGCTAATTTTGCAGGGTTTAAAGGTGGAGCGCGATCAACGAATTTTGATTCAGGTTGTTTAAATTCAGTCTATCAAACAGCATCAACTAATTTCGGTTCAAAAGGAGAAGGAATTCACAAAAACACCAATGTGAATTACACCAATGCACGCGCAAAGATTGCAAGTGGCGGCGGTGGTGGCTTGGCGCACAATGCTGGCGGCGGCGGCGGCGCAAATATTGGGACAGGTGGAACAGGCGGAATTGGCTGGCAATGCACAGCCGCAAATACTGGCCATGGTTTAGGTGGGCAATCTCTTTTGTCTTTCTATTCAATGAATCGTATTTTTATGGGCGGCGGCGGTGGCGGTGGTCAAATGAATAATGGCAGTGCAACCAGTGGAGGGAACGGTGGAGGAATTGTGTTTATTAAAGCCAATCAATTGATAACACCTGCCTCGTGTTCAACACCTATTTCGATTACAGCAAACGGTCAAACGGCAACAAACGCTGGCAACGATGGAGGTGGCGGAGCTGGAGCGGCTGGTGCAATAATTTTGCAAGTCAATACCTTTTCAAGTTCAGCAGCCTGCCCTTTAACCATTGCATCGAATGGCGGAAATGGCGGAACTGTTGTAAATAGCGGTATACATGGAGCAGGAGGAGCAGGAGGTCAGGGAGCAATCATTTACTTAGAAAACACGCCAACCGCAAATGTTACTGCAACCACCTTGAATGGAAATCCAGGATGCAATAACTCAGTAGTTCCATGTACAACCTTTGCAGGAAGCTCTCCAGAACCAACTAATACAGGAATCTTTCAAATGATTCCATTGGGCGTGTTGTTTTCTTCGTTTACTGCTGAATCATTTGAACGAAATGCGCTATTAAAATGGACGACTATTTCAGAAGTCAACAGTGCTTATTTCAGCGTGGAACGGTCTGAAGATGGAATTGCTTTTTATTCTGTTGGAACGGTTACGGCTGCTGGTGAAAGTCAATCTGAATTGAACTATGAATACATCGATGAAAATGCTTTTGTAACCAATGATCACTTTTATTACAGAATCAAAGAAGTAGATGTTGATGGCAAAATCACCTTGACAGATTTAAAATATGTACAGGTAAATCAACATGCCAACGATCAGGTAGTTGTATTCCCAAATCCATTCACGGACGTACTAAATGTATACATTCCCGAATCAATGCCAAACCAGCAGCGAACAATCGTTTTAAGAGATGATTTAAACCGAGAAATTCGCATGTATACCTTGGAAGGTTCTACGAATTCATTGATTCTGTCCGATTTACCGAAAGGCATTTATTTATTAACTGTATATGCCGATCATGAAATTTTAAAGACTGTGAAGGTGGTGAAATAATGCGTTCCCGGTATTCCGTTCCCAATTATGCTTTGCCATAATCACTTACTTTAAACATTTCCTACATCTTCACAAAACGAATCACAGTTCCTTCTATCGTAATAAAATAAACGCCATTATTTAATGATCGAACGTCGATTTTGGAATTTTCAATCGTGCAAATCGTTTTTCTGCCATTCATGGAAACTACTTCAATTGAACTCCAATTGTTTATTCCCTTAACTGAAATGAAATCACTGCATGGATTCGGATAAACAGTAAGTTGATTTTCTGATAGTTCATTAATCGCAAGCGGGTCAATCAATCCATTCAAATCGTATTTCGAAAAGAATTTCCAGATGAGCTCCGATGCATTGATGTCGTAATTTGTTACACCAATCGCAATAGGTGCTCCAGGCCAAGTGTGTCCACCATTAATGATTTTGTAATGTTCTACCTCAACACCATTGTCACCTCCCGACCAAACTGAATGCTCTGCTGTACAGCCATCAGTTGTGGATGTATTGGTTACCTGCGTTACTGTTGGTGTAGTGTTACAATTGTTATAATTTACCCAGAAATTTAGCACGTTTGGCGTTGAAATCATTGTTGTATTTCCATTGTAAGGAACTGTTGCATCTGCCGTTCCATGAATTTCCATAACCGGTGTTGGATGCTGTGCACTGCAAGTTAATTGTGAACCTGTTGCCATTGTTCCAGTCACTGATGCTATGGCTGCAATGCGATTACTTAGTTCACATGCTAAGGTGTAACTCATAAATCCGCCATTTGACATTCCAGTGCTATAAATTCTGTTCGGATTAATCGAATAGTCTGCCGACAACGAATCTATTAATGCACTTGTGAAGCCGATATCGTCGACAGTGCCACCAAATCCAGCATTCCAATAAGGTTCGTTGGTTCCATCAAGGGTTCCCATCGGATGAACAAGAATGAAATTGGCTGTATCCGCAATTGGACGAAAATCCCCGTAAAACATTTGCTCAGTTGAGTTGCTCGTATAACCATGGAAATTGAAAACCAAAGGAACAGGTGTTCCAAGCGAATAACTTGCTGGAACATATAAAATATAGGTGCGCGTCAAACCGTCATGCGTAATTGAACCATTGATGGTTTGTTGCGCAAGCGACATTCCACAAATTAATAAAAAGATAGAAAGTAATTTCATATGAAAAGTGTTAAGATGATGTATTTTTTGAAAATGATAATGGCTATAACGACTGCAAAAATTGCAGCAATTAGCACTGCTCCCGCGGCAATGTCTTTGATTAATTTAAGTTGAGGATGTGTTTCTGTTGTATACAAATCACACATTTTTTCGATGGCAGAATTGATTGTTTCCAAAGCAAGAACAAGAGCTGAGATGAGCAATAGAATGAGCCATTCGTTTGGCGTGACCTGGAAATAAAATCCTGCCGAAACAACAACTAAAAGTGCTAAAATATGCACCTTGAAGTTGCGCTCATGCAAGACCATTTGCCAAAGCCCAGCGAAGGCGAATCCAAACCCTTTTAGAAACTTGATCATTACTTGATGATAATTTTACCTGTAAACAATTGTTCAATGGAACCTTTTACTTTGTAGATATAATTACCAGGAAGAAGAGAACGAGTAGAAATTTCAGCGGCATGTTCACCAGTTGTCAATTCCCCAAAGTCTTCGAACAAAACGATTCTTCCTGTTAGATCATACATTTCAAATTGAATCGCATCATTTTTAAACAATGTGAAACCAATGTATCCAAGATCACTCATTGGATTGGGCCAAACTTTGCAATACTGAGGAACGAAAGCTTGCTCTTCTACAGCCAAATCACAAACACCAGGAATGTTTGCATCCATCCATAGTGAACGTGTCTCAATATATTGTTTTAAGAAGGATAAATCTTCTTCATAGGTGGCACCAACGAAGGCATTCCAATTCACATATTGTCCAATGATAGGCCACTTCGTGAAATTGCGAATGCGCGCATCTGTCAAGTAATTTGCCATCGAATCTATAAAATAGTTAACTGAATCGGTGTGTAAAGGTCCTTCCCGCAATTCATCCCAACGACATCGTAAGCCATTGCGATAGCTTGGTGAGGATAATAATTTTTCCCACCAAAACGGAATTGCCGAAGTGAAATCACAAATTTCATCGAAGTTATATTGCCAACCTGTTGTTAAATCGGCATCACAATAATCGGCATTTCCATATGAAAGATTAAAATCCCACATCGGTCCAGCAACTAATTTACCATTCCATGCACCATTTGTTTTGTCTTTGTGCATAAACGAACTCGAACGATAACCATCAACTGTTCTACCCAGTTCTTGTAAAATAAAGAAGTCATAAAAAGATGTCTTATCGATGTAAGCAGCGTAACCAACGGAGGGGTCATCAAATTGTGGACCCCAAACGGCGTCTTCAAAATCGCCAATAAAGTTCTCCATGTAACTCGATTGAATAGGATTTAATTCATCAAACTCTGGATCATGAAATTGAAAAACAACCTCATTGTTGTAATTTGAAGTCCACGAATAACCAACTTCTCCTGTCAATTTATCCACTTTTACAATGTATCCACCCGTCAACGAATCTCCAGCCAAATCATCAACATCGAGATTTGCAATATCAACGCGATTGTTATCGCGCTTAATGCGCTCCAACAAAACATATACGCCTTTGTATTCTCCATCAATGATTAATTCACAGTGTTTCCAATTTGAAGCATAATGCCCGAATTTTTTTGATAAATCGTATGTTAACACATCTCGTAAAAGTGTTTTATCTGGATAAGGCCCGTACAAAACCCAATCATTTTCAATTGGCAAACCGAGAAGTGAAACATTGTTATTTGCTCCGAGCGCATTTTGCGTTTCAAATCCGTAGTTCTTCTTTGGGTATTGCTGTGACGTGGAACCCCTCACTTCAATGGCAATTTTCCCATTGTAATTATTGTATGGATTATTTATTAGGTTGGTTGTTCCAACACCATTGTAAATGATTCCCATATCACACACAATGCGCGTAACATCATTAATCGTTTGTCCACTTGGTTGTGTGATCACAACAATCGGTAGGTTCGATGCAGTCAAATTCACTTGTGCGAAGTTGAAAAGGCTACTATACAGTGTGATTAAAAGAAATATTAGGCGCTTCATTAGTAGTATATACGAGGGAAAGTTACTAAAAAAATAAATGAATGAATGAAAACTTTGCATTGTTTAAAAATCGCAGTAATTTTGTGGCAGTTCATTTAAATAGACTTATGAAGAAAGGTGGAGGGATTAGGCCCTGCGAAACCTTGGCAACCCTCACTTAAGAGAAGGTGCCAAATCCAAATCCGATCTAGGTCGGGTAAAGATAAGTTGGTGTACATTCGTACTTCTCTTTGTTCATAGTTTTTTTGTATTTATACTATGATGTCAATAGAAACAATTTTAAAAAATCGTATTCTCGTGCTAGATGGCGCAATGGGAACGATGATTCAACGGCACAAACTAGAGGAAGAAGATTTCCGCAAAGGTTGGTTTGAAAACCATGATAAGCCATTGAAGGGCAACAACGATTTATTATCCCTAACACGTCCAGAAATCATAAAAGATATTCACCGGAAGTATTTTGAAGCGGGTGCAGATATTGCTGAAACTAACACTTTTTCCGGAACGTGGATTGCGCAAGCCGATTATGGTTTAGAGAAGTTTGTCTACGATATTAATTTTCAATCGGCCAAAATAGCGAAAGAAGTAGCCGCTGAGTTTACGGCCTTGAATCCAGATAAGCCGCGCTTTGTAGCAGGTTCAATCGGACCAACCAATCGAACTGCTTCGATTTCACCCGATGTAAATGATCCTGGATTTCGTGGAATAACCTTCGACGAATTGGTAAATGCATACAAAGAGCAAGTGAATGCCTTGATGGATGGTGGAGTTGATTTATTGTTAGTTGAAACAGTGTTTGATACCTTGAATGCCAAAGCAGCTTTGTTTGCGGTTGATGAGGTATATAACGAACGCAATACGAAATTACCAATCATGGTTTCTGGTACAATTACCGACCAAAGTGGAAGAACATTGACAGGACAAACAACAGAAGCATTTTTAATATCCGTTTCGCACATGCCTTTATTGACGATCGGCTTGAATTGTGCCTTAGGTGCTTCAATGATGCGCCCCTACTTGCAAGTATTGAATCAAAAGGCGCCGTTTGGTGTAAGTGCACACCCAAATGCTGGATTGCCAAATGAATTTGGGAAATACGATGAAACACCGGAATTGATGGCAATTCAAATCAAAGAATTTTTGGATGAAGGTTTGGTAAACATTATTGGAGGTTGTTGTGGAACGACACCAGATCATATTAAAGCAATTGCAGATATGGCCAAGAATTACAAGCCACGTGCTATGAAACAAGTTAATTAATTCAATCAATTTGAGGATTTGAAGATTTGAAGATTTGAGGATTTGAAGATTTGAAGATTTGAAGATTTGAGGATTTGAAGATTTGAAGATTTGAGGATTTCCATAACTCAACCAGAAATTACACGAAATACAATGACTGAAGAAAATAAAGCAAGTTTAAAATTATCAGGACTTGAACCCTTAATCGTAACACCGCAAAGCAATTTTGTGAATGTTGGTGAACGAACGAATGTAACAGGTTCGCGTGCCTTTTTACGCATGATCAAAGAAGGAGATTTTGAGGCGGCATTGGCGGTTGCAAGAGATCAAGTGGAAGGAGGAGCACAAATCATCGATATCAACATGGATGAAGGAATGATTGATGGTAAAGAAGCCATGGTCAAATTTTTGAATTTGATTGCTTCTGAACCAGATATTGCGCGTGTTCCAATTATGATTGATAGCTCGAAATGGGAAATCATTGAAGCAGGATTAAAGTGTATCCAAGGAAAAGGAGTTGTGAATTCGATTTCCTTGAAAGAAGGTGAAGCTAATTTTATTGATCAAGCGACAAAAATTAAACGGTACGGTGCAGCCGTTATCGTTATGGCATTTGATGAAGACGGTCAAGCTGATAGCTACGAGCGTCGTATTGAAATTTGTAAACGTTCGTATGATATTTTGGTGGACCAAGTTGGTTTCGCTAAAAACGATATCATTTTCGACCCTAATATTTTCCCTGTAGCAACGGGAATGGAAGAACACAATAACAATGCCTTGGATTTCTTCCGTGCCACAAAATGGATCCGCGAAAATTTACCAGGCGCACACGTTAGCGGTGGAGTTTCCAATGTTTCGTTCTCCTTTCGAGGCAATGATAAAGTGCGTGAAGCAATGCATTCAGCTTTCTTGTACCACGCAATTCAGAATGGAATGGACATGGGAATCGTGAATCCAACGATGCTAGAAGTGTATTCAGATATTGAACCAGGATTGTTACTGTATGTGGAGGATGTATTGTTGAATCGTCGTGATGATGCAACGGAACGCTTGCTTGAATATGCTGAAACAGTAAAAGGAGATGGTAAGAAGCGTGAAGTGGATTTATCTTGGCGGAATGTTCCTGTAAATGAACGTTTGTCGCATGCTTTGGTGAAAGGAATTGTGGAATTCATAGACGAAGATGTGGAAGAATGCAGGCAACAATTCGTTCGACCAATTGAGGTAATCGAAGGTCCTTTGATGGACGGAATGAACATCGTAGGTGATTTATTTGGAAGCGGAAAAATGTTCTTGCCTCAAGTGGTAAAATCGGCCCGAGTAATGAAAAAGGCTGTAGCCTATTTACTTCCATTTATTGAAGAGGAGAAAAATGGCGTTCGTTCATCATCGGGAAAAGTTTTAATGGCTACAGTTAAAGGAGATGTTCACGATATTGGAAAAAACATTGTTGGCGTTGTTTTGGGTTGCAATAACTACGAAGTTATCGACATGGGCGTGATGGTTCCTTTCGAAAAAATTATACAAACAGCAATCGATGAAAAGGTGGATGTAATAGGTTTAAGTGGCTTGATTACACCTTCTTTGGATGAAATGGTTACGGTTGCAAAGGAAATGGAACGCGCCAATTTATCGATTCCCTTATTGATTGGAGGGGCAACAACTTCGAAAGTTCATACAGCTGTTAAAATAGATCAACATTATACAAAAGGTCAAACGATTCATGTCTTGGATGCTTCTAGAGCTGTGACAGTTGTAGAAAGTATGCTTGGTTCTAAGAAAGACTTGTTTGTATCCGATTTGAAAGAAGAATACATACGCGTGCGCGAGCATCATGAGAAACACCGCGGAGCGAAACAATTGCTTACGGTAGAAGAAGCACGGAAGAATGCGCTTAAAATTGACTTTAAACAAGAAGATTGCGCTTTTCCTGTTGAGTTAGGTGTGAAACAATTTATAGATTTCCCCTTGCAACAATTAGTCGAATACATCGATTGGACGCCATTTTTTCAAACATGGGAATTACACGGGAAATACCCAGCAATACTGAAAGATGAGGTTGTTGGCGTTGAGGCAACGAAATTGTATGCTGATGCACAACAAATGTTACAGCAAATCATTGATGAGAAATGGCTGGAGGCTCGCGCTGTTGTTGGATTATTCCCTGCAAACGCTGTAGGAGATGACATCGAAATCTATACGGATGAAACGCGTACAACTGTTCTGTCTGTTCAGCATTCATTGCGTCAACAAACTAAAAAAGCGGATGGTCAACCGAATATGGCCTTAGCCGATTTCATTGCCCCAAAAGCAACGGGAATTAGTGATTATGTTGGTGGATTTGTTGTAACAACAGGTCATGGAATTGAAGCGCACATCGAGCGTTTTGAAAAAGATCACGATGATTATCATTCAATATTGCTAAAAGCTTTGGCGGATCGTTTGGCAGAAGCATTTGCTGAAAAAATGCATGAAATAGTGCGAAAGGAACTTTGGGCGTATGATAAAAATGAAACCTTGTCCAACGAAGAGTTAATCAAAGAAACATACCGAGGCATTCGGCCAGCACCGGGTTACCCAGCTTGTCCAGATCATACTGAAAAAGTTGATTTGTTTAGAATTTTAAATGCCACAGAATTATGTGGAGTGACGCTTACTGAAAGCTTAGCAATGTATCCAACAGCAGCGGTTTCAGGTTGGTATTTTGCGCATCCACAGGCAAAGTATTTTGGTTTGGGAAAAATTACAGAGGAACAAATTAAAGATGTTTCACAACGAAAAAACGTGTCGTATGATGAAATGGATCGCTGGTTGTCAAGTGTTAAGCATTAATTGGAATCAGATAGGCAAATTACGCATTATTAGCACATTGTGATTTAGTAAGTAAGTTTCAAGCGTATTAAAATTGAAAGATAAATCGTCGGAATTCGTTTATTAATAGTGATGTTTCCTGCATTTTGGTATTCCTATTAATATGGTTAACTTCGTTGAAAAGCATCCAAATTGAAGATTAGAATATATACAGATGGTTCTGCCAAAGGTAATCCTGGCCCAGGTGGTTATGGAATTGTCTTAAAATATAAGGATCAGGTAAAAGAGATTTCGCAAGGTTTTCGCATGACAACGAACAATCGCATGGAACTGATGGCTCTGATTGTGGCTTTAGAAAGTTTGAAAACCAACAGCATTCCGGTCGAGGTTTATTCTGATTCAAAATATGTCATTGATGCAATCGATAAGGGCTGGGTATTTGGCTGGAAATCAAAAGGCTTCAAAGGAAAAAAGAACGCTGATTTATGGTTACGTTATTTAACGCTTCATCCAAAATTTAAACTCACGTTTCACTGGGTAAAAGGTCATGCTGGCCATCCAGAAAACGAACGCTGTGATGTATTAGCAGTCACTGCAGCGGAAAATCCACCGCATTTAATTGATACAGTATTTGAAACCAATCAAGAACAAGAAAAATTACTTTAAGCAATATCAAGTTCCACGGCCGCAATTGTATGCGCAGCTTTGATGAATGTATAAATGAGTGGGTGAGGAATCTCCCGTGTAGAAGAAATTTGTGGGCAATAGCCACAAGCGAGAAAAAACGGATGATTTTTTAAGCTTAATACTTCAGGTTCTTCAAACTGATTGAAGGCTTCAATGTCGATGATTTCACTTGTTAGGCCTTGAATTAATTGGGGATATAAACTGTAGCGTGAAGACGTTAGTTCTACGTTGCTATGGTTCTCGTATAATTGAATAAAGGCTTTTGAATGTGGGTAAATGTGAAGTCGTTCAAAAGTGTTTCCGTCAACCAAATTATCCGAAATCAACTTTTCACCATTTGGATTTAATTGATACGAATTAATCAATACTTCAATTAAGCTTTTGATACTTTCACCCGTCATTAAAACGGGAATAGATAAGGAACTGATTGTACGTATTATTCCGTTTAAAAAGAAAATATTATTAAAAGGTCCTGGAGCAATCCAAATCCCATCAAACTGCTCGAATTGTTGCGTTTTAAATTGTGCGGCTTCCGTAATTTTAATCCAATAATAGTTGATGTCAATTTCCAGGAAGCGTCCAGAATGGTCGATAGAGAGATTTGTTGCTTGATGTGAGTTATAAGTGAAGTTATAATCTCCTATGATCGCTATCTTGATTGAATGACTCATCGCCTGCTTATGGGATATAAAAAAGTCCCGCATTTGCGGGACTAATAGTATCTTAACGTTTGAACCAACCTTTAAATGTAGCGGCTTGAATGTTGATTGAATCCACCACCAAAGTTACTGGATTGGTGCGGTAAACATAACAATCGAAACTACAAGTGAACTTGGCATAATCTCCTGCAGTATCAGACTCTTGCGTTAGCGAATAAAACGTTACATCTTGAAAATTTGTTGAGTTTTGTTTTGAAACCCACGAAGACCCTGTTCCATCTCTAAAGGTAACTTCAAACCCTGTAGATCCAGAATTTGAGAATGTAGGTGTTGTGTTTAATGCATGAAATGCGTTGAACAATCCCAATGTCGGATCTGCTGAAGCTGACATATCCCACATTACACTTCCTAATCCAACTTTTATCGAAATTGGCGACTGAGAAGAAAGCATTTCGGAATAATAAACAGCACTCGATAAACTCGGTGGTGGTAATAATATTTTTGCTTTCGATGTATTACAATAATAACCTGTAACGTTTTCTGTTAATTGAATATCCGTTCCATTAATTATCCCGTCGAATTGGCAAGAAAGGTCAACCATTGGCACGGGTGCTGGAATAACTTCATGCTCAATACACGAGTTCAATCCAAGTGATAAAGCCACGAATGCGGCAATGGTAAATTTTATTTTTTTCATAGTTTCAATGTGCTGTGCAGTAGTATTAAACAAAGTTATACTACAAAATGTTACAACGAATATACGAAAAAAAATAAATTTGGTTGCTTGGGTAAAAAGATATTCATATTATTCTAAGCACGAATTTGTTTTAACTGATCATGAACATCAAAACATTCCATTGGAATACATGTGTTTTCAAGCCTTGAACCCATTAAACTATACATCGAAGTAGCATAATCTACTTGTTCTTCCAGAAATAAATCAGCTACCTCAAAATCAGGATTTATTTTCTGTAGTTGGTTAATTATCAAATTTAATTGCGTTGAACTTAATCCAATTGTCGTTTCATAGCTCAAATTATTGCGTTGCATATCCGCAATTAACGTAATCTCATTTGTAGATGTCAATAATGTGATTTCTTTTATGTTTAAAATTGAAGTTGCCATTTATCTGTTTTTTAAATTTGATGACACAAAGATTATGTAGTAGAACGTAATCAACTTACGTTCTACTATTTTTAGAGAAAAAATCTTATTCTCCGCTAAAAATTGTAATTTCAACACCTAATATTTATGTTATGAAATACGATCGAATTGATAAACAACTGTATATAAAGAACCGTAAAAATTTCACTGGGCATATGGAATCAAATGCACTTGCTGTATTTAATTCAAATGATATTTATCCTGTAAGTGCTGATAGTACATTGCCGTTTACTCAGCATCGCGATATTCTTTTCCTTTCAGGTGTAGATCAAGAAGAAAGTATCTTGGTCATCTTTCCAGATGCGAAAAATGAGCTTCACCGTGAAGTTTTGTTTTTAAAAGAAACAAATGATTTAATTGCCGTTTGGGAAGGCGAAAAATTAACGAAAGAACAAGCATTTGAAGTTTCGGGCATCAAAACGATTTATTGGTTGAATCAATTTCCAGTAATTTTCAAACAAATGATGGCGGAGGCGAGCGTCATTTATTTAAATACGAATGAACATTTGCGCGCCAACACAGAAGTTGAAACACGTGAAGATCGTTTTATAAAAAAGGTGAAAGTTGATTATCCTGCACATCAAATGCGCAAAAGTGCACCAATTATGCACCGCATTCGTTCAGTGAAAGATCAAATCGAGTTGGATTTAATGCAACGCGCTTGTAAAATTACCGAAGCGGGCGTTCGTCGTATTCTCGGTTTTGTTAAACCAGGCGTTTGGGAATATGAAATTGAAGCGGAATTGGCACATGAGTTTTTGCGCAACCGTTCGAATGGTTTTGCCTATACACCGATTATTGCATCCGGAAAAAATGCGTGTGTTTTGCATTATATCGAAAACAACCAACAATGTAAAGAGGGCGATGTCATCTTGTTGGATGTTGGTGCAGAATACGCAAATTATTCGTCGGATTTAACCCGTTGCATTCCTGTAAACGGACGTTTTACAGATCGTCAGCGTCAAGTATACAATGCCGTTCTCCATGTCAAGAAAGAAGCTGAAAAATTATTGGTGCCAGGAACAATCATGGCAGACTACCATAAAGAGGTTGGTCGCATCATGGAAGGTCAATTATTGAACCTTGGATTAATTGATCAAACAGCCATTAAAAATCAACATCCAGACTGGCCAGCATACAAGAAATATTTTATGCATGGAACCTCTCACTTCTTAGGATTGGATACACACGATGTTGGTATTTGGCACGAACCAATTCAAGCAGGAATGGTCTTTACATGTGAACCTGGAATTTACATTCCTGAAGAAGGATTAGGAATTCGCTTGGAAGATGATTTGGTCGTTCAATCTTCGGGTGCCCCTTTCAATTTAATGAAAGATATTCCGCTAGAAGCTGAGGAAATCGAAGATTTAATGAATTCCTAGTATGCAAAATGAATTAATGAATTACAGGGTGTTCGGAAACGGACATCCTGTTGTTTTTTTACATGGTTTCTTGGAGTCAATTGGCATGTGGAATTTTATTGACATCAACCAATTGCCGTTTAAATGTGTGTTGATTGATCTACCAGGACATGGTGATTCTGAACTTTGGGATGCAAATGAAACGCCTTCTTTAAACTTTATGGCTGCAGAAGTTCAAAAAGTGGTTGAATTTTTAGGAATTGATAGCTATCATGTGGTGGGTCATTCAATGGGGGGTTACATTGCACTCATTTTGAAAGAAATCGATGCGAATTGCCAAAAAGTAGTATTACTAAATTCTACGTTTAAAGAAGACTCCGAACAGAAAAAACGGGATCGAATTCGTGTTGCTGATTTGGCATTGCAGGCTAAAAATTTATTTATTCAAGAGGCGATACCGGGATTATTTTATCGTTTTGATAAAGAAGAGATTGTCGTTAAAAACCTCATTGAAGAAGCCAAGCAAATGGATGGACAAGCAATTGCATACGCTGCTTTAGCAATGCGTGAACGAAGGGACGCGTTTCATTTGTTGGCGGATTTCTCGGCAGATATTTTTATAATTCAAGGAAAGTATGATCCACTTATTTCAAGTGAATGCATGCTAGAAGATATGGTGAGCTATCCTAAGCAATTAATTGTTATTGAGGATGTTGGACACATGTCACATGTGGAAAATCCTAAGTCCACACTTCAATTGTTGCGGATGATTTTAGCATAAAAAAACGAAAACCTTAGTTCCCGTTATCATTAAAAATCCAGTTAAACTGGTTAGTAGAACGTACAATTTGAATCATAAGCAAGTAGTTTAATTCAATCAACTATAACGAATATAAAACAAGAATTCATTTCAACAGTTGTTAAAATGCGAAATGTATATCCGATTTATTAAACGGGTGTAATTTGAATGTTAAGTGAGCAATTTGTAACTTTAAACTTGTGAAATGTAGAAGTTACTTTCAGAGAATACTGTATATTCGAAATAAGTAGTTGCATTTGCTACTGAAAGCTAAAACATAAAACAGTTCAATTCGATTTTTAGATCACAATTCAACTGAACAAAAAACTACCTGCCTTGCGCGAGAGCATTGCAGACAAAAAGACAGCATATGAAATAGCCTTTCTAAGCATTGAGAAAGAATCAATGAATTAACTTAGGCGTATTCCATAAGACAATTAAAAAACAAATTACGATATATGAAACTAAGAGCAATTGTTGTTGATGATGAGGAATTTGCAAGAAAAAATCTTGTTATGTTATTGGAAGAATATTGTCCAGATATCGAAGTGATTGGTGAAGCATCGCGCAAAAGTCAAGCAAAAGCAATCATTGAATCGTCAAAACCAGACGTCGTCTTTTTAGATATTCGCATGCCATCAGGGGCCGAAGGATTTGAATTATTGGATGAATTAGAAGAGAAAGATTTTCTTGTTGTATTTGTAACGGCTTTTAAAGATTATGCAATTAAAGCATTCAATGCAAGTGCGGTTTATTACTTATTGAAACCAATCGACATTGAAGAATTGCAAACGGCCGTTGAGAAATTGAAAGAGACGAAGATGATTTTCACGAATGAACCTCAGAATTTCAACACCTATTTTAACTCGCTTCGTAATTTGTCAGATACCTTGTTGAGAAACAAACCGAATAACCGTATCGCGATTTCACATACAAAAGGACTGAAAATCGTTGAAGACGATTCGATTTCTCATCTCGAGGCGAGTGGCAACTGCACAACGATTTATTTTAAAGATGGAACACGTTATTTAGATACCCGCACACTGAAAACGTATGAAATGATTTTAGACCCATTGAAGTTTTTCAGGGTGCACAAATCGCATATTATCAATTTAGCTTTGTTATCCGATTATATTAACGAAGACGGTCATTTTGCAGTTTTGAAAAGTGGTATACGCATTCCTGTTGCGCGTAATCGTGTGGCTGAATTTGTGAAAATGCTCAAAGACGCTTAAATGATCCGTTTAACACTCTTATTTTTTTCAATCGTTCTCTCCATTGGATTGAATGCACAGCGGTATTCCTTTTTGGCTTATAATTCTGCTCAAGGTTTACCACAATCGCAAGTGCGCGCAATTGCTCAGGATCAAGAAGGTTACTTGTGGGTTGGTACACTTGGTGGTTTGGCAAAATTCAATGGGAAGGATTTTCATACGATTTCAACGGATAACGGGCTTCTCAACAACAGAATTTCTTTTCTCGCGCTGATCGATAATGCAATTTGGGTTGGACACGAAGGTGGGGTATCAAAAATCAGCAAAGGAAAAATTAGCAAGTGGGGTTTTACAAAAGAGAATAAAACAACTGCCGTTTCCGAAATTATAAAGTTTAAAAATAAAATGCTCATTGCCACGAATGGGGGAGGATTGTTTGAACTAACTAATAATAAGTTAGTTGCATTATCAACGGAAGGAAAAAACACCCTGAAAATTGGAGGTTCAAGTCAAACGAATCTAACAATTACCAATGAGGATGATTTGCGTATGCGCGATTTGTTTGTCGATCAGGGAACGCTCTATATCGGAACAAGAGGTGGTGTTATAAAAACGAAAGATGTTCAGGTCTTTCAACGCGAAAAAAAACTCGATTTATATAATGTTTCTTGTATTGCCAAGCATAAGAATTCCTTCTATATTTCAACCTTTAATGAAGGTTTGTTGGAATATAATATTTCCAAACAACGTGTCCAAACCATTTCTGGAATTGATACCTTACTAACTTTAAGAAGCTGCGTCGTAGATAGAAATGGATTTTTATGGGTAAACACGAGCGATGGCGTTTATCGTTTAAAGGATGGCAAAATTAATCTCCATTTGAATCATACGAATGGTCTTCCGATGGAAAGTATTCGATCAATATTTGAAGATCAAGATGGTGATATTTGGTTAGGTAGCGAAGGGAAGGGTTTACTTAGATTTCCAGGTGAACAGTTCGTTTATTACAATGAATCCACAGGATTGAGTTCAGATTTAATTCTTTCTATTGACCAAGATTTTGGAGGAAATTACTGGATTGGAACATACGATAAGGGTTTAATGGTTCAAAAAAAGGACAAATCGGTAGTTTTTATAGAATTAGAAAATAATAATACGGTTTGGGCTGGCATGCTTAATGTTGATGGCTATCATTGGTTTGGAACCTATTCAGGTTTAGTGGCTATCAAAAATTATAAAGTTGTCAAGGTTTTTTATACGGAAGATGGATTGCCTGGTGATAAGATAACCGCGCTGCACCGTCTTTCAAATTCACGTTTTTATATCGGAGGCAGTGAGGGCGTTTCGCTGTATGATAATGGCAAAATTCGAGAACTCAAAATGAATGAGCTATCCACTATTCGCGATTTTTGCGACATAAATGGCGTTATATATTGTGCATCAGATAGGGGTTTATACAAAATTGAGGGGAACCGATTGGTTCCAGTGGGTTCATTTAACAAGGCTATTTTTTCACTCGAAAAAGATCAATTTGGCGAGCTCTGGATTGGCACAGAAGAAGGACTCTTTTATTATGAGAACAGTAAATTTATCCAACTCACTATTTCAAATACACCATCATCGAATATTGTCAATTTCTTGAATTTCAAAGATGGAAAGCTGTTTGTTGGGACCAATAACGGCTTATTTGTAATTTCAGATTTAACAAAGTCAAAAAAGAAGATTGTAAATTATGGAATTGCGGAAGGAGTTGTGAACCTTGAAACCAATATTAATTCAGGATTCTTTGATCAAAAAGGTCAATTTTGGTTTGGAACGGCTTCAGGTTTGGTGTGTTTACATTCAGGTCAAAATGGTGATGGATTTTCTTCACCAGATTTAGTAATGAAGAATATCCTAATCAATTACCAAACAATTGATTTCGCCAAGTATTCAGATGGTTTAACAGCGAATGGATGGCCGATTAATTTGCGTTTACCCTACACTAAAAACAACATAACGTTTGAAATGGATGGTATTTCATTGGCAAATTACCCTGGCATGAAATTTCAATTTTTCTTAGAAGGGCAAGATGAAGGCTGGTCACCAATCAATTCAAACACCACGATTACGTTTAGTGGTTTAGCAGCTGGAACGTATATTTTGCATGCACGATGTATCGATTCGAGAGGTGCAATTTCCAAAGAAATTCACTTTCCATTTACCATTAAACAGGCGTTTTATAAAACATGGTGGTTCATTGGATTTATGCTACTACTTTTAGCGCTGGTTGTTGTTCGCATTTTTAAAACACGCTTAAAACGTGAACGTGAAAAGAATGAAAAAGAAAAATTGGAGTTTAAATCGCGCTTATTAACCTTGGAACAAAAATCGTTGAATGCGAGTATGAATCGCCATTTCATTTTCAATTCCTTGAACTCCATTCAGTATTTTATCAATACCCAAGATCGTTTAGCGGCCAATAAATTCTTGACCAATTTCGCGAAGTTAATTCGTAAAAATTTGGATTCCTCGGATGATGGTAATTTAGTGCCATTAAGCCAAGAATTGGAGCGATTAGAATTGTATATGTCATTGGAATCTATGCGATTCAAGGATCGTTTTGACTATAAGATTGAATGCGACGAATCAATTGATACGGAATCTGTAATTATTCCTGCAATGATGCTTCAGCCGTTCATAGAGAACAGTATTATTCACGGCATTTTACCCGATGAATCAAGAAAAGGAATGATTACAATCCATATTTCATTGGTGGGTGATTTGCTCACAATAAATATTGAAGACAACGGTGTCGGTATAGATAACAGCATCCAAGGCAAAACAAACTATGACGGCGATCATCGCTCCCAAGGAATGGAAATTACAACGAAACGAATTGAATTGTTAAAGAAACTTACGAATCGTAATTTTGAGTTAATTGGCCCCTTTCAAATTGCAAAAAATGACAGTTTAATCAATGGAACGCGCGTTACACTCAAATTTCAGATAGAAAATTTGGATAATTAGAATTAATGTCATATGTTTGTTTACTTAAAGGTACAGAGATGAAAAAAGTTATTTACATAGCGTTGGTTGGAGCAGGCCTCTTTACTGTGTCTTGTTCTAAACAAAACATCAAGCCTAATTCAGAGGAAACGACAGTTTTACCAGTTTGGAAATCTGCCGCATCTTCAACAACTGAAGAATCAAGCGATGATGATGTATTTACCACTGAAGGTACAATTACTGATCCAAACAGCGATAAAGACGAAAACACACGCAAGAAACATTAATTTGTTCATTAAGAATAGTAAGTCCCGCAATTGTGGGACTTTTTTTTGCTCTAAATGCTACACTTTACTCAATTAAATATACACTTCAAATAATTGTTAAAATTCGATTAAGTCCTTTTATTATCTTGGTTTTTAACTAATACGTGTTAAACTATTTATACATGTCTACTAAGGTAAAAGAAGCACTTTTTGAGCTAATAAAATCGCTTTCTAAATCAGAAAAGCGGTATTTTAAATTGCTTTCTTCTCGCCATACAATTGGTGACGAAAATAACTACGTTAAATTGTTTGATTTCATTGACAAACAAACAGCGTATGATGAAGAGTTGATTTTTAAAGAATTTAAGAATGAAGCTTTTTTACATCGCTTTTCAATCACCAAAAAACGACTGTATGATCATGTGTTAAATGCGCTCGATGCTTATCATGCCACAAATTCTATTGACGCACAACTATTTAAAATGTTGCACAGTGCTGATATCCTTTTTAATAAGTCCTTGTATGATCAATGTTCACGCGTGTTAAAAAGTGCAGAGAAACTTGCTGAAAAACACAATCGATTTTCCTTGCTTGCCGAAATCTCCCGCAAAAACAAACGACTGGTCGAAAACAATGCCTATTCAACTTATTCGCATAGCGATTTTGAAGCAATTGCAAAAAGTGATGTAATCACACTTGAAAATATCCAATCTTACAACTTGTTATGGAAAGTAAAAAGTGATTTATTCGTTCATTTATCACGAAAGGGTAAGGCGCGCAATCAAGAGGAATGTGAAGCTTTTGATAAGATTGTTGCTCAAATCCCGCAAAATTTAATTGTTTCTGAGGGTGTTTTTGATAACTTTTATTTGTACCATCATATTTTTAGTGCGTATTATTTTTCAATTGGGAACCTATTAAAAAGCTTTTCACATATACAACTGAATTTAGAAAATTTCGAAAAAAACAACCATACCATCGAACAGAATTTAAACACCTATTTTTCACTTTTGACAAACGGAACATATGTGTCTGAAAAGTTAGGTTTAATCAATGAGTCAAAGCGCTTGTTACTTTCTCTGAAAGCAATTCCAACCAAATTCAATTCGGTCATGAATGAAGACATGGAAATTAAATTGTTTGCAAGTAGTTTTTCCATCGAGTTGAGTCTATTGACCAACAAAGGAGAGTTAAAAAAAGCCGAGTTATTAATCCCTTTGATTGAAAGTGGCTTATTGAAATTTGGCGATAAAATATCATCTGTAAGAAGGGCGTTTATTGTTTTTAAAATGGCCTCGATTCACCTTGGATTAGGTAATTTTTCTGCAGCACTTAAAATGATCAATCGCATTTTAAACGATTCCGACCTTGACGAAAGCGAAGATATTCTGTCATTTACGCATTTATTGGATTTATTGATTCACTTGGATTTGAAGCATGAACAATTATTGCCGTATGCCCTGAAGAACGTGCAGCGATTCTTAAAATCGAGAAACCGCTTGTATTCCTTTGAAAAAGCCTTTCTACAATTCGTTTCAAAACGGGTAAAATGCACAAATGAGCTAGATATTGAAGTCCTTTGGGAGGAATTGCATACAGAACTGGCTGCTATAAAAGATGATACGTTTGAAGGTGTTGCACTGGAATACTTTGATTTTAGAACCTGGGCTGAATCCAAGTTCAAAAAACAAGTATTTATCGAATTAATTAAACGCAAGGAATTGAATCGATTGAAACACGCGAATTAGTCAAAGTGATTCCAACCTTGCGCCTTTAATGTGATTGCCGATCCGTTTTTATCAATAAAATATATGCCGTCTTGTTCGTTGGTAATGTGTCCAATGACCGTCATGTGTGGATTTCCTTTGATTTTATCAAAGTCATCTTGTTTAATGGTAAACAATAATTCATAATCCTCACCACCATTTAACGCACATGTTCCTGGATCTAAATTGAAATCAATTGCCGTCATCGCTGTTTTTGCATCAATCGGAATTTTTTCATCATATACATGGCAACCAACTTTACTTGATTTACAGATATGCAAAATCTCGGAGGCCAAACCATCTGAAATATCAATCATAGAAGTTGGAACAACATCCAATTCTTTTAAGAAACCTATGACGTCTTTTCGTGCCTCCGGTTTTAATTGACGTTCAATAATATAATCGTGACCGTCTAAATCTGGTTGAATCGATGGATTAGCCTTGAATACTTCTTTTTCACGTTCAAGTACTTGTAAGCCCATATATGCTGCGCCTAAATCGCCCGTAACAACAAGTAAATCAAATTCTTTGGCACCGGAGCGATAGGTGATTTCACTTTTATTTGCACGCCCCATAACTGTAATGTTTATGGCTAAACCAGAAACAGAAGATGTTGTGTCTCCACCAACTAAATCAACATTGTAAAATGCACAAGCCAAATGAATTCCTTCATACAATTCTTCCAAAGCTTCCAACGGAAAACGACTAGAAACAGCTAAAGAAACCGTAATTTGTTCAGCGGTTCCATTCATCGCACAAATGTCAGAAACATTCACCGCAACAGCTTTATAACCCAAATGTTTTAAGGGCATGTACATCAAATTGAAGTGGATTCCTTCAACCAATAAATCGGTAGAAACGAGCAATGCTTCTTCTTCAGAAATAGCAATAACTGCAGCATCATCTCCAACACCAAACAACGAATTGCTGTTTTTCAATTCAAATTTTGAAGTTAAATGGTCAATTAGTCCAAACTCTCCTAATTCGCTGATGTTGGTTTTGTTTTCGCTCATGTTATAATTTTGAGACAAAGATACATATTTGGAATGAACAGTATTAAGTCAATATGTTGATAGTTTAGAAACTTTCAAATTGCTTCAAAGAATAAAAAAAAATCTGCAAATAAAAAAAGCTCTCCGATGGCGGAAAGCTTTTTTGTTGTCCCACTAGGGCTCGAACCTAGACTCTTCGGTACCAAAAACCGACGTGTTGCCAGTTACACCATAGGACAGTTTCACAACTGTTCTTTTTTGTTGGGGAGTGCAAAGCTAGCAACAAAAATTAATTTTCAAAAAAAATAATCAAAAAAAAACAAATTAATTTTTTGGTTGAAAAGGGCAATTGAACATTTTTGGCATTTTTTCACTTTTTAAAGAAGGAATCCTAGTGATATATTTTTAAATTCGCGTCGGTCAATTTATTTTTGGGATTGATTTGCCTCTGAAGGCCTATAGTTAGACTAAAAGAAAACACATGAATTACAAAAAGTTAAATGTTTACTTAGGGTGGTTAGTATTCCTTATCACAACCATAGTATTTTTTATCACAATTGAAGACACAGTTAGTTTGTGGGATTGTGGTGAGTACATCACAGCAGCCTATAAATTGGAAGTTGGTCACCCTCCAGGCGCGCCATTGTTCATGATTTTAGGAAGATTGTTTTCCTTTTTCGCAAATCCTGAAGATGTGGCTGTTTGGATTAACCGCTTATCAGCTATATCGAGTTCTTTGACAGTGATGTTCATGTTTTGGTCAATGTCTATGTTGTTGAAAAAGATAGCTTACAAAAGCAAAGAGGTGCTTTCGACAGGTGATACAATTGCCATATTCGGCGCTTCATTTGTTGGAGCATTGGCATACGCATTCTCAGAGTCGTTTTGGTTCTCAGCAGTGGAAGGTGAGGTTTATGCCATGTCTTCATTGTTTACAGCGGTTATCTTCTGGGCTATTTTGCGTTGGGATGATGAAATGCGTCACGTTCAAAATGGCACCTTATCTGATGAATATGCACCAAATCGTTGGTTGTTATTGATCATGTTTATGCTTGGGTTGGCTATTGGGGTTCACCTTTTGGGTATTCTAGTAGTTCCAGCAATCAGTTTCGTAATCTACTTTAGGTACAAAAAGGTTGCTGATTTTAAAGGGATTTTATTAACAGGTATTTTATCAATTGTTATTCTTGGATTCATTCAAGAAGGGGTGATTCCAGGGTCAATTTCATTAGCTAGTACTTTTGAGGTAGCATTCGTAAATACGCTTGGTTTGCCATTCTATGCAGGAACTATTTTCTTCTTCGCAACATTGGTAATTCTGTGTATTTGGTTAATTCGTTTCGCACGAAAAAAAGGAAACGCAATTGTGTACAATGCGACCATGGGATTAATTTTCTTATTAATTGGTTATGGATCATTTGCTGTAATTGTTATTCGTTCAAATGCCAATACGCCCTTGGATGAAAATGACCCTGAAAACTTGGTCACGCTTACCTCTTATTTGAAACGTGAGCAATACGGTTCAGCGCCAATTTTCTATGGTCCACAGTGGAATTCAAAAGAACTTGGAGGTCAATTTGATGATGAAGGAAATTGGATGGCTGGAGCAGATGTTTCTGGCTGGGGTTCTCGTTCACCATTTTACCTTCGTCGCTTCGTTGTAACAAAAGGAGAAACCACTTTAAAAGCTTATAAATCTGAAAAAGCTGCCAATGAATTCGCTGCCAAAAATGGTGGGTCAGTTGAAGAGAAATATTTTGAATCAAATGCTGAAGACAGAATCAATGCAGTTGCTGCATACGAACAAGCCGTTTTCTTCCCAAGAATGTACTGGGATCAAGATGAGCAACGTATCAATGGATATAAAAATTGGTCTGGCTACGATGCAAATGATGATGCAGGAACAGAAATTGGTAAAGATGGAAGCCGCCTTCCAACGTTTGGTGAAAACATCACCTATTTTGGTCGCTATCAAGTAAACTGGATGTATTTCCGCTACTTCATGTGGAATTTCGCAGGTCGCCAAAACGATATTCAAGGACATGGAGATAAAATGCGTGGAAATTGGATTTCAGGCTTTAGTGCGGTTGATAACGCACGACTTGGAAATCAGGATGAAGCAGCACCATATTTTACAACTCAAAATCCTTCACATAACACCTTCTTCCTCCTGCCATTGATTTTAGGAGTAATTGGTTTATTCTTCCATTTTTATAGAGCCCCAAAAGATGCATTTGTCGTTTTGCTGGCCTTCTTATTTACGGGCTTAGCGATTGTGGTTTATTTGAATCAAAAACCGTTTGAGCCGCGTGAACGTGATTACGCGTATGCGGGTTCCTTCTATTTCTTTGCCATTTGGATTGGGATGGGCGTTTATGCTTTGTATGATGCTTTCGTTAATTTCAAGCGAAAAGATTTAGTAAAAGTGGGATTAGTGAGTGGTGCTGGTTTAGTAGTGTTTGCAATATTTGACATGGGTAGCGAAGTATCAATGCCAAATTCTATCATGTGGTTGTTTATCGTCGGAATCGGAGGAGGAGCCATCGCTTTGATGATGGGATTGAAAAAGGTCCTTTCAAAAGATGCCCAAGGAGCAACTGTGGCAACTATTCTTGGTTTAGCAGTTCCAATAATCATGGGTGTTCAAGGATGGGATGATCATGATCGTAGTTTAAAAACTTCTGCAGATGACTTAGCATTGAACTATTTGAATTCGTGTTCAACAAATGGTATACTTTTCACCAATGGAGATAACGATACATTCCCGTTGTGGTATATGCAAGAAGTGGAAGGCAAACGCACCGACGTCCGTGTTTGTAACCTTTCGTTAATGCAAACAGATTGGTACACAGAACAAATGAAAATGCGTGCTTATGAATCAGATCCTTTACCGATAAAATTCCGTGAAGATCAGACTTTAATGGGCGCTGGAAAAACGGATCAAGTATTGTTCTCAAGCTTGTTTGAATTGTTCTACATAAACGTGAATGATGATGTTTTAAATAATGTGATTCAACTCCGCACTAAACACAATCGTGTGGCTGCGGCTCAGGCGCTTGAAACATTTAATCTTCAGGTAGCAAACATCATTACGGGAATTACTTCTGAGCAAGCGAATGTGATGCAACGTATTGAAGAGTTGAAAGTTGAATTGACCACGAATACAGGCAAGAACATCAATGAAAGCATCTACAATAAATACCGCGCTGCTTTTGAAATTATTTCTGCAATGCAAAGTGATTTAATTAAAATGGATGAAGGAAACGCTCAGTCATTCCAACAAATGATCATGGAATTTGAAAAACCATGGAATTCATCAGATTTGAAAGAAGCAATGGCCTTTGTTCGTGATGACAAAAACATCATGATCTATAACCAACGTGAAGTACGTATGTTCCCTTCTCAAGGATTTGTCTTAAAAGTGAACAAAGAAAATGCTGTTAAATCTGGTGTTATAACGAAAGCCCAAAAATCAAAGTGTTTGGATGAAATTCGTTTTGAATTCGATAAACGTGGAATTATCCGTGAACAAGTAATGATGCTAGACATCCTTGCAAACAACGATTGGAAACGTGGAATTTATTTCTCAAGTCCAGGTGGATCTGATGTGTCAATTGCCCTATACAAACGAGGATATGTGAAGCAAAATGGAATGGTCTTCGAATTAAGTCCATTGAACGAAATGAACAATCGTTACGCAGATGAGATGTATGATAATTTGATGAAAAATTATGTTTTTGGGGCGATGAACAACCCGGATGTTTTAACAGACTATTACACACGACGTCATACTTCACAATACAGGTTACATTTTGCTTCATTAGCGGATGATTTCCTAATGCGTGCTGACAATGAGGATCAAATGCGTAAGCAAAAATTGATGAACATCAAGTTATTGCGTCAAAATGGTCAAGCAGCACAGGCAAATCAGTTAGAAGCTTCCTTGAAAGGTGTTGATGAGCGAATCGCAAACTACAAGAAAAAAGCAAAAGAATTGATCAATCGTTCGTTGGAGGTAATGCCAGCAGATGTGGTAATTGACTATGGTGAGCCTCAAATGGACGGACGAAAAGAATACATGTTAGAAAATGTTCAAATCCCATCTTACAGTGATGGTATTCTACATGATTATGTTGGCTTATTGTACCGTTCTGGTGATAAAAAATCTGCTGAGGCCTTAGGTCAAACTGTTGCAGATCAATTGGAATCGATCTTGAAATACTATGAATTGAGTCACCCAGCTCTTGTTTTCTCAAATGACAATACGAGCGATTTGTATGCTGCCTTAGATGCTTATTTCGTTATGTATCAAGCGTCAAATGATCCTTTAACTGGAAATCCATCGGGAGCTTTGGCAAAACGTACAAAAGCGAAAATCAAAGAATTGTATACTGCTACATTCCCAAGTATTTTTAACGCGCTTGAGGACTTGGCAAATACGGCAGGTGAAAGTACGCGAAGAGGCGCTGCACCAGGACTTTACGCTGGTAGATTGTTCGAACTTCAAGACTATTTGAAGGCAATGGGTATATACTATGGCTATTTGAAAGGTGCTCCTGCTCCAAAACCTGCAGCAGGTCAACCTATGACCGTTGAACAATTACAACAAATTGCACCAATTGCTGATTCAGTAACGGAGTAAGCATAGTTGATATGATATTATTTAAAACCCCACGTTTTTTCAGAATCCTATTTCCGAATAAAACGTGGGGTTTTTCGCGTTCAACAAATGCGGTTTATCTCACGTTTGATGATGGACCTGACCCCTTAATTACACCTTGGGTATTGGATTTGTTGGCTGAGAAAAAGCTAAAAGCTACTTTTTTTTGTGTTGGTGAAAATGTCTTGAATTATCCTGCAATAACTGACCGCATTAAGCGGGAGGGGCACGCTATTGGTAATCATTCGATGGATCACACAAAAGGCACGAAAAACAGTAAAGAGGAATATTTATCCTCTGTTTATGCCGCACAAAAAGTAATTGATAGTCGTTTATTTCGCCCGCCATATGGTCGCATAACGCTAAATCAAACATATGCTCTGAAAAAAGATTTCGAATTGATTATGTGGTCGTGGCTTTCGTATGATTATGATCACGCAGTTTCAATTGAAACAATTATCCAATCAGCACAAAAAGATATAAAAGCAGGTGATATTTTAGTTTTTCACGATAATTCCAAATCGATGGAACGCTTAAAGCAATTGTTACCACCTATCATTGATGATTTACTAGAAAAGAAGTTGGAATTTAAGGTAATCGCTTAAGCCTTTGCCTGTTTATAGATTGGAACGGTAGAACAAGGTTCACCATACATAATGCTTTTAGCAACAGGTTGAAGGTGTTTCAGAAGTTCAGACATAGCAAATTCTGGTGCCGTAATATCAGAACAGCCTTTGATGATGATTCTGCCATCTGTAAATTCTGCTAAATCTATTTTTGCAATTTCAGCTTTGATTAATTCTTTTTCCAATTCGATTTTTGAACCAATAATAAAGCAAGGAGATAGACCAACTAATTGCGAGGAAACCAACATATAGGCCCAAGTAGGAACAATTGCATCTGCAGAGCAATGAATGAATACTGCCTTGTCCTCAAAACTTTTCCAATCATTTTCTTTAATCCATAATCTGAAATCTTTCTCTTTCAGAATTAATCCTTGCCAAAGCTGGTTGGCAATATCAATTTCAACGATTTCAACTGTTGGTTTAAAATCAGCTAAATCCATCGGAATTAATCCACTTTCTTGAACACGATTGACTATTTCACTCATGGTGTAAAATTAATGATTAATCTAAATTGAACCGTATATTTGTTCTTATGAATACGATAAATGGTTTTATAATAGTCAGTTTGATTCTTTGCACTGTTTCTTGCAAGCAGAAGATTTCTCCAACCAACCAACCAACAACTTCTGATCAAAAAGTTGTAAAAAGTGAAAAGCAAAACACTACTGAATTACAAGGGAATTGGAAATTAACTGATATTGACTTTTCGGCTTATTATGCAACGCTTTCCAGTGAAACACGCGTTCGATTAGAAAATGAAATGGAACAGCAGCTAAAGTTGATTGAAGGCCAAGCATTTTATGAATTTAAGGGCACAAATCGTTTAATTTTAGAATCACCATCTGAAAAAGGTGATATAGAAAAATCGAATGGGTCATTTAAACTATCCGATGACAAGGACTCACTTTATCTGATTTTCGAGGATGAAATTGAAGCATATCACATTTCTTATTTACAGGGAAACAAACTTGTTTTAACAACAAAAGAGACACCAGATAGAACCTTAACATTTTTTAAATTGAACTAATTTCCGACAAGTTGTCAGCGTTTTTTTCAAAGGCACGGCTTTTGACGACAACTAGCGTATGAAACAAAAAAATCATCCTTTTGGCTCAAGTTTCGAAGCCTTTTTCTATCCAACGATGTTGTTGATAGTTATATGGTTGGTTTATTGGGCAGACCATTTGTTTAATTTCGATTTTTATAAATTGGGTGTTTTACCAAAAAGCATAGAGGGCTTGAAAGGAATTTTGTTTATGCCTTTGATTCATTCAGAAAAGGAAATTCAGCACATTGTCAATAATTCAGCCCCCACATTTTTTCTCTTGGCCGCACTTATTTATTTTTACCGTGAAATTGCGTTTAAAGTGTTTGTCATCGGCTGGTTAACAACTGGTTTCTTATTGTGGATTTATGCCGACAATCATGGTGCTTTTCACATTGGTATTAGTGGTCTCATCTATTTACTTGCGGGCTTCCTTTTTACATCAGGAGTATTGAGAAAATTCCTTCCCTTACAAGCCATTTCCTTGTTCGTTGTATTTATTTATGGAAGTATGATTTGGGGTGTTTTCCCCATGCAGCAAAAGGTGTCCTGGGAAGGACATTTGATGGGCTTGGTTGTTGGGGTTGCTCTGGCAATCGTCTATCGATCTCATGGTCCACAACGACCAAAATTCCAATATGAAATTGAAAAAGAAATGGGAATAGAACCGCCAGATTTTGAAGCTATTTACCATGAAAATCTTCGTCTAGCCCAAGAAGCAGAAGAGGAAAGAAGGCGCCTTGAACAGGGGTATTCCATTGTTTATCATTATGTTGTTCCAGATAACGATAGGGTCAAGCCTGCGGACGAAAACGATTCGTAATAATTCCTGTTCCTCTGGATAATTCAGCCCAAGAATCGGCTGAAAACGAAAAACAAATGTATTCACACGTACTCAGATGAATCAGCTCATCAGCAAAATAACTGGCTAAATCTGAAAGTCCGTCATTATGTCCGATTATAAATAATTCATTCGGCTGATTGAAATTCCAAAGCTTTTTTAAAAATGTTTCTTGTTCACATAAATATAGATCATCCATAAATTCAAGGTGTGAGGGTTTCAATGCATCGCTTAAATAACTGAAGGTTTCTTTCGTTCGTTTAGCTGTTGAGCACCAAGTTTCTATAGCTTGAGTTCCCTGGTTTAAAAGGAATTGAGCCATTTCTTTACTCTGTTCAATTCCTCGTTCTTTTAATTTTCTATCAAAATCTTTCCCAGAAGTAGATAGTTGTTCAGTTTTGGCGTGTCTTAAGAGATGAATTTTCATAGTTATTTTATTTTTTACCAACCCATTTTTGGTTTGATTCGTTCATGAACTAGGTTTTAAGTGTGACGCAAATCATGACTGAAAAATAAGGAGTTTTTGTAAGATGTTGAAAAAGAAAAGGTATATTGCATAGTAACTTCAAAATAAAGCGATTAGAAAAGCGTATGAACATCACTCCAGACATATTGAGCGCCTGTAAACGTGATGATCGTAAAGCTATCGAGTTTTTGTATAAACATTGCTTTAGTAAATTGATGCCCGTTTGTTTCAGATATCACAAAAACGAGGAAGATGCTCGTTCGTCGTTGAACATTGGCTTTATGAAAATTCTCAAAGGACTGGATTCAGTTGATGAACATGTGAACTTTTCTGCATGGTCAAAACGGGTAATGGTAAATACCTTGATTGACGAATACCGTAAAAAGAAGAACTACGAGGAGCATATTTCTGTAAAAGAAACAGAGCGTGAACTAGATATAAATAGTGTCGATACTTCTAATACTGCGGAAAGTGATTTAGGGTATGAAACCCTGATGAATTTAGTCAAGGAACTACCAGAAATAAGTGGTAAAGTTTTCAATTTATATGTTATTGATGGCTATAATCATAAAGAAATTGGAGATTTGTTGGGCATTTCAGAAGGAACATCCAAGTGGCATTTATCAACAGCACGAAAAATGTTACGTGACAAAATAGAGAAAATAGAGAATCAACTGCAAAGAATGGTAATATGAGTTGGACAGATGAAGAATTAGATACTGTTTTTAGGGAGGCTGGAGCGCATCAGGTTTTTGAATATCAGTCGAATTATTTCAAAGACATTGAAACACAATTGCCTGTAAATAAAGGTCGTAAAATCGCTTGGTATTGGTGGACAGCGAATATTTTTATAGTTGGGTATATTTCTGTGATGGTAATAGGAAACTGGTCTCCAACCATAATTGGTATAAAGACAAGTTCACAAATAACAGAAGGTGAAAAGCAACCATTTAGTGCCGTGAATGATGTAAAGAATACGGAAGAGTCTTCCAAATTCGCAAAGAATGCTCAGCGTCATCTAAGCGTTAATAACACGTCAAATAAAAACAGTCACAAACGTGAATACAGCTCGATACCTATTAAAAGTGATGCAGGAAACACTGACTTAATTTCAATTGAATCCGCGATAGCCGAACATCTTTCCGATAATAGTGTAAAACAAAAAACTGCTGATATCACGAGAAACACATTTCAATCTGATGCTGCATCAAACGAAATTGGACGTTTACCTTTTCAAGGTATTACAAGTAGTTTTAATAGAATAGGAGAGGAGATCAATTTGCGTGCGCTTCAGGCGAGGTTTATCAAAAATTCATTCTATATTGGTTTTAATAGTGGAGTTGAACAAGCTTGGTCAAGGGGAGATAATGTACCAAGTGCTTTAAATTCGAAGTTTTCAATCGAAGTTGGTTATACCGTGCCATTGAGAAAAGTTCGATTTTCTGCAGGTTTAGCCTTTGAAGCAACAAAATTGAATAATTTAAGAATACTGGAAAGAACAAAAATGTATGGTTTTGGCTCTTCAATCCTTGAGAATTCATATCAATTTGCATCCATCTATTCGGTGTTGATTCCAGTTGAATGGTCTAAAGCAATTGGGCGCCATACGATTGGCTTGGGTCTAATTGGAGAAGTTAATTTATTCACTCATGCTTCACACGAATCATCAGTTGATGGTATAAAAGCAACCGATGCTAGTGGATTAACAAATGTCGATTTGATTAACCGTTTTGGTTTAAGTCCAAGGCTAACGTATAGTTTAGCCTTAAGTGAAAAACTGCAAATTGGGTTATCTCTTCAAACGCAGTTATTCCAACCAATAACATCTAATCGTTTCATTGGTGTTCCGACGAAAATGCCATTAAGTGGACAATTATTCCTCAAACGCTCATTAAAATTTTAAGATGAATTTTTATTCAAAATACTTGGTTGGTTTAGTGCTTCTGCTTTCGATAGTGAGTTGTAAGAAGGACTTGATTGAAGATCCAAAACCAAATGAAACGCCTATTTTCAAAATCGATGGAATAATTGGTACTGAAGCATTCAGCGCAACTGCTGGAGATGATGGTTTTTTAATGAGTACGTTTATTGATCAATTACATCATGTTGATGTCTTCTCTGGAAAAATTGCAAATGCAGATTTAAGTTTTGAAGTAGGTTTCTTTAATGGTGATATTGACATGGAGCAAGGGTCAATCACTGATGCCCTTTTGCAAGAAATTTTATTTGCAAATCAACCTCAATCTCCGCTGTTAACGATAAGTAAGAATCAAATGCCAAATAGCTCTCTGATCAGTTCTATTAATTGGTATGTTGATGGATTAAACGTTTCTCAAAACACCATAAATTTCAATGAGCCGGGAAATTATAATGTTGGTGCAAACGTAATTTTTAATGATGGAACTAGCGCAACAGTTTATAATAATATTCTCGTCGGTTACAATCGAAACGTCAATTGTCAATTGCGTCATTTCTTAGATCAAAACGGTCATTTGCAGGCTTGGATTGATGAATCTTCGCAAGATATTAGTTCAGTTAAATGGTTCTTGGATGGAGCGTTGGTTTCAACTGAGAATAAACTAGATACAATGATGAATACCAGCGGACATAAAGTTGAGGCTGAAATTTTATTTGTGAACGGAGCAAAACGAAAAAGAACCATTTGGGTGGATGGTGGCTTAAATGGTAAATTCATAGATGATTTTGCTTCATTTGAAGAAAACAGTGCCAATCTTCAATGGGATTACAAAACAAGATTGATATTCAAAAAAGATGGTAAAACCTACACAACGCTTACAGCAAATAATCAGACATCCGAATTTGAAGTGATCGATTTATCTTATTATTCCACAAGTCCACAAGGAAAACCCATCTATAAAATTCGTGCGAACATTGAGTGCAGTGTAAAAGAAATCGCGACGAATGAAGTGCTACCATTAGATGCAACCATAACTTTCGCTATAGAATTGAAGTGATGTTGCTGCATAAATACTAACTTTGGAAAAAAAATAAAATGAAAATAGTACTGTTACTTTTATCAATTTCGCTATATACATTCGCTTCGGCACAAATCACACTTACGAAAGACGATTTTGCTTCGGGCGGCGACACCGTTAGAATGAGTCAAGCAACAGATCCAGCAATTGATTATGCGTCAACAGGTGCTGCTTATACATGGGATTTTTCAAACCTAACAGCCGATAATCAACTAATTAAGGATTTTCGTTCGATGAGCGGTGCTCCCACATTTGTTCAGTTTTTGTTTGGTCCATTTGCCCCCTCGAAGTATCAAGCAAGTTACTATATCGAATCAACAGCTCTTCCAATTGCTCAGTTAACCTCTTTTTTGCCGGTGTCAATTGAGAATTTATATGGATTTACAAGAAGATCGGCAGATTCATTAACAAGTGTTGGTTATTCGATGGTGGTTTCTGGAAATGATATTCCGTTTCAATCTGATACAATTGAGACACGTTATGATTTTCCATTAAACTTCGGTAACACTCATTTCTCAAGAGGTTATACCTTAGTTGATTTTAACCCAATTCTAGATGCTAAATGGAATCAACATAGAACGCGCACAACTGAAGTGGATGGTTATGGTTCAATTACAACACCTTATGGAACGTTTGATGCACTCAGAATTAAACATGATATAACAGAAAATGATTCGTTATATTATACTTTCCCTTTCATTGGAGCTACCTGGCTTCCGATTCCAATTCCAGCAAGCCATGAATATGAATGGTGGACAAATGGTGAAAAAGAGCCCATTCTTCGCATTACAACAAGTGAAATTGTAGGAAATGAAACAGTAACAGCAATTGAATATCGTGATATAGATCGTCAATTAGATGCTGGGTTGAATGAAATGCAATTGCTTGTGGATATCTATCCAAATCCTGTTCAACATACATTAACTATTTCATCTCAACATACGATGAATTCTATCGATGTAATTGATGCGAATGGAAAAATGATCAAGCATCTTGAAATTGATAGTATCAGCTACCTTTTAAATGTCTCCGATTTAGAGGTTGGATCATATCGTCTAGTTGTTAAGTCTGCATCTGGATTAGGAATAAAATCGTTCATCAAGCGTTAAATTAACGTATCTTTGCACAAAGGCAAATCGGTCTATCGCTGTTCGTCGTATGATGAAAAGAGGAAAGTCCGGGCAGTATAGAGCGCCGTACTTCCTAACGGGAAGGTACCAACATTAGTTGGTAACAGAAAGTGCCGCAGAAAGGAAAACTACCTCAACAAGCTAGTTTTGTTGTGGAAAAGGTGAAAAGGTGAGGTAAGAGCTCACCGTGCCAGCAGTGATGGTGGTTGCAAGGTAAACCTTACGGACTGAAAGACCATGTAAACTGAGGCTTGAGGGTTGCTCGCCTGATCTCAGAGGGTAGGTCGATGGATTCCAACTGTGAAGTTGGAGCTAGATAAATGATAGACATTTGCAGCAATGCGAAAACAGAACCCGGCTTATAGATTTGCCTTTTATTTTTTAAATAACTTTTGAGCTGATTGAATTGCATCAATTGGTTCAATCAATCCTGAATTCTCCGATAGTATTAGTGCTTTTCGTTTTGAACCATCTAGACGAAACTGAATAGAAGTGATTGTTGTGTTTCCAATTCGCCTTACTTTCATTTTTCGAATGCTCCTTATAGATGTTACACAATTATCATTTTGTGCGTTTTTTAAAATAAGAGAGTCACCCTTGATTACTGCACAAGAAATAGATTTGTAAACGCTCAAAACGCGCCTTGTTAATACAAAGAAAGAGCATAGAACAACGAAAAGTGGAAAAATAGAAGGATAAAGATTGACAGCTATACTGCAGTGTATAAGCACCAAACTTAGCAGTATACCAAATAATAAGCGTTTTCGTTTTCGATGAAAAGAGGACAATTCAATCCTCTCACAGTTGTTCAGTTGCTGAACAAATTTTTCTTTTATCGTCATGGTGGTCTCAAAACAGTCGAGCAAAGAAAAGAAAAAAATGTCCACTTAAGAAAAAAATCAATTATTCTTAATAAACGAGAAAATACCAGTAAAGTGTTTTGTTTGTTGAATTGGTGAAACGGCCGTTTTTTTATAAGGCTGCTGCTGGTAGGGATAAGAACTTTGTTTTTCTAAAATAATTGGGAACATTTTTAGACGCTTATTCAATCGTTTGTTGACATTATCAAATAACAGATAACGCAAGAATAATTGAGCATTGTTGTAGTTTCTTGCTTGTTTGATAATTCCAAAACACGGCATATTATAATAGGAGCCTGCTTTGCCTTGATTAGGGAAAATTAGATCTAATTTTTTAAGGTGTTTTTTATCCAATTTATTTTTTTCAAAATGCGAATAAAGCGTGAAAATCACCTTTGTGCCATTCAGCTTCAATGAATCGTTTGTGGCAGTAATCCTATTTTTCCGAAAGTTGTCACTCCACGTATACAGCAATTTTGGTTTACTTTTCCCCAATTTGGCAGCAACAATTGAATAGAAGGGGAGTAAATCACTTTTTGTTGTTAAATCTGTTGTGAAAGGCAATTTTAACGTTAAGTCAGAATAATTTCGCCAGTTAGTTACACTGTCGTTTTGGGCTAAAAATATATATGGATCAAATCCAAATCCAAAAAAGTCCGAATCGATAGAGATATACTTTTTGGCGATTTTGGCACGGGCCTCATTAATCGAATTTGGATGAAGAAATTTAGAACGAGATAATTCAGCCATATCGTATACTGAGGAGGCAATAACGCAATCAATTTCAGTGGCTAAAGCCTCTTTCTTTAAAAGTTTGCGCAACGAGTCTGATGAAATCGAAACAATATGAATGTTTATTCTATTGGCTTTTTCAAAATTACGGAAGAGTTTCTCATCTTTCTTTGTCAAACAATCTGAAGCAATTATTAGGTGTTGTTTTTTTGATGGTCGTGCTTTTTCAATTGTACAAGCAGAAATAAGTACAATTAAAACGAAAGAAAAAACAGCTTTTAAAGTTAACTTCATGGTGCAAAGATATTCAACATTCTTGTTTTGCAGTTTTACGGAACGAATTTAATTACCTTTGCAAAAAATAAATAACAATGGCTGAGGCGTCGAACAAACAACAAAAATTAAAAGTTAAAAACCTTCTTACTGAATTATTGTCGGGAAACGAAGTAAAAGCAAGCGCATCAATCAAGGCCTTACAAGCAAATGGCGATAGTTCTATTTTAGCACCAATGGCTGCTTTATTAATGACAGATCTATCACCTAAAATTAGAGAAGAAATCGTTGAGTTTCTATGTAGCTTAAAAGATAGTTCAGCAGTTGATGAAATGATGCGTTTGGTAAACGATTCAGATTATTTGCCTATTCGCCAGCACTTGCTTTCAACGATATGGAACAGTAAATTAGATTATACGTATTTCTTGCCAGATTTTGTGGAAATTGCGGTTGATGGAAATTTTATGGAAGCACTAGAATGTTTGACCATCATTGAAAACATGGTTGGACCTGTGGAAGAGCGCCATGTTTTGGAAGCAAAATTGCATTTACGTGAATATTTGGAAGATACCGACCCAAAGGATCCACAAAAATCTCAGATTATGAGTGAAATCGCCATGATCATTAAGGATTTTGATAACATGGATGAGGATGATGACATTGAATTTTTCAATGAATAAAAAATGGCGAACTAATTTAGTTCGCCATTTTTATTTAAGATTATACGCTTAAAATTCCCAACCAAAACGCTCTTGTAAAAGAGCATGTGTATATGAGCGGAAATCATCATTTTCTATTTTCCCTAATACGTCTCCGATAAATGCTGCAACCATCAAGTGACGTGCTGATTTTTCTGATATTCCTCGTGCACGTAGGTAGAATACGGCCTCTTCGTCCAATTGACCAGTCGTTGAACCATGCGAACATTTTACATCATCGGCATAAATTTCCAATTCTGGTTTTGAATCAACTGTAGCATCGTCACTTAACAATACATTTCCATTTGATTGAAAGGCATTGATTTTCTGAGCGTCTTTTCGAACAAAAACTTTTCCATTGAACACGCCAGTAGATTTTTCATCCATTACACCTTTGTACAATTCGTTGGATTCGCAATGGGGCTGCATGTGATCAACAACCGTATGGTTGTCGACATGTTGATTGCTTTTTAAAACATAAGCTCCGTGAAGGTTTGTCATGCAATTCACACCATTTACTTCAATGTTTAAATTGTTACGAACCAACGTTCCATCTAATGTCATTGTATTGATTGTAAAGGTTGAATCTTTAGATTGATTAACTTGCTCCGTTGCGATATGATAATTTCCTTCTACTTCGTATTGTAATTTATTGATTGTCAAATGAGCGTTTTCTGCTACATTGATTTCGGTAATTACATTCGTGAAAGATGTTTCAGCATCCAAAGCAAAATACGATTGCATAATTTCAGCTTTAGCGAATTTCCCGATATGAATGAAGTTTCGAAGGTTTGAAACCGTATTTTTTCCTGTTATCAAATGGATTAACTGAATTGGTGCTTCAATGATCGCTTTATCGTTGATAGAAATGTACATTCCATCCACAGCAAATGCAGTATTCATTGAATGAAAAACGTCATTTTCCAATTTTAGGGATTGCCCAACCAATGAGAGTTCTTCTTTAATACAACCGGTTAATGGTTTTATCGTTGCTCCAGCAGGAAATTCTCCAGAAGACAAATCACTTCTAAAAACACCGTTTTCAAAAACAAAAGTCAATCCAGTTTTACTGATTTGATAACTTGAGTTGATCTCTTCTCGACTTAAGTTTTTGCCTTCACGCGCAACTTGATTTGCTGTTGAAATTGAAGCAATTCGTCCAACTCGCGTATATTTCCATGCTTCCGCTCGTGTTGTAGGGAAATCGATTGATTTCAATACTTCCTCTGCTTTCGCAAGCACTTCAGTGTTAAGCGCTAGCATTGTCTTTGGCAAATGCTCAACAAAGGACGTAACTTTTGATTCTGCTATAAGTTCGTTCATCGGTTTTCTTTTATTGCGCGTCAACTTCTGCTTTAATCCAATCGTATCCTTTTTCTTCTAGTTCAAGGGCAAGTTCTTTTGGACCTGATTTAACAATTTTCCCATCATATAAAACGTGAACAACATCCGGAACGATGTAATCTAATAAACGTTGATAATGGGTAATAACTATCGTTGCATTATCTGCCGTCTTTAATTTGTTTACACCATTTGCAACAATGCGCAAAGCATCAATGTCTAACCCAGAATCTGTTTCATCCAAAATGGACAATTTTGGGTTCAACATCGCCATTTGGAAAATTTCGTTACGTTTCTTTTCACCACCGGAAAATCCTTCATTTACAGATCGAGAAGCTAATTTGGGGTCCAATTCAACTAAGGCCGATTTTTCACGCACTAAGGCCATGAAATCTTTTGCCGAAATTTGTTCTTCGCCTCTGTATTCTCTGATTTCATTCAACGAAGTACGCAAGAAATTGACATTAGAAACACCTGGGATTTCAATCGGATATTGAAAAGCCAAGAATAGTCCTTCTCTAGCACGATCTTCTGTTGATAATTCCAACAAATCTTGTCCGTCAAAATCAACAGTCCCTTCGGTAATTTCATACGCTTCACGACCAGCCAAAACAGAAGCTAATGTACTTTTTCCGGCACCATTTGGTCCCATGATTGCGTGTATTTCACCAGCTTTCACTTCTAAGTTCAAGCCTTTTAATATTTCTTTGCCGTCAATTGAGGCGTGTAGATTTTTAATGCTAATCATTCTTTTAATCTTATAAATGTTTACTATTCGAAAATGTGATAATTTGTAATTCGAAAATTGTTGGTCTAAGAAATAGAATTTTCAAATGTCAAATTTTCAAATTGGATTTATCCAACCGATCCTTCGAGACTAATTGCTAATAATTTTTGGGCTTCAACAGCAAATTCCATTGGTAACTGATTTAAAACTTCTTTACAGTAACCGTTGACGATTAAACTAATTGCTTTTTCTTCAGAAATACCGCGTTGCAAGCAATAAAAAATTTGGTCCTCACCGATTTTTGAAGTTGTCGCTTCATGTTCAATTTTTGCTGAACTGTTTTTGCATTCAATGTATGGGAACGTATGGGCGCCGCATTCATCTGTCATCAATAATGAATCACATTGTGAGAAATTTCGCGCATTTGACGCATTTTTGTGAATTTGCACCAAACCCCGATAAGAATTCTGGGACTTCCCTGCTGAAATTCCTTTTGAAATGATTGTACTCTTCGTGTTTTTACCCAAGTGAACCATCTTCGTTCCGGTATCCGCTTGCTGGTAATTGTTTGTAACAGCTACAGAGTAAAACTCACCAATTGAATTATCACCTTTTAAAATACATGAAGGATATTTCCAGGTAACAGCCGAACCTGTCTCAACTTGTGTCCACGAGATCTTAGCGTTGCGTTCACACATTCCGCGTTTTGTAACGAAGTTGAAAACTCCACCTTTACCTTGTTTGTCACCTGGATACCAATTTTGTACAGTAGAATATTTAATTTCTGCATCATCCAAGGCAATTAATTCAACAACAGCAGCGTGCAATTGGTTTTCATCACGTTGTGGAGCAGTGCAACCTTCTAAATATGACACATATGAACCTTGGTCTGCAACGACCAGTGTGCGCTCAAATTGTCCAGTTCCACCTTCGTTTATGCGAAAGTAGGTAGATAATTCCATTGGACATTTAACACCTTTAGGAATATAGCAAAAAGAACCATCTGTAAAAACTGCACAATTCAATGCTGCATAAAAGTTGTCTGTCATTGGAACAACGCTACCCATGTATTTTCTGACCAATTCAGGATGTTCTTGAACAGCTTCAGAAAACGAACAGAAGATAATACCTAGTTCGCCTAATTTTGCTTTAAAGGATGTTGCAACCGATACTGAATCCATAACAAAATCCACGGCAACGTTGGTTCCGGTTAATCGTTGTTGCTCTTCCATTGAAATTCCCAATTTTGCCATGGTCTCTTTCATTTCTGGATCTACATCATCCCACGATTCGTATTTTTTCGTTTGTTTTGGAGCCGAATAATAAGTAATGTCTTGAAAGTCGGGTTTAGTGTAATGAACGTGAGCCCAAGTTGGTTCGGTCATTTCTTTCCAAATTGCAAACGCTTTTAAACGGTATTCCAACATCCATTCAGGCTCATTTTTCTTTGCAGAGATGAAACGAATAATGCTTTCATCTAACCCTTTTGGCGCTTTGTCGGAATCAATATTTGTAACGAAACCAAATTTGTACTCCTGATTTTCAAGGTCTTTGGCTAATTCGTTTTCTGTATATCCCATTTTTTTATTTTGAGAAATTAGTTAATATTAAAGTGAAAAAGATTCTCCACAACCACAGGTTCTTCCCGCATTTGGATTGTTAAAAACAAATCCTTTTCCGTTTAATCCACCAGAAAAATCTAGGATTGTACCGATTAAATACAGATAGCTTTTTTTGTCAACAACGACTTTAATTCCGTTATCTACAATTGCCTTATCTCCTTCTTTTTCTTCGTTGTCAAATGTCAATTGATACATCAATCCAGAACATCCGCCACCTTCAACTCCTACACGAATGAAAAAACCGTCTTTTCCATCGTCTTCCATCAAGCGCAATGCTTGTTTTTTGGCTGTATCAGTAACTGTTATCATTGCTTTTCTTATTAATTCTTTATTTAGATTAATTATAAATAAAAACTAAATCTTCTGCAAAAATACCATTTTTGTGGTATTGATGCAAGAGAATATCAAATTATGTGAATTTAATTTAGGATAATCAGAAGATAAATAATTAGAATAATTTTATTACTTTAGGCTACAAAATTTTCTTGCTGACAGTCATTCAGACTCATCGAGAAAAAAACTACTACTACTATGAATAAAAAACTTTTGATAATTTGTTTCGGAGCAATGCTGTTTTGCACTTCGAATCTAATGGCACAATTCAACGAAATTTCAGGAAAAGAACTCGAGTCAACAATTTATTTGAATCATCAAAAAGGACTTCCAAGTAACAATGGATTGTTCTCTAGTCTTTTGTTTAATGTTCGTGATTTTTCTTTGTTAAGTTCATCCTTTACTGCGATAAATGCAAAGTTAACGCAACGATTTACAGTGGAAGTTTTTCGTTTGGACTCTGAGAATCAGCAACTGGTGGTTGTTTACGATAAAACGAAATCAACAACAGATGATTTTCTTAAATTATTCAAAGAAACGTTGATGGAATATGGTGTTTTTCTTGTTGGATATCAAGAATCAACATTAGTCAAATCGCTGGAATGATTAATTCATAATCAATTTTACTACTACTACTTATGAGACGTCTTATTTCAAGAAAAAATACTCGAGCGTTTGGGCTAAGCTTAGTGTTCGGATTAACCACATTTTTTAGTGCTTTCGCACAGCCAGCAAATGATGATCCTTGTAATGCAACGGTATTGACAGCAGGTTCATCATGTTCGTATGTTTCTGCTACAAATGACGGAGCGACAAATACTGCTGGAGTTCCTGCTCCGGGTTGCGCATTTTACGTTGGTTCCGATGTATGGTTTAGTGTTGTTGTTCCAGCTGGAGGGCTACTAACAATTGATTCGAATACAGGTTCTATTACCGATGGAGGAATGGCAGCATATACTGGAACCTGCGGAGCATTATCTTTATTGTCCTGTAATGATGATGGAAGTGCCAATGGATTTATGCCAATGTTATCGCTGTCAGGTTTAACGGCTGGAAGTACGGTTTATATTCGTTTTTGGCAGTATGGCGGAGGCACAGGTACTTTTTCGATTTGTGCTACTGCCCCAACTCCACCGCCACCTATGCCTTCATGCTCAGGGAATCCACAGGCAGGAAACACTTGTGCTACAGCAACGCCTATTTGCGATTTAAATGGCTATTGTGGCAGCACAGCAGCTACATATACAGCTGACTATTGGCCAGAGTTATATACAGCGTTCTGTGGTTCAATCGAGAATAATTCATTTATTTCTTTTGTTGCGTCTTCTACAACGATATCATTCAATGTTTGGGTAACAAGCGCAACCATGGGGTTCGGTATTCAGATATTTATTTACAGTGCTGTAAACTGTGGAGGAGCTGTTACAAGTTATAATTGTTGGAATCCAGGAACAGTGCCTACAGGACCTACGACGATTTCGGCATCCGGTTTAACCGTTGGAAACACCTATTACATAATGATAGATGGTAATTCAGGTGATGTTTGTAACTATGTTATTGGCGCCAATACTGGTATCTCATTACCGGTATCAGTAAACCCATCTTCAACAAGTATTTGTCCAGGCCAAACGGTTAATTTAAGCGCATCAGGTGGAAATGGAGCATATACCTGGACGGCAACGCCACAATTAAATACAACATCAGGAGCCAATGTTACAGCCACGCCTCCATCCACACCTGGAACCTATACTTACACAGTAAATTCAGCTACAGGTAATCCGCTTTGCCCTTCTTCAACAAGTGCTACGGCAACCATTACTGTTAATTCATGTGGATGTACTGTCAATGCAACAAATAGTGGGAATGTGTGCCCTAGCGGAAGTGTCAATTTGTTTGCTTCCAACGTTTTAAATGCAACTTATTCGTGGACTGGACCTAATGGATTTACTTCAACAAGTCAAAATCCAACTGGAATAACAATGCCTACAACACCTGGCTCCTATACCTACTCAGTTACAGCAACTGTGAGTGGTTTGTCTTGTACATCAACGACCACGGTAACAGTAAATCCTTTGCCGACGGTTTCTGCAGGAACTTATGCTCCAGTATGCTCAAACATACCAACAGTTTCGCTTTCTGGAACTCCGGCAGGTGGCACGTTTACAGGTACAGGAGTCACTGGTACAACTTTTACAACAAGTTCGGGTTCTCAATCAATAAGCTATTCTTATACGGATGCCGCGGGTTGTGCGAATTCTGCAACAGCTACTATAACTGTTAATCAACAACCGGTTGTAAGTGCTGGAAATTATACGAGTGTATGCACAAATGCTGCTGACATAGTTTTGGTGGGTTCACCTGTTGGCGGAACTTTTTCTGGAACAGGTGTTACAGGATCGAATTTTGATCCATCGGTTGGAACCCAATCAATTACTTATTCCTATACGGATGGAAACGCTTGTTCGAATACGGCAAATACAACGATAACGGTGAACAGTTTGCCGGTTGTTAGCGCAGGAACATACGTGAATCAATGTGCCAATTCACCATTGTTAACGCTCGTTGGATCTCCAGTAGGCGGTTCATTTAGTGGTGCAGGAGTTGCAGCTGGACAATTTAATCCCGCTTCAGGTACATCAAATATTACTTACAATTATACAGATGCGAATAGTTGTTCAAACTCAGCAAGTACGGTAATTAATGTTAATCCGGTTCCGCTTGTTTCTGGAGGCAGCTATCCAAATGTATGTACGAATGCAGGCTTAGTAGCTTTATCGGGAACACCTGCGGGAGGTAATTTTACAGGAACTGGAGTTACAGGTACTAATTTTGATCCTAGTGTCGGTACTCAAACGTTAACCTATAATTACACAGATGGATTTGGTTGTTCGAATTCGACAACAACCACAATAGTCGTTGTGAACCCTGCTGCTATTAGTGCAGGGTCCTATTCTCCAGTTTGTATTGATGCCCCTACTATTAGCTTAGCTGGTAATCCTTCTGGCGGTACATTTTCTGGACTCGGAGTGAGTGGAAACACATTTGACCCATCATTGGGAACCCAAGTAATAACGTATAATTACACGGATCCTGCTGGATGTGGTGGAATTGGAACAACAACAATAACGGTGAATCCCCTTCCAATTGTGGATGCAGGAGTTTATAATGCAGTCTGTTCAAACGGTTCAACGGTTACATTAATAGGAACACCGGCAGGAGGT
>JBIKJH010000018.1:0-58099 GCA_044361115.1 Crocinitomicaceae bacterium
CATGGGAATTTCCGTTTCCAAAAGCAATATACAAGATGCTTACTAGGGAGTGCTAAGTAGAAGGTATTAAGGGCCTAAGTACTTGTACGTAATTTAACGGCTGGGGACTAGAAATTTGGGATTCGGGATTCATAATTTGGGATTCGTGATTCATGATTCGTGATTACCTGCGGTGCTGTACCGATAAATCGGTATTAACTCTTCGGCGGTTATGATTTGTAATTGGTAGCGCTTTTGGCAAACACGGTGAATAGATTGGATGAGCGGTGGACAAATAGTTGAAAACAAACTATACATCTTGGAATCTTCGTCCTCGCCAGTAAGTGGCGAAAAAACTTTTATACCTTATGGTATGTCTCGGTACATTCGACTTTTGGTTACTTAGCTTTGATTTGGCTGGAAATTTAATGTGGCAAAATTGTTATGGAGGAGACAGTGGTAATTTAGCCAATGGATTAATTCTATTACCTGATGGAACAATTTTGTTAAATGTTATAAGTCATCTAGGGTTTTCAAGCTGCAACCTATCATCAATTGAAATGGTCGAATGCAGCGAAAAGAGAAGCAAAAAAAAAAGCCATGAACAAACGTCATGACTTTTTAACCTAAACCTATGTAAACGACTACTACTTACTTTTTAAATTGAACTAGCTCCAGAGGTATTACCCTCGCTTGTTCTAGACAAAGGTGCAGTGCTTTTCTTGCGTGCACAAGCATTTTTTCATCTTCCATCAATAATCGGGTATTTACACAGAGTAAGTGCTACGTAGTTCTACATAGAAAATCGTGTGTTTTTGCTTTTTGGACATAAAAAAAACCCTTTCGTATTAAAAAAGGGTTTTCAAAAATGAAGAATATATTAGATAATATCCGATAAAATACCGATTAGATTTGGTAGTTCTATTTGCGCATCAGACATTGAAACCTTTTCTACAGTTTCTTTTGAAGGCGCAGTATTTGTTGGAGTTGAAGAAACATCACTTAGCACTTCTGAACGTGTTTTCCCAACTGAAAATTGCTTTTCATTCATCGTTGTTATGATGTTTATCATTTGATCCAAGGTTACCTTGTCTTTGTCAAAGGAAACTTTAGCAGTTTGTACCTCGCGCCCTTCAACGAAATCATATTGCACACGAGAAACACCTCCTGTGGCTTTTAATTCTTTGCGAATTGAACCTCCGCATCCTGCCTCGCAAGTCATTCCAGAGATTTCGATTGTCGCCATTCTATCTGCATCAACTGCCGATTTAGTAACTTCTTTTTTACCTTTTTCTGTTTTCAATAAAACTGTTTCTGGTTCTGAAGAACAAGCAGCTAAAAATAAAAGCAAACTGGTAGCAATGATAATCGTTTTCATATCCTTTGACTTTTGGTTAAACAAAGTTAACTTAATTGACTCGAACAGGCAGCGAAAAAATGTTAAATTATCGATAAGAAAACGGATTGATTAGCATGTCAAAGTGGAATACTAATCCTGAATACTGTACCTACATCTAGCTGAGATTCAAGTACAAATACTTTTCCTTTATGATATTCCGTTACAATTCGCCTAACCAAAGACAATCCCAAGCCCCATCCCCTTTTCTTAGTAGAAAATCCAGGTTGAAAAATTGTTTTTAACTGTTTGGGATGAATTCCTTTTCCGTTGTCTTTTATGTCAATATGCGCCCATTCTGGTGAACGATGAACTACCACTAGTAATTCACCTTCATTTTCCATTGCATCAACTGCATTTTTACAGATATTCTCTATCACCCACTCCATTAACGGAGGATTGTGCAAAGTCAATACAGGTTCCTTTGCCTCAAACGAAATTGAAACCTTATTTGATATTCGAGGACGTAAATAGTCGAGAACAGATTTAACCGTAATAGCAATATCTATTTCTTCCAATTTTGCACCAGAACCAATTTTTGAAAAACGATCAGTCACTTTTTCCAGGCGATCAACATCTTTTTGCATTTCAATAGGAATCATTGGATCCACATTTTGCGCTTCTAACAATTGAATCCAAGCCATAAGCGACGACAAAGGTGTTCCGAGTTGATGAGCTGTCTCCTTTGCCATTCCAGCCCATACTTGATTTTGTTCCGCTTTTCTAAACGTACTAAAAATCAAATATCCAATAAATACAAATAAGCCGATGATAAAGAAAATGATGTACGGGAAGTACTGTAATTGCTTTAATTCCTGCGAATCATCGAAATACAATATATTTTTTGTTCCGTTTTCAAAATCGATTACAAGCGGTTCATTTTGAAGTTTTAACTCGTTGATTGTTTTTATTAGATTTAAACTGTCCACTTTATCCTTGGGCAAATTACTCCCTACAACACTGTTCGTATTGGCATCTACTAACAAAACAGGAACCATTCCCTGATTATCAATTAACTCTTGATTGAAGGAACTAATCAGTGAATCACGTTCTTTTTCAAGTCGAACGATTTCTTTAGAGTCATCGTAAACATAGGTCATAAACAAGCCTTCGTAAACCTCAATTGTGAAAGAGGGATTATCGTTCCTCCATTCAACTGCCAATTTTCGCAACGAATCTTCAAAGATGCCTGTAATTTCTTTGTTTGATAAGGATGGATATCTCTTTCTTAACGCGCTCGTGTCAATAGGCAAATTGATATAACCTGAAATATTTTTATCTTGATCTAATAAAATAACAGGAATGTCTTTGTTGTCTTTGATGATTTTAAGTGGGAAGGTAAAATCCGGCACTTGGTCTAATGGCGTTTCTTTGGATAATTCCTTGGTAGCATCGATCCACAAGGCCATTTCCTTGCGTTCTTTATCCCGCAATTGAATAAACGTGCGGTCTGTTAAACGAACAAGTTCCAATTTTTTTTTAATGGCATCTGCCCATTGCTCTACGCGTTCACGCTCGCGCTCGCCCATTTTAGACACAATATTATTCGAAACAAATAAGGATGCACCGACCATTACCAGTGCAAAAAGCATCAGTGCAATTTTCCATTTTTGTTTATTTGAATATAAATTCATTGTTTCCTTGAGCGTTAAATGTAACGAGAAATTTGATGTTAGATTGTTCTTCTATTGAAATCAACAATGAATTCATAAAAGTGAACGCTTGAAAAATCGTATTTTTGTCGAAAAAAGTTGCCATGCGTAAACTTCTAAAAAAACCTCTATTCATCTTTTTTGCGCTTTCTTTCCTGATTGCAGCACCCTTGTTTTTATTGCCCCTAAACTTATTCGATGGTGAGATTATTTATCAAAATGGTATATCAACTATTGCTGAGCCTCGGCCTTTAAGTTTACATTTTGTTTCGGGTATTGAATATTGGGGAGAGCAGTTGGATGGTGTGAAAGCATATCATTTAACGCCGCGCGGAAGAATGTTGGCAGTTGGTTTCATTATTGGATTTCCAGCTTTAATAGCGTTTCGTGTATTTCTAAAAAACAGCAAAACGGCCAACTAAAAAACTCCTACTTATTGCTAAATAGGAGTTTATGTCTTTAAATTTACATGAATTACACCAACAAGGTGCGCATGTTCACTTTTTCATCAATGATTGTATATAAGTCTGAAATTGCAACACGAATTTGTTCCATTGTATCACGGTCGCGAATCGTAACGGTGTTATCTTCCATCGTTTGGTGGTCAATCATAACACAATAAGGCGTTCCAATAGCATCTTGACGTCTATATCGTTTTCCTGGTGAATCTTTCTCGTCATATGCGCAATTATAGTCGTATTTCAATAAATTCAACACCTCATATGCCTTTTCTGGTAAACCATCTTTTTTGGTTAAGGGCATGACTGCAACTTTAATTGGCGCCAATGCTGCCGGTAAACTCAATACAGATCGCTCTGATCCATCTTCCAGTTTTTCGTTTTTGAAGGATGCACTTAATACAGCCAAGAACATTCGATCCAGTCCAACGGACGTTTCAACAACGAACGGAACATAGTTTTGATTCAATTCTGGATCAAAGTACTGTAATTTTTTTCCAGAGAATTGCTCGTGTTGTTTTAAATCGAAATCTGTGCGAGAGTGAATTCCTTCCAATTCTTTAAAGCCCATCGGGAAATTAAACTCAATATCTGCAGCTGCATTGGCATAATGTGCCAATTTAATGTGATCGTGGAAACGATACAAATTATCCCCTAAACCTAATTTTTTATGCCAATTGGCACGTGTTTCTTTCCAGTACTCGTACCATTTCATTTCTTCACCGGGACGCACAAAAAATTGCATTTCCATTTGTTCAAACTCACGCATTCTAAAGATAAACTGACGGGCAACGATTTCATTTCTGAAGGCTTTACCTATTTGAGCAATCCCAAACGGAATTTTCATACGACCCGATTTTTGAACATTCAAGAAGTTTACGAAAATACCTTGAGCCGTTTCTGGACGCAAATAAATTGTCGAAGCATCTCCTGCCACTGATCCAAGTTCGGTAGAAAACATCAAATTGAATTGACGCACCTCTGTCCAGTTTTTAGAACCTGAAATTGGACAAGCAATTTCTAAATCAACAATTAATTGATACACACCTTCCAAATCATTGTTCTCCAAAGTGGTGCGCATTCTATCTTCAATCTCAGTGATTTTTTGCGCATTGCGCAATACATTTGGATTCGTAGCCCTAAATTGAGTTTCATCAAAACTATCGCCAAATTTCTTGAATCCTTTTTCAACTTCTTTGTCAATTTTTTGACGAATTTTCTCGATGTGCTCTTCGATCAACACATCCGCACGGTAGCGTTTTTTAGAATCTTTATTGTCAATCAATGGATCATTAAATGCATCAACATGACCTGAAGCTTTCCAAGTTGTTGGATGCATGAAAATTGCTGAGTCGATCCCAACAATATTATCATGCATTTGCACCATTGATTTCCACCAATACGATTTAATATTGTTTTTAAGTTCAGAACCCAACTGACCATAGTCATATGTTGCTGCTAAACCGTCATATATTTCTGAAGATGGGAATACAAAACCGTATTCTTTCGCATGGGAAATTACTTCCTTTAGTTTGTCCTCTTTTTGTTCCATGCTGTAAAGATAATTACAAGTTACCAATTGTAAGTTACCAGAGGACAGTTAAAAACGAGTGATGATGCAAAAATACGTTCAAGTTGAACTATTTCATGCTATCCATGATTTGCTCGATGTAATTGAGAATTTTTTCCTTCCCGAAAGCAGATTCACTCGAAGTAGTAAAAACGGGTGGCAAGGCATCCCAATATTTAAGCATTTCTTTTTTGTACTTCGCTAAGTTCTTTTGCAAAGCGGTTGAAGAAAGTTTATCAATTTTCGTGAAAACCATTGAGAATGGAATCTGTTTTTCTCCACACCAATTCATAAATTCCAAATCGATCTTTTGGGGTTCCAATCGACAATCTAGTAGTACAAAAACGTTCAACAATTGCTGTCTTTTCGTAAGATATTCTACGATGAATTTTTCCCACTTTTCGCGTTGAACTTTAGATGCTTTGGCATAACCATAGCCGGGTAAATCGACCAAAAACCACTCATTGTTTATAATGAAATGATTGATTAATTGGGTTTTCCCGGGACGACCTGATGTCTTTGCCAAATTTTTGTTGTTCACCAACATATTAATCAAAGAAGACTTTCCTACATTTGAACGACCGATAAAGGCAAATTCGGCACGCTCATCGCTTGGACAAAGTTTATAATCCGAATTCGAAATAACGAAGGCTGCTTCTTTTATTTTCATTTTGATTTTTTTGCAAATATACAGAACATAGCTGATTCAGCACTTACAAGTTCTGCAGGTCGACCATTCTCATCGCAACAAAGGATTTAATTATACGTTCACCAACACCTGGAACATCTACATGAATTAGGTATACACCAGATGCCACTGGAATGTTTTGATGATTTGTGAGCGTCCAATCTTGGAACGTTGATGGATTATCTTTCTTATATGTTTTGATCAGTTTACCTTGAGTATTGTATATTTTTATCGTACAAACCTCTGGGAGGTTTATAATTTTTACCCGCGTGTCCAACTTATTGAATTCATACTCCGAAAAGGCATTGTATGGGTTTGGAACAACATTGATTAATTTCAATGCATCCGCAAGCGCATCTCTGCTTGAAGTTTCAGTGTGAACCGTAGCCATATTCCATGAATACATCGGTTTTCCATTATTAGCACCCGTTGCAGTAAAATTCTTATACTCTTTGTTTACGCGCACTTTAATAGTCGCATCAGTTGAAAGAAGTGTTTTTCCCTCGTTCAATAAAGGGTAAATGATCCACATTAAACTACCATACACTTCTCGTTTCGAAGCTGCACTATTGCCTTCCACTTGCATCATTTTTTGGTAAAGATGATTCCCATTCAAACTTTCAGCAACATTCGGATTGTACTCTGGGAAATCATAGCTATTGCTATAATTATTAATCGTTTTCGCTTTTGTTCCAAAGACCATGACAGAATGCATTCCACCCATTATGGGAACACCCAAAGAAGAAGTCAAACGATCTGTAGGATTCCATTTCATATCCGCACCATTTTCAGCACCTAAAAAGGAATTTTCGCCGAAAGCCATATACAAGCGTGCACCCGTTTCTAAATCAATCGCATACCCTGGAAACCAACTCATTCCTGTACCTGTTCCATCCGGTTGACCATATTTGTCCACACTTGGACTTTTGCGCATCATTCCCGGTTTACAGGCTCCAACATTTAAATCTTCGTCTTTACCCAATTCTATTACCGGACAGCGTGTCCATTTCGATTTATCGTTGGTTAAAACAATATTCACACTTGGTAAGAAAGCTAACATGGCATTCGTTCGCGCTGCACCAGGACTGGTTAAATTATAGTATGCTAATGGCATAAAATCACATTGATAACCAACTAGTCGATGCGGAGCAATTCCACCAGACAATAACTGATCGAATACCTGTTCATCATCAACACCTACCTCATCGTCGTAGCAATAACTTTGAAAATAGCCATATTCGTTTGCATTATAAGGTTCAGCAACGTGGGTACCTGAACGTATCCAATTGGTTGGGTAAAAGGAACTGTTGTCGTTTACAAACGTTAACCAGTTTTTGGAGGAATCAGCAAATGATACGGAACTACTAAGCACATTTGTTTTTTGATCATAGGTAATCAATTCACCGGTATAATTATTTTGTTTGATTTGCACGGAAATTCCCCATTGCGGAATGATTTGTTCATTATCGCTTGCAATTGTTAGTTCTGATTGAATAGAATCCAATAGTTCCCCTCCTTCTGAAGAATAGCGATAAATTGTCCAACTGGATGTATCAGCTCCATTCGAAACACTACTTGTATAATCCCTGAATTTACATTCAAAATAACCATCGGCAACATTCAGCGGATCTACTACTTTTATGTTAATTGGACCAAAATTTTGAGCATAGGTAACCTTATCTTGTTTACCATTCAGAATGATTTCTGCCAATGAATTACTTGTTAACTCCAAAAGATTGTTTCCATTTCCATAACCATCCATTCGCGTTATCTCAGGTGATTGTCCATATTCTAAATAATGCAAGGTTCCATTTGCTTCAGGCAGCGGATTGTGTGGAATCACTTCAATTGGACGAACCTCACCTACTGCAGCTTTGCGACTAGCGAGGTATTTTCGTTGTTGACCATCCAAAGAGGCTGGATCATTTGGGTCATAATTTTTAAAGTTGTTATAAGAGTAGGCCACAGCCAAATAATAATAACGCTTGAAATTAACGAGTTGACTTGTTCCTTGTGCAAAAAGATCATTTTTCACACTAAAACTGTGTTTGATCCCATTGTCGCTGCCATTAACACGTTCAATTGGAATACTTGCACTTAAGTCTTCATCAAATTCGAAATTGATAATTTTTGACACGCCATCTTTTATATCACATTGTGCCACTAACCTTGCTTTTTCTGCATTCCCAATATCTGACAAAGAAACTTGAGCATTTTCCAACTGAAAAATTTGATACCCCTGAAAACGATAATATTTATCGGCATTTGGATCACTTGAAACAATGAACGGATCAAATTCAGTATAGCTTTCTTTGTAATTGTTTGAACTTGGTGAATTTGATAAGGTCAAAATAATTTCCTTGTTTAATTCTTGGGCCGACAAGTCAGGCGCATGTGGTCCTTCCAACACTTTGAAACAATTTTCAAACAAGGCTTGGGCTTTATCGTCGGCACGTTGCAACACTTCAACAGATGCATAGGGGTCTCCACCATTTGATCGCGCCCAAACAACACCAACGGTGATATTATTTACGGCACCTGGTTTTAAAATGAAAGGACCAGCAGATTCAACAAATCGTCTGTCATTTGGTGCGTTATTTGACCCTACTTCTGTCCATGGCTGCTGCGGAAAACCTCCGGTTCCCCAGCCCAAAGGATCTGTGTCACCTGGAAACATAAAATCACAAGGAACGGCTGGATTTGACTCTGGATCTGAAATGTGTCCACTTCCGCCGTATGAAAATTGCGAACCATCCTTCCAAAAACCTCTTAAGTAATTATAATAATCGGATGCATTTATCGGGTCTGTTTGATTTGGATTTGCACCGTTTGTTGTATTCGAATAATACAGAAATCGACGCATACCGAAACGTTCATTATCGATAATTCCATCTCCATATCCGATTCCATTCAGCGCTTCATTGTATCCAATTCCAAAACCATTATCCAATCCATCATTGTCCTGATAGGGTCCTTCAAAAAAATCAACTCCAACCGCTGGTGGCGAGGTCCCATAACCTTTATAACCGGAATTCTCGCTATCTACATTATCGCCGTTGTAATAATACCCTAATCCTCGATTGACATCACAACCAACATAATCATCATACGGATCACCAAGTGCACCGTCGGTAAAAAATCCGAAATACGTATTATAGAGTGTTTGCGTTCCCCGATTGATTAACTCATAGTTGTAGAAAGTCATATTATTAATCTCATCATTGGAAGCAAAGGAGAAGGCTTGAGCTCTAATTTCCATACCAATAGCATCGGCACCTGTTTCTGTATGAATGTTCCCTTTGTCATTCATTACCCACCAATAATTCAAATCGCCAAACAAGGAAACGCGGCGATCTGTTTTACATTCTTTTGTCCGATTGACATCATGCCAAGGATAATCGCCTTCTTGCCAATTGTAAATTCCATCTTCATTTCGATCAAAAAAAGGTGCTAAATAATAATCTTGTCCCATTGAAACATCGCCGTGTGCTGGCCATTGTTTAACGATATCTGGAATTTCATAATTCGGAAATAATTCACCTTGTGTGTTGGTTCCATTTTCTAAATCGTCCATTCCTGCATCATACCATGCTACAAATTCACGAATCATATCTTGTGTTGTTACAAAATGCTTATCATACTTTGCACAGTTTTCGTAGGTTGTTTCGGCGATTACTTTTGATAAGGGGCCTGTCCAATAATCCTGTCCTTCTCGGTAGCGTAAAGCTGCCAATTTCAATTGATTGTTGACATCTGTTCCTCCTAACCAAAGCGCAGCCGTAAACAAGGCCATAATTCCAGAATTTTTAGGAACTTCATATTGAGAATAATTCTGATTCGGCTTTTGCCAAAGATTTCCAGCCGTGTGAACAAGCATACGCACATTGTTCAATTGCATGTAGGTTGACGTAGTTGGAGGCGTGCATTGCGCAGCTTTAGTAGGTTTTTCTTTAACCAAGACTTTTCCCGCGCCAGCATATGGTTGAGCTTGGGTGATTAAAGAAAGTATAAGTAGGAATACAACAAGTGCTGTTTTCATAAATTGCAGTTTAAGTGACCAAGATAATCAATATTGTAAATACAATTGAGTAGCAATGAGCAAACGGTCGTTATAAAACAGTAAAGTGTATCGATTCGAAAATTATTAACGCTTTAAACGTTTGGTAAACTCTACTAAAAGTGTTGTTATGTCATCATATTCAACAAAACTTAAATTCGCTTGGGTATCGAATACGTCATGGTAATTTTTATTGGGTCCCATTGTGTAAATAAAAAAGGCTGGCACTCCCATTTGTGTAAACCAATAGTGGTCAGAATTGGCTGCTGGACCGCGCGATTTAACTTGCTTTAATAAATTTTTCTCTGCGTTTATTGCTTGCAAATCCTTGAATTCTTGATCGAAAAGCGTAGCATTCACCACAGTAATTCCATCCTCACCACTACCCATAATATCCAAATTCAATAAAAAAGCGATTGTTTTTAATTTAATCAATGGATGTTCAACAAAGTACTTTGAACCAAGCAATCCAGCTTCCTCCCCAGCAAAGGCAATGAATAAAATGTTATAATCAACAGGATTTTCTTTGAAGTAGTTCGCCATACTTAGTAACATTGCCGTTCCACTTGCATTGTCATTGGCACCAGGAAAATATGTTTCAGCACCCATGCGTCCCAAATGATCATAATGCGCCGAGTAAATCACTGTTTTTTTTGTTTTCTTTTTTGCTGGTAAATAAGCCAAAACATTGCGCGAAGTGTAGTTGTTGAGCATTCGAGCATCTATAGAAATGGAAAAATTACTCCTTGCTGAAAAAATAGAATCTTGGATTTGAATCAATGGATTTTTCAGCTGTTTGTCTGCCACTGACCACGTAAATTTGCGATCCGTAAGTTCAAAAACAGGCAGTATTCCGGCAAGTTCCTCGGTCAACCCTGCTACTTTGTTCAAAGTATCTGCTGATAGCTTGCGAAAATCAAGCGCAATGGCATTGTATTCTTTACCGTTGGAAATTGATTTAATTTCTTCTATCAATTTTTCAACATTTAAAGCCGTTTGAATGGAAATTAATTTTGGGTGTAATTCTACTTTCCCTCCTGCGCTGGCAGGATCTACTAGATAATGAACTCCAGGTGTCAAGATTCGCCCATTGTGCTGAAGGGTCATTTCATTAGGGAAGGTATTCACATTCAAGTTGAACGACTGAAAATAGGATTTCTTCAATGGTTTCAAACCTAAGCTCTTAAATTCAGCTGCAATAAATTCAGCTGCAATTGAATCGCCTTTATTCACATAGCCGCGACCATGAAACTCCGGTGAGCACAAGGTTTTTGTAATTCTTTCTACCTCACTTTTTTGACCAAAAGCAACAAGTTTTGTTAAAACTAAAAACTGCAGAAATAACACTATTCTTCCTCTTGATAGTGCAGCGTTGAAAGAAATCATGGTTGTTTCGTATTAAGCGTAACGACGTTTTAATTTTAAAACAAATTCTTCAACTGTTTCACTTTCCAAATCCCAATTATGATTGTTTGCAAAGGCCGAAGCGCGAATCAACATTTCATCTCGCGAACTTAGGTTGTCCAAAACTTTAATTGCCTCAGAAAACGCTTCACTTGATCCATCAAACAACTCATTGATAAATTGTAAACGCTCATTTAATCCAAATGATCCGACTAAAGTGCTTAACGTTGTCATTCCAATTTGAGGAGCTAAATCTGCATTGTCTTTTGAAAAACGCGCGTAGAATTTCTGATTGACAGGTTCTGTAGGTGTTACAATTACTTGTTCCATCGTAATGTGCTCTTCATGCACGCCGTCTTCAGTATGCTCTGTGCTTGACAGCGATAAATGTTCAAAGGTATTGTCTTCTAAGACTTCTTCCTTGATCTGCTCAGCTGAATCGTCGAACAATGAAAAATCAAAAGCTGGTTGATCTTCAATTTCTTCAATAGATTCCGCGACAATCTTTTCTTCTTCCAATTCTATTTCCAATTCAGGTATTGAAGAATGTGTTTCTTCTTGAATTGATTCGACAATTGGTTCTGAAACGATTGGTGTCTCAACAACAGAAACGCTTTCAGTTGGTCTTTCGCCAAATATTTTTTCTTCAAAAGCCTTGTAACGTAAAATGATCGCACGCTCATATAATTCTTGCGTGTTCACCACCAATTCTTCCAGTTCTTCACGCGTTAATGTTCCATGATTAAGTTTTGAGAAGGTTTCCTCAATTGCTTGTAACCGCGTTTCGATTGTAGATAAATTTGCCATATTCTTTTGAATCTCTATTTTTCAACATTTCGTTAAAGTTGCTAACGTTGCTTTGGCTATGAACAACAAAATAACGACTTTTAAAACGTAAAGTTACCCACGAGGTAGCAATGCAAAATTATCACCCGAAGAAACTTGTCTTCGATGATTTGTTAATAACCTAAAGCGATAAGAAGAAACGATGTTTTTAGAACAATTTCCTGGAGAGGGCCGACAAAATGGTTGGATTGAAGTAATTTGCGGTTCAATGTTTTCGGGTAAAACGGAAGAGTTAATTCGCCGAATGAAACGCGCTCAGTTTGCGAATCAAAAATTGGTTTTGTTTAAACCCATTATTGACGACCGCTATCACACGGAGAATGTCGTTAGTCATCAAGGATCTAGTTTAAAAGCAATTCCGGTAAATGATTCTAAGGAAATCCTCGATTTATGGAAGAATGAAAAAGTAGTTGCTATTGACGAAGCGCAATTTTTTGATGCCGGAATTATTGCTGTTTGCAATGAATTAGCAAAGAAAGGTACACGTGTTATTTTGGCCGGTTTAGACATGGATTATAAAGGTGTTCCTTTTGGCCCCATGCCAAATTTACTCTCGATTGCAGAATATGTAACGAAAGTGCATGCGATTTGCGTTACTTGTGGTAATTTAGCTCAGTATTCGCATCGTACGGCGAGTGAAACGGGACAAGTGCTTGTTGGAGCAGTTGAAAAGTACCAACCGTTATGTCGTGCATGCTACAATAAAATAGCACATTGAGATTAGGAATTGTCTATACGGAATTTGTTAAACAAATTGAAGGAACGGCTGAAACAAGCAGGTCTACGATTGTTATTGATCAAATTGTATACGATACACGCAAAATTGTTAATGCGGAAAACAGTGCTTTTTTTGCTTTAGAAGGAGAGTTCAGAAATGGGCATGATTTCATTGAAAATGCCTACAAAAAAGGCATACTGGTATTCGTTGTTTCAAAAAAAATAGATCCAACGACGTTTCCAAAAGCGCATTTTATTGAGGTACAAAACACCTTGACAGCCTTACAAAAATTGGCTGGATTTCATCGATCTAAATTCACATTTCCTATTGTTGCTATCACTGGTAGCGCAGGAAAAACGACGGTCAAAGAATGGTTGTATCATTTATTGAGTCCAAGTTTACGTATTGTACGTAGCCCTAAAAGCTATAATTCACAACTCGGTGTAGCACTTTCACTTTTGGAATTACATGCTAGTTGCGATTTAGCGCTTATTGAGGTTGGAATTTCGAAACCAGGGGAAATGCAGCGATTACAGAAAATGGTAAACCCGACAATCGGTGTTTTCACCTCTTTTGGACGTGCACACGAAGAAAATTTCAAATCAACGGAAGAGCATTTACACGAAAAATTAGTGTTATTCGAGAAGACACAAAAAACGTTTTTTCCGAATTCAATTCTTCTTGAAGCTAATCAATTAAAGGAAATTCATGGAGTGGCTATCAAGCCAGAATCGTATAAGAAAGAATTGGCCTTGGTTCCTTTTCAAGATCAAGTAGGACAAACAAATGCTTTACTTGCAATTGCCTTAGCAACGCTTTTTCTGGAGGACACAAAGCATTTAAAACAAACAATCCCAACCTTGCCACAATTGGCGCTGCGAATGGAAACATTTGAAGGAACCAATGGAAATATGGTTATCAATGATACCTATAATTTGGATTTAGATGCTTTGACACATTCATTAGAGTATCAAATGCGTGTGGCAGGTGAACGCGATCGAGTAGTGATAATCGGTTTAGACGAGGATAATTATTTCCGTAAAAAGGACGTAGAAAACATTGTCAAAGGTTTTGCGCCAGATCAAGTGCTAATTATCAAAAACAATGAGCACATTAAACAACATTTTGAAAACTCAGTGATTCTAATCAAAGGAACACGTAAGGCCGATATGCAACGTTTTGCGCGACAATTTCGCTTGAAAAATCACAAGACCTTTGTCGAAATTGATTTGAGTGCTATTCGACACAATATGACTGTTTTTAAACAGCAAATGGCCCCAACAACCAAATTATTAGCAATGGTAAAGGCGCAATCGTATGGGTCCGGTGTTGAGAAAATGGCGGCCTTCCTCGAGCAACAAGGCGTTAATTACCTGGGAGTCGCTTATGCTGATGAAGGAGTTGAATTGCGAAAACAAGGCATTAAATTACCAATTTTGGTCATGAATGCCGAAGAAGATGGATTTGAAGACTGCATCAATTACGCGCTAGAACCAGCGATTTATTCATTCCAGCAATTGGATCAGTTCATCAAAGAATTGATTTTTCAAGGTCAAATCGATTATCCTGTTCACTTGAAGTTGGACACAGGAATGAAGCGCTTGGGCTTTGAGTTGAGTGATATTCCAAGGGTCTGTGAAATTATTAAAGCGCAACCCGAAATAAAAATCAAAACGGTATATTCACATTTGTCGGATGCTGATAATCGCCGCGATAAACGTTTTACGCAACATCAAATTCAGAAATTTAATCAAGCAACACATTTGTTAAATCAGCAATTGAACTACCATTTTGATCGTCATATTCAAAATTCTGAAGGAATTGCCAATTTCCCAGAAGCACAATTTGAAATGGTTCGTTTAGGCATTGGTATGTATGGAATAAGTTCAAACCCAATGGTTCAAATGAAGTTACAGCCTGTAATGAAATGGTTTAGTTCTATTTCTCAGGTAAAAACCTTGATGAAAGGTGAAAGTGTTGGTTATAATCGCTCCTTCATTGCTGAGAAAGAGATGAAAATTGCGGTTATTCCAGTTGGTTATGCAGACGGATTCAGACGAACACTTGGAAATGGAAAAGGTGGCGTTGTGATTCATGGGACTGTATGTCCGACAGTTGGGCGGGTTTGTATGGATATGATCATGGTTGATGTGACCAAATTACATGCAAAAGAAGGTGATAAAGTTGAAATTATTGGGATCAAACAAACCATTCAAAAATTCGCTGATGCGATGAATACGATTCCGTATGAAGTGATGACGAGCATTTCAAAACGTGTGCATCGCGTTTATTTGGAGGATTGATAAGGATTAGATGAAAGAATATTGAGTTAGCATTTAGGTTGGCATTCAGAATTCTAGAAGACTAGATATTTAGTCTTTGCTTATTCACTAATCTACTTATAGATTTATAGCTAATTAAATCAATATAACAAGCGAATACATTCTTCTCTCTGTGCCCAGATTTCATCAAAACTCAATTCAAGTTCCGGTTTACGTGCTACCCATTTTCTTAAATAATCCTGATGAATTTTCGCTTTCCAATCGCCCGTTTGATGGGGTTCAATGCGTTGTTCGCGCACCAACTTTGGTTCTATAAGTGTCAATCGATTGTTTTTGGAAGTGAAATCATAACGATCATGCGTGCTCAATCGGAAATAACAATGCATCTCTGGTAAAGAGCTGTAGGGTTTATCCTTGAAAAAATTAGTAAGCTCAACATGTGTTTCTGGACTCATTAAGAAAATTCCTGCTATTAGTTCTATTTCTTCATGACCATTTTCTTCGCATAAACGCGCTAAAATACCGTGCTTTGAAGAACAAGTACCCCGCTTTTCTAGTAACACTAAATCCAAGTTGTCGCGATCTGAAATTCTACCGTACGGCAAGTTTTGAATGAATTCGCAAGCAGAAGAAAAATGTGTTAGTCCACGTTCACGAAATTGATGGGAAACAGTTCCCTTGAGAAGTTCAAAGTTGGGTAGTGGCATTGTTACTTATTTCCTAGATTCAGGTCTTTTCCAGAAACAGTTTGTGTTTCATCCACTTCTACCTTTTTAGAAAGAAAGAAAATACCTCCCTTAACCTTTCCTTTGATTCGCACTTTCACTTGGTCTTTTTTGGCGTATCTCAGGGCGGTGAACATCGCACCATCTTCTAACGTTGCCAAAAGTGGAAGTGAAAGCGAACTTTCTTGTTTCGCTTTCACCTTCACTTTTTTTGTCAATTTAACCGTTCCCATCAATTGGTCTTCTAGGTAAACTTCTACCGTTGAAGGTTTAATTTTCAGGGCAAACCAATTTGGATTATATACTTTAACTCCAGCCGATAACGAAATTTCTTGACCGTCCATTTTTTCCATTTTTACCCCTTCTGAACCTCTAAACTCGGGCTCTTGAAAAGTTGCACATCCCGTAAACAGAACAAATGAAATTAAAATGAATATGAACGTTCTCATGGCATTTAAGGTGTTAAATTACTTTGATAACTCAGTAAAATGCTTGTAAAAATGAGGAATCGTTTCAATTCCCTTGTAGAAATTAAACAAACCATAATGCTCATTTGGTGAGTGAATCGCGTCGCTATCCAAACCAAAGCCCATCAAAATTGTTTTCAAGCCCAATACTTTTTCAAACATTGCAACAATTGGAATACTTCCACCACTTCGAACTGGAATAGGCTTTTTGCCGAAAGTTGCTTCGTATGCCATTGATGCAGCCTTATAACCGATAGAGTCGATTGGGGTTACAGCTGCTTCACCCCCATGATGTGGTTTTACAGTAACTTTAACACTCGCAGGCGCAATCGATTCAAAATGATTTTTAAATAATTCCGTGATTTCATGTGGATTTTGATCCGGAACTAAACGCATTGAAATTTTCGCATACGCCTTAGAAGCGATAACTGTTTTTGCACCTTCACCTGTGTATCCTCCCCAAATTCCATTCACATCCAAAGTTGGACGTATAGAACCACGTTCCATCGTTGAATAACCAGCTTCACCCATTACTTCTGCAATGTCCAAGGCTTTACAATATTTTTCATGTGAGAAAGGAGCTTTTGCCATTTCAGCACGCTCTTCATCCGTTAAATCAACAACTTTATCGTAGAATCCAGGAATTGTGATATGATTGTTTTCATCGTGTAAAGACGCAATCATTTTTGCCAGTGTATTGATTGGATTCGCAACACATCCTCCATATAAACCTGAATGTAAATCTCTATTTGGACCAGTCACCTCAACTTCAACGTAGCTTAAACCTCTTAAACCAGTTGTGATAGAAGGAACATCATTCGCCAACATTCCTGTATCGGAAACCAAGATGATATCTGCTTTTAGTTTTTCTACATTTTGTGTAACGAAAATTCCTAAGTTTTCACTTCCAACTTCTTCTTCACCTTCTATCATGAATTTCACGTTACAAGGCAATTCGTTTGATTTCAACATTGCTTCAACCGCCTTCACATGCATGAACATTTGACCTTTGTCGTCACAAGCTCCACGTGCAAAAATGGCACCTTCTGGATGTATTTCGGTGGTTTTAATTACTGGTTCAAACGCTGGACTTGTCCATAATTCAATTGGATCAGCAGGTTGAACATCGTAATGTCCATACACTAAAACAGTTGGAAGAGAAGCATCAATCATTTTTTCTCCATAAACTATTGGATAACCGGCTGTTTCGAACACCTCAACATTGTCAATTCCAATACGCCTTAAGTCTTCTGCCAGCTTTTGTGCTGTTGTATGAACATCTTTGGAGTAAGTTGGGTCTGCTGAAATAGATGGAATTTTCAGTAAATCAATTAGTTCGTTTAAAAAACGCTCTTTGTTTTCGGAAATAAAGTGTTGTGTTGAATTCATCTTAAATTTCTATTGATTGATATAGGTCAAAATTCGTAATAATTAACGAAAAAATTGGAAGACTTATATTTTTTCTTCAAATTCGTGCAACGTTTTACTTTTATTTAAAGTCTTAAGCATGAACTAACCATTATAATTATGTTAAAAAAGTACTTATTGATTCTGTTATCACTTTTTAGTTTTACAGCGCTTATCGCACAAGTCTTCACATATCAAAACACACAAACTCCAAGTCAATTGGTCACGAATGTCCTTACAGGTGCTGGAGTTGTTGCAACGAACATTACCTTTAACGGATCACCTTTGAATGCAAACACAGTGCAAACAAGTGCAAGAAGTTTTAGTGCCACTGGATTTCCTTTCACAAATGGTGTTTATTTAAGAACGAATGGAGCGGCTTCTGTAGCGTCCGATCTAGATTTACAAGCTATTGCATCTGGTAATCCCACAAATGGAGCAATTTTAGAATTTGATTTTGTTGCAACCGGAAATGACTTAAGCTTCAATTATGTTTTTGCTTCATCTGAGTATAGTGGTTATACTTGTTCAGGATTCAACGATGCGTTTGGATTTTTCCTTTCAGGACCTGGTATCACCGGACCCTATACCAATTCAGCAATTAATTTAGCAGTTGTTCCGAATACTACAATTCCAGTAACGATTAATACTGTAAATTCAGGTACACCTTCAGGTGGAAATCCTGGTCCATGTGCCGCGTTGGATCCAAATTGGCAGGCGAACTCCGTCTATTTTACCACGGCAAATGGAACATTTTCAGCAGAAGGATATAATGGAAGTACAGTTTCTTTACCTGCTGTTTCTGGTTTGCAATGTGGAGAAACTTATCATATTAAACTTGCCGTGTGTAATGTCTTAGATCAAATTTTAAATTCAGGAGTTTATTTAGAAGGTGGAAGTTTTACAACAAATCCTGTTGATTTTACGTTCAATACATTTACGCTTGACAACACAATTTATGAAGGTTGTAATCAATTGGGCACCTTAATGTTCACGCGTCAAGGCTGTGGTAATGAAAATGATACTTTAATCGCTTATACTTCTTTTTCTGGAATCGCTGGAAATGGAACGGATTATCAACCATTGGGCGATTCAGTTGTTCTTTTACCTGGCGTAGATACTGTTTATTGGCAGATTATTCCTTTTGAAGATGGTCTAGTTGAAGGTAACGAGAACGTAAATATAACAGTAATGAGCATTCTAGCGAATGGTGATACGGTCTACAGTACGGGAGTATTCTACATTAGTGATGTACCAAACATTAATTTACAAGGGCAAGATGTAAACTATTACTGCCTTCAAGATCAAACGTCCATTTCAGCAACTGTTTCAGGTGGATTTACGCCATATGATGTATTGTGGGAAAATGGCGCAACGACCTTAACAACTCAAGTACCAATCGACGGAAATGGTGTTGATTATTACACTGTAACCATTACAGATGCTTGTGGATATGTCGCCACCGATTCGGTCATTGTAACGATGAATCAAACATTAGCCGTTGACACGATGATTGCAGGCCCTGCAACCTGTGAACCTACTGGATATGTGTCAGGAATGGTTACTGGTCAAACAGGCGTTCCTTCTTATCAGTGGACAGGTCCAGGACCAAACAACCCTAATTTCATTGATGCATCAGTTTGGCAAAACTTATCGTCAGGCTGGTATTATTTTACTGTTTTTGATGATGTCTGTGAAGTGTATGATAGTGTTTTTGTAGATATTTTAAATCCACCAATGGCCCAATTTACAGCAACACCAAGTTCAGGATGTGCTCCCTTAACGGTGAATTTTATAAATTCAAGTCAAAATGCGTTGAATTACTTATGGGACTTTGGAAATGGACAGAATGCAAACGTAACGACAACAGCAAATCAAGTACAGATTTTTAATAATTCAGCAGTTGTTCGATTAATTGCTGCTCAAGGAAACTGTGCTGATACGGCTTACCAAACTGTTACAGTTAATATCTGTGGTTGTATGGATCCAGACGCAACAAATTATAATCCATTAGCGAATTTTGATGATGGATCTTGTACGTATCCAATTCCTTTAGTTGAAGCGCCAAACGTATTTACACCAAACGGAGATGATGCGAATGATTTGTTCTATTTGACAACGCAAAATGCTACATCAATTGAATTAACGATTTTAAATCGTTGGGGTAATGTAGTATACAACAAAGAAGGCATGAATCCTGCTTGGGATGGAAAATCTCAAGGTGGTGCTTTAGCTGAGGAGGGTGTTTATTTCTATAAGTATGTTGTAAAAGGATTTAACGATCAAGAGGTTGAAGGACATGGCTTCTTACATTTAGTTAGAAAATAATCTTTTCAAAAATATGTTTGATAGGCGGCTAGAAATAGTCGCCTTTTTTATTGCAGTATTCTTGCACGTCGATGGATAACGAAGTTGATTGTCAATATTATTCAAAAATCATAAAATGAACAAGCTCTCCAGTGATTAAATACCTTCATTTTTCATTTGCCATTGAAATCAAAATTAAAGTGAAATGATTCAAATCTTCTTATTTTTGCAACTCAAATGATACCAATAATAAACGTAAAGAATTCAGCATGAAACTTCATTACCGCGAATTAGGAGAAGGGCAACCAATGGTCATTTTACACGGACTTTTTGGTTTTTCGGACAACTGGCAAACACATGCCAAGAAATTAGCGGAATACTATCGTGTAATCCTAGTTGATTTAAGGAATCATGGGCATTCACCATGGTCGGATGATTTTTCTTATCAACTGATGGTTGATGATTTAAAAGAATTGTACGATGATTTAGGGATAAAGAAATCGATCTTACTGGGCCATTCGATGGGTGGTAAAGTCGCCATGCAATTCGCTCAACAACACGAAGCCTTGATTGAAAAACTCATTGTTGTGGATATTGGTGCAAAAGCCTATCCAATGCACCATCAACATATTCTGGCCGGAATGCATGCGATTGATTTAACTACAATTAAGGTGCGAAGTGAAGCAGAAGCAATTTTGAAAGTGCACATTGACTCAGAAGGTGTTCGTCAATTTCTTTTGAAGAATTTATATTGGAAAGAGAAAGGCCAATTAGCCTGGAGGATGAATTTAATGGTTTTAGAGCGTGAAATGGAAAATATCCTATCAAGCGTTAAACAAGAAGAAGTTATGCTTCCTACGCTCTTTATACGCGGTGAATTATCAAATTATATTTTAGACAAAGACTTCGAAGAATTGGAAGAATTATTTCCTGATTCAGAAGTTAAAACAATCATTGGAGCCGGACATTGGGTGCACGCTGAAGCACCGGATGAATTTATTGATACGGTGTTGGGATTTTGCTTACGCTAACACGATTCGTGATTCGTGATTCGTGATTCGTGATTCTATTAAAAACAAAAAAGCAGTATCGAATTCGATACTGCTTTTTTTATGTATTTTAAATTTACTTCTTAGCTATTCAATGCTTCAGCACCACCTACGATTTCTAAGATTTCGTTTGTAATTGCTGCTTGACGTGCTTTGTTGTAAGACAGTTTCAAGCTTTTTTGTAATTCACTCGCATTGTCAGTTGCTTTGTGCATTGCTGTCATTCGCGCTCCGTGCTCTGCTGCATTTGAATCTAATAAGCCTTTGAACAATTGAATTTTCAATGATTTAGGAATCAAATCTGCAACAATTTCCAATTTTGAAGGTTCAAAAATATAGTCACCAGCAGATGAATTATCTGCTTGTACCGTTGGAACGATTGGCAAGTATTGTTCTGTGCGAACATCTTGTGTTGCCGCATTCACGAAACGATTGTAAACAACAACTACCTTATCGAATTCTTTCGCAGTAAACATGCGCATCAATTCGTTTGCAATTGCTGTTGTATTTTCAAAATTCAATGCATTGAAAATATCTTCTACAGGCGCTAATGCGTCGTTAATGAAATAAGCATCAGAACGTTTGTAAGAATCGCGCATCTTTTTTCCTAGACACAATACACGTGGATTTGCATCTTTGTATTCCTCATTCACTAAATGCGTAACACGTTTAATCACATTGTTATTGAAACCTCCACACAACCCGCGGTTTGAAGTGATACCAACAATCAAAACGTTTTTCACTTCACGCGTATCAGAAAATGCGTTTTCAGAAAGATCCAAGGTTGCACTTAAATTGCTTAGAATTTCCTGTAGTTTTTCAGAGTACGGACGCATTTGTGTAATTGCATCTTGCGCTCTCTTCAACTTTGCAGCAGATACCATCTTCATTGCTGAAGTGATTTGCATTGTTGACCCTACTGAGGTGATTCTATTTCGTATTTCCTTTAAACTTGGCATTTTTAATTGCAAATTTCATATTCCAAATTACAGACTAACAATTTGCAATCTGTAATTTGGAATTTGTCATTAATATTTATCAGCTAATTCCTTAGCAACTTTTGTCAATGTATCTGTGATTTCGTCTGTATATTTACCAGCTTTCAATGCAACTAATACATCAGCATGTTTTGCTTCTAAATAGTTCAAGTATTCTTTTTCGAATTCTTTCACTTTGTTAACTGGAACCTTTTGCATTAAACCTTTTGTTCCAACATAGATAATTGCAATTTGTTTCTCAACTGACATTGGATCTCCTTCACGTTGTTTCAAGATTTCCACGTTACGAGCTCCTTTGTCCAATACAGATTTAGTTGCTTGATCTAAGTCAGATCCAAATTTCGCGAACGCTTCCAACTCACGGTACTGAGCTTGATCTAATTTCAAGGTACCAGCAACTTTCTTCATTGATTTAATTTGTGCGTTACCACCTACACGTGATACAGAGATACCAACGTTAATTGCAGGACGGATACCAGCGTTAAATAAATCACCTTCTAAGAAAATTTGACCATCCGTAATCGAAATTACGTTTGTTGGAATGTATGCAGAAACGTCACCCGCTTGTGTTTCAATAATTGGCAAAGCCGTTAAAGATCCACCACCTTTTACCAAATGCTTAATTGAAGCTGGTAAATCGTTCATTTGAGCAGCAATAGAATCGTCAGCGATAATTTTCGCAGCTCTTTCCAATAAACGTGAGTGTAAGTAGAATACGTCACCTGGGTAAGCCTCACGACCTGGAGGACGACGTAATAAAAGAGAAACCTCACGGTAAGCTACCGCTTGTTTCGATAAATCATCATAAATAATTAATGCAGGTTTTCCTAAATCACGGAAATACTCACCAATTGCTGCACCAGTCATTGGAGCATAAAACTGCATTGTTGCAGGATCTGATGCATTTGCTGCAACGATTACTGTATACGCCATTGCACCAGCATCTTCTAATTTCTTAACGATTCCAGCAACAGTCGAACCTTTTTGTCCGATTGCAACATAGATACAGAAAACAGGTTCTCCTCTATCGAAGAATTCACGTTGGTTAATTATCGTATCAATCGCAACCGTTGTTTTACCCGTTTGACGGTCACCAATAATCAACTCACGTTGTCCACGACCAATTGGAATCATCGCGTCAACCGCTTTGATACCTGTTTGTAATGGCTCAGTTACTGGTTGACGGAAGATAACACCTGGCGCTTTACGCTCAATTGGCATTTCATACGTTTCGCCTTGGATAGGTCCTTTACCATCGATTGGGTTACCTAATGTATCCACAACGCGACCTACCATTCCATCTCCAATTTTAACAGAAGCAATACGTCCTAAACGTTTTACAGTATCTCCTTCTTTCACATCTGAAGAACGACCTAACATTACGGCACCAACATTGTCTTCTTCAAGGTTCAATGCAATTCCTTGCAAACCTCCATCAAACTCAATCAACTCACCGTATTGAACTCCGTTCAATCCATAAATACGTGCGATACCATCTCCTACTTGAAGAACTGTACCTACTTCTTGAAGTTCAGCTTCAGAACGAAATCCTGATAACTGCTCTCTTAAAATTGCAGAAACTTCTGCTGGTTTTACATCTGCCATCTTTTGTAGTTTTACTTTGATTCCACTTAATTGCGGATTATCTTGTTAAACGTTGTTTTAAATTGTTAATTTGACTCGCAACAGACGCATCTATTTGCTTGTCTTCCATGCGTATGATAAATCCACCAATAAGTGATTCATCAACTAATTCAGTAACTTCCAATGTACCCTTGATTGACGCTTGTGCTTTTTCAAGAATTTCTTTTTTCGTCGCATCATTCAATGCAATTGCAGAAATCAATGTAATTGGAACAATTCCTTTACCTGCTTTCATTTGAACATCAAACTGATGCGCAATTTGCGGTAACATATATTCTCTTCTATTTTTTGTAATCAAGTTGATGAACATTGTTGAAAGGTTATCAAATTGACCGAAAATAGCTCCGAATATTTCATTTTTTTTATCTGAATTAATTACTGGAGAATTCAATACGATATGAAAATCCTTGTTCTCATCATTGACAAGTAACAAGTAATTCATGTCAGCTGCAATTGCGTCTAACTTGTTTTGCTCAATCGCTAATTCAAGTAGTGCTTTTGCGTAGCGTGCTGCTCCTTTAGAACTTCTCATTGTAATTAAATTAATTCAAGTTAATATCTCCAGCCATTTTTTCAGCTAAAGCTTTTTGTTTTGTATCAGACGAAAGTTCAGAACGAACAATTTTCTCAGCGATCTCAATTGAGAATGAAGCAACTTGTGTTTTCAATTCAGCAATTGCAGCAGCTTTTTCTGAAGCGATTGTTTGACGAGCAGCAGCAACTACTTTCTCAGACTCAACCTTCGCAGCTGTTTTAGCAGCCTCAACCATTTGAGATGCAGTTTCTTTTGCATCTTTTACAATTGCATCGCGCTCAGCACGTGCTTCTTTCAACAGATTTTCATTTTCCGCTTGCAATGATTTCATTTCAGCCTTTGTTTTTTCAGCTAAATCCAATGCTTCGGTTATCTTTTGTTCACGCTCATTTACAGAACTCAAAATAGGTTTCCAAATGAATTTTGTAAGAACAAATAATAAGCATATAAATACTAAACCTGTCCAAAATAAAAGACCAAATTCTGGTAAAATCAAATCCATACTCTTTCTTTTTAAAATTTTTAAAAAAGACCCACACTTAACCAACCGTTAAGTGTGGGTTTTTAATTATTTCGCTCCTCCAAGTAGACCTACTACTACTCCAAATAGAGCAACACCTTCGATTAACGCAGCTGCGATAATCATCGTTGTTGTAATTTTTCCTGAAGCTTCTGGTTGACGTGCGATTGCGTCCATTGCTGAACCACCAATACGTCCAATACCCAAACCTGCACCTAAAACTGCAAGACCTGCTCCGATTGCTGCTATACTTCCGTACATAACTATTTATATTATAAAGTTACTAATTAATGATGTGATTCCTCAACCGCCCCACCAATGAACAATGCTGAAAGCATGGCAAATAGATAGGCCTGTAAAAAGGCAACCAACAATTCTAAAACCGATATAAACAATGCCATTGGAACAGACAATGCGCCCCACGCAACATTTTTATTTATAAAGATGATAGATACTAATGCTAAAACGATAATGTGTCCAGCTGTCATGTTCGCAAATAAACGAATCATCAATGCAAACGGTTTAGTTAAAATACCGACCACCTCAATAGGAATCATGATTGGTAACAATGCCGCTGGAACGCCTGGTGTTGCAAAAATGTGTTTCCAATAATTTTTATTAGAAGAAAACAAGGTCACTAACAAGGTGCAAACTGCCAAAAATAAGGTAACAGAAATATTACCCGTCAAGTTAGCTCCTCCAGGTAATATAGGAACTAATCCCAAAAGGTTATTAAAGAAAATGAAAAAGAATATTGTAAGCAAATAAGGTACATATTTTTTGTATTTATGCTCTCCAATATTCGACTTAGCAACATCGTCTCTCACCATTACAATCAAGGGCTCTAAAAACTTAGCCAAACCTTTTGGAGCGACAGCACCATTTTTCTTATAGAAACGGGCAACTGAACTCATAATTACAAGGATAAATAGCGCTCCCATAAAAAGGGAAAGTACGTTCTTAGTAATAGAAAAATCCAAAACTTTGATGTTACCATGAATGTGCCCGTCAGAAATAGTTAATGTACCATTCGCTAATTTGTATATTTTCTCATGAAACATTCCATATCCTTCGGCAGGTCCTACACCCGATATAAATTCAACCGAATCACCTGTTTTTTCATCAATCACTGAAACCACATTTCCATGATAAAAATGTGAAGAAGAAAATGTTTTTAAGCCTCCATCGATTAAAATAATTGGCAAATAGATCGTTGTTCCATCATGCTCCCCTCCCCATAAATGCCACTCGTGTGCATCTTTAATGTGATGCATAATCATCTCGTTCACATCAAACTCTTTTTCTTTAGCCTGATCATTTGCTCCTTCAGTTTTAGAAGTTGCAAAAACTGCGTTAAGACAAAAGATTGCTAAAAGAGCAATTAAGTAAGATTTTTTTACTTTAAACAAAGACTTTGAGTGTATCATTCCTTAAAAATTCCTTAAAATTTGGCGCAAAGTTAGGTAAACTTTCTAAAGAAACAAGGAAAAATGACTTTAAAAAAAATTAAATTAAGTATTTTTCTTCGTGCGCGTCGCGAAACATGACCGACGTATATCGTTCAACTTTCATTTCCTCTATTTATTGTTTTTTCAACTTGATTAAGAAATATGATTGAGCCGCCAAACAGATGATGAAAAAACCCGTAAAATGAAAACCTGTTAGTTTTTGTTCGGCAATACGATTAAACAAAATAATTACAATTCCAAGCATGAATAACAGCATCTGAACTGTTGTCATCAATAAAAATTTGATCGAGAACGTTTCTAAGTCTTTATTTAAACTAGGAGAAATAATCAATACGCCTATCAGAAAAATGAAAGCGCTGAACGAATTAATCAGAACAGCATTTTGAAAGTTTAAAGGCAAACTATTCGAAACAATCAATGCAATATATATCGCATGAAAAATGACTAAAAATGATATAAATTGTTTAGTATATAGTTTACTTTTTTTCATCTTCTTTGGTTATGTTAATTACTTCTTTAATTACGAGGTACAAGGATGCAAAAACGCCAAACAAAGAAAAACCGATTGTCCACCAAGGTGTTTTTGATGTGAATTTTTTATCGAGATAGGTTCCTAGCCATGTAAAAACAGCAATTATCGCACCCATTTGTATACCCAAACCAGAAAATCGAGCGAACTTTGAAATTCCGCTTTTCTTATTGTTCTCTTCCATATGAATTGGGTTGGTAAAATTGACTAGTAGAACTCATCAAAGAAATCTTCGTATTCCTTGACATTTTTGCGTTCAAAAAGAACCTTCATGTTATCCTGGGTTATCACCACGATTTTAGCATTCTGCAAATCCAATAAATGCTTTCTGGTTGCTTTGTATACACGGATATATTCTGTTGCCTTTAAATCAGTTGGGAATTCTTGAATCAATAAAATACTTTGATCGTCTCCAAATATTTTGGAACTAACTTTGAGTTTGTCACGGCTAAAGAATTCTTTGTTGAAGTCAGAAACTTTCGTTTTTGCAGTACTTACACCTTCCGTTTTATCCAAGAAAACAATCACCCATTGAGGTACCTCATCATTGAAAGAATAGGGTGATTTCTTCGAAAAATCAGCTTCAATGTTAGCTGAATAACCATTTTGAATAATTCCAATCATTTCTTTTGCTCTCGTTTCCTCAGGCGTACCAGGGTATTCTACAAGCACTTGATTCAAAACTGGAAGTAGCTCTTGTTTATTACTGGATGTTTGTCCCACGCACATTGCCTTTAATAGCATGTATTTCGAACGATATTGGTTCTCTTTTTCGTTGGCAATCACGTCATCTGCTTTGGAAATAACAGGATAATACAACCCACGATTATAACGTTCCAAGACTTTTACATATTCCTGTTCTGCCAATGCTTCACGTTCTTTACGTTTCACAAAATAATCTGGATCTCTCAAATAATTCGCATAATCTGAATTAGGGTACAAGGTTAAAATATGATCTTTACTTGAGCTTGCTAATTCTGGTTTTGTTTCATTGTACAGTTTATACAATTGAAAAGCTGCAGACATATCAGTTTGGCAGACCGCTTGTTTCAACAGAACAGCATTGAACTGTTTTGCTGCTAAATCAGGTTCATTTAATTGATCTTTATAAATAACACCTGCTGCATACAGTGCGTCCAACAAACGCGTTTTAGAAGCACTCAGCGCAGAATCGGTTAAAGGAACATCAGCCATTAATTGATCAACAGTCATTGAATCTTTCTTTTCAACTACAATTTCTTTTGAATCTACCGCTGCAGTATCCGCTTCATCATTGTTAATTAACAACAATACGGTTTTGTCACTTCTCCGCCAATTATCCTCGTTTTCTCTTGATCCCCACAACTTTCGGAATTCATCAAACCCCTCTGAACGCGTTTTTGCATTGTTAAAATACCACTTACTTCCGCTTCCATTCGTCTCTGCAAATGTGTTTTGATTTTGTTGAAGTTGGCGCAGCTTCTCTGCTTCTAGACGCTTTAAACGTTCAGCTTCCTCTTTTTTCTTTTTGATGACATTTTCAACAAATTTGATGCGCTCATCTTCACCCATTAAGGCAATGCGTTGAACACTATCCTCAAAATTAGCCGTTTCCACAGCAGCAACCAAATCTGCTAATTTTTCAGCTTTACTGCGAATTCCTTCTGCATTCGGATAATTATCGTCGATTACAGTGGCACACGAATCATAATATTTTTGGGCACTTACGTAGTTACGGTCTGCAAAAGACATGTTACCTAATTTTTCATAGGCCATTCCTTTTTGACGCGTATTCGCCGTTGAATAAAATGCGGATTTCGTTAAATAGTCTATTGCTAATGGTTTGTTTGCATTCTGCAATTCAATATCTGCTAAGGCATAATAAATCTGATCTTTAAATTGTGCATTTTTCGCATCCCGCAACATTTTTAGCAACTCTTTTTTAACCTTTTCATCACCACCCATGAATGCCCTTTTCAAGCGCGCATTGAAATGCATTTCATAGGGCGCATTGTATTTCAGTGTTAATCCATACTGTTTTTTAGCTTCCTCACGATTTCCAATGGATTCATTCAATTGACCCATGATAAAATGGACGCGTGATTTATCGGTTTGTTTCTTCGCGAATTGCAAGGATGCTTCCAAGTATTTAATTGCATCTTGCGGATTTTGTTTACGCAAGGCAAATTCAGCTTTTGTTTTCTCGAAGTCAAATCGAATTGCTTTCGGAACTCCTGCTACCTCTTCTTCTTTGTCCTTCTTTGAACTTTTTTTACCCTTCGCTGATTTTTCCTCTGATGCTCCTCTTTCTTCTTGCTCCGAAATGGCTTTTTCAAGGTTCGCAATATTAAATCCTGCGTCCGTCAATTTCCCCAATTCCATATTGGTCTTCGCCATCCATAGCTCACCGACATAGATGGAAGGATCATTCGAATAGAATTTTTTAACGAACATAAAGTTTCTCATGGCCGCATCATAATCCCTACGATAAAAAGATGCAATTCCAACGGTAGTCCAATTTTCATCAATCCAAGCATTGTGTTCTTCCTTTTTTTGCGAAGGACGATCATTGCTAGGCATACTATGATTTTGGATAACTTTTGTGCATTTCACAATGGCTGTATCAATAGATGGGTACAAGCCAATAACCTCCGTTTCACTAGGAAGCGGATCAATTTTTAAGCGTAAATAATAATCTTCTTTGAGCGAACTGCGATAGCTAGTAATTCCTTGACGGATTAATTCATTTGCATTGAAATAACCATTGTAACGGGCAGTAGCTCCGTGATAAGTACGGTTGATAAACGTATTTTTTTCGGTCGAACAAGCTGCAATTACTACTAAGAGTAAAAGAACAGCTACTATTTTTCGATACGTTTTAATCATAAATTCACAGAATAAAAGAGTTGTTGAAGCAACAATAACTCACTATTTTCACTTTTATTATACTTCTTAATCAGTATTTTAATGGTCTAAGCAATATTTGTAAAGACTTGTTGAATATCGTCATCATCTTCGATTTTATCCAACATTTTTTCTACATCGTTCATTTGCTCATCCGTCAAATCAATTGGTGAGGTTGGAATGCGTTGTAAATTCGATTTTTGAACCTCGATATTCAAATCCTCTAATGCTTTTGCAATTGTTCCAAACGATGTATAATCACCATAAACAAACACTTTATCTTCGATTACTTCAATTTCATCGCAACCTGCATCGATTAATTCAAGTTCTAATTCTTCTGGATCAACAGCATCTGTTTTGATGATTTCAAATACTGATTTACGATTAAACATAAACTCCAATGAGCCGTTTGGAACAACACTTCCACCTGCTTTATTGAAATATGACTTAACATTTGCAACCGTTCGTGTTGGGTTGTCAGTAGCACATTCCACCATAACCAAAACACCATGCGGGCCCTTTCCTTCATAGATAACCTCAGTGAATGAACTTATATCTTTCTGTGTTGCACGCTTAACCGCAGCTTCGATGTTATCTTTTGGCATATTTTCAGCCTTCGCGTTCTGAATGGCTGTTCTTAATTTTGCATTTGTAGCCGGATCTTCTCCACCCTCTTTAGCTGCCATTGTAATGGCTTTCCCTAATTTTGGAAACAATTTAGACATTTTGTCCCAACGCTTTTCTTTAGCTGCTCTGCGGTATTCAAACGCTCTTCCCATTGTATTCTAATTAATTTGTACAAAAATAGTTTTTTTAATGTTCTTTGCAAATGAATGAAATCATCAGTTAACGTTTTAAGATGCTCCCTTAGGATTCAAATTATATTTATAATTAATGTGCTTAAATATTTAACCAATCATTACATTTGCCCGCATAATATTAACAAGGTATGAAAACAATTTTAATTCTTGGCGCAGGACTTTCGGCTTCTTCTTTGATTCGCTATTTGCTGGATCATTCTGTCGAATACAATTGGAATGTTCGCGTTGTTGATCAAGATAGTGAATTGGTTAAACGCAAGTTAAACGGACACCCGAATGGTGTTGCCCTTTCATTCAACGCATTAAATTCAGATGAACGAAAACCAGAAATAAAAAAGGCTGACATCGTAATTTCAATGTTGCCAGCGCGTTTTCATGTCGAAGTTGCTAAAGACTGTATCGAATTAACAACCGATTTAATTACACCTTCATACATTTCAGCAGAAATGAAAGCCTTGGATGCTGAGGCAAAAGCAGCAGGGATTGTGATAATGAATGAAATTGGTGTTGATCCAGGAATTGACCACATGAGTGCCATGAAAATCATTCATGAAATTCAAAACAAAGGCGGCATCGTTACATCTTTTAAATCGTTTTGTGGTGGATTAATTGCTCCAGAAAGCGATAACAACCCTTGGAATTATAAATTCACATGGAACCCACGCAATGTTGTATTGGCTGGGCAAGGCGGTGCATCGTGTTTTATAGATCACAACGAATATAAATATGTTCCTTATAATCGTTTGTTTAATCGCCTAATGCGCTTAGAAATTGATGGGTATGGCGCATTTGATGGGTATGCGAATCGTGATTCACTGTCTTATCGCCAAACGTATGGCATTGAAACTGTCCCAACAATTTATAGAGGAACCTTGAGAAGACCTGGTTTTTGTCAGGCATGGAATGTCTTCATTGAATTGGGAATGACGGATGATTCGTATAAAATGGAAAATTCCGAACACCTAACTGCACGTTCTTTTTTAAATGCCTTTTTACCTTATCGTTATTTGCGTTCGGTTGAAGATAAATTCACCGATTTTTTACGTGACGATCGTTTAAATTTATACCATCGTTTTGACTGGTTGGGTATGTTCGAAGGAACAACTCCGCTTGGCGTTCCAAATGCTTCTCCAGCTCAATTACTCGAAAAAATTCTTGTAGATAAATTAGTGTTGGACCCACATGATAAAGATATGTTGGTGATGTACCACGAATTTGAATATGAATTTGAGGAACAAAACTATTCGATCACCTCTTCAATGGTGAACATTGGTGAAAATCAAACCTACACATCAATGGCAAACACGGTAGGTTTACCAGTGGCAATCGCAACAAAAATGATATTGACTGGCGATTTAACATCTAAAGGCGTGACCTTACCGATTCAAAAAGAAGTGTATACTCCAATTCTTGCAGAATTAGAAAAATACAACATTCGCTTCATCGAAAAAGAAGTGCAATTGGATTGTAGGATATAAACACGCACTTTTCCATACGTCCGTTTCGCGGTATCGGTTCTAACTTGTATCTTTGCGCTTTCAATTGAAATTCTGATGTCGAAAGCAAAATATACCGTTACTGCCGCATTGCCTTATGCAAACGGACCTCTTCACTTAGGCCATGTAGCCGGAGTTTATCTTCCTGCAGATATTTTTGTGCGCTTCTTGCGCATGAATGATCATGATGTGGCATTTATTTGTGGAAGTGATGAACATGGTGCTGCAATTACACTCAGAGCGAAAAAAGAAGGAATCACCCCTCAAGAAATTGTGGACAAATACAATGGGATTATTGGAACTGCCTTCAATGATTTCAACATTTCTTTCGATATTTTTCACCGAACCTCTGCTGAAATTCACCATAAAACATCACAAGAATTTTTCTTGAAATTGTATGAAAATGGAAAATTCACAGAAGAAACATCCGAGCAATATTACGACGAAGAATACCACCAATTTTTAGCCGATCGCTACATTACAGGTGAATGCCCAAAGTGTCAAAATCCATCAGCTTACGGTGATCAGTGCGAAAAATGTGGTTCGGATTTAAGTCCAACCGAATTGATCAATCCAACATCAACCTTAAGCGGAAAAACACCAATTTTAAAAACCACTTCACACTGGTACTTACCAATGCAAAACCATGAAGAATGGTTGCGCGCATGGATCAAAGAAGGGAAATTAGATGGTGTTCAACAACACGACCCAAAGGCATGGAGGAATCAAGTGATTGGACAATGTATGTCTTGGATTGATGGAGGCTTACATTCTCGCGCAATGACCAGAGATTTGGATTGGGGAGTAAAAGTTCCACTCCCAAATGCAGACGGCAAGGTTTTGTACGTTTGGTTAGATGCACCAATTGGCTATATCTCTGCAACAAAGCAATGGGCTTTAGACAACAACAAAAACTGGGAAGATTATTGGAAAGGTGATCGTAAATTGGTGCATTTCATTGGAAAAGACAACATTGTTTTTCATGCAGTTATTTTCCCGATTTTATTAAAAGATCACGGCGATTTAATCTTGCCAGACAACGTTCCTGCATACGAATTCTTAAATCTGGAAGGTGATAAGTTTTCCACGTCACGCAATTGGGCAGTTTGGTTACACGAATACATTGCTGCCTACCCAGGAAAAGAAGATGAATTGAAATATGTGTTGACTTCCATCGCACCGGAAACGAAAGATGCTGAATTTACATGGAAAGAATACCAAACACGTGTAAATAGTGAATTGGCCGATATTCTTGGAAACTTTGTCAACCGTGCATTGGTGCTTACACAAAAATATTATGAGGGAGAAGTTCCTCAGCAAGGCGAATTAACAGACTACGACAAGGAAGTTTTAGCTGAAATGAAAGCCATTCCAGAGCGCATTAGCAAATTGGTTTATGCTTACAAATTGCGTGATGCACAAGCCGAAGCAATGAATATGGCTCGCCTTGGCAACAAATATTTGGCCGATCAGGAACCTTGGAAATTGGTCAAAACAGACGAAAAACGCGTTGAAACAATCATGAATATTGCTTTGCAAATCACTGCGAATTTGAGTATTGTTCTTCAACCGTTCTTGCCTTCTACTGCTGAAAAATTATCGAACTTCTTGAATTTCAAAACTACAGATTGGACGCAAACTGGTAATTCAGATTTGTTAATAGCAGGTTCAATGACAAATGCACCAACGATTCTTTTCCAAAAAATTGAAGATAGTTTGGTGGAAGCTGAAGTAGCGAAATTGCAAAGTACAACTGCTGCAGAATCGAACTTCGAACCACAAAAAGACACAATCGATTTTGAGGATTTCACCAAATTGGATATTCGTTTGGGAACAATTTTAGAAGCTGAAAAAGTGGAGAAGGCAGATAAGTTATTGAAACTATTGATTGATACAGGAATCGATAAACGCACTGTTGTTTCTGGAATTGCAGAACACTATTCGCCAGAAGAAATTGTTGGTAAAACCGTTCAAATTTTATTGAATTTAGCGCCTCGTAAGATACGCGGAATCGAATCGCAAGGAATGATTTTGATGGCGGAAGATGCTGAAGGAAAGTTGAGCTTTATGTCTCCTGAAAAAGGATTTGAAGCTGGTGGTTCAGTAAAATAAGCAATTCACGAATACCTATTTCATGGACGATTTAAGAACATACGATCAATTGAATGTTTATTTCGATAATCACGAATTTGTTCTTAAGACGCAGCAGCAAATCGCAAAGGATTTCGCAAAATTCAATTTGTTTTTTTTGAATTCATTTGAAATCGAGCCCATTTCCAAAGAGGAAATCGAGCACCTAATTGCGCAACTTTTGGTTGATTTAATGAAACAAGGAGAAACCCGTTTGCTGCAATTGTTGTACACTATCGATTTATCAGAAAAAGAATTTTTGCACATCACAAGCGATCCTAATTTTGTTCAATTATTGTCTGAAAAAATACTCTTTCGGGAGGCATACAAAGTCTTTTTAAGGACCAAATTTTCCAGTTCAAATTCAAGTGGTTTCGATTCAATTTCTGAATAAACTTCAGGATTATTTTGTTCAATTTTACTGAAAAAGACGTATCCCGTTCAAAATTTAACTTTTCTAGAAATTAATTCAAGTTTTTGCACTTCCGCTTTGGGTAATTTGTCTAAATTTGCTGTTCCATAAATGTGCACAAAAGACCATGGATAAAGTATCTTATGTTGGGAATGCGGATGTGAATGCAATGGATCATCTGTATAAAATGTATCAGCAAGACCCAGAAAGTGTTGATATAGGCTGGAAAAAATTCTTTGAAGGCTTCGATTTCGCAAGAACTAACTACGAAGATGGTGGTGAAATTCCTGAGAATTTTCAAAAAGAGTTTAAAGTAATTAACTTGATTAATGGTTATCGTAATCGTGGTCACTTGTTTACTAAAACGAATCCTGTTCGTGAGCGTCGTAAATATTCTCCAACCTTAGATCTTGAAAACTTTGGTCTTGAAGCTGCTGATTTGGACACCGTTTTCCAAGCAGGTGAAGAAGTAGGAATTGGTGCTGCAAGCTTGCGTGATATCATTCACCACTTAGAATTGACTTATTGCCAATCAATTGGGATCGAATACGTTTACATGCGTGATCCAGAGCGCGTTGAATGGTTCAAAAATAAAATTGAAATCAAAAATCGTCCAACATTTGATAAGAATCGCAAAATCAATATTTATAAAAAATTGAATCAGGCCACAAACTTTGAGGCATTTTTAGGTAAAAAATTCGTTGGTCAAAAGCGTTTCTCTATTGAAGGAGGAGAAGCATTAATTCCTGCCTTGGACATTTTGGTAAACAAAGGTTCTGAGCTAGGTGTAGAATATTTCGTAATGGGAATGGCGCATCGTGGACGCTTGAATACATTGACCAATATTTTTGAGAAACGTCCGCGCGATATCTTCAGAGAATTTGAAGGAAAGGAATTTGATTCAATAGAATATTTTGATGGCGACGTTAAATACCACCAAGGATTTACATCACATGTCGTTTTAGAAAATGGTAAAAAAATCGGTGTTACCTTAGCACCAAACCCATCTCACCTTGAAGCTGTGAATACCGTTGTAGAAGGCATCGCCCGTGCAAAGGTAGATCACGTTTTGGAAAATGAAAGTCAAGTTTGTCCAGTTTTGATTCATGGCGATGCTGCTGTTGCAGGACAAGGAATCGTTTATGAAACAATTCAAATGGCGCAATTGGATGGTTATCGTGCAGGTGGAACAATTCACATCGTAGTGAATAATCAAGTTGGATTTACAACGAATTATTTGGATGGTCGTTCATCAACGTATTGTACTGACGTAGCGAAAACAACATTATGCCCAGTTTTCCATGTCAACGGAGACGATATTGAAGCGGTTGTTCAAACCATTGAAATAGCGATGGAATACCGTCAGCAATTCAATAGAGATATTTTCATCGATTTATTGTGTTACCGTAAATATGGTCACAATGAAGGAGATGAACCTAAATTCACACAGCCGAGTTTATACAATTTAATTGCTAAACACCCAAATCCAAAAGACATATACTTTGGTCAATTGGAGCAAGAAGGTGTTTTATCAAAAGAAGATGCTAAGAAAGTTGAAGACGAATACAATGCGTTTTTAGAAAGCGAATTTGAAGCTTCTCGTAAAAACGAAAAAGCACACGTATACGATTTCTTAAGTCAAACATGGGAAGGTTTCCGACATGGAAAATTAGCGGATTTCGATACCTCACCAGAAACAGGAATTGACAAGAAAAAATTACTACAGTTAGGACAAAAATTAGCGACCTTACCTGAAGGAAAAAAATACTTTCGCAAAATTTCTAAGATTTTTGAAGACCGAAATAACGCGATAAAAAACGATAAGTTAGACTGGGGTTCTGCCGAAATGTTAGCCTATGCTACCTTATTGGATGAAGGTCACCCGATTCGAATTTCTGGTCAAGATGTTGAGCGTGGAACATTTTCTCATCGTCATGCTGTTGTAAAAACAGAAGATACGGAAGAAGAAATAATCACACTGAATCATCTTTCAGACAAACAAGGGAAATTTGAAATTTACAACTCCTTGTTATCTGAATATGGTGTTTTAGGATTTGAATACGGTTATTCATTAGCCACTCCAAAAGGATTAACGATTTGGGAAGCACAATTTGGCGATTTCTTCAATGGGGCGCAAATCATGGTCGATCAATTCATTTCAGCAGGTGAAGACAAATGGGCCACTCAAAGTGGTTTAGTGATGTTATTACCTCATGGATATGAAGGGCAAGGAGCTGAACACTCTAGCGGGCGTATGGAGCGTTTCTTACAACAATGTGCTGATACAAACATGCAAGTTGTAAATACTTCTACCCCAGCAAATCACTTCCATTTATTGCGTCGTCAATTAAAACGTGATTTCAGAAAACCATTGATTGTTTTCTCGCCAAAAGCATTATTGCGTCACCCAGCAGCCGTTTCTTCATTAGATGAAATGGCGAAAGGTTCGTTCAAAGAAGTAATAGATGATGCAAGTGTAATAGCTGCAGCCATCGACACAGTTGTATTCTGTTCTGGTAAGTTCTACTATGAGATGAAAGAGAAAGCAAACGAAATGGGTGTTGAAAACATGGCTTTTGTTCGAGTTGAACAATTGTATCCAGTTCCAACTGCACAAATCGATGGCATTATTTCAAAATACGCAGGAGCGAAAAACATTGTATGGGCCCAAGAGGAACCTTCAAACATGGGTGCTTGGACACACATGGCAATGTCTTTACGCCACATTCCTTTCATCGGTATTTGCAGAAACTCAACTGCTGCTGCTGCTGAAGGATCGAAAAAATTACACGAAAAACGTTTGAAACAGCTGTTTGCTGATGTATTTCAATTTGCACGTGTAAAAGTTAATTAAGAGCTACTAATAGATTAAATTAGACGAATATGTCAGTATTAGAAATGAAAGTACCAAGCCCAGGAGAATCCATCTCTGAAGTGGAAATCGCGCAATGGCTGGTATCTGACGGTGATTATGTAGAAAAAGATCAGGCAATCGCAGAGGTTGACTCTGATAAAGCTACACTTGAATTACCTGCTGAAGAAAGTGGAATCATTACACTAAAAGCTGGTGAAGGTGATGTTGTAAAAGTTGGACAAGTAGTTTGTTTAATTGACACTTCTGCTGAACGTCCTGCTGGATCGGTTCCTAAAGTTGCTAATTCTTCAACTAGTTCTGAAACAAAAGAAGAAGTGAAAGTTGCTCCGGTTGCCGCTGCTACTCCTAGTCCTGATCCTGTTAAAAAAGACACATACGCTGCTGGAACACCTTCTGTTGCTGCTTCAAAAATCATGGCTGAGAACAATATCTCAGCAACTAAATTGAACGGTACAGGAAAAGACGGTCGTATCACAAAACAAGACGTTGTGGCTGCAATGGCTGGAGGATTCTCAGCGGCAGATGCACAAGGTTGGGGAGGTACACGTGAACAAAGTCGTGAAAAAATGTCAATGTTGCGTCGTAAAGTAGCAGAACGTTTAGTTTCAGTGAAAAACGAAACAGCCATGTTGACAACATTCAATGAAGTTGACATGAAACCAATCATGGACTTGCGTGCAAAATACAAAGATGCATTCGCTAAACACCATGAAGTGAATTTAGGATTTATGTCGTTCTTCACGAAAGCGGTGACGGAAGCGTTGAATATTTTTCCTGCCGTTAACGGGCAAATTGATGGTAATGAAATGATTTTCCACAACTATGCGGATATCGGTATTGCTGTTTCTTCACCTAAAGGATTAATGGTTCCAGTTGTTCGTAATGCAGAGCAAATGTCATTAGCTGAAATTGAGCGTGAAATCAAACGTTTGGCTATTAAGGCACGAGATGGAAAAATAACTCCAGACGACATGGCAAATGGGACATTCACTATAACGAATGGTGGCGTTTTCGGCTCAATGCTATCAACGCCAATAATCAACCCGCCACAGTCTGCAATTTTGGGAATGCACAACATTGTTGAGCGTCCAGTTGCAATCAATGGTCAAGTTGAAATTCGACCAATCATGTACGTGGCACTTTCATATGACCACAGAATCATCGATGGAAAAGAATCAGTTGGATTCTTGGTGAAAGTAAAAGAAATGTTAGAAAACCCTGAAAGAATGTTGTTTGGTTCGAAAGATCCTCACGCTGTTTTATTGGGATTATAATACAAATTTATCGTTTTAAGGAGCCGTTTCAGAAATGTTACGGCTTTTTTTTGGAACAGATTTGTAGCTTTTATTCGTTAATTTAGGAGACAATTATATAAACGACGAATATGGCAACTGTAACATTAAAAGGAGCACCATTCAATACCAACGGTGAACTTCCAAAAGTAGGTGAAATGGCACCTGATTTCAATTTGAAAAAAGTTGATTTATCTTCTACAAATTTGAGCGATTATAAAGGCACTAATTTGATTTTAAACATTTTTCCGAGTATAGATACCGCAACATGTGCAACATCTGTTAGAACGTTTAATAAACGTGCTTCAGAGTTAGAAAACACGAAAATTCTTTGTGTATCGCGAGACTTACCTTTCGCTCAGAAGCGTTTTTGTGGTGCTGAGGGGATTGACAATGTAATCACTGCTTCCGATTTTGCAACAGGCGACTTTGGAAAAAACTATGGTTTGGAATTGGAAAACGGACCTTTAGAAGCGCTACATGCCCGAGCAATCATGGTTATTGATACAGCTGGTATTGTGAAATACACTGAATTAGTATCAGATATTGCTTCGGAACCGAATTACGATGCAGCGATAGCAGCTATTTGATCGTTTTAAATTGATTCCGTAAATTCAGGTAACAAATACCTGAATTATTGTGTACAAAAAAAGCCGCTAGTCAAATGATTAGCGGCTTTTTCTATTTGATTATCCTAATATTCGAAAGTATCCATGAAAGCAGTTGTAAAATTACCTGCACGGAAATCTGGGTTATCCATTAATTTTTGGTGGAAAGGAATTGTTGTTTTCACACCTTCAATAATGTATTCATCCAAAGCACGTTTCATTTTCAAAATAGCCTCTTCACGTGTTTGAGCAACGCAAATTAACTTTCCGATCATTGAATCGTAGTTTGACGGAATAACATAACCAGCATAAGCGTGTGTATCGATACGAACACCGTGTCCACCTGGTGAGTGATAAGACGTAATTTTTCCCGGAGATGGTCTAAAATCATTTGATGGATCTTCCGCGTTGATTCGACATTGAATCGCATGTAAATGTGGAATGTAATTTTTACCTGAAATTTTTTCTCCAGCAGCCAATTTAATTTGTTCTTTGATCAAATCGTAATCGATTACTTCCTCCGTAATTGTGTGTTCCACTTGAATACGTGTATTCATTTCCATGAAATAGAAATCACGGTTTTTGTCAACCAAGAACTCAACAGTTCCAACACCTTCGTATCGCACTGCCTTCGCAGCTTTGATAGCAGCCTCACCCATTTTTTCTCTTAATTCATCTGTCATGAATGGAGATGGCGTTTCTTCTACTAATTTTTGGTGACGACGTTGTATAGAACAATCACGTTCAGACAAGTGACAAGCGTTTCCGTATTGATCACCTGCAATTTGAATTTCGATATGGCGTGGTTGCTCAATGTATTTTTCCATGTAAATACCGTCGTTTCCGAAAGCAGCGGCAGCTTCTTGACGAGCTGAATCCCAAGCAGCCTGAAGATCTTCTTCTTTCCAAACGATACGCATCCCTTTTCCACCACCACCTGCGGTAGCTTTCAAGATTATTGGATAAACAACCACCTTCGCTGTTGCACGTGCATCATCCATATCTTTCAACAATCCTTTTGAACCTGGAATACATGGAACTCCTGCAGCAATCATCGTTGCTTTTGCAGTTGCTTTGTCACCCATTCCTGCAATTTGTTCGGGAGTTGCACCAATAAATTTGATACCATGCTCTTGACAAACACGGGAGAATTTTTCATTTTCCGACAAAAAACCATATCCCGGGTGAATTGCATCTGCATTTGTAATCTCAGCCGCTGCGATAATGTTTGGGATCGATAAATACGATTTTGAACTAACTGCTGGACCGATACAAACAGCTTCATCTGCAAAACGCACTGGTAAACTATCTTTATCTGCTGTTGAATAAACTGCAACAGTTTTGATTCCCATTTCCTTACATGTACGAATGACACGTAAAGCAATCTCACCTCTATTGGCAATTAATATCTTTTTAAACATACAATTTGAATTAGTGAATTGTGAACATTAAGAACAGAAAGAAATTACCTTACTTCTGTTTTCCGAATTCTAAATTCTAAATCTATTAAGCTGGATCTACCAAGAATAATGGTTGATCATATTCAACTGGAGAAGCATCATCAACCAACATTTTCACGATTTTACCTGAAACTTCAGATTCAATCTCGTTGAATAATTTCATTGCCTCAATAATACAAATAGTATCACCTTTACTAATCGTATTTCCTACCGTTACAAATGGTTCTTTGTCTGGGCCAGCTGAGCGGTAGAATGTGCCGATCATTGGAGATTTAACCGTGATGTACTTTGCATCATCATTTACAGGAGCAGCAGCAGACGCTGGAGTAGTTGCTACAGGAGCAGCGGCAACTGGAGCAGGAGCAGCAGCTACAGGAGCTGGTGCAGCAGCTTGAACAATGATTTGTTGCTCAGCTTTCGCTTTTTCAGCTTTGATACAGATTTTGAAATCTTTTTGCTCGATTTCAACTTCACTTACACCTGATTTAGCAACAAATTTTATTAAATCTTGGATTTCATTCAGATTCATAATGCTTAGATTTTATAAAGTATAAATAGTTAATTAAGAGTTATACGCCCATTTCAAATAAACAGCTCCCCACGTAAATCCTCCACCGAACGCAGAAAGAATTAATGTGTCACCTTTTTTCAATTGGCTTTCGTAGTCCCACAAGCACAAAGGTAATGTACCTGCCGTTGTGTTTCCATATTTTTGAATGTTAATCATTACTTTTTCACTTGGTAATCCCATTCTATTTGCAGTTGCATCAATGATTCGCAAATTCGCTTGGTGCGGTACCAACCAATCAACATCTTCGCTCGATAAATTATTTTTCTCCATAATTTCAGCTGAAACCTCTGCCATATTTGTAACTGCAAATTTGAATACTTGTTTACCTTCCTGTTTCACAAAATGCATACGATCGTCAACCGTTTTGTGAGAAGGCGGATGTGCAGAACCTCCTCCTGGCTGAATCAAATATTGGCGTCCAGACCCATCACTTCTTAAAATGGAGTCAATTACTCCGAGCCCTTCTTCATTTGCTTCTAACAAAACAGCGCCAGCACCGTCTCCGAAAATAACACATGTTGTGCGATCTTCATAATCTAAAATTGATGACATTTTATCTACACCAATTACGATTACTTTTTTGTACTTTCCTGTCTCTATAAATTGTGCCCCAGTTGTTAATGCATAAATAAATCCAGAACAAGCTGCAATAAGGTCAAAGCCCCATGCGTTTTTCATTCCAACTTTGTCGCATACAACATTCGCTGTACTTGGGAAAGGATAATCTGGAGTAACGGTTCCACAAACAACCAAATCAATCTCCATTGGATCGATTCCTTTTTTCGCTAGTAACTGAGCAACAGCTGCTGCTGCCATATCAGAAGATGCACCTTCTTTCAGGATTCTTCTTTCTTTGATGCCAGTGCGCGACGTGATCCATTCATCTGAAGTATCAACGATTTTTGCCAGTTCATCATTTGTCATAACAAAGTCAGGAACGTATCCTTGAACTCCGGTAATTGCTGCAGTAACTTTTCCCATATTAACTAAATGCTTCGTTCACACGCGATGCCAAACCTGATTTGACGACCTCATATGAATGTAAAATCATATTTTTCACAGCAATGTCATTCGACATTCCGTGTCCGATAATAACGTTTCCTTGTATACCCAAAATTGGTGTTCCACCGTAATTTTCGTAATTGAAACGATCGAAATATTCATCTTGAATACCTCGTTTTTTCATCAGGGTATAAATCCCTTCTGCTTCTTTCAATACAATATTTCCGGTGTATCCATCACACACAATGACGTCGGCTTTTCCAAAGAAAAGATCTCGACCCTCCAAATTACCAATAAAATTAATATCATCGGATTCTGTCATTAATTTATGTGCTGCAAGCGTCAACAAATTACCCTTGGTTTCTTCTTCGCCGATATTCAATAAAGCTACACGTGGATTCTCAACACCATAGACATTCTTTGAATATAAGGCTCCAAGCACTGCAAATTGATACAACACATCTGCTTTGCAATCTGCATTTGATCCAACATCCAACAAAATAGTGTTTGTTCCATCAATTGCAGGTAAGGTAGAAGTAATACATGGACGAATTATTCCAGGTATTGTATTGATTTTGTAGATTGAACCAACCAACATTGCACCCGTATTGCCAGTGCTTGCAAAGGCCTGAATTTCTTTCTTTGCAAGTAAATCAAATCCTACGGCAATGCTGCTGTTTGGTTTTTGCGGAATAGCGCGCGTTGGATGGTCATGCATCGTGATTACATCAGGAGCATGAACAATCTCATAATCATCAATATTTTCACCAAACGAAGAAAGGCCACTGGAGATTTGCTCTCTGTCGCCTAATAGAACGAGTCTTACATCGTTTGGAAGTTCTTTTTTAGCTAGAACCACTCCCGAAATATTCGCTTCGGGAGCAAAATCACCGCCTAAAATATCAATTCCAATCTTCATGAAGAAGAAGATTAAGTGAACGTAGCAATTAAATTGCTACTTCTTTTTCTGCTACAACTTTCCCTTTGTAGTAAAGTTTACCTTCATGCCAGTGTGCATGGTGGAACAAATGCGGTTGCCCTGTTGTTGGACAAGTTGCGATGTTATTTGCAATTGCATTTTTGTGCGTTCTTCTCTTGTCACGGCGTGTCTTCGATATTTTTCGCTTAGGATGTGCCATTTTACTTTATTTATATTTGTTTTAATTCAAATTTCTTAATGTTGCCCAACGTGGATCTTTCGGATCGAAATCGTCATCCCCATCGTCGTCATCTTCTTCATCGTCCCAATCGTCATCATCATCCCAATCATCTTGGTCTTCATCATCACTCTCTTCGCGTTGAACAGTGTATTTATTCAATAATGCGATCATTTCTTCGTTGCATTCTCCCTCTGCATGTACCAAACGAATCGGCAATGAAACAGTTATTAACTCATACAAGTTGTCACGAATGTCTAACTCATATGAATCGGGATGCAACACAATCAATGTTTCATCATCACTTGGCTCCAATGCAAACTTAAACACCACTCGATAACTTCCTTTTACAGGAACTTCTATTGGATCATTGCATCGGTCGCAATCTGTAAAAACAGCCCCGCTAATGACGAACTCGCCTATTAACATGGTCTCTTTCTTCTCAAGCACCAAGTTCACATTCACTTTTCCTTTGTGAATGATCGAATATTCTCTTTCTTCAAAGAACGTATCACTTATATCGTATTGATATTCGTGAAACCCAAGTTTCAAGCCTATAAACGGAATAATATATTCTCTTTCTGACTTCACACTGAACGAAAATTGGAGGGCAAAGGTAATAATTTTAACTTAAAGTTGTTAATATCCTTTGATTTTTTCACTAAATAGATTCATTATTCAATATCACTATTTGAGCGTCTCTTTTCTTTTGGACTAATTTGCAATGGATTAGCGCCAATTTCTTTAGAAAAAATCTGATTTTTATAAATGTCCATTGCAACATAAATTGCGTTGCGCATCGACTGTTCACTTGCTTTATTTTGTCCTACAATATCAAAAGCAGTTCCATGATCAGGTGATGTGCGTACAATTGGTAAACCAGCCGTATAATTCACACCATCCTCAAATGCCAATGCCTTGAACGCTGCCAATCCTTGATCGTGATACATCGCCAAAACACCGTCGAATTGAGAGCGTGCATTTGAACCAAAGAATCCATCTGCTGGATAGGGACCAAAAGCTAATATGTTTTCATTTTTCGCAGCATTAATAGCAGGTGAAATAATTTCCTGCTCTTCAGTTCCCATTTTTCCGTTTTCCCCTGCATGTGGATTTAAACCAAAAACTGCAATACGTGGACGAATGCGTCCAAAATCTTTTTTCAAACTTGCCTCAAACGTTTTGATTTTTTGCAAAATCAATTCTTTTGTCAAGGTTGTGTTGACTTCTTTTAAGGCTATGTGAGTTGTTACCAAAGCAACGCGTAGATTCCCAGAAACCATAACCATAAGTGCGTCATCTGTTCCTGCTAAATCTGCCAGATATTCTGTATGTCCAGGAAATTTAAATCCTGATTTAGCCATTGCTTCTTTTGAAATTGGTGCGGTTACGAGCACATCAATTTTTCCAGAAGCTAAATCTTGGGTTGCACGTTCCAATGATAAAAATGCATGTTTCCCACCGTTCTCAGTAGCTTGTCCCATCTGGTATTCAATCTCATCGTTCCAGACATTAACCACATTTACTTTGCGAATCTGAGCTTCTTCAGCCGTTTTACACGATTGATAATTAAAGTCGTTTTCGTCAAGTACCTTTTTGTAATGCGCAAAAACTTTTGTTGACCCATAAATTATTGGCAAGCATTCTAAAAGCATACGCGAATCATTCAATGCTTTCATGATCACCTCTGGACCAATTCCGTTTATATCACCAATGGAGATTCCCACGCGTATTGGGTTAGGGTTACCTAACTCCTTTTCTTTTTCCTTATCTTTCTCCATTATTTATATTTTTTCAAAAAGTTGAACAACATGCGAATGCCTGCTCCCGTTCCACCTTGGCCTTTGTAATCTTCTTTTGCATCTAACCAAGCTGGTCCTGCAATATCCATGTGAATATAAGGAGATTTTACAAAATGTTCTAAAAACTTCCCTGCTGTAATCATTCCTGCATTTGGTCCACCTAGGTTTTTCAAATCTGCAATTGACGATTTAATTTCAGTTGCATAATCATCCCAGAAAGGAAAACGGACTGTGCGCTCGTGCACCTCATTTCCAACCTTCTCCAACTGCTCAAACACTTTATCATCCGCATTTCCCATGATTACCGAAGCTTTTGTGCCAATTGCGCGTAAAGCTGCTCCTGTCAAGGTTGCTGCATCAATCACCAACTCAGGTTTGAATTTATTTGAATACGCCAAGGCATCGGCTAGAATCATTCGGCCTTCGGCATCTGTATTTAAAACTTCAACTGTTGTGCCATCGTACATCGTAATCACATCTCCTGGAGCATAGGCATTCAATCCTGGACGATTATCTGTTGCTGGAATCAAGGCAATGAGGTGTACTTTCAATTTTTGTAATGCCGCCAAATAGATTGTGCCGGCCATACAAGCTGCTCCAGCCATATCGCTTTTCATCACATCCATCGAACCTGGCGTTGGTTTTAAACTCAAGCCTCCCGTATCATATACAACCCCTTTTCCAACCAAAACAATTGGTTTTTTGTTGATTGCCTTTTCTGGCTTGTATTCAACAATTGTAAACGTTGGTTGATCTATTGAACCTTTATTCACCGCTAATAAACCACCCATTTTAAGTGATTCAATTTGCGTTTTTTCTAGGACCTGAACCGTCATGCCTGCTTCCGCTCCTAATTCACTGATTGCTTCCGCTAATTGACTTGCATTCAAGTGAGAAACTGGTTCATTTACGCGGTCTCTCGCCCAGAAAACTGCTTTAGCAATATCCAACAACTCAATTATTTTTTTAGAAGAAACCTCTTTGCTTAAAAGAACCGTTTCCAATCCCAATTTCTTTTTATCAGCATCTTTAAAATACTTGATAAATTGGTAGGAAGACAAGAGCATACCCTCCGCAATAGTTAATTGATCTGAAACAGATCCAATCAACGAGACACTTTTAATCTCTTTTGATAATTGTCCGATGATTTTTGCTCCTACAACCCTTAATTCCTCTGCCTTTTGATCGCTCTTCACAAAAAAAGTGAATCCATTCACTCCTTTCAAGAAATCAAATTTATCTTCACTTTTTTGAAATTTTTTGTGATAAACGATTACATCTTCTCCAAGTGTTTTATCGAGTTTTGTTTTTTTATCTGACAAGATCACAAGCGTCGATTGAGCTTGTACTTCTTCGTACTGTTCTAGTCTAATCATTTTGTTACTATTTGCACGACAAATGTAATCAAACTCCGATTAAGAATGCTTACAAAACAAAAAGAGATGACCAAATGATCATCTCTTTTCTGAAGGTTTCCCTATTTATTTGAATTCTATATCAGACTCAATGATTTCCTCTTCACTTTCCTCCTCGTAGGTGTTTAAATTGACATCGTAGAATTCTTTGTTCAGTGCTTTTCCCATTTTATAATTAGTGATAACTATGTCCAATAATTTCTCGCGGTACTTTATTTCCTCTTCCAAATCAGGCAAATTGGGATTCAAACAAATATCACCTAAGTATTTTGTTTTCGATAAATCACCACCAAGCCATCTGCCATCGCGTTTACCGAGGACATAATTTCCAACTTGATTCAATTTTCCATACGGGTCATAGTATTTCCACACGCCTGTTGGCACCCCATTTTTCATCATTCCTTCATTCTGTAGAACACCGTTGTCATAGTAGTTTTTCACATATCCGTTCATTCGGTCAACGGAATCCTTTCCTTGCCAAATTGTCATCAACTGACGAATTTCATAGTGATCCGTGTGTGAACAATCGTATTTTTCGAATTTTTCAATCACGTAGCTTTCACTAATTTTTTCACCTTTCGCATTGTAATCTGTTTGAATTCCTTTTGCTTTAAACTGAATGCTATCATTGATTGAAATAATTGTATCAAAATAATCTACTTCATACAACATCTCTCCTTCATAACTCCAGTATTTCCAACAGCCAACTTTCTTACCCGTTGAAATGGCACCATCACGGGCAATAGAATCATTTGGATAATATTTGGTTATATGGTAATCTATTCCAGTTTTACTAACCAAACTTGGACGTCCATAATACGGTCTGTAATATTCGTTCCCAATTCCAAGTTGCGCCAATGTGCGTTCCAAGCTTTGCGATGTTGTTATATCTGTTGGTTGAAAATAAATTGAATCTCTCCAATCAAATAAATAGCGCACGCTTAATTGATTTTCTTCCCAAATTTTCTCTTCTACAGGATACGAATATTGAAATTTCACATAATGGTATTTAAACCCAAGTGTATCGTATGCTTCATAATCATCAATAGGATCACCATTTAAAAAGAAGCCTTTCTTCGCCAACTTGCCATTCAAATGAAATGCTTTCGATTCACCTTGAAGTGCTCCGTTTTGGAAGTTCAAATCATACAACAAGGTGGAGTCTTTACCTTTTAGTGTTAAATACGTTTTTACATATCCATCCAATGACCCATCTTTGTAGGTTAGCGTTGTGTATGCTAAATTGTTCCGTTCAAAACTTTCTCCATCTTTATATCCTTCTTTGTACGAATCCAGTTTAGTGATTTCCCCCAGCCAATTGTATTGGTAACTGATGCCATTTGTTAAGCCATTTTTGTAATCTGTTGTGCGCGATAAGTAAAACTTCGTGCGTTTTGGCGTAGAGTCAATCATAAAATCAGGCCCTTCAATGTAATTGTAATAATCGTAATTATTATCATTCGGGTAGGCATAATCGTATTCTTTTACAGTACCATTCACCATTCCTTTATCAAAAGGTACTTCAGCGATAACATTTCCTTTTTGATCTTTAAAAACCCAAAGCCCTACAGGCACGCCATCAATCATATGACCTTCTACTTGCTTTGTGAATGTTGCTGCTTTTCGCTCTTTATAGCGTTTTGGCCTTCCCTCTCCTTCATAATCGTAATCATAGTCGTAATCATAGTCCGAGTATGAATTCAGCATAAACTCACTAATAAAGCCTCCAAATAATGCGCTGAATATACCATCGGAAAATTCGCTTTCAATATCGGAGGCATCAATACAACCAAATAAATCTTCGTATTTCGTTTTTCCGGATTCTTTGTATTTAACAAAGTCCTTTTCCAATTTGTCTTTCATGACATAATCCCTTGGAAACACCATTTGAATAGCTTTCCCAGAATGCAATGACATGTTCTTTTCGTTGAACGTAATTGACAAATCTCCTGAAAACGGTTTATTATCTTGCATCAGGATATACTCATCGGTCGTGTTGTAACTTCTACTGTAATCATTTACTTGACGCTGCGGAATACTGTCTTTTTCTACCCACTCACTGTAAGATGCAGATGACGTTGTTTTCATTGTTAAATTTCCGTAATCGAACTTTTTGATTCCAGTCCAACTATCAAATCCTTCACTAAACGTTAACTCGGAAGTAGTTGGTGCTTTCCCAGTGATGGCATACGAACTAAACTTCAAGGTTCTATCTTTTGGATAATACATGCGAGAATACAACATGGCTGTATCCACTTTGAACCACGATCTGAAAATCACAAGCGAATCGATTGAGGATAAATCATTTTCGAGTGTATCCAATTTGTCATAGAAGAAGAAACGAGCGTTCTTTTCGTCTTCAACATTCAATCCATCCAACATAAAGTATTTTACCGTTATTGGTTTGAAATTTACGCGTTTAAAATCACCAACTGAGTCATACACGATTTCATTGTACAATTTACCTTTGTAATCATATACGCGATGCAGATATTGATTAGAATCCGTATCGAATGTGATAATATCATATGGTTTTCCATTGTCCCAAAAAATGGTGTCTTCACTAACTAGATTTCCATTTTTGAATTCGTAACGCATCATCAATTGACCATTCGGATAACGTTTTTCGTAAATACCGTCGAACTTAAAATAGATTCCTAAACTATCCACAAGTTTACTCAGCGGAACGTAGTCATCTATTGATGCATCATAAACCATATTGGCATAATCAGTGTTTCCGCCGTAACCCTCGCCATAATACTCTTCTTCTTCATAATAAATTTCATCACCATAATATTCATCATCGTAGTACTCTTCCTCGTACACTTCCCCTTCGTATGAATTAATCGTTTCTTCCTCTAATTCAATGTCTAGATCTTTGGGATAGTTAATTCCGTATAATCTTGAAAAAGAAACATTTACTGAATATTTACCCATGAAATCAAAGGGACTTTTATAATCTAAGTCCTTGATCAAACGATTTCGGATGATTGGCTGACGAACAACGGTTTCTTCTGTCGTTGGCGTATAGCGAAACGTAATTACATTGTTGTTTCTATTTCTAACACGTTTTTTTCCTTTACCCGTGAAACTTATATCGCGTTCCAACCATTCTCCGACAGCGATGTTGTCTTTGTATTGACCTTGTTCAACTGGATAAATAGAATTTTCGAACTTTGCATAAGTGCCATTCTTGAATCCACCAGCATAGTTCACAATTTCACGAATTGTATCCATGTTTGGGTAGCCTCTTTCGATGTATAATTTTGCATTAATTGGATCAACTGTGTAACCAATTTTTCTGGTTTCAATAGACCATTCACCTACTTTGAGACCTTTCTCAAATCGCCCCTTTTTCAGTGTATCTCCTTTCACATTAAACCAAATTGCTTCACCTTCCAACATGTTATTTTTGATTGTGAAATAACCAGCAATTTGATTTCCAACATAGTTCGACCTCCCTTTTTTATCGAGTAATACGACCATATCAAAGTATTGAACATACTTACCATCCGGAATATTATCCAATGAAGGGATGATATCATGTTCTAACGAATAGCGTTGCTCCATCAGCGGATACGGGTTTTTACGAACGGCATTTTTGAACTTTTTATTCAACAAATGCTTATTTTCTTTTCTATCACCTCTGGAAGAAAATTCACCGCGCATTTCACGACGAATCATACGTTTTTCTTTGTACGAGATTTTTTCATCGCCGTAAATAACTTCTATGTACTCCTTCATCGAAAAACGATCACTTCGTGTTCTCTTTTGAGCAATATAATAAGTGCTATGCGTTTCAAATTCAATTGGAAAAGGATAGACATTGTACACAACCCCGTTGATTGTATCTTGGGTGATTTCATCCTGTGCGAAGCTCACAAAGGCTTGAAGTAAAAACACTAGTTGTACTAAAAATGCTTTTCTAATTGCTTGTTTTTTTATACTCATAACTTATTCTTTCAACTGCTATTCGACCTGTTTCATTGTTCTGATTTTCCTTCGTATGAACAATTCGTATTGGGTTCATTTTTTTATCCGTTTTAACTTCTGATACAATTCTCGTTAAAAAAACTTTATCTGTAAACGTAGAATCGATGTATCCGGTACAAAATCCATTTTTGTTGTATACAAAACAGCGTTTATTTTCAAATGGGTAATCTTGTTTTTGGATACTCTCGAGCACGTGAGATGCACTGTTATATACAAAACGAGTTATATCTTTTTCCTTCACTTTATTCGATACTTGGTATTTCTTGGTTGGAAAATAGACCGTACCAAGCACAATGATGTCTTTGTGTGATGGTTTTAAAATTGAATCAACGGACAAAGGACCCCAATATTTTCTATTCAACATATAAAATAAATAATCCCCCGTTTGTTGATCTCGATATGCTAGGTACTTGGAAGTTTGTTTCACCTTCTCATGAATTTTAAAGGGGAAATCCATGTCATTTTCTTCCAAATCAATCACAGAATTGGTATCAGAAAAAATTACCACTTTCGCAAAACCAAATTTATCTTTTGGTGAAACATAGGTGTAGTGTACAGATCCAATTTCTTGGTCATCGTAAAAATACGTGACTTTTAAGTCTTTTAACTGTCCATTCTGATTGAACCAATACTCACGTTTTTCGCGAGGCACTTCACTATTGATGGCTGCTATTTCTGTGGAATCAGCAGGGTCGAAAGAATAGAAATCACGTGTGATTTTCGAAATTTTATTTGCTTTAACTACTGAATCATTGAACCAAACGGGAAAAGAAATAAATTTTTCTGCCTCTGTTCCGTATGAATTCATTCTGAAAACAGATTGTTGACTCCGTATTTTATCCAAGTCCAATGCATCACCCGAATGGTCCTTACAAGCCATTAGAAGAGGAAATATCAAACAGGTATAAATGAACAAATTGCGCATAAAGGCGTTAAGTTAAAAACAATCTTTTAATTCTATTAAATTTTAGATTTTTTAAGGATATTTATTTCCGTATTTTTGCACTATGATGGAGGAAAGACCAATAACCGACTGGTTACCAATTACGAAAAAAGAAGTTGAAAAACGCGGCTGGGACGAGCTCGATGTGATTTTAATTTCAGGTGATGCATATGTCGACCATCCGTCTTTTGGAACGGCTGTGATTGGGCGCATTATTGAAGATGAAGGATTCAAAATTGGAATCATTGCCCAACCGAACTGGAAAGATGATTTGCGTGATTTCAAAAAATTGGGGAAACCCAAATATTTCTTTGGAGTTACTGCAGGCTGCATGGATTCTATGGTAAACCATTATACGGCTAACAAACGTCTTCGTTCAACTGATGCCTACACGCCAGGCGGTGCTGCAGGTTTTCGTCCAGATTATGCAACAACGGTTTACACCAATATTCTGAAAGAACTTTACCCAGATGTTCCTGTGATGATCGGTGGGATTGAAGCATCGTTGCGCCGTGTAACGCATTACGATTATTGGGAAGATCAGTTGAAACCATCGGTTGTTGTTGACTCAAAAGCGGACATTTTGGTCTACGGGATGGGCGATCAACCTTTGCGTGAAATGTTGCAACTACTCAAAAAAGGTGTTCCATTCAGCAATTTGAAAACCATCAAGCAAGTTGCATTTTTACAAGACAAATCGGAGGAGTTACCAAAAAATAAAAACTGGGAAACGGTTGAATTGGCAAGTCACGAAGAATGCTTGACAGACAAACTAAAATATGCTGCCAATTTCAAAATTGTTGAAGTTGAATCCAATAAATGGGAGGCGAATCGTATTATTCAGCATGTTGGTGATCAAACCTTGGTGATAAATCCACCTTACAAAACGATGATGGAAAAGGAAATCGATCAATCGTTTGACTTACCATACACACGCTTACCGCATCCGAAATACAAAAAACGTGGCGCCATTCCTGCCTACGATATGATTAAATTCTCCATCAACATGCACCGCGGTTGTTTTGGAGGTTGCAGTTTCTGTACAATTTCGGCACATCAGGGAAAATTCATTGCTTCGCGCAGTGAAAAATCGATTTTGAATGAAGTCGAAGAAGTGGTAAAACATCCGGAATTTAGGGGTTATATTTCTGATTTGGGTGGACCATCAGCCAACATGTATAAGATGAAAGGGAAAGACGAAGCCATATGTGCGCGTTGTTCTTCTCCAAGTTGCATTCACCCTGTGATATGTAGTAATTTAGATACATCTCACAAGCCAATGACGGAATTATACCGTAAAATTGATGCCAATCCAAACGTTAAAAAAGCCTTTGTTGGTTCTGGAATTCGCTACGATTTATTAGTGGATGATTTCAACAAAAACAACGATGATGGCAATCACGATGAATACATCGAACAAGTGATTACACGTCACGTTTCTGGTCGATTGAAGGTTGCTCCTGAACACACATCTGATGCCACATTGCGTGTGATGCGTAAGCCATCATTCAAGTATTTTCACCTGTTCAAGGAAAAATACGATCGCTTATCTGAAAAGCATAATTTGAAACAGCAGTTGATTCCATATTTCATCTCTTCGCATCCAGGTTGTGAAGAGGAAGACATGGCTAATTTAGCTGCTGAAACGAAAGACATGGGATTCCAGTTGGAACAGGTGCAAGATTTTATGCCAACTCCGATGACCGTTGCCGAGGTGATTTATTATACTGGAGTTCATCCATATACGCTCAAACCGATCAATACGGTGAAGACAAGAGAAGAGAAATTGAATCAGAACAAGTATTTCTTCTGGTACAAGCGAGAAAATCAAGATTGGATTCGCCAACGTTTAACAAAAGCCAAACGTCCCGACTTAATCGACAAACTTTTGGGTGAGCAGCAAAAAGGCAGAGGAAAAGAAGTGCCGAAGTGGTTGGAAGAGAAACGTAAAAAACAAAATAAACGCTAATTTTCTGAATAATTATTGAATAAAAAAATCCCGCTTGTCAAAAGACAAGCGGGATTTTTTTTAACTATGATTAGCATCTTATGCTTCATCCTCGTCATCATCGTCATCGTCAGCTGGTTTAGTTGCACCACGTGCCATTTTAACAGAGACAACAACTGCGTTTGCAGGATCTAAGAATTTAACTCCAGGAATTTCGATTGCACTAACACGGATAGATTTTCCGATTTTCAATTTAGTGATATCCAAAACGATTGCTTCTGGCAAATCTTGTGGCAAACCGATACAGTTTAAACGACGGAAAACTTGCATTAATTTACCTCCAGACATTACACCTTTAGAAGAACCTGTTAAACGAACTGGTAATCCAACTCTTACTTCTTTCGTTGCACTTAACTCCAAAAAGTCAACGTGTAAAACCGTTCCTTTTGTTGGGTGTTGTTGCAATTCACGGATGATACCACTTGCTTTTTTACCTTCAATGTCCAATGCTACTTGGTACACCTCTGGAGAAAAAACAATTTTCTCGATATCATTTCTCTTTACTGCGAAGTGAGTTTGCTCACCTTGTCCGTAAAGCACACAAGGAACCAATCCTGCATTTCTTACTGCGGCAGCGTCCTTTTTCCCTACGTTCGTTCTAACCGAACCGCTCAATTGTGCTGTTTTCATGTTTATTTATTTATGAGATTATAAAATGCGAACTAATTGACTGATTATTTACCATTCTGCGAATTACGTCAGAGAACAAGTCAGCAACTGACAATACTCTAATTTTATCGCTTGTTTGGCTTAAAGGAATTGTATCAGTCACAATCAACTCCGTTAATTTTGAATTTTCGATACGCTCGAATGCTGGACCTGAAAGAACGGCGTGTGTACAAAATGCACGAACGCTTTTTGCACCCTTCTCCATGAACAAGTCAGCAGCTTTCGTTAATGTTCCAGCGGTATCGCACATATCATCAATCAAGATAACATCTTTGCCAGCAACATCACCAATGACCGTCATTTCAGCAACTTCGTTTGCTTTCTTGCGTTGTTTGTGACAAATTGCCAATCCTGTATCTAATTTCTTTGCGTATGAATTTGCGCGTTTAGCTCCTCCAGCATCTGGTGCTGCCATGATCAAGTTTCCGTTGTTCAATTTCTCCAATTCAGGGAAGAAAATGGTGGAAGCAAATAAGTGATCGACAGGAACTTCAAAAAATCCTTGAATTTGGTCAGCGTGTAAATCCATCGTCATTAAACGATCAACTCCTGCTGCCATTAACATGTTTGCGACCAGTTTAGCACCAATTGCAACTCGCGGTTTATCTTTACGGTCTTGACGTGCAAAACCAAAATAAGGAATCACTGCAATAATTTTACGCGCAGAAGCACGTTTTGCAGCATCAACCATCAATAACAGTTCGAATAAATTGTCACTTGGTGGCATTGTGGATTGAATAATGAACACATCTTGTCCACGAACCGTTTCTTCAAATGAAGGTTGAAATTCACCGTCACTGAACTCCATTACTTTCACGTCACCCAAGGGAACACCATAGCTTACAGCAATTTGTTCAGCAAGTTGCTTTGAAGCACGACCAGAAAATATTTTTACACCAATTGACATATTCGACCGAATTGAGGGGGCAAAGGTAGGGAATTATTCTTAAAATCATGAGAAATAATCCACTTGTTTGTCAAATTTACGATTCATCTTTCGTTTTTTTGTAATTTTTGACTTGGATTCGATTATTAATAAAAGCAACCATCATGTGTTACAGTGCTTCTTCCACGTCTAAAAATATTGATTTATCAAAGAAATATGGAAAGAAAATCCCAGCGAACTTAAATGAAACACCTGTTTTCTTCGCTTCTGGATTCAGTTTTCCGACGTGGCGAATTGTTACAAAGGCAGCTCATCTGCAAGCGATGAATTGGGGATTGATTCCAAATTGGTTCAAGGAACCAAATTTCAAGGAGATTGCCAGTATGACCCTTAACGCAAAAGTTGAAACCTTGAACGAAAAAGCAAGCTTTAAACACTTAATCAAGCGAAACGAATGTATTATTCCAGCTTCAGGATTTTTTGAATGGCAAACAAGCGGCAAGGAAAAGATTCCTTTTTTTATTGCACCGAGTAAGGGAGGCATATTCTCGATGGCAGGAATCTATGACGTTTGGATGCATCCACTAACAGGCGAGCAACACTCTACATTTTCAATGCTCACATGCCCGGCAAATGAATTAATGGAAGAAATCCACAATTCAAAAAAACGCATGCCCGTATTACTTAAACCCGAACAGGAAAATGATTGGCTACAAGGCACATTGGACTTAGATATTCTAAAAACTCCACTTTCGTCAGTTCATTTGAAAGCACATGAAGTGAACAGAAAACTGATTTCGGGTAAAATCAACAATTTGCCTGAAGTGCTACTTCCTTTTAAAAATGAATTTTACGCGCAAGGATCTCTATTTTGATTTTTTACGTTCGAACAGTGGTCGTTTTTTGTCTACATCAAGAGCTCGATTATTGATTAGGGTAAACCGCAAACCAATAAAAAAGGAATTTGTCGCCATCGCATACGTTGAATTGCTCAGAAAGTAATAACCCGTTTGAAGATGGAAACCATACAATTTATACCCAATCACAGGAGCCAATCCGATTTTATTTCGATCAAAATCTGTTCTGAAAACCAAACGCGCACCGTATGTTAGTCCTAAACGCGATGGTTTTACCCAATATCCTACATCGCAGCCCAAAACGTTGCGTGTAAAATTATAATTGAACCCTATTTGTCCAGCATGCGTAATGGATTTGGAAAGTTTTAGTTGTTTGTACTGACCCTCAACACCCAACTCCCCTACATTGTATTTCCCACGCTGATAACCAAAGTAAGGTCCCGTTTTTGTTACACTTACATTTAACCATTTATCTTTTGGCAGCAAATGTGTATAATCATTATTCAATGATAACTGAGAAAAGGCAGAAAAACCAATCAAAACAATTATGCTACTTAACCCGTTTCTCCACATATTCATCGTGTATTTTTTTTATTTGGATTGCATCATTGGCATCTATACCGAGTGAATCAGCAATTTCTTTTGCGCGCAATACTTGATCGATTGTCAAACCTGTGCTATCACTTTCAGGTTTTAACGCGTTTTTAATGAAAATGGTACTTTCATCCATTCCTGGAATTGTTGTGGTTGACACCTTAATCACTGGATGATACAACAAAGAAGAATCTTTCTTTTCGTCTGAGAAGAAATCGCCTTTCTCGTCATATGATTCAGCAATTACCAATACTACACTGACAATATAAAGCATTTTCAAAACGCCAAAAAAGCCACCGAAAAATTTATTGAGGGGCGTTAAATTGACCACACGAACCAATTGTTCGATTGTTTTACCAGCGAAAAACACCATGGCGCCCACAGCAAGGAAAATAAGTGTAAATGAAATAATTGGCAAATACTGCGAATCCCATCCGAAGCTTTTCTTTAAAAAAGCCGCCAAGAAATCTGAAAAATGAATTCCAGCATACAGCCCAACAAAAAGTGCTAATAGCGTAAACACTTCGATAATCAAACCATGCTTGAAACCTTTGTAACCCGCATAAATTAGCGGAATAATAATTAGAACATCAATAAAATTCATGAGGGGAAATTACATCAAAAAAGCCTTCCACACAGGCGGAAGGCTTTCTATTTCTTAACGTGCGTTTGTTATTTACATTCTTTTTTCAATGTTGTTGTAAATGACAAATCTACTTCTGACCATAATTTTGATTTTCCATCAGCGCCAGTATGCAAATCTTTACACGCTGTATTTAAGACTGTAATTGCACCTCCAGCGTTCCAGTCCACAACATCAATTGTCGCAGTAAAACTGAAGTTCGCATCTACTAATGTGTATTTCCCAACAACATCTTTCTTCATTGCATTCATCTCAATTTCGATTGTTGCCTTACCGTTTTCGCTCAACGATTTTATCCTTCCTTTGATGTTCTTCGTTCCGATTGTTCCAAAAAATAACTTGGCGATTTTACCATTTCGTTCTTCGTTTTGTGTTTCAACACTGCTTGTTTCAATTAAAAACGAAATCGATTCAATTACTTTTTTCGGATCCTTGGAAGCACCATCGCTTTCAACGTTGATCACATTGAAGGAGCCTTCAACGCCTTTTTTCTCGGTAAATTTAAAGGCTGTCCAAACCAACGAACTGTTACTCGAATCATAGGCGTATGTGCAATCTGCATTTGCTTCTTCTGCTGTTGTTTCTTCTGTCTTCGGATCTGAACTACAACTTCCCATTCCTACTAACAGCATCCCTACCGATAAAATGATAACTGACTTTTTCATATTGCGTAATTTTTATCGAAGGTAAGGAAAATTGGCGGAGGTTTTTATTAATTTGATGATTTGATTCCATTTGAAAATTCGAAGATTTAAAAATTTATTTCCTTGGAAAAATTGAATGCTCAAATCTACGAATCATCAAATCTTTGAATCTTTGGAAACAGCATTCATACTGATAAAATGATAACTGACTTTTTCATATTGAGTAATTTTTATCGAA
>JBIKJH010000008.1:0-156669 GCA_044361115.1 Crocinitomicaceae bacterium
CGTTCTCCTCTGGTTTTGAACCATTTCCCGCCAGTTGAGGCTCCGTTATTTATTTCTTCAATCCCTAATTGAGATAGAATTTCTTGAATTCCAAGGTCTGTCATTGTTTCAGCCATCTGGTGTTTGATTTTAATGATTAAAAAGTGTTACAAAATTAACGTAAATTATCTGAATGTGTGCAACATTGGTTTCAATATTCAATGGAATTATTGGTTCGTTAAGTTAGTAACGTTGGGGCTGAATGCAGTAGTTTTAAGATTGAACAGATAATCTATTCTGAAATGGCATAAAATTGGGATGCCCTAAATTGCTTATCTTTGTTTTAAATATGTTGAATTATGATTGTTAGAATCGCTTTATTTGTTGCATTAGTCTTGACAGTTGCATGCGGAACTGCCAGAAAGAAGGAAACGGAATCTACTTTGAAAGAGATTAATTTCCACGGAAATGTGCACAAACCATATTGTGGTGGAGCACGCCCAAATCCGACTATAGCAGCAGGTTATTATGAGCCTATGAAATTCGAAAAGTTCAATATTCTGAAAGGCAAAAGCTTTACCGAAGGAATGGAAATTTACAAGGAAATTACCTTAGATGTCGAAGGAAACGCCGTGTTCAGCTTGCCAATTGGTGATTACATGCTAATTCGGGCAGATAAATACCTTTCACTGGAAGCGTTCATGATGAAAAATGCACCGATGGACGATAAAAACTATAAAATCAAAGGCGACGATTGTTTCAAAACGTGGAAAAATACGCCAGAAATGTACTTTAGGGTTGTAAACGACACGTCCATTGAATTGCTCCAAAAAGCGAAATGTTGGGTTGGAATCAATGAATGTATAGAATACGTTGGTCCACCAGCGCCTTAACTAATTGCAAATTGCAAATTGCAGATTGGAAATTAATTGCTATTCGAATTGACTTCTAACTCAGCTAATTAATCCCAGAATACCGTTAATTTCCCGGTCGTTTTTCCGTTTTCAAGCGCCGCGTGTGCTTCTGCAACTTTATCAATTGTATAGGTTCCACCAACTTGAGGTTGTAGCTTACCTTCTTCATGCAACTTCACAACTTCTTGAAGGCAATGTGCTAATACTTTTGGACGGTTATCTGCTATTTTCAACATGTTCACACCAAGGATATTTTTGGAACGCATCATTAAACCGATTGGTAACACCAAGCCCATTTTGCGCACAAAATTTAATTGTGAGAGGAAGCCCCATTTTCCGGATGTTAATTCAGATCCACCGAATAAAATCACTTTGCCTCCAGATCCAACAAGTGCCATATCTTTTTTGAAAGTAGAACCTGCAACCGGATTAAAACTAGTGTCTAAGCGATCTCCATTTAAGAGTTGATTGATTTGCTCGGCATAATCACTTTGATTGTAGTTGATTACGTGATCGGCTCCTAGTTTCTTAACCAAGTCAGCTTTGCGCTCATCTCCAATTTTTGCGAATACTTCCGCACCTTTCAGTTTCGCTAATTGAATTAAAATCGTTCCAACGCCGCCAGCTGCAGCATGAATCAATACTTTATCTCCAGCGTGAATCGGCGCTAAATAATCAGCCATATAAAAGGCTGTTACGGCTTGTGTACACAAGACCATTGCTTCTTCAGCAGGCATGTCGATTATGGGAACAACGGCGTAATCATACGTGACAACATGCTTTGCATACCCACCGAAGCGACAAAAAGCTAAAACACGTGTTCCAATGATGGAAGAATCTACTTCGGACCCCACTTGCGTTATCGTTCCAACCAGTTCATAGCCAACAACACACGGTAATGGCGGCGCTTCACGGTACAAACCAATCCGCGACATTACATCTGCATAGTTCAAACCGAAGGCTTCACTTTCAATGACTACTTCCTTTGGTTTTGGTCCGTCCAAGGTAATTGCCCTTCGCTCAAAAGCGCTTTGAGCAGCCCCATTTTTCACTAAAACAATGGCTTCTGTGTTGATTTTAGTCATTTTTTCCTTCAATTATGATGACGATTTCACCTTTAGGTGGATGTTGTTCGTAATATGTCTTCACGTCTGTGGCTGTTCCACGTTTGTATTCCTCGAAAAACTTTGAAATTTCGCGTACAACGCACACATTGCGTTCCGGACTAAAGAATTCTTCGATTTGCCCAAGGCATTTCACTAAACGATGTGGCGATTCGTATAAAATGACGGTTCGTTCTTCTTCAGCTAATAGTTTTAAGCGCGTTTGGCGTCCTTTTTTGTGCGGAAGAAAGCCTTCAAATACAAATTTATCGCATGGAAAGCCACTGGCAACGAGGGCTGGAACGAAGGCTGTTGGACCAGGTAAACATTCCAACTCAATTCCAGCATTCACACATTCACGAGCTAGCAAAAATCCAGGATCTGAAATGCCAGGTGTACCAGCATCCGAAACGAGAACTGTTAAGGCATTTGATTTGATTCGATCAATCGTGGATTGCAACATTTTGTGCTCATTGTGCGCATGAAAGGGCAATACTTGTTTAGTGATTTCCAAATGATTCAGTAATTTTTTCGTCACACGCGTATCTTCAGCAAAAATGACATCACATTCCTTGAACATGCGAATTGCACGCAGTGTAATATCTTCTAAATTTCCGATCGGCGTCGGAACTAAACATAATTTTGGCATAAGTGAGTTTTAACGTGTCAATACGACATAATCTTGCAGCAAAGTTTGCAAAAATTCCATTCGCTTTTGAGGAGTTTCTGTTAAACCTATCAAACGCGCTGTTTCTTCGGCCAACTCAATGGCAAATTTCTTGGTTTCTTCGTTCGGATATTTTTGAACCCGTTGAATCGTGTTTTTAATCAAAAGCATATCTTCATCTGTGAATCGCGTAACTTGCGGATATGTGGCAACATGATTTTCAGTACTCTTAATCGATAAAATGTCGCGTAAGGTGTAGATGCTACTTGATTTTTTCTTGATAACAAGGGTATTGGCCATACTATCACCAAGACGTTGTCGTTTTTCCGCAGTTCCAGAGACGATGGCTCCTAGAATGCCGTTTCCGAACCAAAACAGAATTAAGAAATCTGCACTGATCCACAAAAAATCACCTTTGAACAACCAGCGTGTAAACACTTCTTTCAATCCTGGACGCTCGCCGTTCATTTTTACGACACGAATACCCAACATGTATTTTCCGAGGCTTTGTCCTTGGGTCACAAATTCAATGATTGGGTTGTAAAAAATCCAAGGAAGTTTGATGATTAACAACTCAATGAACAAGCCCGTTCCAATCTCTGAAATGAAAGAATCCAGGTTCAAGGCCATCATAACGATAACAAAATAAACAAGGAAAAGAACACTATCAATGAGGGCCGCAAGAGCACGTTGCATGGTAGTTGCCAATTCATATTCAACTTTTACATGCTGAGCCGATTCGAATTCAATTGTTTTCATTCAAAAAATTATGCAGCTAAAGATACATTTTTTCTTTGAATCGGATTTTTACCGCTCTAAATGGATGGATTTAGCCGATTCTGTATCATGCGTTTGCGTAAGTATATTAATTAAAACATGCAATGATTTGGGGACTTATCCGCGAAATTTAAATACATTCTAAATAAGACTTTCTGACAGTTTTATGACAAATTACTTAGTTGAAGTGTGCAACTTTGTACTTCAGATTAGAGAAAATTCAGAGGTGTTAGAACAATTCAACATAATAGCGTTCACGCATAGAAACCTAGATGTCAATGATGTCGGGCTTTTACATATAGATGATAGCAATCAAGAGGAACGTTTAGGAAAGTTAAAAGAAGCTTTACAACTGGAAGAATTGATGTTTTTATCGACGTGTAATCGTGTTGAATTCATCTTTTGCACGGAAAAAGAAGTGGAATTTCATTTTTTGTTGCAGTTTTTTGAAACATTGTATCCAACTTTTACACGTGATCAAATCGGTCATTTTGCGCACAGAGGAGATATTTACAAAGGAATTTCTGGAGTTGAACACCTGTTGTCGGTAGCTTCTTCGATTGATTCAATGATTGTTGGAGAGCGCGAAATTATCACACAGGTTAGAAATGCCTTCGATTCAAGCAAAAAATTGAATTTAACAGGTGATTTCATTCGTCTGGTGATTCGACATACAATTGAAACGGCGAAACGCGTGTATACTGAAACGAGCATCGCCACAAAACCTGTATCAGTGGTTTCATTGGCCTACCACAAATTGCGCGATATGAACATTTCATTGGATGCACGTATCTTGATTGTTGGCGCTGGTGTTACAAATACCAATATGAGTCGTTTCTTGCGCAAACATGGTTTCAAGAAATTTGTGGTCTTCAATCGTACACTTGAAAAGGCAGAAGCGTTGGCAAATGACTTGAACGGTATAGGCTTACCATTGGCTGATTTGGCAAGCTACACAGAAGGTTTTGATATCATTATCGCATGCACTGGGGCCGATACACATGTGATTACACCAGAATTATATGCGCAATTATTACAAGGAGAAGAAAGTCGTAAAGTGGTGATTGACATTGCTTTACCACAAGATTTACATCCTCAAATAGTGATCGACCATAAGGTAACGCATATTTCTGTCGATGTTTTGCAGAAAATTTCAAATGCGAACTTACAAGAACGTTCAAAAGAAATTCTACACGTAGAAGAAATTATAGCAGAGGCAATTTATGAATTCAAACACATTCAAAAGGTTCGAACTGTTGAATTGGCCATGCGTGATGTTCCTCAAAAAGTGAAAGAAATTAAAGCAACAGCCATCAATGAAGTGTTTAAAAATGAAATGGCAAGCTTGGACGATAATTCAAAAGAAGTATTAGAGAAAATCCTTGGCTACATGGAGAAAAAATACATGAGCATGCCGATGTTAATGGCAAAGGAAATTCTGCTTAAAAAATAACCCATGCAATACATTCGAATTGGTTCTCGCGGTAGCGACTTAGCCTTATGGCAGGCAAACCATGTTAAACGTCAACTTGAAAATTTGGGTTGTACGGTAGATATCACGATTATTACGACGCAAGGAGATGCGATTCAACATTTGAGTTTCGATAAATTGGAAGGAAAAGGGTTTTTTACCAAAGAAATCGAACAAGCGTTGCTAGACAATACCATCGATTTAGCTGTTCACTCGCACAAAGATTTGGAAACGAATCAGCCAGAAGGACTGAAAATTGCATGTGTATCAGAACGTGAAGATCCAGCAGATTTGTTATTAATAGCAAAAGGTTCTGTTGATACTGAAAAGGTATGGAACTTGAAAGAAAATGCCATTGTTGGAACATCTTCAGCGCGCAGAAAATCGCAAGTTTTACGTTTTAGAGACGATGTTCAAATCCGCGATTTACGTGGAAATGTTCCTACGCGAATACAAAAATTGCGCGACAACCAATATGATGCAATCCTGCTGGCAAAAGCAGGAGTTGATCGTTTGGAAATCGATTTATCAGAATTTGAAGTATTTGTAATGGATCCGACGGAATTTGTTCCAGCTCCTGCGCAAGGTGTTTTGGCTTTACAAATTCGGGAGTCAGACACAGCCTTGTTTGAGACCCTGCAACACATGAATCACCCGGAAGTACAAAAACGCATTGCTGTTGAACGCAAAGTATTGAATTTGATGCATGGTGGTTGTCAATTACCTCTCGGTGTTTATTGTGATGAAAATGAAATTGTTTATGTTTCGTATTCTTCGAATTGGGAAAATGGATCGAATTGGTATGAATACAGCACTGATAATTTAGAAGATTTAGCAGAGATTATCGTTGAAGATTTAAATGCTGCTGCAGAAGAAGACCTTGATTAAACGCATTTTTATATCAAAAGAGCTTACTGAATTAGCACATTTGCCTGCATTTTGTGCTGAGCATTCCATTGAATTGATGGCACACTCATGCATTACATTTTCTGCAGTACCTTTTGTGCTGAACGAACCATATGATGTGGTTTTTTTCGGAAGTGTCCGCGCCGCGTCTTTTTTTCTGACCAACTATTCTTTGCCAAGTGAAGTAGAAGTTGCTTGCATTGGAGAAACTACTGCCGAAAAATTACGCGCTTTGCAGTTACCCGTTTCGTTTATTGGCAAGAAAGCTGGAAGTCCGAGTGAGGTGGCGGATGAATTTAAAACATGGTTAGGAACTCGCCGCGTTTTGTTCCCACTTTCTTCTGTTTCCAAAGAATCAATCGTTAAAGTGATTCCAGAAGGGCAATCAAAGAAAGTGATTGTGTACGAAACGCTTCCAAAGGCAGTTCATTTAGAGACACTTGATTTAGCGGTGTTTACGAGCCCGTCGAATCTTGAAAGCTTTCTTTTAGCTGGAAATAAGTTGCCAAAACAATCAATTGCTTGGGGAAACACAACGCTTCAAGCCATGCATTTGCATCAAATTGAACCGGATTTTACCCTTGAAAATTCGAATGAACTGGAACTAATCTATGTTTTGAAAAAACGATTTATTCAATAATCCAAGGCAATACAATTTGAGCTTTGCCATTCGTTAAGTGCAAGAAATAGATTCCTTTACCCAAGTTTTCAGTTGAAAGTATCACCATGTTTTTCCCTAATGCAGAAGCGATTGTATGTGTTTGAACAATGGTTCCATCAATCGCTTGAACATCAATTTGTGTTATAGCATTCGAGCTTAGGTCAAACAACAAAGTTGACTCACCATTACTTGGATTTGGATACAATTGAAGATTGGCAATTTCTTCATTTTCTGGAAGTTCAAGTACGATATCATTTGATGGTTGACCAGCATACAGATTGATATCATCCAAGTAGAGGTTATTTCCAAAGTCACTTTTGAATTCAAATTTGAAACGGAAATTTTCCACGAAATAAGAAGATGTTATATTGATCACGTGAACGGTTGTCCAATCAGAAGCACTCGTTGGTGTCCAGGAGCTTGTTGAAACTGCATTTGACAGATTGTTCCCGTGAATTGTTTTCCGTTGGCTCCATGTGTCGCCGCAATTGTTTGAGACAAATACACGCAACCATTCTTCATTCGCAGCATTTTTCTTTCTGTAGGCATAGCGAAAACTTAGGGTAATGTCATCCGTTGGTGAAAGGCTGGATAAGTTGATAGCGCTGGAAGATAATTCATCTGTACTCAAAACTGATTGATTGAAATTCATCAATTTAGCACTTCGGGTTCCAGCGTGCCCAGTATTGGTTGCTATTTCAAAAGCGGCGTTGTTTTGATTGTTTCCAACAATCCAATTGGCTTCGCTTGAAAGAATTGAAACATCTTCAAATCCTTCATGAAACGGCAGGTTTTGTGGGCTTGGTAAAACTTTTATATACTGATTCTTAACTTCACTTAGGTTTGTTATTCCATCAGAAACGTTAAGCGAAATTTGATAGTCACCTTGCGAATAGAATTGTATTTTTGGATCTTGAGATGTTGCACTTGTGCCTCCAATAAATGCCCAATCTACGTTGTTTATTCCGGGTGAAACACTCCAATTCCAGGAAGTAGGATTATGGTATGATAGGTCCGAGAACCGGATTGAATCGCCAGAACAAATTTGAAACTGATCAGCTTCAAAATCAGCAAAACAAAGAACCGCTGCAGCGTTTATTCCTGTAGCAGTTATGTTTTGTTGAGTTACCATATTCGCTAAGAAATCAATATCAATAAAATTCTGTTGCATGATTGCAGCTTGGTCCATGGAAAACATGTTTTGGCAGGCATTATAGCTCATGTAGTTTTCAATTTGATCCACTACATCATAGCCATAAGTATCATTGAGTGGTACATCATTACAACTATTCCACGTTTGCGAGCAGCTCCAATTGGCAGCACCTTGTGGAGGAGTGTCACAGCAATAATCACCATTCGCATAACAATCTGCAGTGTGGCAACCAGAAGTGCCGTTCCATCCAGCATCAAAAATATGCTGTAGTCCAAGTAAATGGCCCATTTCATGTGTCAAGGTTCGTCCGTCTGCATTTACGGCAGTTTGAATAGTACCAAAGGCATCGTGTCGAATCAAAATACCATAATTAGTGCCGTTTGGCCAATAAGGTAAATAGGCATATCCTAAGATTGTTCCAGCACCTGAATTCTCAATATTATTTACGACCCAAATGTTAAGGTATTCATCCATTGGCCACTGATCCGATCCCCCATTGGAAGTGTATTTGCAATCATCGTTAGCATTGTATGTCAACGAGGGTGCGTTTACTCGAACAATTCCATTTGTACAGTTTCCATTTGGATCTAGTTTCGCCAATTTGAAATGTACATCCATCACGCCCGCTTGTGCTTGAAAAGGTGCATTAAGGGTATTGCGCGTTTGCAAGGTATCCGGATTCTGACGATTGTAGTCTTGGTTTAAAATCCTTAGTGCGTCGTATACTTGCTCATCCGAAATATTACCTATTCCATTGTCATGAATGATATGCACAACCACAGGAATATCCAATGCTACTTTTTGATGCGTTCCAGTTTGATTAACCCAACCATTGGAGGCTTTAAGCATACTTTTGTGCATTTTTTCTTTGAATTTTGGATTTGATAATTCAAGGTCATGTTGAATTTTATCCGTGCCACACCAATTGTTTTGTGCGAAAACGAGTGTGTTAAAAGCAATAAAGCCTATTGAAAGTATTAATCGAAACATACGAAATGGGTTAAAAAAAAAGGTCTCCATGAAGAAGACCTTTTCAAAAGTAAGGTTAATTTATTTAACTACAAATTGTACTACTTTTTGAGTCTCACCAGCTTGAATAGCAAGGAAGTAGGTTCCAGCAGCTAATGTTTGTGTGTCCATCATTACTAAGTTCGAACCAATTGCAGCATTGATAGTGTGATTTTGTACAATTTTACCACAAATATCCTGTAGTTGAATTTTTACAAATTGAGCGGCATTCAATGAGAATTGAAGATTTAATTCACCCTCAGTTGGATTAGGGAATACATTCAATTGTTCAATATCTCCCAAGTCCGTTAAACCAAGAACAATATTATCAGATGGTGATCCACTGTACATGTTGATATCATCGATAAAAATATTATTTCCATTTTCACCTTCAAATTTGAATTTGTAACGGAAATTGTCATTCCAATAGTCAGATGTAACATTTGTCATATGAACTGTTGTCCAATCAGTTTCAGAAGTAGGCGTCCATGACGATGTAGATGTCAAAGAAGATAATTGAGAACCACCGATTGTTTTTCTTTGAACCCAATTGTCGCCGCAATTTGAAGTGATAAACACTTTTAAATACTCGTTATTCGTTGATGTTCTTTTACGGTATGCATAACGGAAAGTAAGTGTCATTTCATTTGAACTTGTGATAGAAGACAAATCAACTGGAGCAGAAATCAATTCATCTGTGTTAGATCCAGTTTGACCATAGTTTGTCAAACGAGCACATTTTGTTCCTGTTCTACCGAAATTGCTTTCTAACGCGAAAGTGTTATTGTTATTTTCATTAAAGATCTCCCATTGAAGAATATTATTCAGTGTTGTGTATCCTTCAAATCCTTCAAAATAAGGAATTGTTGCTGGGGCTGGTAAGACCCGAATGAAAGAAGTTTTTACTTCATCGTCTGTTACGGAACCGTCAGTTGCACTTAATGTAACTTGATAAATACCAGGTGTATTGTATGTAACCAAAGGATTTTGAATAGTAGATGTTGCAGGTGTTCCACCTTCAAAGGTCCAATTCCACCCCGACACGGCATTGTATGATTCGTCGGTGTATTGAATTTGACTACCTGAACATACCGTTGTGATGTCTGCACTAAATTGCGCTTTACATAAATACGTTACTCCTGTAGCACCAACTGCTGTTAAATTAGCAGTTGTCCATAGATTGTTTCTTCCACCTGTTGATGACGTTATAGCATTACGCATGCGTGTAACTTGACCAGCAGTAAACATTTTAGAACAATATGAATAATCCATATAATTTTCTACGTTGTCACGCATTGCTTGTCCCCAATAGTTGTCGTCTGAGTTACATGTGTTGGAATTCATTGCGCACGAAGTAACACCAATACAATTCGGTGTATCTTGAACTGCATCATCTGTTGAGCAACTTGAAGCATTTCCAGGATTGTTATTTCCACCCCACGTATGGTCTAAATTTAACCAGTGACCAACTTCATGCGTTAATGCGCGGCTTGCTGTAACAGAAGATGTTCCGATTGAACCTACATAGTTGTGTAAAATCCAAATTCCATTATCCATTATAGTTCCAACAAAATTGGATGGTTTCATTGTGTATCCCGCTGCTCCACCTGCTTCAGCAACAACGAAGATATTAAGGTATCTATTTCCTTGCCATTGGCCATTGTAAACGTTATTGCCAGAAACAATCGCGTCTACCTGTGCACCACCATCCGAACCGTCAAATGATAAACTATTAGCTGTACGCGTTATTCCAGAGAAACAGGTTCCATTAGGTGCTTTTGTCGCCATAACAAATTCAATTTCTACATCAGAAGGCATTCCTTGAAAATCTGCATGCACTGTATTAGCATCTGCATTTAATTTTCTGTAATCACGATTAAGAATCGCCAAAGCATCTTGAATTTGCTCATCTGAAATGTTCTCAACACCATTGTTGTGTAATACGTGAAATACAACTGGAATTTTGTAAATTACACCCTTCGGTTGCGGATTATTCGCTTCTTTTTGACGAATAAGTTCATCCGCTTGTAACGATTGAACGTAAGCAGGATTGTTTAATAATTCGACATGTTTCTTGTGCTGTGTACAATATTCAACAGTTTCACCGTCGCGCGCATTGGATAAATCAATAGGGCGTTTTTGTGCGTAACCCGTTAGTGCAGAAATTAGGGAGATTCCCAACAGGATGTGAGTAATTTTTTTCATAGTTATAACAGTTTAACCTTGTTTAAAAACGTTCCAAATTACGAAACAGTTTGCTTTTAACCTTATTTTTTTTTGAGAATCAACCATTTTTGTGATGAATGGTTTGAATTCTAACGCTTAAATTAAGTCTTTTATTGAATAAATAACGTGTGTTTTAGTTGAATCCAAAAGTAGATTAACTAGTTTATTTACAACGAACTTAGGGTTTAAAAGATCGCCATTTGAATGTAATTCCACAAAATTATTCACGCTTGAAAAGTCAAGCAATGAACCTTGCCTAATTTTTTCTTGCATCTTGGTGTCTACAACGCCTGGTGCAACCGAAAACACGCGTGTTTTTGTGTTTTTTTCATCTTCTTCCAGTTGTATTGTTTCTGAAAATCTGTCAAGTGCAATTTTTGATGAGCAATAGGCGGCCCAAGATGGAATCGCACGATTAGCCGCTCCGGAACTGATATTCAAAATGGTAATTTTTTTCCCAGGATTTTCTTGCAAGATTTTTTGACACAAGCGCATTGGAGAGATTGAATTTACAATCATTACTTCTTCAATATCCGATATTTCTTGTGAAGAAACACGTTGTATTGTACCGATAGTACCAGCATTATTTATTAATATAATGTCACTGTCATTACTTTTTAAGGACAGTGAGTTGACCTCGTTTAAATTGGCTAAATCACACCTTAGGAACGAATAATGTCCTTGAACATCAGGCTTTGTTCTCCCAATCCCCGTAATTGTTGCGTTTTCAGCAAGAAAATGGTTCAAAAATGCCAAGCCGATTCCACTTGAAACTCCAGTTATAAATACATGCATTTTTATTCAATAAAAAACGGTTCAAATGAATAAACACTTGAACCGTACAATAGTTTTAAGTTTTAATTATGCTAATGCATTTGTAAGGTCTTCAATTAAATCTTCAACATCTTCAACACCTACACTTAGACGTAATAAATTGTCAACAACCCCTGCTTTTTCACGTTCCTCTTTTGGAATGGAAGCATGCGTCATGGTTGCAGGATGATTGATTAATGATTCTACACCACCCAAGGATTCTGCCAACGAGAACACTTTGAATGAAGAAGCAACCTTGAAAGTGTTTTCAATTGATTTATCTTTTAATACGATTGAAATCATACCACCGAAGTCACGCATTTGTTTTTTCGCAATTTCGTGATTTGGATGCTCTGGAAATCCTGGCCAGTATACTTTTTCAATTTTAGGATGATTTTTCAAGAATTCTGCAATTTTGCGTCCGTTGAAACAATGTCTTTCCATGCGAAGGTGCAATGTTTTAATTCCACGTAATACCAAGAATGAGTCCATTGGACCTGGGTTTGCTCCTGAGCTATTTAAAACAAAATACAATTTTTCGTGAATTTCTGGATTGTTGGTAATCAAGGCTCCCATAACAACATCTGAGTGTCCACCCAAATATTTTGTAACGGAATGCATTACAATATCAGCTCCTAAATCTAGCGGATTTTGCAAGTAGGGAGATGCAAACGTATTGTCAGCCACCATCAAAATATTGTTAGCTTTTGCAATTTTTGAGCACGCTTCAATATCTATAATTTGCATTGTAGGATTGGTTGGAGTTTCAGCCCAAATCAATTTCGTATTGCTTGTGATGTAATTGTTCAGATTTTCAGCATTTGTTAAATCAATGAAATGAAATTTAATTCCAAATTTTTCATAGATTTTAGTGAATAGACGATACGTTCCACCATATAAATCGTCACCAGTGATTACTTCATCTCCTGGACTCAACAACTTTAAAACGGCATCTGTTGCCGCTACGCCACTGCTGAATGCAACGCAGTGTTTTCCATTTTCCAAGGCAGCTAGAGCATCTTGTAATGCTTCACGCGTAGGATTTTTACCACGCGCATAACCGTAACCTTTATTCACACCAGGAGATTCCTGAACATACGTTGATGTTTGATAAATAGGTGTCATGATTGCACCAGTAGTTTCATCAGGGTGAACACCCGCATGAATGGCTTTCGTTCCGAATTTCATAGTTTTCAATTTTACAGTTCAAAAGTAGAATAAATCCTTAAGCTAAGCGAGTAATTTGCCTTTTGAATATTTATTTTTCTTTGATTTATCTGGTTTAGCTTCTGCTTTGATGATTTTGGTAACAACACATCAGTCTATTCTTTTTTGATCGGTGGTATACGATTCTATTTGAAGTGCTTTTATTTCGATAAGACTATATTTAGTGTTTACGCTAAAACCTAGTTGAATGGGAGTAAGAAAAAAGTTATACCGATTAGTTTAATGCGTAATCTTTAGTTAAATTTTTTTACGCTTCAGTTCGACACGCGGTTTTTGGATGAATGCGTTCGTATGCAAAATTGTGTTTTCAATTGAATCCTTTCAAAGAATAAGCAGAAAGTTTTCTTAATTTTAGAGCGATGAGCGAAAATGCGAAACATAGAATAGAACAATTGTTGATTGAAGCAAGTCAATTCAATGCCAATGATTTATTGGTGAATTGTCAACAAGGACTTATTCCAGTTGATTCATCACAAATGCGTTTTTTGTTACCATCAGAAAAGGAGCTGAAAACGCTAATTCAAACTGCCTCTAGAACGAAAAAAGAGCAAGGAATTTACCCACTTTGTTTAGCCAAAGGTCTTATTGAATGGGATTATAAAGGTCAACAAGTGCACACACCGTTATTCTTGTATCCTTGTTCTGTTGAGTTTATTAAGACGACAAATGCATATAAAGTTAATGCGCTAGAAGATGAAGTCTTTGTGAATCCTTTTTTAATCAATCGTTTGAGTGAAGAGTTTGAAATCAGCAAGGATCTTCTGACTGTTGAATTGATAGTAGATAATTTATTGGATAAAGGTTTTAGTATCTTACAAGCTATTCCAGCTTATTTGGGAAATTTCCATCATCATCGTTTTGAAATAGTGAGGGAATTGGAGGAACTGCTTCACTGCTCATTGTCTTCAACAGCATCTCAATTATTGGGCGATGAACATATTGGTAGTGCCGTTTCGTTGAAGTTGGGAAATGAACTTCTTTTTCCGAGTGATGCAAATCAATTAGCAGTTTTTTCTGCTTTTGAAAACGAGAACTTGGTGATTCAAGGACCACCTGGAACCGGAAAATCACAAGTCTTGGCAAATGTACTTGGTAAACTTCTTTCAATTCAAGCGTCGGCAGTTGTAGTATCTGAAAAACGAGTTGCATTAGAAGTACTCGTGAAAAAATTGGCGCATTTTGGGTTGGATTCCTTGTGCTTTATAGCAACATCTGAAACCTTATCGAAAGACGTTTTAGAAGAATTAAAGCTGGCATGGAATCGATTAGAAGCGATGAATGCGCATGCGACTGATGTGAGTTTCATGGTTTCAGAACAATACCGCGATCAACTTCAATACACTTTGGATGTGTTGAAATGTCCGGATTTGATTGGAGGAATAAGTTATACTTCATTTATGCAATTATTAGCGGGTCGATCATTAGAAAAAGTAGTTTATTCCAGTGATTTACCAGAATTAAGTGAATTTTTGAAGCATAAAGAGCTGTTGGAACGGATTTATTCAAGTCGTCTCAATGCACTTCTTGGACGGTGTTCTTTTGGTAGTATGCAACAACCATCGTTTTTAAAGCTTGATCAAGCAATCGATTTGTGGAAAAAAGAGTTGATGAACCTACAACAATTATTTTCAATAGTTACATGGTCAGATTTTCAATCAGCCATGAAATTGGCAGCTTTAAGTCAGAATTTCTCGAATCCAATTATGCGTAAGCACGCTGCAATCTTAAAAGTAGGTTCGAAGGAGCAAAAGCGTTTTATAAAACTACGTAAGCACTATTTAACGTTTGAACATCAATTAGCAACCTTTCAAACCGAACGATCCAATTGGATTAAAGAGCCCTCACTTGTTGAAGTGGATTATTTGATGGAATTGATGCAAAATTCAACCATGATTGGAAAATGGCGCTTGAAAAAAAAGTGGATGAATTATTCCATTTTACCACTTGAAAAAGCAAATGATTTGTTACATCATTGGAAACAATATTTAAGTTTAAATAACTCTTTATCGCAGTTGAAAATTGAATTATGCGAAATTGGAGTGGATGATTTGCCTTTGGAACTCGAATTGATTCAACAGCAATTGCATTACACGAGTAGTGAGGATAGGGAACAGTGGGAACAAATTTCTCCAGAAATGCGCTTAAATTATGCTCAAGAGAATAGTCGTTTGAATCAATTATATGTGCAATTCAAAGCAACGTTTCGATGGGAGGAAACGGAGAATATTTTGAATTATTTGGATGCCTTCACTTCAAATTTTGAAGTCATTTCGACCTTACATTCTCAATTAAAATCGCTTCCAGAAGGGCTACTTCGTTCATGTAAAAAATATACCACTTATGAAGCGCTTGAATTGGCTATTTTTAAAAGTTCATGGGTGCGGTTTTCGCTTCAATTTCCGACTTTATCGGAGTTCGACCCCAAGGATTTGCTGGTAAAATGTGAGCGAATTATAGAAGAACGTACCAATGAAGCAAGCAAACAATCGGTGCAGCTACTTTTACAGCAAAAAGCGAAATTCCAGTTGTACCACGATTTGTTGCAAAGCGCACCGTCTCGCTTAACTGCTGAACAAAAAGAATTGCGCGCACGTTTAAAAAGAGGGAAAGCATTGCTTGTGAAAGAATTTGCTAAATCACGTAATCACCCTAGTTTGCGTGAATTGTTTGCGTCGGAAGCACGTGAATGGATTCAATTATTCAAACCAATTTGGTTAAGTAATCCAACTCAAATAGCCAAGTGCTTTCCGCTGCAAGAAGGATTATTTGATGTTGCAATCTTTGATGAAGCGAGCCAAATACCGCTGCAAAATGCCCTTGGAACAATCCAACGTTCGAAACGGGTTTTGGTAGCTGGTGACCAACAACAAATGGGGCCTAGTTCGTTTTTCAAATCAGGATCGAATGAAGTGGTGGATGTATTGCACCAGGCAAGTTTCTATTGGAATTCAATTGGATTAAAACACCATTATCGTAGTGAGCATCCTGCTTTGATTCACTTCTCTAACAAGCATTTTTACAAGAATGAATTAATCGCGTTTCCATCTGTTCAGCAAGAATTAACACCAATTGTTTGGCATTATTCTGAAGATGGTAGATTTGTTAATCGTAAAAACACCACTGAGGCCATGCAGGTGGCAGCCTTGATTGAACAACAGATAGATGCACCCGATACCTTAGGAATTATTGCTTTTTCTGAAACTCAATTAGCAGAAATTATTACATGTTTAAGTACTAAAACGCTCGTAAAACTGGAAGAACGTATTGAAAACGACACGGTCTTTTTTAAGGCTTTAGATAACGTTCAAGGAGAAGAGTGCGATCAGTTAATTATCAGTTTTGGTTATGGTTATTCTGATGAAAATGAGTTTCACATGCGCTTTGGCCCGATGAATTCAAAGAATGGTAGCAAACGATTAAATGTACTTTTGACGCGTGCACGCAAGAAAATCGATTTTTTCTCCTCGGTTAAGGCAAGTGATTTTAAACTGAGTTCAAACGAAGCTATTAATCTTATACGCCAATTTTTGTTGCAATTAGAAAACGCTACTAGCATTTATAATAGCGATTTCCCATTTGGATTATTACCACGAATTTCATCCAATCAATTGACGATTGATCAAGTCCACGAAAAAGTAAAAGATGCAGAAGAGTTACTTACGCTAGTAGCTGTGCTTGAAAATCGTGGTTGGGAATTAAGTTTTACTTAATGCGCATCCAACCAATTTTCGCCAAACTGTAATTCAACTTCCATCGGAACAACCAATTTAACCGCGTTTTCCATTGCTTCTTCTACCAATTTTTCCATCAGGTTCATTTCGGATTTGTGCACATCAAAGACCAACTCATCATGCACCTGTAAGATCATTTTTGATTTTAATGGTTGTTGTTTCATTGCTCGGTAAACAGAAACCATTGCCATTTTAATAATATCAGCTGCAGAACCTTGTATTGGAGCATTCACAGCATTGCGTTCTGCAAAACCACGAACTACGGCGTTGGCAGAATTAATGTCAGGTAAATAACGACGACGTTGCATGATGGTTTCAACATATCCTTTATCCCGAGCTTGTGAAACAGCACCGTCCATATACGTTTTAATCGTTGAATATTGTTCAAAGTAAGCGTCAATAATGGATTTCGCTTCCGTTCTTGAAATATTCAAGTTTTGCGCTAGTCCAAAAGCTGATTGACCATATATGATTCCAAAGTTGACAGCTTTAGCAGCGCTTCGTTGATCACGCGTTACTTCTTCAAGTGAAACACTGAATACTTTTGCTGCGGTCGCTTTGTGAATATCTTGTCCGCTGCTGAACGCTTCAATCATATTTTTATCCTTACTCAATGCTGCAATAATGCGTAATTCGATTTGCGAATAATCTGCTGCCATCAGCGTAAATTCTTCATTTCGTGGAATGAATGCTTTTCGGATTTCTTTCCCTTTATCGGTGCGAATAGGAATGTTTTGCAAGTTTGGATTGTTTGAACTCAAACGTCCAGTTGCCGTTACCGTTTGCATGTAATTTGTGTGAATGCGCCCATCGATGCGATCTGTCATTGTTGGAAGTGGGTCGACATAGGTACTTTTCAACTTGCGTAATTGACGGTATTCCAAAATCATTGGAATAATAGGATGATCTTTTTCGTGTTTTTGTAAAATATCTTCGGAAGTTGCGTATTGACCAGTTTTCGTTTTTTTCGCTTTTGAAGAAATTTTCAGCACATCAAATAAGATATCACCCAATTGCTTTGGGGAGTCAACATTGAAATCTATTCCAGCTTCTTTTTTGATGTTTTTCTCCAATTCTGCCAGCGTAATTTCCATTTGTTTGGAATAGTCTTTTAAACCAGCAACATCTATGGCGATACCTTCTTGCTCCATGTCTTTTAGCACTTCGACTAAAGGCATTTCCATCTCATAAAACAATTCTTTTAAATGCTCTTTCTGAATTTCAGGTTCGAACAATTGCTTCAATTGGAAGGTAACATCTGCATCTTCGCATGCGTAATCTGAAATTTCTTCAGGCTTCAAATCGCGCATGTTTCCTTGGCCTTTTCCTTTTTTACCAATTAACGTTTCGATTGAAATTGGTTGATACTTTAAATAGAATTCAGCTAGGAAATCCATCCCTTGTTTTGATTCTGGGTTGATCAAATAATGTGCAACCATTGTATCAAATGTTGGCGCAGCTACTGAAATACCATAACGATTCAACACTTTTAAATCGTATTTAATATTGTGGGCAATCTTTTCAATGGATTTCGAAGTAAAGAACGGTAGGAATTCTTCCACAATTGATTTCGCTTCGTTGAAATCAGCCGGAATTGCCACATAAAATGCTTCGCGCGCTTTGTACGAAAATGACATTCCAACTAAATCTGCGTGAAGGGCATCAATATCGGTTGTTTCAGTATCAAAACAAACCTGTGATTGTTTCAGGAGTAATTCAAGTAATTCTTTTCGCTCTTCTGGCTGGGTGATGAGGTGATAACTTGGTTTTTCAGTTGCTATTGTTTTGTAATCTGCGGTTGGCGACGGATCTTGTTCCACCAGCATACTTTGCATTCCAAACAAATCCAATTGTGCTGATTCTCCAGAATTTGAAGATGGATGTGCTGTCACAACAATTTCTTCCCCAATTACACGGCGTGCAAGATTTCTAAATTCTAATTCAGTGAAGATGTCTTTCACTTTTTCAGTATCAACATCGCACATAATCAAATGATCTTCGTTGAATTCAACATCCAAATCCACAATAATCGTTGCCAATTTTTTAGAAATGATTCCTTGCTCTTGGAAATTGATTACGTTTTCTTTTTGTTTTCCTTTTAAGTCCTCAACATTTGCAAAGATGCCTTCCATTGAGCCGTATTTTTGAATCAAGGCTTTTGCCGTTTTTTCACCGATTCCAGGGATTCCGGGAATATTATCCGCAGCGTCACCCCAAAGTCCCAGAATATCGATTACTTGCATAGGATCGTTCACTTCAAACTTTTCACAGACCTCTTTCACTCCCATAATTTCGGGTGGATTTCCTCCACGACCAGGTTTGAACATAAAGATATTTTCCGATACCAATTGACCATAATCTTTATCTGGAGTCATCATGTAAGTAGTATATCCTTTTTGTTCGGCAATTTTAGCTAGTGTTCCGATCACATCATCTGCTTCATAACCTGCTAATTCAAGAATTGGAACATTAAATGCTTCAACAATTTGTTTAATTGGCTGAATCATCGAACGAATATCTTCCGGCATTTCTTCACGATGTGCCTTGTATGCTTCAAAATCTGCAATGCGATGGGTTGAGCCACCTGGAGGATCGAAAACAACCGCCAAATGAGTTGGTTTTTCATTTTTGATGACATCAATTAAGACATTGGTAAATCCAAATGCTGCAGAGGTGTTTTGTCCTTTTGAATTGACACGTGGATTTTTTGCGAAAGCAAAGTAAGCTCTGTAAATTAAAGCATATGCATCGAGTAAGAAAAGTTTCTTATCAATATCTTTTGAAAGCATGTTTGTGCGATTTTGTTTAGTTACAAAACTAGATTAATTTTTGTTTTCGGCATAGAATAATTAGAATAAAACGAGTGAATGGTCGATTGGTTAAATTTCTTTTAAAAATTATTAGGCTAGTATAGTCTAATTGCCTTACTTTTGTGGCCGAATCCACTCTCGGTTTTAACAAAAATACGACTGCATGATGAGAATTATCAGGAGCGTTTTGTTATTATTGGTAGGTGGATTTATCAATTTTACAACATACGCTCAAAAAGACACGTTATTTTACTTTGCTGCACCAGACGTTTCTTCTGGTGTAGGACAAAGCCCAATATATCTTCGCTTAATGACCTACGAAGAGGCCTCTACAATTACAATTTCACAACCGGCAAATGGTGCTTTCGCTCCTATTTCTCTCACAATCCCTGCTTTCAGTTTGGACAGTGTAAATTTAACTTCTTTTATTGCACAAATTGAAAGTCCAGCAGCAGATGCTGTTTCTAACAATGGTTTGAAAATCGTTGCGACTAAAAAGATTTCTGCCACCTATGAAGTAAGTTCTGGCTCGAATAAAGTAAATTTCACATTGAAAGGGAATAAAGCTTTTGGTACGAATTTCTATACCCCTTTTCAGAAATATTATGGTCTTTCAACAACGACGCCAGCATCATTTTCATCTTTTGAGATAGTTGCTACTCAAAATGCAACAAATGTTTTAATCACACCAAGAACGGCAATCACTGGTCGTGCAGCGAATGTTTCATTTTCGATTACGCTGAATGCTGGGCAAACTTACAGCGCGCGCGACATGAATGTGACCGCCGCAACATCACTTGCCGGATCAATTGTTGCGTCGAATAAACCCGTTGCAATTACTGTTTTTGAAGGCGGTTTGGCCAATTCTACTTGTGATGATGCAGTTGGAGATCAAATCACACATACTGGTGTATTAGGTACGGATTACGTGATTGAGAAAGGAACGGCTTCAGATGTGGCTTATGTCATGGCAACACAAAATGGAACTACAGTTTCAGTCTACAATTCTGCAACCAATTCAACTGTTTTAAATTGGGGTGAGACCTATCAAATTAATTTATCTGATCTTCACAATTATGTGAAAACAAATAAGCCAGTTTATGTGCTTCAGACTTCTGGTTTTGGGTGTGAGTTGAGCGAATCGCAAATACCACCATTCTTTTGTGCAGGAGATTACAAAACGGCCTTCACGCGTTCAAATGCAGATTCATTAGGACTAATGCTGTATGTGCGCACCGGTTTCGAAAATCAATTTACCTTAAATGGAAACGCTTCATTAATACCTGCTTCAGCATTTTCGGTTGTACCGGGAACATTGGGAGCAATTAAAGCAGCACGTATTTATTTTTCAATTTCTGAGGTTCCAGTCAATACCTACAATGTTGTTGAAAATACAGGAGATGTTTATGGTTTGGGTGTTCTTTCTGGCTCAACCACTGCAGGATCTCAATTCACCTACATGAATGACTTTGTTTCATCACCTTTTGTGAATGCCGGTTCGAACGATACGATTTGCGCTAATGTGGACTTTAACTTGAATGGAATTGTTGGAGGCGGATTTATAACGGGCGCTTGGAGTTCGACAGGCTATGGTGCATTCGCTTCTCCCGTTACAAGCCTAACAAATACCTATATTCCAAGCCCTGTTGACACCTTGAACAGCCCAATTTTATTGATTTTAACATCGAATGATGGTTGTGGTTTAAAGAAAGACACCTTGACTTTGCACATTAATCCTTCTCCGCTTGTGAATGCATCAATTGATCAAACGATTTGTGCAAATAATTCCTTAGTTGATTTGAATGGATCTGTCAGTGGAGGCTCAACGTCTGGAACATGGTCAACATCAGGTTCTGGGTTATTTGTTCCATCTGCTTCAGCATTAAATGCAAATTATATTCCCTCTCCAAGTGATCTTCAAACGGGCAATGTGAATTTGACCTTAAACGCTTCAAATATTGGAACATGTAATCCTGTTAATGATGTAATGTCAATTAATTTCACATCCTCCCCAGTTGTTGATGCAGGTCCAACCACTTTAACTGTTTGTGCGAATAATACAACCGTCAATGTAAGCGGAAGTGTAACTGGATTTACGTCAACAGGGAAATGGACAACTACAGGTAACGGCGTCTTTTTACCAAATAATTTGCAATTATCAAGTACCTATCAATTGGGAACAGCTGATATTGCAAATGGTTCAGTGATGCTGTATTTAGAATCAACGTCAAATGGCAATTGTATAACAGTCTACGATAGTTTATTCGTAAGTATTTCTTCTGCCCCAGTTGTAAATGCTGGAGTGGATCAAATAGTGTGCTCAAATCAAACGAGTACAACCTTAGCAGGAACTGTTTCAGGTCCTACATCTACTGGTATTTGGTCAGGTGGAACAGGAGCCTTTTCAGCAAATTCAAACTTATCTGCCAATTATACACCATCAGCATCGGAACTTTTAAATGGGTTTGTCATTTTAACGCTGAGCAGCACAAACAACGGTTTATGTAACGCAGAAAATGACATTGTGCAGATTAATTTAGTTTCTGTTCCATTTGCTAATTTTAGTAATACAAATGTTTGTATTGGTGATTCAACATCCTTTACCGATTTTTCATTGCCGGGTAGTGGACAGCTAACAACTTGGGAGTGGGATTTTGGTTTTGGAATTACATCAACAAGTCCGAACAATACAGTTTTGTATTCAACATCTGGTACACAGGATGTTGAATTGATTGTTGTTGCAAGTTCGGGTTGTGCTGACACCATTGTAAAACAAGTTGAAATATACAGTTTACCTCAGGCGAGTTTTACCTACCAAACAGCCTGTCCGGATAATAATATAGTTGTTCAATTTACAGATAATAGTGTTTCATCAGATCCCGTTAATTTTTGGTACTATGAACTAGGAGGAACAGGCGTTGTTTTAGCTCCAACGACATCTCAATTATTCACTGAAAGTGGCGATTATCAAATTACCCATATCGTTTCGACTGAGAATAACTGCTTGGACACCGTAGTTCAAACAGTTACGATTCCGGAATTACCGCAAGCAGGTTTTTATTATAATTCAGATAACGGATTAAACATTGGTGCGTCGTTCAATTTTATTGATACTTCATTTTATTCTTCTAGTTATTTCTGGGAATTCGGAAACGGAGATACAAGCATTGTTCAGGATCCATCAAGCACCTATTTTGAAAATGGAGATTATACCGTTTATCAATTTGTTTACAACGAATATGGGTGCGTAGATAGCACATTTATAAACATTACAATCAATACAGTTACGGACGACATTACGCAATTGATTCCAAATGTTATTTCACCAAATGGTGATGGGAAAAACGATGTATGGAAGTTAGAATTCTTAGATATCCTTTATCCAAATGCTTCTGTTGAAATCTACAATCAATGGGGTCAACAATTGTTTTACTCAGAGGGATATTCAGTTCCTTGGGATGCGAAATACAACGGAGAATTAGTACCAGAAGGCAATTATTACTATGTAATAAACTTGAACTCTGGAGAAACAGATGACTTGTTCAAAGGCGCATTGTTGGTATTTAAAAGTCAGAAATAATGATGAAAAAGATATTTTTAGTCAGTTTGATTGTCGTTACAAGCACATTTTTGTTTGGTCAACAACAAGGAATTTATTCCAACTTCATGATGAACGATTATTATTACAATCCCGCCATAGCCGGATCTAAAGACGTTAATATTGCAAGTGTTGGATACCGCAACCAATGGGTTGGATTTCAAGATGCTCCAGTGAACATGTATGCCAATCTTTATGGTTCATATAAGGATCAAGGTAAAATTGGTTATGGTGGTTCAATCGTCTCTCAGCGATCCGGTTTAACTTCATCTACTGGTATATATCTGAATTACGCCCATCATTTCAAACTTTCTAAAACATTGAAACTTGGTTTTGGTGTTCAACCGGGCTATTTGCAATACCGCATTCGAATGTATGATGCTATTTTGGCAGATCCGAATGATGAAGTGTTTAACAGTACTATTTATTTAACGAGTGCCTTTGATATCAATGCGGGTTTTAATCTCTACCACAAGAAGTTTTTTGTGATGGGGTCTGTTCAGCATTTATTGGGAAATAGTACAAAAATGACAAGTTACAATTCCAGTCTTTCTTTCCATTACAATTTTATTGGTGGGTACAATTTTAAGCTTAAAAAACAACCAATTGATATTCAGTCATCTTTAATGGTGAAGTATGTTAAACCTGTCCCAGTTCAAGGAACTTTGATGGTTAAAGGGGTTTATCAAGAAAAGTATTGGTTAGGACTGTTGTTTCGAACAAATGACGCTGTAGGTATTTGCCTAGGAGTGAAGTTGAAGGATCGTTTGAATATTTCTTATGGATATGATATTTGTGTTTCAAAAATCCGAAAGTACAATAGCGGTTCTCACGAAGTGTTTTTGTCTTACGCAATCAACAAAAAACGCCCAACACTTGAAGAGGAAGACGACAAATTGAACAATAGTATCCTTGAAGATATGAAGAAAAAAATGGATAAAAAGGAGAAATAATCGAACTATGAAGACATTACTTAAATCATTAATTCTGCTGTTCTTTACTTTCCTGCTTAATGTTGGTGAAAGTAAGGCTCAAATCGACACTGTATTTTGGTTTGCTGCACCTTGGGTGACTCCTGATCATCATTGGAGAGACCCAATTAAGTTTCACTTCTCGACGTTCGAAAATGCTACGACTGTGCGCTTAAGAATGCCAGCAAATGGTTATGATACAACAATCAACATTCCTGCAAATTCACTTTTTTCAAAAGGTGTGGATTTCATGATTAATGCGATAGAAAGTAAGCCTGCAAACACTATTTTAAACTCAGGCTTTCAGATTACTTCTGATTTCCCAATCACCGCTGTGTATGATGTAATAACACGGGCACCTAATTATTCAAATCCTGAAACGTTTTCCTTAAAAGGTCAAAATGGCCTTGGTAAAGAGTTTATTGCCCCTTTTCAAACGCGGTGGAATAATCGTACGTTAACTGGAGATTTAAATGGCGATGGCACCACGACACAGCCTTATCAGCAAATTAATATTGTAGCCAGTGAAGATAATACAGTTTTATACATAACGCCGCGTTGTGCTATTGTTGGACATCCAGCAAATGTGACCTATACAGTTACGTTGCCTTTAAAAGGTAACGTTTATACCGTTCAAAATGCCGTACAAAACACCAGTGTTGTTGGAAATAATTTGGCAGGAACAATCATTGTAAGTACTGAACCAGTTTCGGTTACCGTTGGAGATGATTCAGTGAATCCTTCTGGCGGCGGCGGATGTTATGATTTAATGGGTGATCAGCTTGTTCCTACAGATGTAATTGGTAAAGAATACATTGTTTTGAAAGGTTTTTTAAATGCAGGTTCTGAAGAATCTATATTTGTTACTGCAACGGAGAATTTTACCACTCTGGAAGTAAACGATGGAACGATTTCTACGGTTGTATTAAATCAGGGAGATACTTATCGTTATCAACTTTCTCAGGTCCGAACGTATATTCAAGCTGATAAAGCAATTTATGCATTGCATATGACGGGTTATGGTTGTGAGTTGGGTTCAGATATTTTGCCTCCGTTAAATTGTGCTGGTTCAGATGTAATTACTTTTCCGCGGACAAACCCTCAAAATTTTTCATTAAATATTTTGTGCCCAACTGGAATTACAGGAAATTTTCAATTAAATGGCTCTGCAGCCGCTATTCCAGTTGCCAATTTTAATGTTGTTCCTGGTACAGGTGGAGCTTGGTCTGCTGCACAAATTACGTTTAATACAACTGTTATCCCTTCAAATTCATCGAATAGTTTGACTAATTCGGCGGGTAATTTTGCTTTGGGAATTATCAATGGAGGAACATCCACAGGTTGTTTGTATCATTATATGTCTTCTTTTATCAAACGCGTATATGTGAGTGCTGGAGATGATATCACATTGTGTAACGATGTTACTTCAATCCCATTAAACGGAGGTGTATCTGGAGGTGCAACAACGGGTATTTGGACCCTTTTAAGCGGAACGGGAACCATTTCATCCCCAACAAATTTAGCTACTTCTTACATTCCATCTCCTAGTGATTTTACACAAGGTTTTGTGAAGTTTGTTTTATCTTCAACTGGTTTGTGTGAGCCAGTTCATGACACGTTGACTGTTTCATTTATTCAGGCACCATTCGTGAGTGCCGGCGCTGATGTGTCTTTTTGCAAAAATAATGTTGGAACAGTTCAATTGAATGGCTTAATGAGCTTTGCTTCTGGAGCTGTTTGGTCTGGAGGAAATGGTGGGTCAATTGCCAACAGCGGAAATTTGAATACGAGTTATTTGCCTTCTCAAGCAGATTTAAATGCTGATAGTATAACCTTGTTATTGACATCAAGTGGAAGCTTTTATGCATGCCCAAACGCCATTGATAGTATTAAAGTTTACTTCACCGATGCTCCTTTGGTACAAGCTGGGCCAGATGTGGTTGTATGTACAAATGCCTCAGGAATTAATTTAGCAGGAAGTGTTACTGGACCAACAACTACTGGTGAGTGGTCAACAGTTGGTTACGGTAGTTTTTCTCCTTCACAAAATGATTTAATCTCATTCTACAACCTTAATTTAAATGACACGAGTCTTAATCAACTTTATTTAATACTAGAATCTACGAATAATGGTACTTGTTTGACCGTTAAGGACAGTTTAAAAGTGACGATAATAAATCAACCTTCGGTATCAATTTTAACAAATGATACACTGTGTTCAACGACATCATTGATACCTTTAACAGCTTTTGTTACTCCAGGTTTTAATTCCTTTTGGACTGAGACAGGAGCAGGGTCAATCGTCTCTCCGTCTTCTTTAACTACTTTTTATCCTGTTGTGGGTAGTGATGTTAATTTGGGCTATGTGGATTTTGTTTTGTCAACTACAAGCTTATGTCCAGCTGAAGACGATTCAATAAGAATTTATTTAATTGCGCCGCCGTCATTATCTGCTGGAATTGATCAAACCTTGTGTGCGAATGAGCCTATTGAATTGATTGGAACAATAAATGTTGCAAATCCAATTGGCACATGGTCAAGTACTGGTACGGGTACTTTTTCCCCTTCCCCAGCCTTATTAAACACCTATTATTTACCTTCTGCAACCGATATTGCCAATGGAAGTGTTAACCTGCTATTGTCTGCAGATGGAAATTTAGGGTGTAGGCCAATGGATGACACCGTCCGTATCACATTCAAACCTTCTCCATCGGCAGATTTTAATAGTGGAGATATTTGTCAAGGAGCCCCAGTAATTTTCAATGATAATTCAACTGCCTCATTAGGTACAATTGTAAGTTGGACATGGGATTTCGGTGATTTCACAACGGGAATAGGTCAAAGTCCAACGCATGTTTACAATGGAAACGGATTGTTTTCACCAATGTTGGTTGTTTCCTCTTCAAATGGTTGTACAGATACAATAATAAAAGATGTAATCGTTGATCCAATTCCGCTTGCTGATTTCAATTATACTGCACCATGTGAAAATGCCTTAGTTTATTTTGATGATCAATCGTTTATTTCAAATGGAAGTATTGTTGCATGGAATTATCTTTTTGAAGATACCTTGTCAAGTAATTTGCCAAATCCGTCGCATGATTTTAGTGGGTCAGGATTATTCCCAGTAACCTTGACGGTTACAACATTTGCAGGTTGCCAAGGTAGCCTTACCATAAATTTGGATGTTAAACCAAAACCAATAGCGGCGTTTATAATAAATCCAAATCCAGCTGTCGTTTTAGAAAATGTTGATTTTACAGATAATTCAATTGGCTCCAATATTTCGAGTTGGTATTGGAATTTTGGTGATGGAACAGGAGATAATCAACAAAACACTATACACAATTTTTCAACTGGGGGTAATAACGAAATTACGTTAATTATTACCGATGAATTTAACTGTCAAGATACAGCAAATGCGTTGATAGAAATTGCATTAATTCCATCCGTTCCAACTGGGTTTTCACCCAATATGGATGGTGTTAACGACGTCTTGTACATTGATGGTGGACCATTTAATAAAGTAGATTTTCAAGTATTTAATAATTGGGGACAAGTTGTTTTCAAAACAGAAGATGCAGCAATCGGGTGGGATGGAATGTTCCGTGACCAAGAAGTCCCATTAGGTGTTTATACTTGGGTGTTGACGGTTGAAATGAAAGATGGTAAAATTATCACCAAATCAGGTGATGTGACATTATTACATTGATTATGAAAAATAGAGTTCTCGTTTTTTTGATAAGTTCATTGTCCTTATTTGCTAAGGCACAAGATCCACATTTGACCATGTACGATGCTGCGCCTATGTTTTTAAATTCTGGTTTAACTGGCCTGTTTAAAGGGGATTGGCGTTTACATACCCAGTACCGCACACAATGGCGCTCGGTTAATTATAAACCTTATACTTCCTCTTTATTTAGTTTCGATCGTTCTATTGGAAAAAAATGGGGTTTCGGAATTCAATTGCATAATTTCAGAGCGGGATATGGTAATTTCAATGTTCTACAAGGATTGGTTTCGACCTCATACGGAATCGCAATAGATAAAAACAAATTCCATAATTTATCTTTTGGAATACAAGGAGGAGGTATACAAAAATCAATTGAATTACCCTTGTTGACATTCAACAATCAATACACATTAACCAATGGAGGAGGTTATGATAATAGCCTGCCTTCTGGTGAAAATGTTGGTGCTCAGGTTAAGCTGATGCCAACGGTCAATGCAAGTGTAATGTATTATTCGGGCAAACAACAAAGTCGCTTCAATTATTTTGCGGGATTGTCGTTGTTCAATTTATTGCGTCCAAATGAATCATTTTTTGGCTTTGAAAATCGTTTGCCTATTCGTACTTATTTGCATTTAGGAACGCGGATTAATGTGAACGAGCTTTTGTATTTCGCGCCAAAATTATTATTGATGCATCAACGAAAATTCAATCAACAAACCTTGGCTCTTGAGTCAGGCTATTTCTTAAAAAGCTCAGAAACCTTTTTGATAGGAAGTTTGTTATTTCGTTATAAAGATGCTTTTGCATTGTCTTTAGGTGTAAAGAAATTCAATTTTATTTTCAGAATCGCCTATGACATTAATGTTTCTCAATTGTCGACAGTGTCAAGAGGTAGAGGCGGTATTGAGTTCTCCTTGACTTATACGCGCATTAAGAATAAGCCTGAAACAATGAAAATTATTCCACGATTATAAAATTTACCTATGTATAAGTTGCTCCTATTAGTGGTCTTTTTACCTGTAATCTCATTTTCTCAATCGATGACGGCATGGGTTCATAATGCCGATAAATTTTACGCAAATGCAGATTATTTTAATGCCTTGAAATTGTATCAACTTGCTCAAAACGATTCATTGGTAAAAAAGGAGAATGTACTCCCATATGAAATTGAATTGACCAGTCAAAAATTAACTGATAAAGGAATACAATTGGATTCTACGCGCGTTATTCCGATGAACCAATATGTAAATCATCAAATAGGCATGTGCCATTTCTACCTGCATAATTATCAATTGGCTGAACAATCGTTTAAGATTTCAGCAGCTTTGCCCTTTTATACAACTGATAAATTTCACTATGCACGAGCAATAAAAAACAATGAAGATTATCGATTAGCAGCGACCCTTTTTGAGGAATACATTCTGGCATATCCAACTGATTCATTAGCATCTATCGCAAAAATGGAGCTTGAAGGATGTAATTTTGCCCTTCAAAATCATACTGAAAATTGGAATGCCCAAGTGAAGATGGCCGACACAAGTGTATTTAATCGCGGAACTGTTTCAATGGCAACTATGTTTTTCGGACATCAAAATCGATTAATGTTTTCTAGTGCACGAACAGGTGGTGTTATTTTGAAACCTGAGCAAAATTCAGAACTACTTTTTGATATTTATTGGACAGAAAGAAGCAACGATTCTACATGGAAACCAGCGATTAATTTTGGACGTCCACTTAATTCAGCTTCCCACGATGCGGCAGCAACGATTTCAAATAACAATGTGATTTATTACACACGTTGGAACGATAAATTCCGAAAAGATCAATACATCCATTTGGCACGAATGATCGATTTTAAATTTTATGAGTCCTATAGATTGGAGTCTCCAGTTAACTACCCAGGTAAAAAGAGTATTACTCCTTTTGTTTCTGCAGATAATAGAACACTTTATTTTTCAAGTAACCGTGATGGTGGATTTGGTGGTATGGATTTATGGAAAATTTCAATTGATGATCAAGGTCGAACGATAGGAGTTGCTGTGAATTTAGGCCCTGAAATTAATTCACCAATGGATGAAATTTGTCCATTTGTCCATGCGCATTCAAACACCTTATTTTTTAGCTCGAATGGTTATAATTCTATCGGTGGTTTCGATGTTTTTAAAGCAGGATTTAGTTCTGAGAGTGCCAAATATACTTCTCCTATGAATCTTGGGAAAAGTATTAACTCTGGTAAAGATGATGTAAATTTTATTATCGACTCACTGATGTTAAATGGATTTCTAACAAGTGATAGAACTTCTATAGACAATGTTTATCCATCGAAAATATTTGAGTTTAAAAATGACCAGATTATGATTGTTTCAATTGGTCATGTAACTGGTGTCGATGGCAAACCAATTGCGAAGGCAAAAGTTGAACTAAAAGATGTTTCTGGGACATTGTCTCCAATCAATTTAGTAACAGACGTAAATGGAAAGTTCACGACTAATCTTCCTTTTGGATATGAATTTTACATTGAAACACAAATGCAAGGATTCATCCCTAATGCCATAAATTTCTCAACGAAGAATTACACGACAGCACAAACTGTTGTATTAGAAAAAATTCAAATGGAAAAGAAGTAATTAGCTCCAAGTGGTTCCTTCTTTTCCGTCTTTAATAGTGATTCCTGCAGCAGCAAGTCCATCGCGGATTTTGTCAGAAGTGGTCCAGTCTTTATTTTCACGTGCTTGTTGCCGAAGGTCGATGACTAAATCCATCACTGGGGCTAACTTTTCATTGCTAGATTCAGTAATAAATTCTAAACCAAGAACATCGTAAATGAAAACAAGCATAGCTTTTTCAAGTTTTACTAAATCTTCATTGGTAATGGTATCATTTCCGTCGTTGATTAAGTTGATACGTTTTACAGCTTCAAACAAATTAGCTACAAGAATTGAGGTGTTAAAGTCGTCATTCATTGCAGCATAAAAAGAGGTAATCAATTCATCCACATTGAAAGAACTTGTTGTTGAAACCTTCAATTTTGAGATTAGCTGCATAGCATCCGACATCCTAGTAAATCCTTTTTCAGCAGCATTAAGTGCGTCAGAGGTGAAATCCAAATTGCTTCTATACTGCGCTTGCATCATGAAGAAGCGAATTACATTTGGACTGTAAGGTTTATCAAACAATTCGGTCGTTCCTTCAACAATTTCTTTTGGCAAGAAGTAATTTCCCAAGGATTTACTCATTTTTTGTCCGTTCACATTGAGCATGTTCGCGTGCAGCCAATATTTTGCAGGATTACAACCCAATGAGCCACAATTTTGTGCAATTTCATCTTCATGGTGCGGGAATTTTAAATCCATTCCACCACCGTGAATATCGAAGTGAGATCCAAGGTATTTTGTACTCATCGCTGTGCATTCAATATGCCAACCTGGATTTCCATCTCCCCAAGGAGAGCGCCAAATTTGCATATCTTCAGGGTTTGCTTTTTTCCAAAGCGCGAAATCAGCAAAGAAACGTTTTTCATCTTGTGCGTTTAACACACGCGTTTCTTCGGCTAATTCATCTACTTTTCTTCCGCTTAAAATTCCATATTCGAATTTCTCACTGTATTTCTTTACATCAAAATAAACCGAACCGTTCACAACATAAGCAAATCCATTCGTTATGATTTTTTCGATGTGTTCTATTTGCTCTTGGATATGTCCCGTGGCTGTAGGCTCAATGCTAGGTGGAAGTAAATTATAAATGCGTTGTAATTCTTGAAATTTCACATTGTATTTGTAGACAATTTCCAAGGATTGCATTTGTTCAAATCGAGCCGCATTTCCAATACTGTCTACCGCTTCACCTAAACTATTTGTAATATGTCCAGCATCGGTAATATTTCGCACATACTTCACCTTATATCCCAACACAAGTAAATAGCGGTATATCATATCAAAATTGATAAATGTGCGCATATTTCCCATGTGCGGTTCACTATACAAGGTTGGTCCACATACATACATTCCAACATGATTCGCATGAATCGGTTCGAACTTTTCTTTCTGTCCTGTTAAACTGTTGTAAACAACTAAATTTCCTTGAATTGCGTCCATTGTTGATGAATATATGTGGAACAAAGATAATTGAATTCGAATTTTATTTATTTAATTTCTTTCAAATTAATCCTGGTTGGCTTCCTTGCTTATTCTGCTTAAATAATAACTATTAATCAGAACGATGGCAGCATTAGTAATAATGATCGGAGCCTGTGCTAAGAGAATTCCGTAAACGATAAAAAACGCGCAACCAATTGTGTTGACAATGCGCAAATATAGCATATTACGCATTAGAAATGATAGTAAAACAACACCAGAAGCGATGTAACCGATGTAATCTGTGTATTGTTCCATATTAAAGATTGTTAGGTGAAAAAAGGGGACTTAAATAGTCCCCAATGATAATTATAATCGCGTGGTTTTATCCATTTAATTTAATTCCCAATTCTTTCAGTTGGTCTTCGTGCAATGGCGATGGCGCATCAATCATTGTATCACGTCCGCTGTTGTTTTTAGGGAAAGCGATATAATCACGAATCGATTCAGAACCGCCCATCGTTGCCACTAAACGATCCAATCCAAATGCCAATCCACCATGGGGAGGTGCACCGAATTCAAATGCACTCATCAAGAACCCAAATTGCGCTTGTGCTTCTTCTTTTGTGAATCCTAATAAATCAAACATACGCGATTGTAAATCTCTGTCATGAATACGAATCGATCCACCACCAAGTTCAACACCGTTCATTGCTAAATCGTAAGCATTTGCACGAACTTTACCTGGTTCTGTTTGAATTAGGTGCATGTCTTCTGGTTTCGGAGAGGTAAAAGGGTGATGCATGGCATGGTAACGTCCACTTTCTTCATCCCACTCTAACAATGGGAAATCCAATACCCACAGAGGTTTAAACACGTTCGGATTGCGCAAACCTAGTTCATTTCCCATGTGTAAACGCAATTCATTCATCTGCTTGCGAACTTTGTCTAAATCACCGCTCAAAACAAGGATTAAATCGCCTGGTTTTGCATTTGCTTTTTGTGCCCAAGCTGCTAAATCGTCTTGCGTATAGAATTTATCAACTGAAGATTTAAATGTTCCGTCAGCATTGCAACGAACATATACTAATCCTTTAGCTCCAATTTGAGGGCGTTTTACCCATTCAGTAAGCTCGTCTATTTGTTTACGTGTATATTCAACACAATCTTCTGCATTGATCGCAATAACTGCTTCAGCGCTATCGAAAATGGCAAAACCTTTTCCTTGTGCAACATCATTTAAATCAACGAATTCCATTCCGAAGCGAATATCTGGTTTATCTGAACCGTAACGTGCCATCGCTTCGGCATAATCCATACGCGGAAATGCCTCTGTAAATTCAACACCCCTTACGTTTTTGAAAAGGTGTTTAATGAGCCCTTCAAACGTATTTAAAATGTCATCTTGCTCAACAAAGGCCATTTCGCAGTCGATTTGTGTAAACTCTGGTTGACGGTCAGCACGTAAATCTTCGTCACGGAAACATTTTACAATTTGATAGTAACGGTCGAAACCTGACACCATCAATAATTGTTTAAATGTTTGTGGTGATTGTGGTAAGGCGTAAAATTGTCCTTCGTTCATGCGACTTGGAACCACGAAATCTCTTGCTCCTTCAGGAGTTGATTTAATTAAAACCGGCGTTTCAACATCCAGGAAATCTTTCGAATTTAAATAAATTCTCGTTTCCAATGCAACTTGGTTACGCAAACGTAATTTTTGTTGGACAGGATTTCTTCTTAAATCTAAGTAACGGTATTGCATGCGTAACTCATCTCCACCATCCGTTTCATCTTCTATTGTGAAAGGAGGTAATTTCGCCGCATTTAACACTTTCAATTCACTCACAACGATTTCGACTTCACCTGTTGGAATATTTTTGTTCTTGCTTGAACGCTCTATAACTGTTCCTGTCGCTTGTATTACGAATTCACGACCCAATTTGTTGGCTTGTGCACCCAAATCAGCATTGTCTTCCATGTTAAATGCCAATTGTGTGATACCATAACGGTCACGTAAATCAACAAATGTCATTCCTCCTAAGTCGCGCGAACGTTGTACCCATCCGGCAAGTGTTACTGTTGCTCCAACATCTGAAATGCGTAATTCTCCGCACGTGTGTGATCTATACATAGTTTAATTTTATTCTAATTTTAATCCTTGCTCCTTGTTCCTTGTTCCTTGTTCCTTGTTCCTTGTTCCTTGTTCCTCGCTCCTTGTTCCTTGTTCCTTGCTCCTTGCTCCTTGCTCTACTAAGCTTTATTCAACCCAATTTTTGCATCACCTGCGGCTTCTAAATCTGTTAACAAGGCTTCTGTTCCTAGGGTTTTAAATGAAATTCCATTTGCCAAAACTTCGTTGCATACATACTCTTGGTTATCTTGAATTGCTTGTTTTACAAATTCGTTTGTGTCAATTTCTAATAAAATGCGGTCTGTAACTTCCAAGCCTGAGTCCTTTCTCAAGTTTTGAACGCGATTGATTAATTCACGCGCAATTCCTTCTGCTTTTAAAGTTTCAGAAATTGTAATGTCTAAAGCAACCGTTAATGCGCCTTCACTAGCAACTAACCATCCCGGAATATCTTGTGCAGCAATTTCAAAATCGACTAAGTCAAGGCTAATTTGTTCACCATCGATTTCACCATTCCAGCCATTGTTAGTTTCAATTTCGCCAATTTGATCATTCGAAAGTTGTGCTACCATAGCAGCAATTGCTTTCATTTGTTTACCGTATTTCGGCCCAATAGTTTTAAAGTTCGGTTTGATGCTTTTAACCAACATTCCGTTTCCTACTTCCATCAATTCCAATTCTTTCACGTTCACTTCTGAAAGAATTAATTCTTTGACATGCAAGATGTTATCAGCAAATGTTTTGTTCAGCACTGGAACCATGATTTTTTGCAATGGTTGACGAACACGGATTTTCTCTTTCTTACGTAAGGCAAGTACAAGCGAAGAAGTGCGTTGTGCAATTTCCATTTGTGCTTCTAATGCTTCGTTGATGAAACGTGTATCTACAACTGGGAAATCAGCTAAATGAACTGAATGAACAGCAAAACGTTTTGAAACGGAATTTAAATCGGAGAACAATTGATCCATAAAGAAAGGTGCAATTGGTGATCCCAAAAGAGCAACCGTTTCCAAACACGTATACAATGTTTGATAGGCTGATGTTTTATCCGCTGCATCATCACTTTTCCAGAAACGACGGCGACATAAACGCACATACCAGTTTGACAATTGATCACTAACAAATTCTTGAATCAAACGTCCAGCTTTTGTTGGTTCATAATCGTTGTAGGCCGCATCAACTTCTTGAATCAATGAATGCAATTTCGATAAAACCCAACGGTCAATCTCCGGACGCTCATTTAAAGCAATTTCCTTCGCCGAATAATCAAAGCCATCGATGTTTGCATACAAAGCGAAGAATGAATACGTATTGTAAAGTGTTCCGAAGAATTTACGTTGTACTTCAGTTACACCATCTAAATCAAATTTCAAGTTGTCCCACGGTTGCGCATTGGTAATCATATACCAACGCGTAGCATCGGCACCATACGTTTCAAGCGTTGAAAAAGGATCAACAGCATTTCCAAGTCGTTTCGACATTTTTTGACCGTTTTTGTCCAAAACCAGTCCATTCGAAACAACATTTTTATACGCAACAGAATCAAAAACCATTGTTGCAATTGCATGCAAGGTATAGAACCATCCGCGTGTTTGATCAACTCCTTCAGCAATAAAATCACCAGGATATCCCGTTTGATTATCGATTAAATCTTTATTTTCAAACGGATAATGCCATTGTGCATAAGGCATTGCACCTGAATCAAACCAAACGTCAATCAAATCAGCTTCGCGTTTCATAGGTTTTCCAGAAGGCGAAACCAAAGTAATTTGATCTACATAATTTTTGTGTAAGTCAACCAAAGAATAATTCTCTTTTGACATATCACCAACATGGTAATTTGCCAATGGATTTTCTTGCATGAAACCAGCTTGAACCGCTTTTTCGCTTTCTGCTTTAAGTTGCTCAACTGATGAAATGCAAATGCGCTCATCACCATCTTCACTTGTCCAAATTGGAATTGGAATACCCCAATAACGTGAACGCGACAGGTTCCAATCGTTGGCATTTTCCAACCATTTTCCAAAACGACCTGAACCTGTTGATTCTGGTTTCCAGTTTATGGTGTTGTTCAAGTCAATCATGCGATCTTTCACATCAGTTACACGAATAAACCATGAATCCAATGGATAATACAAAACTGGTTTGTCTGTCCTCCAACAATGCGGATAACTGTGAACATATTTTTCAACCTTAAAGGCTTTGTTTTCCGTTTTTAACTGAATAGCAAGTTGAACATCGGCAGAGCGATCTGGTGCTTGGTCTGCTTCGTAATATTCATTCTTCACGTACATTCCAGCGTATTCACCCATTTCTGGTCTGAATTTCCCTTGCAAATCAACCAAGGGCACTAAGTTTCCTTTGTCGTCTTTCACCAACATACCCGGTACACCAGCATCAGCAGCAACGCGGGCATCATCCGCACCAAACGTAGGAGCGATGTGCACGATTCCGGTTCCATCTTCAGTGGTAACAAAATCTCCACCAATCACGCGAAATGCTTTTTCAGGTGTTTCAGCTGGAAGTGTAAACGGTAACAATTGTTCGTAGTTGATTCCAATTAAGTCAGAACCTTTGCATTCGCTTGTGACAAAGTAAGGAACAACTTTATCGCCTGCGCTATAATTTTTTAAATCTTCTGCTGATTCAACCGCTTGGAATCCTTTGCTAAATTGATAGCCTACTAAATTCTTAGCAAGAATTACGTTTATTGGTTCGAATGTATATTGGTTGAATGATTGTACAAGTACATAATCGATTTTTGGACCAACACAAAGTGCAGTATTTGATGGCAAGGTCCAAGGAGTGGTGGTCCATGCAAGTAGGTACGAATTGTAATTCGAACCAACGGCATGGATAACACCTTCGAATGGCAATTTCTGACCATCATTTACTTTGAATTGTGCAACAACTGTCGTGTCGGTCACATCGCGATAACATCCTGGCTGATTCAATTCGTGAGACGATAATCCTGTTCCGGCAGCAGGTGAATACGGTTGAATGGTGTAACCTTTGTACATCAAGTTTTTGGCGTACAACTGTCCCAACAACCACCAAACTGATTCCATGTATTTTGAATCATAGGTGATGTATGGATTTTCCATATCTACCCAATAACCCATTTTCAAGGTTAAGTCATTCCAAATATCCGTGTAGCGCATCACGGCTTCTTTACAAGCTTTGTTGTATTCTTCTACAGAAATTTTTGAGCCTATATCTTCTTTGGTAATTCCCAATTCTTTTTCAACACCAAGTTCAACAGGAAGGCCGTGTGTATCCCAACCTGCTTTGCGTTTTACTTGAAATCCTTTTAGGGTTTTATAACGACAAAAAATATCCTTGATTGAACGTGCCATAACGTGGTGAATTCCTGGCAAACCATTGGCAGATGGCGGGCCTTCGAAGAAAATATACGGTGTTTTTCCTTCACGTGTTGTAATCGATTGCTCGAACACATTATCACGTTGCCACTTTTCCAACACCGTTTTCGCCACATTTGGCAAATTCAATCCTTTGTATTCCGGATAGTTATTTGTCATGATTCCTTGATAAAATGAATGCGCGAAGATAGTAAAAATAGATTTATTGGGCCTTTTAAAAAGGTGTAAAGAAGCAAGAAAAGTAAGATAAATGTAAAAAAGAACAAAGTTCTATTCGTTGTAATCGAATCGCTTCTTTTTATAAGGGAATATTTCGGCGAGTTCACCCGAATAATAGAATTCGAAGGCAACAGAACCAAAGGTATAATCTGTTCCTTTGATATCGTAGGTTGCACCTCCAACAGCAGGTTTTTTCTTCGGCTTAGAACGCTGATAACCAAGGTTAAACAAGGATGCCAAAATCTCAGGACGATCGTCTATTGGAAAACCTGCGCGTTCCCACTGCATTTTCATTTGTTTTAAGAAAATAGCTGCATACAAGTAGGAATAGTAATGATTTTTAAATTGAACCAAACGACTCAAGCGAACATTCAGGGTGTCATTTCCTCCATTTTTGAAGTTTTGCGTTGAATCGTAATCCAACAAATGAGCATATTTACTTCCAAGGTAATAGACACACGTTGAATCTTTCAGATAACGTTCAATGTTGATGGCCGTATTTTCTTTGATTCCAGTAACGCCATATGAAAGATTGTTTTCCAAGGCTAACACCTTCATTGGACCAATGTAACGTTTGTATGATTCACGACTCGAATTAAACAAGCGAATTTGTTCACCAACCAGACAGGCAACAATGAGGCGTGGTTCAACACCAGTGACTTTTGCCACAGAATCGATATAATATTTATCTTTTGCCACAGCGATTTTAAAATCTTTCCATTCGGAGATATTCATCCACTCAAAAACACTTAAGCCAGTTGTTTTCGCTTTTTTCTTGAGTTTTTCCTGCATTTTATCAACTGCCGCTTGATATTTTCCGTTATTCATTAGCCTTAAATCAACGGCATCTAGCATTTGCAAAGCCAATTTTTCATCGCGGTTTTTGGTGTAGACAGAAAGTATATGCTGCGCATTTTGAGGATAGAAATCATTTAAAACGATAATGCGATTGATGACTTCATAACGGTGTTTAACCATTGAAACACTATCCACTTTAAACGATTGATCGTATTTATCATGCATTTCTTGAAAATGACGGTTGTTGGCGTCAATTTGTCCACCATCATTTGTCCAACCATATTTCATCGCAAAATAGGTCAATGTTAACAAGGCGCCATAGGCTGCAAACGAGTATAATCCAATAAAATAGGGAATTCTAATCCATTTACTTTTAAAAAATTTACGCATACTTTTTCTCAAATCGTTTAAACGTAAGGGACTTGAACGTCAATGCGATTAAAAGGTTGCAAATGTTAAAAAACGTTCAGCGTTTAATAAAAATGGAATATTTAAATCAATTTTACGTTTTCAATAAAAAAATTAGGATGAAAAACAGTATAACAGCTGCCTTGGTAGCAATTTTAGTAAGTGGAACATATCAAGCGCAAGAAGTAAACAAAGGATTACGAATTTCGGAATTTCATATCCAAAATGGAATGGGTTATAATTCAATGCAAAATTATTCCCTAACAGATTTTCAAAGTTTAGCGCCAAATTCAATGCTGTTGAAGAATGATTTGGCTGATTTTAATACCAATTCATACTATATGTTTAATGGCGCAAGAGGTATAAATGGTAGCAGTTATCAATCGTTACAATTAGGCATAACCTTTAATAATAAAGCAAATCCATTATGGAGAATTGGAATTAGTCATGGATCATCAAATTCATTTTCTGCTGGATTTTCAAAAGAAACCTATACTCCTTTTGATAGCCTAACATCTTCGCAAACAGGAGAACAATTTTATATAGATTCGGTACATTCCGAAAATTACTTCATGGATTATCGTTCACAGCAATTGCGTATCGAATCATCGTTGATTTATCGAACAAATGCAGAAAAAAGATGGTCAGTTTATGCTGGAATAGGAGCTTCATTAGGGCTTTCATATAACGCTCAAACCCATATTAGTTATTCGACAACTGACTATTTTTCTGGTAATTACGCAAATAATTCTGGCAGTTATGATTATGGTTTTGAGCATTTCCGCAATAAAACAAACATTTCAACTTCTGTTTTCGTGCCAATGGGGGTAGATTTCCGTATTGGAAAAAACAAAGAGTTTTGGAAAAGATTACACCTGTATTATGAAATGAAACCTGCTTTATCATTTCTGTCAGTTCCTGAATTAAGAACATTCACATCGGTGAATATGATTAATAGTTTTGGATTAAAAGTTACTTTTTAACGCATATTTCAATTCAAATCAATTGGTATTATTCTAGAGAATTTCGCGTCATAAATGTAATTCAATGCTTAACTTTGCGGTTCCAAAAGTGAATTGTTATGTCAGAATTTTTTTACCAAGATCCGTATCCAATCAAACAAGATAAAACGGAATACCGCAAGATATCCTCCGACTATGTTGAAGTTGTAAAGGTTGGAAATCGCGAAATTTTAACTATTGACCCAAAAGCGTTGGAAGTTCTTGCGCAAGAAGCAATGGCTGATGTATCTTTCTACCTAAGAAAAACGCATTTACAAATGCTGAATAATATTTTGCAAGATCCAGAAGCGACAGACAATGATCGTTTTGTAGCCTATAATTTATTGCAAAATGCTGTTGTTGCTGCTGAAGGTCAATTGCCATCTTGTCAAGATACAGGAACTGCAATCGTAATGGCGAAAAAAGGGGAGGATTGTTATACAGGAATAGACGATGCTGAACCGCTATCTAAAGGAATTTACAACACGTACCAAGAGCGTAATTTGCGTTTTTCTCAAGTAGTTGCCTTGGATATGTTTGATGAAAAAAATTCGGGTTCGAATTTACCTGCTCAAATTGATATTTACGCCAAAAAAGGAGCATCGTATGAATTTCTCTTTCTGGCAAAAGGAGGAGGTTCTGCAAACAAAACGTTCTTATATCAGCAAACAAAATCATTGTTGAACGAAGTATCTTTGGAAAAATTTGTACGTGATAAAATTAAAGATTTGGGAACTGCAGCTTGTCCTCCTTACCATTTAGCATTGGTAATTGGTGGAACATCAGCAGAAGCAAATCTCGCAACAGTGAAAAAAGCATCAGCAGGTTATTTCGATGAATTACCAACTGAGGGAAATATGGCTGGTCAAGCATTCCGTGATTTGGAATGGGAAAAACGTGTGCAATTGATTTGTCAAGAAAGTCAAATTGGTGCGCAGTTTGGAGGGAAATATTTTACACACGATGTTCGTGTAATTCGCTTGCCGCGTCACGCTGCATCTTGCCCTGTTGGATTAGGTGTTTCATGTTCAGCGGATAGAAATATTAAAGCAAAAATCACGAAAGAAGGATTGTTTCTTGAGCAATTGGAGAAAAATCCACGCCAATTATTGCCAGAAGTACCACCACATTTGGTTCCAGCAGTAGAAATTGATTTAGATCGTCCAATGAATGAAGTATTGGCTGAATTGAGTAAATACCCAATCAAAACACGTTTGAAATTAAACGGAACTTTGATTGTTGCGCGCGATATGGCACACGCTAAAATCAAAGAGTTGATTGACGCTGGAAAACCAATGCCAGAATATTTCAAAAATCATCCTGTTTATTATGCTGGTCCAGCAAAAACGCCAGAAGGAATGCCTTCGGGAAGTTTTGGTCCTACTACAGCGGGGCGTATGGATTCATACGTTGATCTATTTCAATCAATGGGAGGAAGTATGATTATGTTGGCAAAAGGAAACCGTTCGAAAGATGTGAAAAACGCATGTCAGAAATACGGTGGTTTCTATTTAGGTTCAGTAGGTGGTCCCGCAGCTATTTTGGCGAAAGAAAACATTACTTCAGTTGAGGTGGTTGACTTTGAAGAAATGGGAATGGAAGCCGTTCGAAAAATTACCATTAAGAATTTCCCGGCATTTATCATTACGGATGACAAAGGGAATGATTTCTTTGAGAATATTTAATAGTTTATACTACTAAGTTGGGACTGGAAAGGACCAGTCCCAACGAAGTTTTCCCTCTCACTCTCTCACAATAAGGGTATTATTTTTTGATTGCCTTTTCACAATCATTCAGTGCAAGAACAAGGTTTATAACCTCCCATAAAAATTTCATAAGGTCCAAAGCTTCCATTTATCAAATAAGGTGCGGTAAGAACCAAGGTTGCGTACGTACATTTCCCTAAAGAATTTTGAGCGAGATAATCCACTTCAAATGTTTTGCCTGAAATTTGTCCGTAATCGTTTTTGTCGGTTCTTACTTCAGTAGGGTTTCCTAAATTGATAACTTTAAAATTTGGATCATTATTTTTGTATTTACGGATAATTAGTGTTTCTATTTCTTTTCTACTGACACCTGTTATTTCTGGGTCATAGTTGTTTATGTAGTAATCCGGATGAGCTGGGGCATTTTGTAATACTTTTTCGGAAGTAATTTTATAGTTCGATTCACGTTGTGTTTCAAGTTTATTGATTAATTGATACGTCGATGAAGAAGGCAGTTGAATAGCAATTGCTTCAAAATTTGGTGTTTCTACAACAACTGGACCTCCAGTTCCTTGTTTGGTTTTTGCATCAAAAAAATCCAGTTCGTACTTGATTAATTTGACATTCGCAATTCTTTTCTTTTCACTCACGTCGCTCGTACAATATGAATCCAATGAATTGTAAAAATCATTATTGACTACATTTGAATTATAATAATAGGGTGAATTGTAATATTCTGGACTCTGTCCTGTTTGAGGGACTAGCATTCCTTTACCATAAAGTCGACCATTTTTTTCTTCAGAAACAACGTAGATTCCTTTTTTGCTTTCGGTCATTTTAACAGGAAAGATTGCTTGCGGGCTAATTTTTAAACCTGTAATGTCAAAATTTAATGCAACTACAAAGATTTCAGCACCTTGTGGTTTACGAAGTTCAGAGGAAGAAAATGAAAAGGCAAAATAGACTGGTTCTCCGACCGCCGCGGATTTAATGGCAACTGCCTTACTCAATTGTGTTGGTTCAATTGCTTGAGCGGAAAAGACGATTGTGTCTTGAGCATTCACTGAATTGAAAAATGCTAAAATAGCAGTTAATAAAATGCTTTTTTGGATAAATTGTATGTGCTTCATAATATTAGAATTGGTTCATCAAATCTATTGAAGGAAACAGAGGCAAATCTTTTTATTTGGTGAAAACCTGGTTTGAATAGGTGAATAAACTTTTTAATACTGTTTAAACTTCATTCTTTTTACCAAATTTGTAATAATTACTATTCGAACATGCGTTTTTTAATCTTTAAACTATTTCTAGTTCATTATGGATTTGTCTTTTCACAGAGTAGAAAAGAAATAGATCTATTGAATAAGCAATTTTTTGAATTGTATGATAAAGATTTATCCAAAGCCAATAGATATGCACAAAATGCTTTAAAAAAATCTAGGAAAATAAATTATATAGAAGGTGAAGGAGCCGCTTTGTATCGCGTTGGAATTGTTTATGATATTGAAATGAAAGCGGATTCTGCTCGACTATATTTGCTCAAAGGAATTCAGGTATTAAAACAAACAGAGGCGTTCGAAGAGCTTGGTGATGCTTACAATAATCTTGGAGCACACTATTATTATCAATTTGAGTACAAAAAAGCGATTGAAGTTCATGAACTGGCCATCAACTATTTTAATAAAGCTGGAAATGTTAGTGGAGCTAATCGCGCGTTAAACAATATAGGTATTTGCTATAAAAATTTGGGCGATTTAAATAAGGCACTTGCTACTTATGAGAGAACCTACAAGTTAGGACTTAAACAAAATGATTCATCTACAATTGCTCTGTCATTAGCCAGTATTTCTGGTCTTTTAGAGCAAAAAAAGGAATGGAAGAAGGCCTTAGAGTACAACTACAATAGTGAGAAGTGGATTCCAAAAGAGGAAAACTATACGCGAATTACTGTGCTGTTTACACGAGGAGAAATATTAAGAAAACAACACTTACTTGTCGAAAGCGAAAAAGCCTATGCTGAAGGATTAGCTTTATCAATGGCAACAGGAAATATAGAACGAGCACAGTATTTTCTTAGATCGATGGCTTTGCTAAATAAAGAACTTGGCAAGGTAGATGTTGCTTTCCGTTTGTATGAACAATATGATTCGTTGAGAGATGAAATGTATCGAAAAGATAAAAATGAATTTATTGAAGCATCTGAACAGAAATTCAAGGTTGCAGATAAAGAATTACAGCGATTAAAAGCTGTAGAATCGAAGCAAAAAGCGGAGCAAGAACTTGAAAAAAATCAACGAAAATTAGTTGTGGCGGGAGCTGTGATTTTATTTTTTGCGGCATTGAGTTTTTTGGCTTATCGAGCAAATTCGTTAAAGAAAAAACGGATTCAATTGGCGCAAGAACGATTAGAAGAAAGCGAAATGCTATCGAAGGAGCTTCATCATCGGATCAAAAACAACCTTCAAATGGTGGCCAGTTTAATTTCCATTGAGTCAAGAAAGGCGGATGCAGAGGTAAAGATTAGATTACAGGGAATAATTGAAACACTTCAAGTGATGAGTAACATACATGAAAAATTGTATGGAACTGCACAATGGGACAGTGTTAGAATTTCAACGTTGTTTGAAACTATTAGAGAACAAGGAATTGGGCTTTTACCTCATGCTGAAATTTCAATTAATTCAATTGATGGTACGATTGATCTTGATACGGCAATAAGCTTGGGAATCATACTAAATGAATGGATGACAAATTCGATTAAACATGCTTTTGAATTTACCGAACATCCTAAAATCCAATTTGGATTGAAGAAGAATGTAAATACATTGATGTTGTTGTATTCGGATAATGGAACTTCGAATGAAAATTCTGAAATAATTCAATCAGAAAATGGTTTTGGAACAAAGATCATTTCTATATTGTTACGTAAATTAAATGGTGAGTTATCCATTCTGAAAGAAAATGGGTACCAAATCAAGATAGTTTTTGATCATTATACTTATGAAGCCATTGAAAATTCTACTAATTGAGGATGATCCTTTTACGCAAGAAGATATCCGTGAAGCTCTAGAGTCATTTGGGCACGAGGTTGTTGGTATTGCCGATTCATTTGAGAGGGCAAGTGAGTTAGTTGAGTCATTTTCCTTCATCGAATTGGCTTTTATAGATATTCAACTGCGCACTAGTTTTGATGGAATTGACGTTGCCTCGATGCTACGCGAAAAAACGTCAGCAAAATTGATTTTCTTGACAAGTTTAACGGATAGTAGAATTGTGCATCATGCTAAACGACTTAAAATTGACGGGTATTTAGTTAAGCCTTTCAAAGAAGAAGATATACGTATTGCAATTGAAATGCTTGATTTTGAAAACGCTATTATGACCGAACAGCCTACAGAAATTTATTTAAAATCTGGTCATGAATTGCTACGAATCAATTTGGGAGAGATATTATATGCCGAGGCGCAAGATAATTACGTGTTTATTTATACAGAAGAAAAAAGGCAGTTGTTTCACATGACTTTGAAAGATTTGGAAGCAAAAATCAATAGTTCTGACTTTATCCGATCTCATAGATCGTTTCTTATTAATCGTAGAAAAATTGAAGCAATCTCTGCTAATTATGTGCGAATTAATAAAAAGGAAATTCCAATCAATGAAAATACCCGAAAACTCTTGGGAGATTTTACTTGATTTTTGAAGAATCTAAAAAGTTGGGCTAAAGTATTCTTTAGCCCAACGGAGTTTTATTTCATAGTCATCACCACTCTAAATCCAATTGCTGGATTCGCTGTTGTCACACCAGCATATGGATCTGGACCTAGAATTTTAATTTCTTCGTCATTGCTATTCCAAGCACCTCCTGCAGTTCCCGCTGCTTTCGTTTTGATATCATTGTAGACCATTTCGGCAACATTTCCATTCATATTGTATAAACCAAAATCATTTGGAAAATATGAATCAACGCGCACAGTGTAAAATCCTCCATCCGCTTTATAACTTGTCGAATCTGAACCTTCCAAAGGCTTGTAGTTTGCTAAATAGCATCCTGAACTATTGGTAGTTTTTTCTCCTTCCCAGCAATAAGGTCCTTTTTTGCCTTCGATGGATGCAGCCATGACCCATTCTTCGCGCATCGGCAAACGGATATCGTTGAAGAGTTCTTTCTTTTTATCATCCAGAATTTTGTCCACCTCTTGGCTTAACCATTTGCAAAAGAGTTCAGCACCTTCTCGACTAATATTAACTACAGGGTAATTGTTAAATGCTTCATGCGTAAAATAGCTTTCTTCAAATGCTGTGTTTTCTAAACCAGAAATTTGACTCCAATTCTTCTGTTCAGGTTTTGCAATGAGAAAATCATCTTTTCGTCCTTGAATTAATAAATCATACAAGAACGTGCGGTATTCCAAGTTCGAAACTTCAGTTTTTTGAATCAAAAAAGATTGAACAGAAGTCAATTTTCCTTGATAATCAAATGAGCCACTCACCAAGTGCGTATAAACTTTTTTGTCAAATTTTTCTAAAGCTTTCAACATCACTTTTTTCTGTTTGTTGTTTGCTGCAATTTCTTTTTCTGTCAGGTTGGGAAAACGGTATTCATCTATAAAATAAGGGAGTGTGATATTAGTCTGAAGATAACGTTCGAGTTCTGCCTCCATTCCATAGTTTGGAGTCGATTCATGGAAAGGAATAATTGAGTCAGCAAAATTTTCGTAATAGGAAACATGCTGCATCATTTCTTTTCCAATACTGCTTTGAAAAGCCAAAGGCTGTGCCACAGAATTTTGATGGTTTTTGTTTGTTTTAATTGCATTCTTTGGTGAAACAATTAAAGGTGATTTTACGTCTTTTTCATTACTTAAATTGATGAAAAGCGTAAGGGCGATTGCACTTGTGATTGATAACATGATAATCCAGTTTTTAAATGATAAAATTGATTTTTTCGCAGATGTACTTTCTACGGTTGAAGCTTTAATTTCAGCCATAAAGGATTGTTGTGCCTCATCAAATGAGTACTCGGTCGGCTGATTTTTGGCAGCATTAAACAATTGTTCCAATTCGTGTTGCTTATCCATGAGTTATCTCCCCTGTTTTTAATGATGATTCGTACGTAAGGATTTCAACGAGCTTTTCCCGTCCTCTTTTTAAGCGCTGTTTGACAGCAGATTCGGAGGCGCCTTGGATTTCAACTATTTCTTTGATGCTAAATCCAGAAATCTCAAATAAAATGATGGCTTCTCGCTGTTCATCCACTAATTCCGCTAAAGCCAGATGTAAAAAATGGACGTCTGCCGCTTCTTGGGGATTCGTGTTTTTGTCGTGAAGAGTGAAAATTGCATCCTCTTTTTGAAACCGTGTAAACTTCTTTTTTTGATGATAATTCCCAATAATCCGAACACTGATACTAAATAGAAAAGACAAAAATGCATCCTTGGATTTTAAGGTTTCAAATTTGTCAAACGCTACAAGTAAGGTATCGTTAATCAAATCACGATAATCCATATCTCCATAAACTCTTGCTCTGCAGAAGCGTTCAAACCGATCATGATTCGGCTTGTAGAGTTCTAGAAAATGTGCTTGTTTCGTTTTGTTCATCTACTACAAAAGTCGGTGTTCTATTTGTAAGTTTGATGAAACGGAAAAAAGTTACATAGCATTGAATATTTGGTTAAAAGATTTAACCATTAGCTGTAAAAAGTAATTAATAGTAACAATAATTCAATTTTTCTTGTTCTTAAAAAAATATAAAAGTGAAAATCGAACAAAATAAACGGCTTGATTGTTTGTTTACAGAACAATAAGCAATAAATTTGTTTTTCGAGAAAACGTATGGCAGAATATAAAGCAGGTCCAAAATTAGAGCAAATTCAGATTCCATCTGATATGCGTGAAAAATTCACGGTGAATGACTTACCTGAAATTTCAGATGAAGTGCGTCAGTACATCGTGGATGTTATTTCCGAAATTGGAAATAGTCATTTTGGTGCAAGTCTTGGTGTCGTTGAGTTAACGGTAGCACTGCATTATGTTTTTAATACGCCATATGATCAATTGGTTTGGGACGTAGGTCACCAAGCGTATGGTCACAAAATTCTTACTGGACGCCGCGATCGATTCCATACAAATCGTTTGAAAGGTGGAATTTCTGGTTTCCCAAAACGTTCGGAAAGTGAATTCGATACCTTTGGTGTTGGTCACTCATCAACGTCAATTTCTGCTGCACTAGGTATGGCAGTTGCAAGTAAATACAAAGGTGAAAAAGACCGCCATCACATTGCTGTTATTGGTGATGGAGCCATGACTGCAGGTTTAGCATTCGAAGGAATGAACCATGCAGGATTCGAAAAAGACGCAAATCTGTTGGTGGTTTTGAACGACAATTGTATGTCGATTGACCCAAATGTTGGTGCTTTAAAAGAATATTTAACGGATATTACAACCTCTCATACTTACAATAAGGTAAAAGATGAGGTTTGGAAATTATTAGGAAAAGTTTCAAAATTCGGGCCTGATGCTCAAACGGTAGCTTCGAAAATATCGCATGCTTTAAAAGGTTCTTTACTGAAACAAAGTAACTTATTTGAGTCGCTTAACTTCCGTTATTTCGGTCCTGTTGATGGACATGATGTAGTTGGTTTAGCTAAGGTTCTAGAAGACCTAAAAGATATTCCTGGTCCAAAAATCTTGCATTGTATCACACGTAAAGGTGCAGGATACAAATATTCTGAGGAAGGAAATCCAACGAAATGGCATGCGCCAGGAGTTTTTAATAAAGAAACTGGGGAAATCGTTAAGATTGTGCCTAAATCTCCTCAACCACCGAAATACCAAGATGTTTTTGGTCACACAATTGTTGAATTGGCTGAGAAGAATGATAAAATTATGGGTGTTACACCTGCAATGCCTTCGGGTTGTTCATTAAATATCATGATGGCGGCAATGCCGGACCGTGCGTTTGATGTTGGAATTGCAGAACAACATGCTGTAACCTTCTCTGCCGGATTAGCAACACAAGGAATGGTTCCTTTCTGCAATATTTACTCGTCTTTTATGCAGCGTGCGTATGACCAAGTATTGCATGATGTGGCATTGCAAAAATTGAACGTTGTTTTTTGTTTAGATCGTGGTGGATTAGTTGGTGCTGATGGTGCAACGCATCACGGTGCTTACGATTTAGCCTATATGCGTCACATTCCAAACATGGTTGTTGCCGCTCCGATGAATGAAGCAGAATTGCGTGATATGATGTACACGGCGCAACAAGAAAATGTTGGACCATTCTCTATTCGCTATCCACGTGGAAATGGAACAATGACAGAGTGGAAAACGGTTATGAAACCTATGCGCATTGGAACAGGTCGAAAAGTGACATCCGGTGAAGATGTAGCCATTCTAACAATCGGACATCCAGGGAATTTTGCGCAACAAGCCATCGAGCAATTAAAAGAAACAGGACTTTCTGTGGCACATTATGATATGCGTTTTGTTAAACCGATTGATGAAGTGATGTTACACGAGGTTTTCTCGAAATTTAAGAAAGTTATTACGGTTGAAGATGGTTGTTTGATGGGTGGATTTGGTTCTGCAGTTATTGAATTTATGGTCGATCAACAATACGCTGCTGAAGTAATTCGTTTGGGAATTCAAGATGAATATGTACACCATGGAACCCAAGAAGAATTATGGGCAGATTGTGGATTTGATGCAAATTCAATTGCGAAAACCATTAAATCAATGTTTTCAATAGTTGAAAGTTCAAATAATCTTTCTAAAAACGCAATTTAAGCTGTAATTTCTCTTAATTTGGCTATTCTAAAGCTAAATTATGTCAGAAAATAATCAACAATCAACGAATTACGGAGCGTTAACCACGCTCACTACTGTGTTTTTCTTTTGGGGCTTCATCGCCGCAGGAAATAGTGTGTTCATTCCTTTTTGTAAAAATTATTTTCACCTAGATCAGTTTCAAAGTCAATTGATTGATTTTGCATTTTATTTGGCGTATTACATTGGTGCCCTAGGACTTTTTATCTTCAGTACAGTTATTGGGAAAGATATTGTTGGACACTGGGGCTATAAGAAAAGTATTGTTTACGGATTGCTTTTCTCAGCTTTAGGAGCTGTTGCAATGATTATTTCCGTTTATCAAGGCGTTTTCACAGGAATGTTGGTTGGTTTATTCATAGTAGCACTTGGCTTCTCTTTACAGCAAACATCAGCCAATCCCTTTATGATTTTATTGGGAGAGGAAAAAACGGGTAGTAATCGCATCAATTTGGGTGGTGGAATCAACAGTTTAGGAACGACAATCGGACCGTTGATTGTAGCCTTGGCCTTATTTGGAACCGCTTCAGCCATCAGTGATGATATGATAAAAGCGCTTTCGTTGACAAAAGTTATCATACTTTACGCATGTGTTGGAGCATTATTTTTAGGTGTTGCGGCCTTGTTTGGTTTTTCGAAAAAAGTACCTGCTGGAAAAATTGGTTTGGAGGAAGTTACTTCCAATGAATCAATTGATCCAGAAAATGAAGTTCTTGATTCAAAAATTACTTCTGAAGAAAAAACAGCTTCTGCTAAGAAAGCCTTAAATTCTTTAGTAATAATTACGCTCTTAGTTGGAATGTGTTTTGTCCCAGTTTTCAGCAGTTACAAAAGTAATGCCGCCAAAGATTTGGTTCAGTTGTCTGCAGATTTAGAACAAGTTTCTTTGGATGAAAATGGTAAGAAAATAGAAACACTTTCGGTTCAACAAAAAGAAACGGAAAAGGCTATAAATAAAGAGATAGATACAATTCGAAAACCATTAGAACAAAACAGAATGATCTGGCTGAGCGGCGGTTTGGTGGTGATCGTTGGTGGATTGTTGACCGTTTTCTTCCTTGGTAAAAAGCAAAAGAAAGGTTGGGGCGCCATGCAATATCCTCAATTAACCTTGGGAATGTTAGCTATTTTCGTTTATGTTGGTGTAGAGGTAGCCATTGGAAGTAATCTTGGAGAATTATTAAAACAAAAACAATTCGGTGGTTATGGATCATCTCAAATTGCCCCATTTATCGCTATGTTCTGGGGAAGTTTGATGATTGGACGTTGGGCTGGTGCAATTAATGCGTTTAATCTTTCATTGCAAACTAAACAGATTTTACGCTTCATTGTTCCGCTTATTGCATTTGGTTTAGTTCTTGGATTCACAGGTTTAGCGGGGTATGATATTTCGCCATTGTATTGGTACATTGTGTGTGTAGTTGTTCAGATAGTTGCTTTCTATATTACAAACGATAAACCAGCATTGACACTTGGAGTATTTGGTTTGTTGGGTATCATTGCAATGGTTTTAGGATTAATGACAACAGGCACAATTGCTGTTTATGCCTTTTTAAGTGCAGGATTGTTTTGCTCAATCATGTGGCCAGCAATTTTCTCTTTGTCGCTGGCAGGTTTGGGTAAATACCAATCGCAAGGGTCGGCTTTCCTTGTGATGATGATTTTAGGAGGAGCAATTATTCCGCCGATTCAAGGTAAACTATCCGATGTAATTGGTATTCAACAATCGTTTGTTGTAGGTGCAGTTTGTTTTGCATACTTAGCATTTTTCGCATTATATGTTCGTTCAATTTTGAAAAAGCAAGGAATTACCTTTGATGAAGTAAGTGGGGGTGGGCATTGATTTAGAGCATAGTTTGCATCCTATTTTTTCGTATCTTAATATGAAAAACACAAAATGTCAACGATCTCAAACCTACCAAACAGGCAATCAATTCGCCTTTCAAACTATGATTATTCTCAAGAAGGGAGCTATTTTATTACCCTAGTTACCCAAGATCGACTTCACTTATTTGGCAAAATTGAAGATGGAAAAATGATCTTAAATTCCCTTGGAAAAATCCTAGAAGAAGAATGGAAAATGACCATTCAACTCAGGCCAAATATCACTTTGGGAGAATTTATCATCATGCCAGATCACATGCATATGATTTTAACGATTTCTTCGAAAATGGAAAAAAAAGAAGATAGAGAATGGATTCATTCGAATCCCAAAAGCCCTTCGCATACAATTGGCGCGATAATTCGCGGATTTAAAGGCGCAAGCACAAAAAAGATCAATCTTTTTCTAAACAGTACGGGCGAATCGCAATTCGCCCCAACCGAATCGCAATTCGCCCAAACCGAATCGCAATTATCCCCAACCGAATCGCAATTATCCCCAACCGAATCGCAATTCGCCCCAACCGAATCGCAATTATCCCCAACCGAATCGCAATTATCCCCAACCGAATCGCAATTCGCCCCAACCGAATCGCAATTATCCCCAACTCAATCGCAATTCGACCAAAATCCCCAATTCGCCCCAACAAATTCTGCAGAATTTTATAAAAACAAAATCTTCCAACGAAATTATTATGAACACATTATTAGAAATCAGCATGATTATAATCGAATTGAACAATATATTATTGATAATCCAATGAATTGGAAAAAGAAAAAACTGAATTTGAAGATTAAATAATAAATTAGAAAAAATCCACCTACTTCTCTTGCATTTTACCAATTGCACAACCGTCGCATTTTCCATCCGCTTTGAAGAAGCGTTGATAGATTTGCCAAACTAAATAGGCGGCTGAAGCTAGAATACAAACGATTACAAAAAGGGCTTGCATTAGCTTAAGATTATATAAGTAATAAATGCGCCTAAATAGGCCAGAGCTCCCATGAATCCCATTTGGATGAGTGGCCATTTCCAGCTTTTTGTCTCACGCTTAACAACTGCAAGAGTCGCCATACATTGCATTGCAAAAACATAAAACACCATTAAGGATGCCCCGGATGCCAAGGAATAAACGGGTGTTCCATCTGCCCGCTTTTCGGAACGCATGCGATCAATTAACCTTTTGTTTTCACCACCATCTTCTTGAACAGCATAAATTGTAGCCAATGAACCTACAAAGACTTCACGCGCAGCAAAAGAGGTTATTAATGAAATGCCGATTTTCCAATCATAACCCAATGGTTTGATAACGGGTTCTAATCCTTTGCCCATGATTCCAATGTACGAATTTTCCAATTTGGCTGAGGCAACAAATCGTTCAGTTTCAATTTCAGACAACTTCAGTTCCTTTGCATGGTTTTGGGCGTTTAATGCGGCTTTTTCCATGCGATCTCCTGGTCCAAATGTCGCCATGGCCCAAAGGATGATTGAAATCGCTAGAATTACTTTTCCAGCATCCCAAACAAAGACTTTCACTTTTTCCCAAACAGTTAATCCAACATTGCTCCAACGAGGTGATTTGTAACTTGGCAATTCCAACAACAGAAATCCTTTTTCACGCGTTTTGATTAAGAGTTTCAGTAAGGCTGCAATCAATAAAGCGGCAACCAAACCAAGAGAATACAAACCAAACAAAACCAATCCTTGTAAATTTAAAAAGCCAAGAACTGTTGTTTTCGGAATTACTAAGGCAATTAACAAAGTATAAACTGGAATGCGGGCACTGCAGCTCATTAAAGGAGCAACGAGAATTGTAATCATGCGTTCCTTCCAATCGGAAATTGTGCGCGTAGCCATCACTCCAGGAATTGCACAAGCAACACTGGAAAGCAAAGGCACAACACTTTTACCATTCAAACCCAGTGGACGCATTATTCGGTCCATGATAAATACAACCCTCGCCAAGTAACCAGATTCTTCCAGTAGGGCAATAAAGAAAAACAACAAAGCAATTTGTGGGATAAAGACTAAAACGCCCCCAATTCCCGGCACAATTCCCTGACTAATTAAATCAGAAAACAAACCGGCAGGCAATTTTTGGTTTAACCAAGCACTAAAATCTGCAAAAACGCCATCAATAAAATCCATTGGATAGGCCGCAAAAGCAAAAATGAACTGGAAAATAATCATCAAAACGGCGCCAAAAATCAAATAACCAAAAATCGGATGAACCAATATGCGGTCTAATTTATTCGAAGTTGGCTCTGTTCTAGTTGGGCTTGTTGTTTGAACGCGTTTCAATATTTCATTAATCAAACCGTAACGTTCAGTAGCTTCAGTTTCTTGCCCTTTGGAATCATCAAGATCACAAATTCGTGCACTGGCGTAAAAACGTTCTGCATGTTTTTCCTTTGAAATGGATTGAATGGCCTGTAAAAGTCGTTCTTTACCCATTCCAATGCGTGCTGTTGTTTCAACTATTTTGGCACCGGGAAAGGCTTCTTCTAAAGCGGGAATATGAATAGATTTTCCATTCTTTTTAGCCAAATCAGCCATGTTGAGCACCAAGATCACAGGGATCTGCAAATCATAAACTTGTGTGAACAAGAAGAGGTTTCGCTCTAGATTGGATTCATCCGCAACGACAATTGCTAATTCAGGATAATCCGGATGTTGATCATTTTTGAGAACGTCGTAAACTACTTGTTCGTCTTTGGAACGCGGGTAAATACTGTAGGTTCCAGGAAAATCAATTAAAGTATGTTCTTCATTTGATAAATTGAAAACACCGAATTTTTTGTCAACCGTGACTCCAGGAAAATTTCCAACTTGTTGACGTAAACCTGTCAACATATTGAATACCGAACTTTTACCAGTATTGGGATTTCCTAGAAGGGCAATTTTCATGGGTTAAAATTAGGCAAAAACTTCCGAACCAATTGATTCGTTGACCTGAATTAATCCAGCTTCATCTAAGCGCAATGAAAGCACATATCCGTGAACATCGATAGCAATAGGATCACCAAAAGGAGCGCGGAAAAGGACGCGAACTTCCTTCCCTTTAATTAGTCCCATTTCCATCAACTTCGGTTTCAATTCCGAATCTTGAATGCAACAAACAGTGACTAACTGCCCAGGTTTTATGGATGATAATGTTTTGCTCATAATAATCTGAGCAAAATTAAGGGATTTCAGGGAGGATTGCAGTACCTCTTTTGAGGTATTTTAGAATGATTCTAAAGAAAACGCCTATCCTTTTTCTTTCATAACCAAACGTGCTGTTTGACGTGTCTTTTGTTCCAACAAAATATCTTTGTTGTCCGTTACACGATCCAAGGTTTCTTGGTCAAAATGACGAATCGTTACTAATTCCAATCCTTCATTGTACTTCACAGAATACAGGTCCTTGAATAATTCAATGATGTGCTCAGGATTTACTTTGCTACGATCCAATAAAATGGAAAAGTCCAAAGCAGAATTTTGCATCAAGTTGATTTTTGCATTGATACTGGATAATCGATTGAAAATATCACTCAAATTTTCTTCAACGATAAACGAAAAGTCTTTGGTTGTAAATGAGAAAAGCACTTGATCCATTTTAAAAATGAACGATGGAATCAAATGATCTTTTGCTGTTGAGGCCTGGATAAGTGTTCCTTCAGCTTGTGGATCAATAAACGATTTGACATACAATGGAATTCCTTTGTTTTGCAAAGGTTTAATTGTTTTCGGGTGAATTACTGATGCTCCGTAATAGGACAATTCAATTGCTTCTTTAAATGATATACTATCCAGTTTAATCGTATTGTCGAACCATTTTGGATCGGCATTCAACATTCCAGGTACATCTTTCCAAATTGTCACACTTTCAGCATTCGTGCAATAAGCAAAAATTCCAGCGGTGTAATCAGATCCTTCTCTGCCCAAGGTTGTAGTAAAACCTTCAGGGGTGTGACCAATAAAGCCTTGTGTCACTTGAATATCGAACTCTTTGAAAACTGGCAAAAAACGTGTATTGATTAACTCATCTGTTTTTGTCCAATCTACATTTCCTTCTTGGTACAAATTATTAGTTCGTATTAACTTACGAGCATCTGCCCAGCCGGCTGAGTGTCCTTTTTCGAACAAGAATGCTGCTAAAATGTGGGATGAAATAACCTCTCCTAAACTCACAATTTGGTCGTATTCAAAACTGTAATTATCTGAAAACGTTTCAGAATAGCGATCGCGTAATTTTTCAAACATATCGTCAATCAAATTATAGATTGCATAATGTTTTTCAAGAAACAATTCTCCCAACAATTTGATATGAAAATCATACAGATCATCAACCAAGGCCATGTAGATTTTTCGATCGCGATTGGCCGAGGCATTTACCACCTCTTCCAATTTGTTGGTAGTTTTACCCATTGCAGAAACGACAACAGTTATCTTCTCTCCCTCAAACAAAGAAAGGATATCTGAAACATTGCGAACAGCCTTGGCGTCTTTCACTGAGGCACCACCAAATTTGAAAACTTTCATGAACTCGAATTTTTGGTAAAATTAGCAATTAAAGTAGAGTTTAACAGTTCATTTTATCAATGATTAAACGTGAATAAGTGAAAAGGGACATTTTATATTTATTGCCTAAAATGTTGTTTCTTTGAATGACTTTAAATCCAATTATATGCGCTTTGTAGTTTTTCTCCTTTCCCTAGTGTTTGCAAATAGTGTTACACAGCTTGTCTCCCAAGAATTTTCAGATGTTGGATTTTATCGTGTAGATAAACATGGTGCAACGGGACAAATTGAAAAGTACAAACGACTCGAATATGCCTTTAAAGTGCCAAGTGTGCTAACTACTCGTATCGATAATTTCTTTCTTGGTGCAAAATCGGGAATTAATCCTTTTGACCCTGAACAAATTGATTTTCGCGTTCATTTTTATGCGCCAAATGGTGAAATAACCACTTGTTATGGATTTTATTACCAACCATTTAAACCAGTATTAAGAACTGTAGGTCTGGAACCGTCAAAGTACATTAATGAGTTTCGTGCCGACACTACGAGCTTTCCGTGGCGTGTTCGATTTGCACCCAATCAAATTGGAACTTGGAAAATGGATGTGGAAATTATTCAGGGAACAAAGACCTATCAACTAGTAGAAGGAGAGAATATTGAATGTGTCACTTCTAATCATAAAGGATATCTTACCATTTCATCTACCGGAACTGAACAAGATCGATGGATGTATTACAGCGAAACGAATGAACCTTTTTTCGCAATATCGAATAACATTTCAAGTGGTGGTGGGTGCACTTATTTGCCATCTCAGGTGAATCGCCAAGTCAAAGGATTAAAAGAACTGATTGAGGTTGGTGGAAATTTTACGCGTTTTGAAATGGGAGGACAGGCAGCATTGCCAGATTGGCCAGTTTATGATAATTATTCGGGTAAAATGGATGAGATGATGGGTTTTGATCGTTTGTTAGAAGAATGCGAAAACAATGGCGTTTATTTTACACTCTTTCGTCATCATGTCGAAGTGATGGATTTAAACGATTGGGATCCCTGTAAATGGTCAACGAATCCTTACAGAATAGCATTTGATTTAAAATCTGTAGAAGCGTATTTCACAAATGAAGAAGTAGTGAAATGGCAACGCAACAACCTTCGCTACATGTTTGCGCGCTGGGGATACAGTCCAAACATGGCATTTTATAGTTATTCGGAAGTCGACCGTTGGTATTCAAAAATGATGGCAGATAGTGAAGATGGTTCAGATTTTAAGGATGGGGGAACGAAATCCGAAAAAGAAGCAGCGTCAGTACTTCTAAAATGGATTGCAGATCAACAAGCGTATATCGATTCAGCATTAAATAAAAACACCCTTTTTGTTCATTCTCATGCCACACCGTATAGTCTTGAAATGAAGGGAGAAGGTAGGTTTTTTGAGTTGTCGGATGTTGTGGCAGTGCACAATTATGGAGAAGCAAAAGATATCAATTATAAGAATCGGTACAACCAAATTGAAAAGTTCTGGGAAAAGTATCACAAGCCAATCATGCTTGAAGAAATGGGTCCAGGAAAAATTGCTATGTATTGCTGCACTGGAATAGAATACCATAATAGTATTTGGTCAACAGCGCTCATGGGTGATTTTGGAACCGGCATGGATTGGTGGTGGGACGGTGGTGTCCATGATTATGGTTATCACAACGATTTGAAACCATTGAAGCAATTCTTCCAAGATGTTGATTTACGGGCAGGGAAGTATGTTCCTCAAAAATGGGAAGACAATGAAATGGCCTTGGATGGTTCTGATTTTGCACGAAAGAATCGTTTAATAGAAAACTATGCAATGGTAAGTGGAAATCAAGAATCTGTTGTAGGATGGGTGCACAATGCCAGTTTCTATTGGCGAAATTTAGCGCCATCAAATCCGTGTATGAGTCATTTGATTAATAATAAATCGTCGGAAAATACACCATGTTATTTTGCAGTTGATAAAGATGGTTTTCCACGAGATTTCAATCAATATGCATGTGTTCCAAGGGTTTACAATGATGTATATCATCATGAAGATTTAACAGGGTTTGAAGGATATTCCGATAACTATTCCGAAGTTGGTGGAAAAGAGATGCTACATGATGATCAAATCAATTTCGAAATCAATGGTCTGAAGAAATCAACGATGAAACTGTTTACCGATAAACGTAATTGGTACAAAATTGAATTTTATTCGACCGTAGCCACAGAAAACACTAAGCTTCCATTGGTAAATTACACGCAATATTTGTTTACAACAGGATCAGGAAAGTTGAAACCATTGGTGCCAACCTTGAATGCTGAACATCCTGATTATTCGTATAAAATTAGTTATTTGGGGTATAAAAAAGAGCAGGAAATTCAGCCTTAACTTAATTTGTCCGTTAATATGCGCATTTCAATTACAGGAGAGATGCGTTCGTATAGAATGTTGTAAACTGCTTCGACAATTGGCATTTCCACTTGGAATTTTTTGTTGATTTCCATCACACATTTTGTAGCGTAATAACCTTCAGCAATCATATCCATTTCAAGTTGTGCTGTTTTTACAGAATACCCTTTCCCAATCATATAACCAAACGTGCGGTTACGCGAGAATTTTGAATACGCTGTAACCAACAAATCGCCTAAATAAGCGCTTGATTTCACATCGCGGTGAATTGGACTCACTTCATCGATGAAGTTTTCAATTTCTTGAATGGCATTTGAAATTAATACCGCTTGAAAATTGTCACCATATCCCAATCCAGAACAAATACCAGATGCCAATGCGTAAACATTTTTTAAAACTGCAGATAACTCAGTTCCAAACAAATCATCTGAAACAGTCGTTTTGATGTAACGACAAGCCAATAATTCAGCCATTTCTTCAGCTATGTCCTCGTCTTGCCCAGCAATTGTTAAATAGGATAAACGCTCTAAGGCAACTTCTTCTGCATGACAAGGGCCACAAATAATACCGATATTATCATAGGGTGTTCCAAACGTTTTATGAATGAAACGCGCTGGAATTGCATTGTATTCTGGTATTATTCCTTTTACTGCAGAAAAAACAATTTTGTCTTTCATTGCATCTTTTGGAAAATTCTCGAAAATCTTGGTCAAAAAAGCAGATGGATTGGCAATAATTACAATGTCAGCAGGACGAATAATCTCTTCTAAATCAGTACTTACATTGATTTTATTGAGATCAAACTCTACTGATTGTAAATAATTGGGATTGTGACGGTATTTTAAAATATGAGCGACAGCTCCTTCATTACGCATCCACCAGTTAACAGAAGATAGATTGTTGCACAATATTTTAACAAGAGCAGTAGCCCAGCTTCCACCTCCGATTACGGCTATTTTTTTTGAGTCTTCCATTCCCTTCTTAGACAAATGTATCAATTTATTTGAATGTGAGATTTGGAAAAGCGATTAAGCCCAAAAGCTGTACCTCAGAATATGATTTAACTAATTGATAATCAAACGAATAAGCTTTTTTAGTGACAAAAATCAGTTTTTATTGTAATTGAACTCATTTTTTCGACAATCTATCTTCCTGAACTTTGTTCTATTAATTTAAAAAAGCACGATTTATGGAAGCTAAAGTACAAGCGAAAAATAAATTAGATCGATTAATTAGCGATTCAGAATTCAACCGATTTGGTTTAATCTGTGTTATTTTGACCGTTGTAGGATGTTTAGGAGGAATTGCAGTTGGTCTAGGCGCTATCAATAATGTAGTTTTACTATCAGCGGTAATTATTCCAACGATGGCAACATTGAGTTTATTATTGGCTGTTTCTCCAATGCGTTGGATTATGGCAGCAGCACTGGTTGCAGTGAGCCTTGATTTAATTCTAATTCTGTATTATACCTTGGCGTAATTCTACTGTTTACGGTCATCATTTTTGTCAAACGAGACATAATGGTTTTCTCAAATCGAGCCGGGCGTTCTCTCAGGCGTCCGGCTTTTATCCTTGAACGATTGGTAATTCTACACTAAATGTTGTTCCTTCAGGCTCATTCGCCTCGAAGTAAATTAAGCCATTGTGGTTGTCGATGATCTGTTTTACCATGGCTAATCCTAACCCAGTTCCATTCGATTTTGTGGTGAAGTAGGGAACAAAAATAGTCATCCGTTTATCATCTGAAATACCTGTTCCATTGTCTGAAATACGAATTCTAACGTTATTCTCAAGTTGATCGACTGTGATAACAATTCTTCCTTGACGCTCTTCTGGAATCGCTTGAAGGGCATTTTTAATTAAATTATTGAACGTGCGCACCATTTGATCTTTATCTGCAAAGACATTCGCTTTATCCAGTTTTTTATTCAATTCAAAAGAGCAGTTTACGTCTTCCTTAAAAACTTCAATGACGTTTTCGAGTACAGGTAGAATGTCCATTGCAACTTCATCTGGACGTGGCATTTTCGCGAAATTAGAAAATTCATTGGCAATTTTAGTTAAGGCATCAATTTGTTCAATAATCGAATTGGCTACTTTTTGCACTTTTTGTTCTGAATTCGGATCGTTTGGATCATAGACGCGCAGCAATTGCTGAATACTCAGCTTCATTGGTGTTAGCGGATTTTTGATTTCATGGGCCACTTGTTTCGCCATTTCTCGCCAAGCAGATTCACGTTCACTCTGCGCTAGTTGCTGAGCAGTAAATTCCAACTCATCTAATTTTTGATTGTAATTCTTTACCAGTGCACCAATTTCATCATCTTTATCATACGATATTTGCTGATTGTGTTTTCCAAAACGAATGTTTGCAAAATTCTCCTGCAGAAGGCGCAAAGGCGCCGTTACCCAATTAGAAATAAAAATGGCCAAGACAATTGAAATTGCGAGAAGAAACATGAAAACATTGATAATTGCCACTAAGAATTGTTGAATTTGATTTTCTATTTCATCTTGTTGACCAAAGTGTTGTAAGTTGATGTACCCCAATAAATTGCCATCATGACTGTAAAATGGTAAATAGGCAGAAGCATAGTTTAATTCACCAATTTGTTCATCATGAATGTATTCACTTTTACGTTCGAGTTTTAGCGCTTTGTAGGCTTCTGGGTTGATTTGTTCACTTAGCAATCCATAATTAAAAACCTTTGGTCGGGAACTTGCCAACATGAATCCATGTGTATCGTACAAGTTGATGTCAGTGAAGAAAACTTTAGAAAATTTGGTAAGAAGTGCTTCTGTATAATTACCATTTCGCGTAACAGTCAAGGAATTCTGCCCTCCTAATTTTCCACGCAGTTCAATTTCAACTGAATTTAATTTTTCACTGATAACGTGATTCGTGAATTCGCTGTACTGATTTTTGACGAACACACCACTTCCCCAACCAAAAGCTAACAATGAAACGAAAACGAGTCCGATTAGGACTAATTGAATTTTCACTGCTAAACTTAAGGTACGTTTAAAAAATGGCGTGTAATTAAATTGAAAAAGGAATGGAATGAGCAGTATTCCATAAAAACTAAATAAATAGGAAAATGAAGTAATTAACTCAACCCACGTTACGTTTTTACTGGAAAGAACAATTATATCACGTCTGGATTTTTGCTGTACAAAGTGATTATAACCATCATTATTGTAGAAATGTGGCGCAATTTTTTCCCAGGTTTTTATCGGTTGTGAGCTCGAAGGGAAATTGAATTTACCATAGTGATTTACCAATTTGCGGTTATGATATTTGGCAATTGAATAGTTTTCTAAGGATTCAAATACTTGTGCTTTTTTAGAAATTAATAAGCGTGGAAAACCAATGCCTTCTGGAATCTTTTTTGATTTTAAAGTGCAATACAACACGGCTTTAATGGAATCATTTTCTTGAATGGGTAAACGAACAATATAACTGTATTGGCCTGTATTATCACTAATAAAATGCAGGTTTGAATCTATTTCAGTAACGGTACCATGCTCTTGAATAATTTCATTGTAATCATCAAATTCATTGATTTGAACATTTTCAACATCAATTAATGAAGTACCACAGGTGTCGAATAAATTAAAATTGATATCGTATCGTTCCCAAAATCCATTGAATATTCGCCGTTCCATCCCAGCTTCAAAGTCAGAAGTTTTGATGTTTCCTGGCGAATGTATAATGTTGCGTATGATTTTATCCGATTCAATTTTAGTATGAAGCATTGAAAATTCAACCTCTGTAGCAATGTCTTGTTCTGTGGCTAGTTGGTTGGCAAACAGTTCGCGTTCACTTTTTTCTTTTCGCTGATTGAATTCTGAAAGAATAATTGCTGAAATTCCAGCAAATAAAACCAAGAAGGTAAGACCGGATGCAAGTTGTAAGTTGGTTCCTTTTCGATAGACAAATGATAGTTGAATGATGACATAAATTGCTGGAAAAAGGGCAGCAATCACTAACTGTTGGCCAAAGAAATTTTCATAGATGAAATAGATTCCAGTAAAAAATAGTGCACCAATTAGAACCGTAATAAAGCGAATACCCAAGCGCTTTAGCAATCGTCCTAATTCTAAACTAAGGATATAAAAACTGTAGAAGAGTGCACCTATGCTGATGATTCCTAAAATTGAATAGAAATTTAAACTGAATAAGCGTTCAATTGTCAACGGAATCGATGAGTTTTCAATTAAACCTTTGCTCAAATAAAGTATCAAGGCCCAATAAAGCGGATTCAATAAGTATAAACAATAAAGCGGCCATTTCCAGCGATTCGAAAATGTGCGATTTTCCAGAAAACGTTTAAAAGTAAATGTTAGATAAACCAAAAAAAGACAATTCAACAAATACTCAAAAAAGTTGGGCAAGTATTCGTTTGTTCCATACAATGTTGCTTGAAACCCTTGAGTTTCACTCATGAATCCAAACCAATTGAATTGTAAACTTAAAACCCGAAGAGAGAGCAGTACTAACGGAATTAACCACTTATAGTTTTTTAGTTGAAAATAGGGAAATTTGTAAAGCGCGACAATCCAGCAGATAATAGAAGAAATAAGCAGCAATAATAAGCGTTGTGATTCCGTTTCGCTTGCCAGTTGAGTTTCATCAGGAACAATGGAAAATAGAAAAGCATGCTTCAATGAATAAATGGATGCATTGTTGTTTTGTTCAAGCGAAATGGATGCTTCAAATTCAACATCTAAAGGTGAAACAAAGCCATTTTTAAGATCTTTGTTTTCATAAGGATAATCTTGTTTTATAATAAATGAAGCACACAAAATATAGTTCTTGTACCTAGCGATTTTTGCGTAGTACCAACCATTCTGTAGGTGAACAATCCCTTTGGATGGAAAATGAATATCGGCAAAGCGACTAATCGGCAGTTTATTTGTATTCCAAAAAAGCAAGGAATCGTTTCTGTAAATATGTAGATTAAAGGAATGATTGTTTTTGAAAAATGGACTTTGTTCAAACTTGTTTAGTCTTGAAAGCGTGTGAGTCTTATCTAAGAGAAAGGCGTCTAAGTGCTGTTCCTGTTCCTTAAATTTTTCTTGAAAAACTTCTGTTTGTTCTTCAAAGTCTATTTTAAACACATGAAAATAATAGAAAGCAAAGCAGATTGATACAAGCGTGGCCAGAAGAATAAAACGATATTTCACCAGCCCCACTTTTAACATACTTCTTGCTGCGCTATTAACATGTTAAGGTCATACATTAAGCGTTCGAACTCGTCATCTGCGCGTGAATCATTGTGAAAGCGAAAATGTGCATCGTGCTCATAAGGTAACAAAAACTGCTGAAAACAAGGTAGAACATGATTGTCCCACTGATATAAAATCGCCTCACGAGAATAGCCACGTGTTTCTTGATCGCGGTACAAACGTCGGTCTAATTGAGTCGATGGATCAACCTCCATGAATATGGAAAAATCAATAAGTTTTCTAACTTCCTCATAATGAAAAAGAAAAAGGCCTTCAACAATGATTAATTTAGATGGTTGAAGGGTGATTAAGGTGTTTTTATCAGGTGGCGCATTGAAATGGTATTCTTTCACTTCAATTGGTAAACCGTTCATTAAATCATGTAAATCTTGTACTAATTTGTTCTTATCCAATGCTGTCGGCAGATCAAAATTGATTTCACCATTTGCATCTTTTTCTTGCTTATGAATCGGCAAATAATAGTTGTCCATGGAAAAAATGGAAGGCTCTAAATGCTTCAATTCTTTCGAAATTCGTTTTAGTAAAGTTGTTTTCCCTGAACCGCTACCGCCGCAAATACCTATAATCATTTTTTGATAAATTCAAATTTTACAATTCCTACTTTCCCTAATTGTTTTTTGTCAGAAAAGAGATGACCTTCCGCCAAAGATACAGCAAAAAGTTCTTTTTTCTCGTCATAAATTAATCGACTTGGATTTGAATGTTTATCTGTGTTGAAGTGTTGAATAATTGGGCCTTACAGTTGAATCAAATGGAAGTAGAACAACACTATTTCCGATTTTGCAGGCAAATCCTTCGTTTAATGGCATAGTTCCAACGTTCATTAAGTCTTATGTTTTTTCAGGAGCTAAGGCTACCTCCTCAATAAAATCAAATTTATCTGTTACTACTTTAATTAATTTGGCAATATTCAAGTTGTAGCATTCCCCGCAAGTGTCAAATTGATTTTCTTCGAATAGCCAAGAGGCTATTTACTCATCAATTGGGCTACCATACCTTTCCATTCAATAATCGAATAAAAATTGTATCGTACTTAAGGCATATCAAATTGTTGAGCCAAACTTGAAATCCCAAGAATTAGTGAAAAAAGAAGAAGTGTTTTTTTCATGAGTTTTTGTATTTTGCGCTACTTTTAGCAAAGATTGGGCTAAAAATAAGTTGATTGTAGGTAAACTGTTGTCTTTTTTCAGTGAAATACCAACAAGCCAACCAATAGAATGCTACGAGCGTCTTAACTATGTATGTTTAAACTAGAAATATGAAAAAAAGAATACTCCTTCTTTCAACCATTTTGACCGTGTTTATGGGCACGTCTTTAGCTCAAACGAGTAATGTTGGAAATCCGTTGACGCACAATGGAAAAATTCAAAAAACGAAATCATTTTATGCAACTCCAGCAATTGATATCGAAAGCGAATTAGCAGCGCAAGTAACCAGTGGTGAAAAAATGATGCGTTTTGGAAAAGAATTTACGGTAGATTTAAACGTAGTTGAATTGGCTTCAAAAACAATTTTACCTTCTGGGGATATAGTTTACCAATTCGGAATTGAATGTCCAAATGCGGTTTCTGTAAATTTAGTATTCGATAATTTTTATCTACCAGCTGGAGCAAAATTATTTATTACGGATGCAAAATCTAATGAATTCATCGGTGCGTACACTTCGTTCAACAATAATCAAAACAAGATGTTAGGAACAGAAGTTCTTTACACATCCAAAATAATTGTAGAATTGGTTGAACCAAAAAATACAGTTGGTTCAAGTCAATTGTCACTTGGAACAATTGTTTCTGGTTTCAGAAATTTGGATGAGATGATGAAAGCATTGAATGATTCAGGAAACTGCCATTACGATGCAAATTGCCCAGAAGGAGCGACTTGGGTAAATCAAAAAAATTCTGTGGCAATGATGGTCAATGGCGGTGGATTTTGTACAGGAGCATTGGTGAACAATACTTCAGGGACAATTATTCCATATTTCTTATCGGCAAATCATTGTGGTACAAATCCAGGTGGATGGGTTTTTCGTTTCAGATGGGAATCTCCATCGGGCCAAGCGGTTTGTGGGACAGGAGCTAATTCAGTGAATGGCCCTGTAAATATGAATGTAAATGGTGGAGTTTTACGCGCAGCTTACGCAGGTTCGGATGTTACCTTAACAGAATTAAATACTGCTCCAAACCCAGCATGGGGAATCTATTACAGCGGTTGGGATAAGTCAGGCACTGCTGTTTCCTCAGCGGTAGGAATTCATCATCCTTCTGGAGATATTAAAAAGATTTCGTTTGAAAATAGCGCCTTGACTTCGAGCTCTTGGGCTGGTAGTCCAGCTAACAGCCACTGGCATGTTCCAGGATGGGATTTAGGTGTAACAGAACCAGGTTCTTCAGGTTCTCCATTGTTTGATCAAAATCGCCGTGTTATTGGTCAATTACATGGTGGAGCATCCGCTTGTGGAGCTAATGATTTATCAGATGAATACGGTAAATTTTCTCTTTCTTGGACAGGTAACAATACAAATTCTACTCGTTTAAGTAACTGGTTGGACCCTTCAAATACTGGTGCAAGTGCAATTGATGGTGTTGATCCTGCTGGACCAGGCGCTTCATTGGATGCGGCTATCAATAATCCACAGGGTGTTTCTGGGACGTATTGTACAGCAACTGTTACGCCACAAGTTACAATTACGAATTCAGGTACAGATGTTTTAACTGCAGCTACAATTAGTTACGGTTATGATGGCGTGTTAAATCAAACGTATCCTTGGACAGGTTCATTGGCACAATACCAAACGGTAACAATCACGCTTCCTGCTGCAACATTAGCTGGAGGAAATCATACCTTCAGTGCAGAAGTCATCAATCCGAATGGCTCAACAGATCAAAACTTAGCAAACAATACAGTTTCATCATCGTTCACGACGGTTGTAAATGGACAAACGGTTTCATTGGATCTAAATATCGATTGTTGGGGATCTGAAACATCATGGGAATTGTTAGATGCTGGTAATGCAGTGCTATACGCTGGAAACGGATATGCTGATGAAAGCCCAATGTTGGTTGAACAAGATTTCTGCCTTGATTACGGATGTTATACCTTTAAATTGATGGATTCATATGGTGACGGTTTGACAAATTGCAATTCAGGAAATGGAAGCTATACAATTACGCGAAATGGAGTTGTTTTGGCACAACTCCTTCAGGCAGATGCGGATTTTGGAACAGAAATTAGTAACAACTTCTGTTTAATCAACGATGCTGGACTTGCTGAAAGTACATTGGCTTCTAGTGTAAATGTTTTCCCAAATCCTGCTGACGAGCAATTGGCTGTTGTTTCGAAAGGAATTGAATTGCAAAAAATTGAATTAATGAACATTGCTGGACAAGTAATTCGCACCAACCTGTCGAATGATATGGTTGTTACAATGCATGTTGCTGATGTTGCTTCAGGTGTTTATTTGGTTAGAATTTATACTGCACAAGGTTCTACAACAAAACAAGTCGTGATTAACTAATCGGCTGAGTTTAAACAATTATATACGACCCTCCATCCTGTAAGTTCAGGTTGGAGGGTTTTTTATTTGAGAACATTTTCATGCTTCACAATATAAGTGTGTAAATTATTTTTTGGTTTTGTAAGAAAGTAATTTATATTTGCTTCTCCACTGCACTATTAACAAGATCATTTAAATCATTCAAAATGTTAATAGAGTTGTTGTGCGCTCTTTTTAAAGCACAGCAGTTAAACTAAAATGAAAATTTCATGAAAAAAACCACTTTACAATTCAACCAATTCTTTTTTGGTGGAAACTTAAAAAAAAATGTAATTATTACCGTTTGCCTCTTAGGAACACTGCCCCTTTTTGCGCAAAACAATTATTATCCTGCAACAGGTAATATTGCACATGGAACACCAACATCTACAGCAAATTTTAATTTACAGTTGCACGGTACTTCAACATACTCTGAAGCAGATAAGTTTACAGGTAATTCAATAAATTATGGGTTCACCTCCCGTTTAGGCTTAACGAATACGACAACTGGAACAACTGCAAATGACGGGATGTTGTTTCGAATGAGTGGCACAAGTTTTATGATGGAAAATAAAGAAAACGGGAATATTGCTATTAACTCTGGAAATGCCGTAATGGGAATTATCGGATCTGCAAACCGCGTATTTGTTGGAGGCACAAACATTAGTGGTGCAAGTAATGGCGTATTTAATGTAAGTTCATCAGACAATGGAGTTTTTATTTATCCAACAACAACTTCAAAGTTTGGGTTATCGATTCGTATGAGTTCATTGACGGATAATGCCTTACAGGTGATGGGAACGAATGGTACGACAAGAAATTTTTCTGTGAAAGCGAATGGTGAAGTTTATGCAAGAAAATATACGACTACGTTAGCTGCCATCCCAGATTATGTTTTTGCTTCAGATTATGCATTAATGTCATTTCAAGAATTAAGAGACTTTATTGCCATAAATAAACATTTGCCAAATGTTCCTTCGGCTAAAGAATACGAAGAAACGGGTGTTGATTTAGGTGAAATGAATCGCGTTTTACTTGAAAAAGTTGAAGAATTAACACTATATATTTTGCAATTGGAAGAACGTATGAAATTGTTAGAAACATCAAAAAATTAAATAAATGAGATTTTCAATTTTATTCACTTTAAGTTTAGTTTGTTTAGCCGTTTCTTGTAAAAAAAAGCAACCGCAGCCTGATGCAAGTTTAAATTGTGATTGTGCCAAAGAAGTCACTGCTGATTTTAAAATGGGTGAGGTTTTTGGAGAGCAATTTATTGAATTGGACACAATAGCGATGCCCATCAGTTATTACGATGGCAACCCGGCGAACTTTGGTTATTTGAATACTGTCTATGTGCATTTTTCGGCAGATATTAAAAATGCAATAAGTTACGAATGGCAGGTGGGTTCAAATTCCATTTTACAAACAACAAAAGATTTTGGCCTGTATTTTTCCGACACCATTGGTACCATTCCTGTACGGTTGATTGTGCATGCAAAACCCAATAAAATCTGCTTCCCAGAAGATGATGGTGTTGATACGCTAGTAAAATATCTGACCATACGAAATGTTATACCAGATCCACTCACAGGTAAGTACTATGGATACAACACGAATGACCCAACGCATATGTTTACCATTGAAATGGATACTACGAGAATTGCTGATCCAACATCTCCTTATGGATATTATGTTGGTCTCGGAATAAAAAATTTACCAGATGGTAATCAAAACTGGTTTTTTGTGGGCGGCGATTTGGGAAGTACTACGCGTTGTTTTGTTAATGCGGGTGAACTAAGTCAACCGTACTCTGGTAATTATGCAGTTTTTGATTTAAATTCAAGCATCCTTGAACAATCCACTAATGGTATTTACGATCCAAAAACAAATAAGATAACGATTAACTATTATTCGGTTCCTGTTTTAGGTGCTTTCACTTTGGGAACACCGTTTCCAAAAAGAACTTTTATAGGAACTAAAATTCAATGATTATGAAATTTATTTTTATTCTTTTCACAATGCTGTTGTTTTTCGCGGCTTGTAAAAAAAAGCAACCGCAGCCCAACAATGGATTGGAAAATTGCGCTTGTGCACATGAGGTGAATGCAGATTTTACCATTGAAGAAATTGCGAGTGTAGTAAGCCAAGATCAATATTTAACGGAAACAGATACGATTTATGCAGGAAAAAATGTGCGTTTTTACGCTAAAGAAGATAGCGCAGAATACACTTGGTATATTGGTTCTGAGGTTTTAACTACGCGAGAAGTAAAACGTTACTTTTCTTCGGCTTATGCTGGAATTTCTATTCCCATTTCACTTGTGGTTAAGAAGAAACCGAATTCTATTTGTTTTCCAAATGACGATGGCTATGATTCAATAAGTAAGTCATTTTACATAGTGCCAGAACTACAATTTCCTCAGTTTTATCAGGATACAAATTTTAGAATTGAAGGTAATTATCGGGTTAAAAGTGAATTTGATAGTGATAGTTTGGATATTATCTTGGATTTGGAGACCTTTTATCCTGGTGTTTTATCATCGAATAATTTAATTATTTCTGGACTTAAAGAAGATACTCTTTTGGCGGGTTCACCTTTTGGGATTAATTATAAAAAGATTTGGCTTAATCTTATTTATTGGTGGCCGAACGGTTCAGGTTGTTACTTAAATACAAGTAACGTTGCTTTTTCTGAAAATTCAATAGTGTTGAGTTTGTTTACAACAGGATCAACAAATTGTAAAACAACGATCTACAAAGGTCGCAAATTGTAATGTATATATGAAAATAAGAATAGTTTTTTTTTGGTTTTTTTGGTTGATAACGAATGTTAATGCTCAAACCGAGTGTGATCATAATGTTTCAACGAATTGGATAGCACCGCTTAACGATGCTTTACCTACGGATATAAATTATCCCAATGGTGATCCTCGTTTTTTAAATAGTACGAATTGGTTCCCTTTAACTTCTGGTGGATCTTTTGAGGATTATGACTTAACAAATATGATCTGGTCAGGTATACCTATATTAGAAATGGACAATATTTGGTCAACATCAATTCCTTATTACAACTATATCAATGATTCTCCAAGACCATTGCCTGAAAATGGTTGGGAACTTTTATTAGTTAATTTTGGAAGATACCCAAATGACAATGATGTTATTGCGAGCAACGAGACTTTTCAAGCTCTTCCATACATTGTAATCTACAATAGATATTCGGGGGTTTTAAGAGTTTTTGCAAATTTTGGTTTGGATCAAACGGTTGGAAATGGTCCTGATGCAGTACGCATTAACCTACAATTTGTTGATCCCTTAAAAGTTTCAGGTTTGGCAAGATTATATGAAGGGAATGATCGTAGCTTGGATAAATCAACAAATGTTACCAGCATGTCAGCATTGGCTAAAGCCACAAATGCTCAAAGACAATGGTTTAGTGCAGATTTTCAAATTGCTTATGACCCCTGTACGTGTTATTATCCTTCTGAAATACAATTATCCTTTTTGCAAATTAAAAATGAACAATTAACATTGCATGGAAGGTCATTATCTGCCACAGATAATTTGATTGATAATGATCTGAAACTTAATGAACTCACATTTTTGAGTGGGTTTGATTATAGTGGAAACGATGCAAGTGGTGGAATACTTATATATAAAGGCTTACAAAACTTGGTTAATGATTATATTGCTCGTTATGAGAAATATCAGCTTGATTTAGCACAGGTGAATTTCCATAACGAAATTGTTGATAATAATTTGGAGGCTTTAAAAATGTTAAAGTACATGCTAACTGCTGTCCTAACATATGGTGTAAATGCTAATTCAATTGATGTGGCAGCAGCCAGTGCGGAAAGTTGGTTTGCAAAAATGAACAAACAATATGGCTCGTTTATTAAAAAAGCGAATGGAACATTTGACATAAACAAAATTTTAAAAATTGCGAAAAATATCTTAGGTTCGGATGCGAAAACCTATATTGAGCAAGATTTTGAAAAACTACCCTTGCCACAGGAGCCTGACAAGTCAAAAATTCCGAGTGTTACATTTACTGAAATGCATTTTGAAGGTCTGATTTCTGAAGACCAACTTAAAGGTGGTCCAATATTTTTTACACCAGGAACCTATGGCACCGAGGCAACAATGGTAAATGATTTGGGAGTGCTTCAAAATCCAATTTTGAATACGCCTTACAATTATCCTATATATAATGAAGTGTTAGGAACTTTTGCTTTATTGAAATCTCCAGAGATAACAATTTCCAGCAGAGTTGTACCTGGATCGGTTACTGAAAAAAACAAAAATGTTCTTACTTCAAATAATGTTTATACGAATGTTTATTATAAGTCTTGGACAAAAGAATATCAAATTCATTTAAGTGAAGATCTTAAATATGCTGTAAATTCAGTTTTAGATGTTGAAAGTACTGAGGTTAAAGCAGCTTTTCGTTTCAAGGCAAAGAATAAAGTCATTTTTACTAATGGTCAAGAATTTAATACGTTTATAGACCCAAATTATACGACTAATGTTTCTTCGACTAATCAAAATGTGAATATATTCGAACCTCTACGTGTTTATTCCAACACTCCATATACAAACGATATTTTTGATGGTTTTGGACCAGTTGAAAATGCAAGTTGTAATTGTTTTCCAGATGAAACAATTTCTTTTCAAACCCCCTTTGTTCCTTTGGATGCATTTTATAATATGCCTATTGGAGTTGGATTAAAAGAAGAATTTTTTCAATACTTTGGAAATAGTAATTTTCTTTTAGAGACTACACAAGGTGTTGATTTAGAGTTTTATGATATAGAATTAGTATTAATGGTGGATATGACGTTTGAAACTAATAACTCTAAAGGAATACAAAATAGTAATTTTCAAATTCTTACATTTAATTTGGAAGAAAATGATGTTATTTATAATAACTCTTATTTGGTCAATAATTTAAGTCAACAATTTGATATGCAAATATTAAATGAAAATTTAAGTTTGTCGGACATAAGTTTCGATGGTCAAGAGGTTCAAGGTTGCAGATTAGTTGGTAATAGCTATGTTTGTCAAGCGTGGAATGATATTCAAATTTTAGGTAATTTGACAACAGTTAATAATTTTTCAGTAGAGGTAATTGCAGGAAATACTATTGTTGTTAATCCAGAAGCGATTATCGATCCTGAAATTATGCTTAAAATTGTTCCAGCATTGAATTTCGGGCACCCTATGCCTCAAGCAAATGCTCAATTCGTTCAAAATTTTTGCAAAGGGAGTCAAGGACAATCTCCAGCTTATCATGCAAATATTCCAGCAAAAACGATAGAAACTACAGATTCCAGCTCCTTTGTCATTCAGAATGCGAATCAACCATCGTTTTCGTGGAATTTCAATTTATATCCTAATCCTGCAAGTTTAAATTCTATGGTGAAAATTGATAATAGAGATATTAATGTTTCAGAAATTAATATCTATGATTTAACAGGAAGTAAAATAGAAACAGAAATTTCAGAAATAGAAAAAAACGTTTTTGAATTGAGCCTTCATAATTTATCAAAAGGCCTATACTTCGTAAACGTTCAAACGCCAGAGGGCAACCAAACAAAACAATTAATCATTCAATAAGTTAAAAATGAAAAAATCAATTATTATCGCACTAATTTCAATTGCACTTTATGCGTGCAACAAAGAGAAACCCTTCTCCCGTAAATTAATGAAAGGAGATATTTGGACTGTAGAATCCGTTGTGATTGATGGAATTGAAAACGATATTAAAGGTTCTTGGGTTGTTACGCAAGACGTCAATATCTACGATTCTGTTCCACAAATCAATTGGAGAAAAGGATCAAATGATGCCTTTTTTGAATGGCAATTTCAAGAAAAAGGGAAGAAATTTGTCATCAATTATCAGCAACAATGCGCCGAATGCAATGGTTCAGATTTAGACACCTTGGATTATTTAACGTTCAATTTAACAGGTTCCTATGATGTCGTAAAACACAAACGAAAAGAAATGGTGTTTACATCGTCTTCCTTGGCAGCTTATCCCGGAAAAGAGGTTGAAATTCAATTAACACGGAAGTAAACCGTATAAATTAAAATACCTTTCTCGTTTTTTCGAGAAGGGTATTTCTAAGTGTGTATTCGTTTAGTATTTCACAAAAACGTTCTTCGGCTCAGTGAAGAAACGCAAAGCTTCCCATCCGCCTTCACGACCAACGCCTGATGCTTTCACACCGCCAAAAGGTGTTCTTAAATCGCGTACCAACCACGAGTTGATCCAAACAATGCCTGATTCAATTTTATCTGCCATGCGATGCGCACGTTTTAAATCGCTTGTCCACAAGGTTGCAGCCAAACCATATTGCGTCGAATTGGCCATCATCAACACTTCTTCTTCTGTATCAAATGGAGTAATTGTAACAACAGGTCCAAAAATTTCTTCTTGGTTCGTACGACAATCAAATGCCAAGCCTTCAATTACTGTTGGACGCAAATAATAGCCGTCTTTGTATTCACCGTCTAATATAACGCGCTGTCCACCTGTTAAAACAGTTCCGCCTTCTTCTTTGGCTAGTTCAACATACGACAACACTTTTTCCATGTGCGGTTTAGAAACAACTGCTCCTAAAATTGCCTTTGGATCTGTTGGATTTGAAACGCTTGTTTTTGCCACCTTCGCCACAAATGCTTCTTTGAACTTGTCATAAATTGCTCGCTCAACAAAAATGCGCGATCCACACAAACAAATCTGACCTTGATTGGCAAATGACGAGCGCAAGGTTGTGCTCAACATATCGTCGAAATCACAATCCGCAAAAATGATATTCGGGTTTTTCCCTCCTAATTCCAATGAAAGTTTTTTGAACATTGGAGCAGCTGTACGAGCAATATATTCGCCTGTTTTTGTTCCTCCCGTAAATGAAATGGCTTTGATTTTCGGATGCTTCACGATTGCATCTCCAACACTTCCACCTAATCCCTGTAAAATATTCAAAACCCCATCAGGCATTCCAGCTTCTTTGGCAACTTTACCTAACAAATAAGCAGTATAAGGTGTTATTTCTGATGGTTTCGCAACGACACAATTTCCTGCAGCCAGGGCTGGTGCAATTTTCCATGAAAATAAATACAAGGGAAGGTTCCAAGGAGAAATACAACCAACAATTCCAATAGGTTTTCGCATCGTGTAATTTACACCAAGTCCTTCCATATAGTGACTTTCAGAAGCAAAATGGGTAATAGCGGTAGCGAAAAAATGAAAATTTGAAACGGCTCTCGGAATATCAACATGCGCAGCTAAAGTCAACGGTTTTCCATTGTCACGCGATTCAGCAGCAACAAATTCATCCATGCGGTTTTGAATTCCCTCTGACAAGCGTACTAGGATGGCACTGCGTTCTTCAGTTGACATACTCGACCAAATTGGAAAGGCTTTTTCAGCAGCTTTTACAGCTAATTCAACATCGCGTTCGTCTGAATTGGCAATTAGACTGTACACTTTCCCTGTTGCTGGTTCAAAGTTATCAATGTAGTCGCCACTGACTGGTTCAACATACAATCCATCAATGAAGTTGAGTAATTTTTCCATGTTCTATTTTTCGTTCAACGAAATTACGTTGATTTTTGCTAAAAATACCGTTAATGGTCTTCTAAAAAGTGCAATGATTGTTGCACCAATTGCTACGCCTGAAGTATTTGCTAAGAAATCGTAAAAGGATGTTTCACGGCGCACAAAGCCTTGAAGAAATTCAATCAATATGCCGTAAAGTACAATTCCAATAAGCGAAAAGAGTAATTCTTTCTTCCATCGATTGAATAAAAAGCAAATGTTCATAGAAAGTATTCCATACGCTAAAAAATGTCCCACTTTATCGTTTGTTGGAAGCTCCATTCCAGATCTTGGTGGAAGTAAACTCAATACTGTGATTGCAATCAATACAATAAGAGCCGATATGAGTAGGAGCGGACGTTTTCCCATAGTTAATTAGTCGTTTTCCCTTTTTCGGTAGCTGGAATTCCTTCAGTTAACCATTTTGGCGCTGTTTGTCCTTGCAGGTAGTAATCAAAGAACTGCCGCATGCGAATACTTAAGTCGAAACGATTTGCATTTTGCATTAAGTTGTGATCATCACCGTTGTAATTTAATAACCAACATGGTTTTCCAAGACGTTTCATTCCAGTAAACAATTCAATACCTTGGTACCACGGTACTGCTCCATCCTCATCATTACTCATGATTAGCAAAGGCGTTTGAACTTTTGGCAAGTGGAAGATTGGTGAATTTTCGGTGTACAATTCTGGAGCTTCCCAAATGGTTTTCCCGATTCTACTTTGCGTACGCTCGTATTGAAATTGGCGATTCACTCCACTTCCCCATCGGATACCACCATAAGCAGAGAACATATTTGATACTGGAGCACCCGCCATTGCAGCTTTGTAACGCGTTGTCATCGTGATTAATTGTGCTGTTTGATAACCGCCCCAACTTTGTCCTTGCAAGCCCATGCGCGTTGAATCGATGTTTTTGTATAATTTCAAGACGTGATCCGTTCCGCTCATAATACAATCGTAGGCCGATTTTGCCGGATGTCCAACGTGTTTGTAACGAATATCTGGTATAAACACACAGTAACCAGCCGAAGCATATTCCGTAGCATAAACAATCGATGCTGTAGGTTTTGGACTGTAATAGTAATGTAAATCATCTGAATTCAATTCGTAGTAATAAATAATTAAGGGATACGCTTTCGTTTCATCAAAATTCTCTGGTTTGTACAATAAACCTTGTAAGGGAATTCCTTCATAGCTTTTCCAATTGACCAATTCAACCGTTGCCCAATTTAATGAATCTTGTTGCGGATTTGTATGAGTTAGCGTTCTTTCTGTTTGGAAGAAATCTTGTGTCATGCGAATTTCAGGATATTCCGAAACTGAACTCATTCTGAACAATGTTGTTTTTGTATTTTTCGAGCGATTCAAGTACAACAGTTTGTGGTCTGTCGCATAGTTTTTAACCAAATCTGTGTGATCTCCGTGATTGACCAAACTATAAACGAATGCTCCTTTTGTCGTTTCACTGAATCCTTTGATATAAACATTCTCGAAATCAACATAGGTACTGTCATTCGACCAAAGGTTCAATTCCAGGCGAATTTTTCCTTCTTCACCTTCACGATTGGTTAAACAACGCATTTTTTCATCGGCAATTGAATACGCCCAAACATCATATTCTGATTGAATAAACAGCTCTTTTTCTTCAGGTGAATAACCTCTTGATCCAAACGGTGAAGCCAACATCGGCATTCCGTTCACATCCTCTTGCCAGTTCACTTTTTTCGTTTCACAGGTAAGGCATGATGTTGTTTTTGCTGTTAAATCCATCAAATAAAACTGAGCAGCTTTTGCATCGAAGTAAGAATAGTAGTTCCCACTAGGCGATAAATCACCATTGAATCCGACAGCCTTTTTGATTAATTCCAAAGAACCATCAATTAAAGAAACGCGGTAATGATCTTCTAAATTTGGCACTTCCCATTGATTCGCCATAACGTATTGTTCATCTGATGATGCGAACAAATAATTTCCAACAATTTTTGCTGTTAGATTGACGCGTAGTGTATCATTCGACAATTTCAAGTGTGATGAATTTGACAAATTAAACACATACAAATCTGTTTTCTTTAATTCGCGTTTTAGTTCAACCAATTGTTGAGATTGCAAGCGTTTGTCCTGGTAATGCCAAATATCAAGCTTTGCTTTTTCAGCGTCTAACAAGGAATCCTTTTTTTCTGCTTCTAAGCGTTCAGCAACGCCGTAAAATAAGAATCGTCCATCTTCACTGAAACTAGGCTTTCTATTTTCAGAAACTGCATCTTCTGTCGGTAAGAAGGTTGAACTCGAATCTGTTAATTGGCGCAATGATTTAGAAGAAAGATCCAATAAATTCAATTGGTAATTTTTCACTTTTGCTGTATCTGTACTAGACAAAAAGGCCAGATAGTTATCAGTGTAATCAAAAGAAAGCTGCTTAATTGAGGAGAATTTAGGGCCAATAGGCATTGGGTTTCCATCCGTTAAATCTACAAGTACCAATTGAAAAGAATCCGCTTTTTCTTTTTTGTGTTCGATAATGGCCAATTTGGTTCCTTTTGTAGAAACGGAATGATCTGTAATGTCTTTAAATTGATACGTTTTCTCTGTTGTTGGATTTAACACCGTAAGCAACTTACCATCTGATTTATACGCTGGCTTTTCTTCCTTTTTCTTGCCTTTCTTTTTAGAAGTCGTTTTTTTCTTTTTGGTTTCTTTTTCGCTTGTTGTTGCGGTTTTAAATTCATTTTCATCCACCACATAACTCAACCAATCATTGTCCTCAAAAACTGAAAACGATTTCAACAATGGAATTTTGATTAGGCTATCTTTTGCAAACACATAAATTCCAAGTGTGTCTTTTGGCCATTTTTTCTTATCGATTTTGTTCAATTCACAGTTGCGTAAGGTATCAAATCCAGGTGTGATTTTGAACGCCAAAAAAGTGTTGTTTGTACCAAATTTTGCTTCTTTTCCACGTGGGAATGAATCTGTTTTACTTGTTGAACTATTGTAAACGTAAACAAAGCCATCACCACGATGCGGATTGATTTCATAACTTATGTAATTTCCATCATTCGATATGATTTGTGCTTCGGTTTTGCGCCAATCGTTGTAAATGGTGTGATCGATAACCTTTTTTTGTCCGAAAACGGATGATGAAATAAAAATAAGGCAAAGAATAGAAAGAATTTTCATGTTAAATATGAATGATGAAGGTGTAAAAGTACGAATTTGGATGTTGAATTGAAATAACTGTTAAAGTTCTGAAAACTCCCAATTGCAAAATTTAAATATTTAGAATTTACGTCACTTATTTCAACTAAATTAAAGCATAATAATTCAATTTTCACACAAAAAGCTCCGAAGCAATGTAATCTGCTTTCAAACGTCCTTCACTTGTTAAAAACAAGGTTCCATCTGCTTCAATCAACCAATTGTTTTGTTTGAATTCTTTTAATGTTTCAAAATAATCTACGCTCGGTTCTAAAATGGCGAAAAGTTGATCGGTTTTCACTCCGTAAGAGGTACGTAAACCGGTTAAAAGCAATTCATTCCAACGATCTTTGAGTGATAATTGTTCGATTTCAAAATAGGCGTTCGCTTCGAAATTCTTTAAGTAAAGCTTATTATTCGAAACATTCCATTGACGGCTTTTCCCATCGAAGGAATGCGCTGAAGGCCCAACACCTAAATATTGAGCACCTTTCCAATAATTCGCGTTGTGAACTGCTTCGTAGCCTGGCAAACCGAAATTAGAAATCTCATAATGATTGAATCCAGCTGCTTTCAAGCGTTCCATTAAATAAATGAATTGTTCGCTTTGCTCATCTTCACCTGCAGGAACAATTTTCTCCGACTTCACTAAATGATGCAAGGCAGTTTTTTCTTCAATCGTCAAACAATAGGCTGAAACATGTTGCACCTCCATTGCTAAAACAGATTCAATGTGAGTCTTCCATTCTTCCATTGAAAGATTAGGCAAACCATAAATCAAATCAACACTGATGTTTATTATTCCGCTTTTTCGTGCTAAATCCACACATTTCAAGGCCTCCTCAACTGAGTGTGCACGGTTCATCCATTGCAAATCACTTTCCTTAAACGACTGCAGACCAATCGAAAGGCGATTTATTCCATTTGCTTTCCAAGAATTCAATCGTTCTTCATCAATATCATCGGGATTCGCTTCTAATGTAATTTCACACGTTGCTGAAAGCGTGAATTTTGCTTTTATTGTAGATAAAATCTGTACTATTTCAATATTGCTCAGTAAACTTGGAGTCCCTCCACCAAAATAGATGCTATTTAGTAAAGTTTCACTCAAATAATTGGAACGCTCTTGAATTTCTTTACAAATACAAGTAATCATTTCTTCACGGTACGCATGAAAGGTTGTACTGAAATGAAAATCACAATACGTGCATTTTTGCTTACAAAAAGGTATATGAATATAGATGCCAGCCATTGTGTAAAATTAAGCAAGTAAGTAGTTTTATGTAGTTGATTGTTAAATAATCGAAAATTTATTTTAGGCATTCATTTATTTCGTTACATTGCATTCAGAGAAATGGACCACTGTGAAAGACTTTAAAAATAATAAAGAGTTATTAAATAAAGAGTTAGAGCGATTCGCCGCTATCTTGGAAAAAGTGCTACCTCATTATACGGCCTTATTGAAAAAGGAGCATCTTTCGAATCCAGAATTGACTGAACTCGGCGAAATTGAATATTTCCTTATCGAAGTGAATGGGAAAATTTCCGCATTGAAAAACATGTTAGAGCAAGATTTGTTCGGACATTCGCTAGACATTTATTACAAGTTGAAGGTAAAAGCCAAAGCTGGCGATATTTCTGCAAAATCGAAACTTGATCGTTTAAGAGAAACCTTTCAAGATTCATTTACCTCTGGTTCGATGATCAATTGGAACTAAAACCAAAAAATATCTACTTCTTTTCATTTTTCATTTGGAAGCGAATGATATTTTTCATTAACTTCAAGTAAATGATGACAAAAACACAAGACGACGTTAGTAATCCAGCAGAATTTACAGAACGCTTTATCAACCAGACTAATCAGTCGGTTTTTCTTACGGGAAAAGCAGGGACTGGTAAAACAACTTTACTAAAGAAAATACTATCAAGCACTTACAAGAATACTGTGATTGTTGCTCCAACAGGAATTGCAGCTCTAAACGCGGGTGGTGTTACCATTCATTCCTTCTTTCAATTGCCATTTGCAGGTTTTGTACCTGAATTTGGAGTCGCACCACAATTTACGAATGCGGTAAAACTTGAAACAAAGGATAGTTTAATGCGCCATTTCGCCATGAACAAGCAACGCCAAAATATGATGCGCAGCCTAGAATTGTTGATCATAGATGAGGTGAGTATGTTACGTGCTGATTTATTGGATGCAATGGATTGGACTTTACGCAATGTGCGCAGGACGAATGAGCCATTTGGAGGTGTTCAAGTCTTGTTTATCGGAGATTTATTGCAACTTCCTCCCGTGGTTAAACCGGAAGAATGGAGCGTTTTACATAAGTATTACAGCGGAATTTTCTTCTTCAATGCACGTGTTTTACAAGAACAAAAGCCGCTATACATTGAATTGTCTAAGATTTATCGCCAAAAAGATGATACATTTATTTCGGTCTTAAATCATTTACGTGATAACCGTATCACAGAAGAAGATGTTAAGATTTTGAATCAATTTGTTCAACCAGATTTTGATGCACTCAAAGAAGAAGGGTATATCACCTTAACAACGCACAATTCGAAGGCGGATGAAATGAATGCAAAGGCCTTGCAATCCCTTAAAAATAAGTCATTTATATATTCGGCTGAAGTAACAGGAGAATTTCCACCACATTTATTTCCAATTGAAAAAGAAATGGAATTGAAGGTTGGTGCTCAAGTGATGTTTATTAAAAATGACATTTCCTTCGATAAAAATTTCTACAACGGAAAAATGGGACGCATCGATTCATTGAGTTCAGCAGAAATAAGTGTTTATTTCCCAGAAGAGAACAAGCGGATTGTTGTTGAAAAATATGAATGGACGAATATTCGCTATACCTTAAACGACAAAACGGGTGAAATTGAAGAATCCGTGATGGGAACTTTTGTGCATTATCCCTTGAAATTAGCATGGGCAATCACCGTTCATAAAAGTCAGGGTTTAACATTTGATAAAGCCGTTTTAGATGTTTCGGATGTGTTTGCACCCGGACAAGCGTATGTTGCACTTTCACGTTTGCGTACCTTACAAGGCTTGGTTTTATTGAAACCGATGCGTATGAATGGCTTGTCGAATGACCAGCAAGTAGTTGCCTATTCGGGAAACAAAGCTGATGAACCAATGTTGAATGCCTATTTGGAACACGGAACACGAAAATTCTTGTTGGATATTCTGAGTACAGCGTTTGATTGGTATGAGCTGAATTCGAAATGGGGAATTCACGAAGCAAGTTATAAAAATGCAGGATCTAAAACGGAGAAAGGGAAAAATAAATCGTGGGTTACATTGCAAACACAAACGATTCAATCCAGTATTGACCCGGCTAAGAAATTCAAAAATCAACTTGAAAATTTGTTTCGAAATGAACGCTTGGATATGGATTTTGTGTTGGAACGCGTTCAAGCAGCCTACACATATTTTTTTAAAATATTGGATGGTGTTTTAACGAGTAATTTGAAGAAAATTGCGGAATTGCGCCGTGTGAAAAAGACAAAAGCATATTCCGAAGAATTGGAAGAATTGGACGAATTATTGACCGAAGCCATTTTGAAAATGAAAAAGGCGCGCATCCTCATGGAAGCAATTGTCGCTGGTCGAGAAATTACCAAAGAACTTGTTTGGACAGCGGAAGTGAAGAATTACAAAGTCGCTAAAATTGCAGCAATGCAACAAGAATTGCGTCAAAATCCGTCTTTACTCGATATGCACCCGGACGAGGAAGAAGAAATAATTCAGTTGAAGAAACCAAAGAAAGAAGCGAAAGAGAAAAAAGAAAAGCGCAGTACCTACGATCAATCATGGGACTTATGGAACGATGGTCATACAATTGAAGAAATTGCGCGCATTCGCCAATTATCAGAAACGACCATCTATGGCCATTTTGCTTTTTTAATTAAAGCTGAAAAAGTAGAATTAAGTGATATAATGGATACAAAACGAATCAGCGAATTATCTGATTTATTTGGAGATTATCAAGGAACTTCCTTGACCCCCTTGAAAGAACAATTAGGAGATGCAGTGACTTGGGAAGAATTGAAATTGTACCAAGCCTCAACATTGCGCTAATAACTAGATATAGAAAACAATAAGACAATGAAAACAAATCACGAAATCGATTATTTCATCCAAGGGGAAGAAATGCAATTGGTAGAAATTGAATTGGATCCGCAAGAAACAGCAATTGCTGAAGCAGGTTCTTTTATGTTTATGGATGATGGAATCCAAATGGAAACCATCTTTGGAGATGGAAGCACACAATCCAATTCCGGCGGTTTTATGAGTAAGCTTTGGGGAGCTGGAAAACGTTTGTTGACGGGTGAAAGTTTATTCATGACGGCATACACGAACCATGGAGCGGCGAAAGCGCGCGTTGCTTTTGCGTCGCCTTACCCAGGGAAAATTATTCCAATTGACCTTAGCGAATACAATGGAAAAATAATTTGCCAGAAAGATTCATTTTTATGTGCAGCCAAAGGGGTAGCTATCGGAATAGAGTTTCAACGAAAATTGGGAACTGGATTGTTTGGTGGTGAAGGCTTTATCATGCAAAAACTGGAAGGTGATGGAATGGCTTTTTGTCACGCAGGTGGACATATCTTAAAACGTAACTTGAAGCCTGGAGAAGTTTTACGCGTTGATACAGGTTGTATTGTTGCCTACACACAAGAAGTGGATTACGATATTCAATTTGTTGGGGGAATAAAAAACACCTTGTTTGGTGGTGAAGGAATGTTCTTTGCAACCTTGAAAGGTCCTGGACAAGTCTGGTTGCAAACTTTGCCGATTTCGCGTTTGGCGTCAAGAATTTTATCCTACGGAACAGGACCAAGGAAAGAAGAAGGCTCTATTTTGGGTGGACTCGGGAACTTATTAGACGGAGACGGAAGATAATTAGCTAAGCGAATTAACGTTTAAACAGTGTTGGGCGAGTCATGATTGAAGTAAGTGGAATTGTGCTCCATTCTTCGATTGTTGGATTCAAACTAATTGTATTCAGTTGATTAGTTGCAGCGGATTTTTGAGAAGCAATTCCACGGAATACCGCTGTTTCTGTTTCATATGTAAAATGACGAATGCGCAAGGTTTTTCTATTGAACTCGAATAGGGAAGGAGTGAACGTTTCGTTCTCTTTAAAATTGACAATAAAAGAATTGGAAGTTAATTGAACCAATTTATGTTCTGCAGTTCCTCCAACGATTTGTTCTCTGTACTTGATGCCAAAAACATAATATTCACCTTCAAGAATGTAAGGAATTGAATCGTCTTTTTGCACGCCAAATAGATATCCGTTTTCTACACGATATTTTGACGATTCACGCATAGTTTCGCGAGAAATTTGATTGTATACAGTTGAGATAGCAAATACCCCTTTGGCGCTAAATTCATAATCAATATCAGCAGAATCACTTGAGTATACTCCAAAAAATGACTTTGGAACCGAACTAATTTCTGGTGAATTTGGAGGTAAGGTTATTGAGAAATCGTAAGATGTTTGAGCGACGCTGTATAAGCTGAAAAATAGGACTGAGATGATACTTGTTAAAACCTTCATTTTAAAATTTTATCGGTTCGTTAATTTTTTTATTGCTTCAATGCGCCAATTTTTATTAACTTAAATAAGAAAACTGAAAATTATGCAAAAAAGATGGCTTGTCAAAACGCCGGTAGAAAGTACAGTAGTAGAAGAATTTCGTTCAACACTCAAAATAGATCGCATTGTCGCTCAGTTATTAATTCAAAGAGGGATAACAACTTTTGAAGCAGCAGAATCTTTTTTTCGACCTAAGTTAGAACAATTGCACGACCCTTTTCTCATGAAGGATATGCGTGAAGCTGTGCAGCGCTTGAATCAAGCGATTGAGAATGGCGAGAAAGTGCTACTTTTTGGTGATTATGATGTTGATGGGACAACCGCGGTTGCGCTGATGTATGGCTTTTTAAAGGATAAGCATGCTGAAATTGACTACTATATACCAGATCGATACACGGAAGGATATGGCGTGAGTTTTCAAGGAATTGATTTTGCAGACGAACAAGGTTTTTCCTTAATCATTTCATTAGATTGTGGTATTCGTTCCGTTGAGCATGTTCATTACGCCAAAGAAAAAGGAATTGATTTTATTGTATGTGACCACCACAATCCAGGAAATGAGCTGCCGCATTGTTTGGTCCTGGACCCAAAACGTTCGGATTGCCATTATCCGTACAAAGCGCTTTCGGGTTGTGGTGTCGGCTTCAAATTATTGCAGGGTTTGTGCGCAGAAAATAACTGGGACCAAAATGAATTATTCAGATTTCTTGATTTGTTGGCGGTGAGTATTGGTGCCGACATTGTTCCAGTTACAGGTGAAAATCGTATTTTGTGTTACCATGGAATGAAACAATTGAATGATCATCCACGTCCAGCATTTGTTGAACTACTGAAAATTGCCAAACGAGCGTTTCCTGTTACTTTAACCGATGTTGTTTTTACAATAGCTCCTCGAATCAATGCTGCAGGGAGGCTGCGTTCAGGAAAGCACGCGGTTGAATTGATGATTTCTCAAAAAATAGATGAAATTAAAGAGATTGCTTTGGCTATTGATGCCGATAACAAAGAAAGAAGGGAGTTGGATCAAGAAATTACAGCACAAGCTTTAGAAATAATTGAAAATGACACGTCTGCTTCAAGCGCAAAATCCACTGTAGTTTTCAAAAACGATTGGCACAAAGGAGTTGTGGGAATTGTCGCATCGCGCTTAATTGAAAAGCATTATCGACCAACAATTGTTTTGACTGAATCGAATGGTAAAGCAACGGGCTCAGCGCGCACAGTTAGTAATTTTGATATTCATACTGCATTAATGAAATGTGAACATTTGTTGGAACAGTTCGGTGGACACACGCATGCGGCTGGAATGACAATGGCATTAGAAAATGTAGCAGCATTCAAAGAAACGTTTGAACAAGTGGTTGCTGAATCTATTTCGATTGAGGATCAAACACCCGAACAAGAAGTGGATATGGAATTGAATTTCAATGAAATTTTTACCCCTGGAGAAAACCGGATGAAAATACCACGATTGAAGCGCATATTGGAACAATTTGAGCCACATGGTCCAGGAAATATGAAACCCGTTTTCATGGCAAAAAATGTATTTTCAACGGACATTCGCTTGTTAAAAGATATTCATTTGAAGTTATCAATGACACAACCAAGCTCTGACGTAATTGTGGAAGGAATTGGTTTTAACCTAGGTGATAAAATTGATGATGTAGCATCTGGTTTACCTTTCGATGTTGTATTTACGCTTGAATCAAATAATTGGCGCGATCGAGAAACCTTGCAATTGAATGTTAAAGATATACGCCCAGTAATGTAAAATCCTTATTTTCACAAGGAACTTTAATTAATAACTTTAAAAAATGAAACGAATTGTATTTTTAGCACTACTGTTTTTAAGTATCCAAGCAAGTGCACAACTTGACAAAAACACGATGATGGCCGGTGGCTCAGTTGTATTTAATAAATATACGCCAAAAGGCGGAGGAACAAGTTTTACTTCGTTTATGGTAAACCCAAATTTTGGGTATTTTGTTGCTGATAATTTTGTCGTAGGAGCAGGGGTAGGTTTCAATGCCTATGGTTCAGGGAACAACATTGTTTACTTTTCACCTTACCTTCGCTACTTTGTTAAGAAATTTTATTTGCAGACAAAATTCGACTACGGCCGTTCTAATTCTCAAAATAATTCAAATTTAAGTTTTGACTTGGGGTATGCACTTTTCTTAAATGATAATGTTGCCTTGGAACCAGCATTTTATTTCTCTCAAAATTTGAACGGACAAGGTAGTAATCTCGGATTTAAAATGGGATTCCAGATTTATTTTAATCGATAAAGAATTAAAAAAGGTCGTTGAATATTTTCAGCGGCTAATTACTTTATTAATGAACGTTCGAGCGCGGTTTTTTGCATTGAAATAATTACTTTATACTATCGATGATTTTTTTGTTATCGACAACCCACAGAAGCAAACTGTTATTTCTGGCATCCAAATTTAGTTTCTTGCAAATGCGTGAGCGGTAATTTTCTACAGATTTCACTGATACAAAAAGCAAATCTGCAATTTCTTTACTTGATAATTTTTGACTTACTAACTTCAAGGTTTTCAATTCTGTGCGTGTCAAAGAATTCAAAGGCCCTGCTATTTTGAATTTACCAATATCATCGTGATCAACAAGTTGTTCTTGGTCACGAATTCCTTTAGCCATATAGTTTTTATCTGCTAAAACCGCTTGAATGCAATCCACAAGTTCTTCACTGGTATTGTCTTTTACGAGATATCCTTTTGCACCATTGTAAAATGCCAATTTGAGCATTTCTAAATCCTTATACATTGTCAGAACGATGATTTTTGATTTACATTTTTGTGCAACAAGTGCTTCACACACTTCCAAACCATTTTTTCCTGGCATGTCAATATCAACAATCACAATATCAGCTTGGTAAGATGCACAATGTTCGATGAGACTTGTGCCGTTATCAAATTCAGTTAGTTGAATTGGATCAAAAGACGTTTCAAGAAGGAATTTAAGCCCGCTTCTGAAAATAGGATGATCGTCGGCAATGAAAATGGTCATATCAATCGAGTTGTGTGAATGTTAGAATTAATGTGTAACCTTTACCTTTTCCTGAACTAATTTGGACTTTCCCTTTGATGCTTGTAGCTCGTTCTTGAATAATCTGCAAGCCAATACCATCAATCGATTTAGTAACATCCGTAATACCTCTGCCATTGTCTTGGTATTTAACGATATACTCATTGGTGTTTTGCGTTATTGAAATTTTCAGAGCGGTGGCCTCAGCATGCTTCAATGTATTATTGATACATTCTTGAATAATTCGATACACCTGTGTTTGAGCATCACTGCTTAAATGCTCCAAATTTTCGGTTTCATCAATGTCCAAACTACAAATGAGCCTAGTTTTTGATTGTGTGTTTTCAGTTAAAGAAACCAGTGAACGTTCAAGTCCAAGTTTTTGAATAAACGAAGGATGTAAGGCATGTGAAATAGAACGCGTTTGATCGATTACATTACCAATATCATTATCCATTCCAGAAATATCATTGATTTTTCCAGAGGCAAACATGTTAATTTTTGATTTTATAACTGATAATGATTGTCCGATATCATCATGTAAATCTTTTGAAATACGCGAACGCTCTTGGTCAATATTTGAAATTAACTTACTTGTAAATTCTTGCTGTTGCTTGCGTGTTAGTCGAACATGTCGAATGTACAGTATGCCAATTGTGATGACTAACACGAAAATAGAAATAACAACAATTGCGTTGACTTTGGTTTGTTTTAATTCATTTTCCTTCGAAAGAAGTGAGTTTTTGTTTTTTTCATTTTCCAATTCTGTTTCTACCTTTTCTTTCCCATACAGCACTTGAAGTTGAGCAATGTTTTCTTTATTAGCTATTTCTGATAGACTGTCACTGATTGCATGATAACGGTTCGTATGAATGAATGCTAATTTATAATTCCCATCATACTCATAAATAGAGGACAATTCTTGGTGTGCCGTTTTTTCTAAATTAGATGATGGATGAAACCTTAAAAGTTGAAACAATGTATCAATGTAGGCTTTAGCACTTTTGGTGTTATTTAGTTTTCGGTAAATGGATGAGTTGATGAGATAAGCAGTGCCAACATATTCCCATTGCTCGAATGGTAGCAATATTGCCAATGCCGAGTCTGCATAGCTGATCGCTAATTCATAATCTTTATTGTTTAAATAAGAATCGCTCAAGTTCAAGAATGCCACTCCTCGCCCTAAAGGGAAACCTAACTTTTTTGCATTGATTAAGGTGTTTTTATAGTAGTTGATTGATTGTTTATAGTGCTTTAACGATTTGCTTACAAGTCCAAGGTTATTGTTTAAGTTTAAACTCAAACGAAATTCTTCCATTTCCTCAATGATTTTCAGCCCTTCTTTAAAATCTTTTTCTGCTTCTTTAACTTGATTATTGTTAAATTTTAACAATCCTATATTATTGAGCATCATGGCATTGTGATACTTTTTACCTTTTTTTTCAGCTAAGCTCAATCCTTTAAAGTAGTATTTAAGCGCCTCATCTTTCATTAATCGAGAATCGTATAAATTTCCGAGCCCATTGTAGACTTCAATCGTATTTTCCGTGAAATTATTTTTGAGTGCTTCTTTCAGTAATTTTTTGAATTCTTTTTCAGCGGCCAATAAATCTGTCTCCATTAAAACGAACGCGAGACGAATTTTGGTGGAATTTACAATTCTGGCATTTTTATGTTTTTGAGCAATTTCTATAGACTTGGAATAATTAAGTTTCGACTTTTTTAGGTTGTAGGAGAAGTAATAAAAGTTCCCATAGTATTGATAGATTAAAGCCTCTTCATCTGGATCATTTAGTTTTTTGGCAATCGAAATTGCTCGTTGACCATTTGCAAATACGGATGAAGAATCATAATAAGTACTTTGACGAATTGTTTTTTTTAAAGAATCCAATTCCCTTCTCAATCCAGCCTGACTGATTGAAAAATAGGAGAGACCAATAATACTAAGAATTAGAAGAAATTTCAATTTGAATCGTTTGAGTGCTGAAAAGATAAAACAAAAAAGCCACCTGTGAAAACAGATGGCTTTTTATCGTTTTTAAACGACAATTACATTTCTGGCATTTCTCTTGTAAAGGCTGGAATTCCTGTAACGTCCATTCCTGTAATTAACAAGTGGATATCGTGGGTTCCTTCGTAGGTTACCACTGACTCCAAGTTCGCCATATGACGCATCATTGAATATTCACTTGTAATACCCATTCCTCCGTGAATTTGGCGCGCTTCACGTGCAATGTTCAAGGCAATTTCACAGTTGTTACGTTTTGCCATTGAGATTTGTGCGGATGTTGCTTTACCTTCATTTCTTAATTGACCAACACGTAAGGTTAATAATTGTGCTTTTGTGATTTCAGTAATCATTTCAGCCAATTTCTTTTGTTGCAATTGAAAAGCGCCAATTGGAACACCAAATTGCGTTCGTTCTTGACAGTAACGCAGTGCTTGATCATAACAATCCATAGCAGCACCCAATGCTCCCCAAGCAATTCCGAAACGTGCAGAATCCAAACAGCTCAACGGTGCACCCAAACCAGACCTTCCTGGTAATATATTTTTCTTCGGAACTTTGACGTCAACAAAGATTAATTCTCCAGTTGCTGATGCGCGCAATGAAAGTTTACCGTGCATTTCAGGAGTTGAAAATCCTTCCATTCCTCTTTCTACCACAATTCCGTGGATACGTCCCGTTTCATCTTTTGCCCAAACTACTGCGATATCAGCAAATGGCGCATTTGAAATCCACATTTTAGCACCATTCAAAATAACGTTTTCACCATCTCCGGCATCTTTGAAGTTAGTAGTCATTCCACCTGGATTTGATCCGTGGTCAGGCTCTGTTAAACCAAAGCATCCCATCATTTCGCCAGTAGCTAATTTTGGAAGATATTTTTGTTTTTGCTCTTCTGAACCATATTTCCAAATTGGATACATCACCAAAGAAGATTGAACAGATGCTGTTGATCGCAATCCAGAATCACATCTTTCCAATTCTTGCATGATTAAACCATACGAGATTTGATCTAAACCAGGTCCGCCATATTCTTCTGGAATATAAGGCCCAAATGCACCAATTTCGCCTAAACCTTTCAATAAATGCATAGGAAAAGTTGCCTTTTCATAGTGTTCGTCAATGATTGGTGAAACTTCCTTTTTCACCCATGCTCTTGCTGCATCACGCACCAATTTGTGCTCATCAGTCAAAAGATCATCCATATTGAAATAATCAGGATGTACGTATAAATCAGTTCTCATGTAAATACTTTTGTGTGCACAAATTTAAATATATTTTACTCATGGAGAAAATTTCTTTGACAAGGTTGTTAACTTTGTGAAAACTAAAGTAAAATTGAATCCATTGTTTGCCTTACAATTTTTTAATGGCGTGTCTCAGGAGGTTCCAATATTGTTGGAACCAAAGGAGGAAACCTATACGATGTATTTAATTGCTTTTCTTTCCTTGTCTTTCTTTATGGTGGCTATTTCCCGTATTGGAAACACACGAGCAATTGCAACGGTTTTAGCTGTTTCGTTCAAAAGTAATGGCGTGGACCAAGTATTGAAAGAGAACATGCGACTAAGTTCTTTCAGTTCCATTGTGCTGTTATTAAACTATTTTATTGGTTTTGGACTGTGTTTATTTATTAGTGTGCAAAGAGTCTATTTTTTGGATAATCAACTTTCATTCATTTTATCCATTTCTGTGCCATTGATCTTGTTCTTTCTTGAGTTTCTTAGTCCAATAATTGTTGGTCTTTTAACCGGCGAGAACAAGAAAACGGCTGTTTCAAACATTAATACAATTACTGGAGATCAGTTATTCGGTCTAATTTTTTCCCTTTTGGCCTTGTTTTGGATTATAAACCCAGTTTTTAACGTTTGGTTTTTTTGGTTTTTTATCTCCTTGATTTGTTTTAAATATTTATTGCGCCTGTTTAAAAGTTCCTATGTTGTTTTAACAAATGGCGTGTCTTGGTATTATTTAATTTTGTATTTTTGCACTTCCGAAATTCTACCGTTGTTCGTAGCCTATAACTACGTAATAAAGAATTTCACAAGATGATTTGAGTGTTGAAATTAATTTGTTAGAACGTTGGCTATCAAAACTATATTAGTTTCTCAACCAAAACCAGAAGGGGACAAGTCTCCCTATTTTGATTTAGCTGAGAAATATAAGATGAAAATCGATTTCCGCCCTTTTATACATATAGAAGGTGTGGGAGCGCAAGAATTTCGTCAGCAAAAGGTAACTATTCCTGAGCATACGGCGATTATTTTAACTTCTAAAAATGCAGTAGATCATTTCTTTAGAATAGCGGAAGAAATTCGTTTCGAAGTTCCAGACACCATGAAGTATTTCTGTATTTCTGAAGCTGTTGCTTATTACTTGCAAAAATATGTTACCTATCGCAAACGCAAAATTTTCTTTGGAAAACAAACCATTGAAGATTTAATGGATGTAATGAAAAAACATAAAGGTGAAAAATACTTATTGCCATGTACTGATATTTTGCGCGATAAAATTCCAATAACCTTGGAAGAGCATAAAATAAACTTTACAAAAGCAGTCTTGTATCGCACGGTTGCTTCAGATTTATCTGATTTGGAAAATGTATATTATGACATGTTGGTGTTTTTTAGTCCAGGTGGAATTGAATCACTCTTGAAAAATTTTCCAGATTTCAAACAAAACAATACACGTATTGCAGCGTTTGGACCGACCACTGCGAATGCAGTTATTAAGAATAATTTGCGTTTAGACGTTCATGCGCCAATGCCAAATGCTCCTTCAATGACAGGTGCAATTGAGCTTTATGTGAAAGATGAGCTGAAGAAAAAATAAATGTATTCATAGAATGAATGAAAAGCGGTTCTTGTTAAAGGCCGCTTTTTTCTTTTAGCAAACCCAAGCACTGAAGCAGTCCCTCACTTGCGTTTGAAGATATAACAAAGAAATCGGAAGAAATTTGCATTTCATTCGCATTCGGGTCAATCAAGAATTTGGTGCAATTCAGTGGTGCGCTATGAATTAATCCTGCAGCGGGATAAACTTGGAGTGAAGTTCCAATAACAATTAGTACGTTTGCTTTTGAAATAATTTCTGCTGCTATATCTAACATTGGTACCGATTCTCCAAACCAAACAACATGTGGTCTTAGCTGATACCCGTCAGGGCAACTTTCTCCCATTTTTAATTCCCAACCGTCAATAGGATAATAGTGTTTTTCTTGGTTTGGACCGGAACTTTTGGATTCTCTAATGTTTCCATGTAAATGAATGATAAGCTTTGATCCAGCGCGCTCATGTAAATCATCAATGTTTTGGGTAATAACGCTTACATCACCAATTTTTTCTAGTTCTTTAATTAAATGATGTGCTTCATTAGGTGAGGCTTCAAGAATTTGCTTGCGTCGCTGGTTATAAAATTGTTGCACTTTTTCTGGATTGTTTAGCCATGCTGACGGCGTGGCAACATCTTCTATCTTATGGTTTGCCCAAAGTCCATTTGCATCTCTAAAGGTGCTAATCCCACTCTCAGCACTCATTCCTGCTCCAGAAAAAACAACGATTTTCATGTATAAATAAATTCTATTACCCCAAGTAAATATAGATCAATCGAAGAACAATTCAATGCTTTCAATAAAATGGTTATCATTAAATTTGCTATTTAATCTAATTAGGAGTCCAATAATATTTGCTTATTAAAATTGTGTGAAACAGATAAAAGATTAACTTTACATTGATTGTTTAGTAAATCTTAAAATTATAAACTATGAAAAAATTATTACTTAGTGTTGCGGTATTAGTTGGGGCTTCTTCAGCGAATGCTCAGTTAGCTGATAACAGTATCGCTCCAGACTTTACTGTATCCGCTTACCAATCTTGGTTGTCGGCAGCAGGAATGAACAACAATGGAACATACAAATTATACGATTACCTTGATGCAGGGTACACGGTATTTTTAGATGTTTCAGCAACTTGGTGTGGTCCATGTTGGAACCACCATTTAACGGGTGCATTAGATGATCTTTATATAAACCACGGTCCAGCAGGACAATTGGGAGTGAGTCCATCTACAACAGATGACGTAATGGTTATTTGGTTGGATGGTGATGGTAATACAGCTGATGCAACGATGTTGGACGGAAGTGGTACAATTGGTAATTGGATTGAACCTAATGCAACACTGGGTCAAATTCCGTTCCCAATGGCAAATCCTGTAACCGCAACTGCAAACCAAATCAACGATGATTACGCGATTTCGTATTTCCCAACAATTTATAGAATCTGTCCTAATCGTGTTGTTACTGAAGTAGGTCAATTAAATGCAGCAAATTTCTACACGAGTGTTGGTGACTGTCCAGCTCCTGCTTCTCAAGCAATTGATCCAGCGCTTCTTTCATATGAGGGTGTGAATAAATCATGCGGTCCAATTGATTTGGTTGTTAAATTGCAAAACAATGGTACAACTGCATTGACGTCTTGTACAATTACAGCTACAGAAGGTGCTTCAACTATTGCTACATACAACTGGAATGGTAACTTGGCTACCTATGGAGTTCAAAATGTAACTATCGGTCAATTTACACCAACATCAGCGACTCATAACATTTCGATCAATATTACTTCAACTGATAACAACATGGCAAATAATACGATGGCTGAAGTTGTAGGTCTAGCGGCTACTGGTTCAAGTAACAATGTTACTGTGAAAGTTAGTTTGGATCGTTACGGTTCTGAGACTTCTTGGAAAATTAAAAGAAGTAATGGAACTGTTGCTTATACAAGTCCAGCATATGCAGATGCTGCAGCAAACGGAACATATCCACAAGCTGACATCGTAACTACTTTAACTGATGATTGTTATGCACTTGAAGTATATGATTCTTTCGGAGATGGATTCGACAGTGGTTATGGAAATGGATTAGTTCAAGTATGGGTTAACGGTGTTGAAATTTCAGGAGTCTCTAATTTCCCTAGCGGTGATCAATCGAATGATGCTTTCCAAATTGATGGAGTTGCTGGAATCGAAGAAGGATTAATGAATTCTTTGGCTGTATATCCAAACCCAGCATCTGATGTTGTAAATGTATCTTTCGAAGCAAACAATGCAGATTACACAATCGCAATCGTAGATTTACAAGGTAGAGTGATGTCATCTCAAGAATTATCTTCTTTGAATGGTGCACAATCAATTGCTTTCCCAGTAAGTAACTTAGCAAAAGGAAGCTATATCGTTACAATTTCTTCGAACGGTGTTTCTACAAGCAAAAACGTTGTTATCAAATAAGATTTAGAATAACTACTATAAACCCGAATCAGGAAACTGATTCGGGTTTTTTTATTCCTATAAGTTCGGTTATAAAACAGTAAAATGTTAAACCATTTTTGTATCTTTAGCGGCTTCAAAAGACGATTATGGCTAAAATACGCAAACAAGATGCATTGGATTATCATTCCTCAGGTAAACCGGGGAAAATTGAGGTTGTCCCAACAAAACCGTACTCCTCGCAAAGAGATCTTTCCTTGGCTTATTCTCCAGGTGTTGCTGAGCCTTGCTTAAAGATTGCTGAAAATCCAGATGATGTTTATAAATATACGAGTAAAGCAAACCTTGTTGCCGTAATTTCAAATGGTACAGCTGTTTTGGGTTTAGGGAATATTGGACCGCTTGCTTCTAAGCCCGTAATGGAAGGGAAAGGATTATTGTTTAAGATTTTTGCTGATATTGATGTTTTTGATATTGAAGTTGACGCCTCAGATCCTGAGTTGTTTATACAAACAGTCAAAGCAATTGCTCCAACTTTTGGTGGTATTAACTTAGAAGATATCAAAGCACCTGAAGCATTTGAAATTGAACGCAGATTAAAAGAAGAGCTAGATATTCCAATCATGCATGATGATCAGCATGGTACAGCCATTATTTCTTCTGCAGCTATGTTAAACGCGTTAGAATTAGCTAAAAAGAAAATAGACAAGGTGAAAATTGTCGTTTCAGGTGCTGGCGCAGCGGCAATGTCATGTGTGAAGCTTTATTGCGCTTTAGGGGCTCAAGTTGAAAATATTTTCATGTACGATTCGAAAGGATTGATTTGCAGTGAGCGCACCGATTTAGATGAAAGTAAAGTTCCCTATTCCAAGCACAATAAATCGATGTCCTTGGCTGATGCAATGAAAAAAGCAGATGTTTTTGTTGGTTTATCAAAAGGAAATATTGTATCGAAAGACATGGTTGCTTCCATGGCAAAAGACCCGATTGTATTTGCACTTGCGAATCCTGAACCGGAAATTTCATACAAAGATGCAACATCTGTTCGAAAGGATATTATTATGGCTACTGGCCGTTCGGATCATCCTAATCAAGTGAACAATGTTTTAGGCTTCCCATTTATTTTCCGCGGAGCACTAGATGTTCGAGCAACAACAATCAATGAAGAAATGAAGTTGGCTGCAGTAAAAGCACTTGCTTCATTGGCGAAAGAAACGATTCCAGAAGAAGTTATTGAAGCGTATGGAGAGAAAAATATCTCTTTCGGACGTGATCAAATCATTCCAAAACCATTGGATCCTCGCTTGATTTATTACGTTGCACCTGCAGTTGCGAAAGCGGCTATGGAATCTGGCGTAGCAAAAAATCCAATTACGGATTGGGATGCCTATGAAATGCAATTAAAAAACCGACTAGGTTTAGATAATAAGTTGATTCGAAATATTACTGAAAAGGCCCAAATGAACCCTAAACGAGTTGTTTTCGCTGAAGCAGATAATATCAAAATATTAAAGGCTGCACAAACAGCTTGGGAAGAGGGTGTAGCTTTTCCAATTCTTCTTGGAAAAAGAAAGAAAATTGAGGCGCTAATTCAAGAATACAGTATTGAATTTCAAGATGTGCAAATCATCGACCCTAAATCGGAAGAAGAGGAAGAACGAAGAATTTTGTACGGAAAGGCATTCTTCGAAAAGAGAAAACGCAAAGGATTTACGGAGTTTGAATCCATTCAAATAATGCGCGAACGAAATCACTTCGGTGCAATGATGGTTGAAATGGGTGATGCTGATGCTATGATTTCGGGTGTTACAAGAAATTACCGCGATGTTGTTCGTCCAGCTATTCAAACAATTGGATTGCAAAAGGATGTGAACACAGTAGCTGGAATGTATATTTTAGTAACGAAACGTGGACCATTGTTCTTAGCCGATACAACCATTAACTTGAATCCAACCGCTGAGGAAATTGCAGAAATAACGAACAATGTAGCCAAAATGATTCGCAAATTCAAAGTGGTTCCTAAAATCGCACTTTTGAGCTATTCGAATTTTGGCTCTTCTCCGGGTCCTGACTCTGAAAAAATGAACAAAGCAGTTGAGATATTGCATGAAAAATACCCAACACTCGTAGTGGATGGAGAGGTGCAAGCAAATTTCGCCCTAAATAATGAATTAATGATGGAGAAATTCTCGTTTTCTCATTTGGCAAATAAACAAGTAAATACCTTAATTTTCCCGAATCTGTCAGCTGGAAATATTGCCTATAAATTACTACAAGAAATGACTGAAGGAGAGGCAATTGGACCAATTTTAGTAGGCTTGAAAAAATCTGTACACGTATTACAATTGGGTTCATCCGTTAGGGAAATCATCAATATGGTGAAAGTGGCTGTTGTTGACGCACAAAACAAATAGTATGATAGGACAACTGAACGGAAAATTAGTAGAAAAGAATCCAACCGAATTGATTATCGATTGCGGCGGGGTAGGTTATGAGGTGAAAATTTCATTAAACACATTTTCTGCTTTGGGCTCAGACGAATCAATTAAGGTCTATACGAAATTGGTCGTTCGGGAAGATGCACATATTTTATATGGTTTCGCTAGTAAGGAAGAACGTGAAATGTTTAACCACTTGGTTTCCGTTTCTGGAATAGGTCCAAATACTGCGATGATTATGCTTTCTTCACTCGTTCCGGATGAAATTGCCCATGCCATTCAATCAGAAGATGTAAGAACGATTCAAAGTATTAAAGGAATTGGAGCAAAAACAGCGCAACGTGTTATTATTGATCTGAAAGACAAAATGTTAAAAATGGTCTTTTCGAGTGAAAATATCTTCAATCAAAACAATACGAATCGATTTGACGCGTTAACTGCTTTGGTTTCGCTGGGTTTTGATAAAAAAGCTGCAGAAAAAGCCATAGATAAAATAGCAACAGGTGATGAATCTGTCGAGATATTGATTAAAGAAGCATTGAAAATTTTATAAATTGAAGAAGACTGAAGTACTACTAGCGAATTGGAAATCAACGTCATTGTTGGTTTTTATCGTATTCCTATTTCATGCTAGAGTCGGGGTGGCGCAAGATACTTTGCAGTTTCCGATTCAAAATAATATTGACCCAACGCAAACCCAACCACAAAGTTTTGATTTGGGTGACCCATCGTCAATGGAGCAAACGATTGTCTATGATCCGGTTACTGGAACGTATATTTTCAAAGAAACAATTGGCGCACTGAATTATAGAAATCCTTCGATGATGACGCTTGAGGAATACCTCGAATATGAACGTCAAAAAGCGCTTCGCGAAAATTGGAAGGAAAAAATTGAACAACAAACAGCACAAAGCCAACCAATGGAATTTCCAATTAAAATTGGAAGTAAAGCATTCGAAAATTTCTTTGGTTCAGATCAAATCACCATTCGTCCACAGGGTTCTGTTGAATTGTCTTTTGGTGTAAACTCATCGCGCTATGAAAATCCTATTTTACCTGTAAAACAAAGGCACATCACACGTTTTGATTTTCAGCAACAGATTCAAATGAACTTGGTCGGTCAGATTGGAACGAAATTGAAAATTGGAACCAGCTACAACACGCAAGCCGCATTTGATTTTGATAATATTTCGAAGTTGGAGTATACAGGAAATGAGGATCAAATCATGCAGAAAATTGAATTAGGTAATGTTGCATTGCAATTGCCAACATCCTTAATTCAGGGTTCTCAAACATTGTTTGGTGCCAAAACACAATTGAAATTTGGTCGAGCAACTGTTGATTTAATCGCAGCTTCATCAAAAGGGAAGCGCCAGGAAATCAATATTACCGGAAAAGCACAAGTACAGAAATTCGAATTGAGTGCAGATAACTACGAAGCAAATCGACACTATTTCGTCAATTTGTATCATCACGATCATTACGATGAAGCAATGGCAACCATCCCGATTGTCAATTCATCAGCCTACATTACACGTATGGAGGTTTGGCTGACCAATCGAACGAATAATACAGAAAACACACGTAACATTATTGCATTTTCAGATTTAGGTGAAGCAAAAGAGGAAAATTGTGAAGGTGAACCAGGTGCGTATGGTCCAAGTGAAATGCCAGATAACGAAGCAAATGGTTTGTATAATTGGGCATCTAATCAACCGCTGGTGCGTAGTTTCTCAAATGCGGTCTCTGCCTTAAGCTCACAGGTTGCAGCTCCGGGACCATTCCAACAAGCCGTTCATTACGAAAAAGTTGAAAACGCCAGAAAATTAACAGAACAAGAATTTACCTACAATGCCTTGCTGGGTTATATTTCCTTGAATTTACCTTTGAATAATGATGAAGTTTTAGCGGTTGCTTATGAGTATACATACAGAGGTGAAACCTATCAAGTCGGTGAGTTTTCAACGGATGGTGTGGCTGGTCAGCAAGCATTGATTTTGAAATTGTTAAAACCAACAATCACCAATCCTAAAAACAAAGTGTGGGATTTGATGATGAAAAACGTTTATTCTATTGGTGCATACCAAGTTGATCAAAATGGATTCAGAATAGACCTTTTGTATAACAATCCGGCAACATCTTTGCTTGTGCCTTTCTTTCCAATGGCAGGTGTAGATGATGAACAAATTGTTACACTATTGAACATGGATAAGTTGAATCAAAACAATCAGCCCTTTTCGGATGGTGTGTTTGATTATGTTCCAATTGTATTTAACGGAAACCGCGCAGAGAATGGTGGAACAATTAATACTCGAAACGGAAGAGTATATTTCTCAACCGTTGAACCGTTTGGTAAAACATTAAGTGATAAATTAGCTGCTGAAGGCATTTCCCAAGTGAATATTGATCAGGTAGCTTATACCGAATTGTATGATTCAACGAAAACAGCTGCGCAACAAATTCCAAGTAAAAATAGATTTAGTTTTAAAGGTGAATATCAATCATCGGTGACTTCAGATATTCCATTGAATGCATTAAATGTGCCTGAAGGAGCCGTAACTGTAACTGCTGGTGGTATTAAATTGACTGAAGGAACAGATTATACTGTCGATTACAACTTGGGACGTGTTAAAATTCTGAATACAGGAATCTTAGAGTCTAATACACCAATTAAAATTTCGATTGAAAGTAATTCCGTGTTTGGTTTCCAAGCGCGGTCCTTAATAGGTGGACATTACAACTATCGCTTCTCCGATAAATTCAATGTTGGTGGTACCTGGATGCGCATGATGGAACGTCCGGTGACGCAAAAAGTGGACATTGGAAGTGAACCGTTTAAAAATAATATTCTTGGCGTTGATTTCGCATTTAGAACAGATGTACCTTTCTTAACAAAATTGGTTGATTTATTACCTGTCATTTCAACAACACAAAAATCTACATTCTCTATAAATGGTGAATATGCTTTTTTAATTCCAGGTCAACCAAGGGCAATAAATAAAGATGGAACTTCTTATATTGATGATTTTGAAGGGTCTCAAAGCGCGATTGATTTGCGGTCTATAACGTCTTGGCGTTTAGCATCTATTCCTCAAGGGCAGCCAGATTTGTTCCCAGAAGCAGCAAACAAAGATTTATCTGCTGGGTTTAAGCGTGCAAAAGCGGCTTGGTATTTAATTGATCCACTGTTCTATCAGGACAATTCCTTAACACCTGCTCACATTAAAAATGACCCAAGCCAGTTATCCGACAGTCGCATGCGCCTGGTGAATCAAGTAGATATTTTTCCGAACTTACAACAACAATACGGCTCAATTCCTAATATTCCAATTCTTGAGTTGGCTTATTACCCAACTGAGCGTGGAATGTATAATTATGACACGACGAATACCATAAACGCAGATGGAACATTTACGAATCCAGAGAATCGTTGGGGAGGAATTATGCGTTCTTTGTCAACCAATGATTTCGAGCAAACAAATATTGAGTTCATACAGTTCTGGGTCTTAGATCCATATAATGACGATGCCGAGGCGGTAAATCCAAATTCTCAGCACAGTGGTGGTGATTTGTATTTCAATTTGGGGAATATTTCTGAAGATGTCCTTCCAGATTCAAGAAAAAGTTTTGAAAACGGTTTACCTCCAACGGGTGTATCGGTAAATGATGATTTAGACACGACGGTTTGGGGTCGTGTTTCCACGCAACAAGTAGTAGTAAATGCGTTCGACAACGATCCAAATTCACGTTTGAATCAGGATGTTGGAATTGATGGTTGGGCGAATGCACAGGAGCAAATCGCATATCAAAGTTACGTTAATTGGGTTCAAAACAATAGCGTGATTGATCCAGTTGTTAAAGCGAAAATGATTTCCGATCCATCGAATGATGACTACAATTTCTACCGTGATGATGTGTATGATGCCGATACCTTCAACATCTTGAAGCGTTACAAAAAATACAATGGCATGGAGGGAAATTCACCAACAACAGAAATGTCGGATACGGCAAATGTTGATGGTTATCCCACACAAGGAACAAACATGCCAGACCTAGAAGATATCAACCAGGATAACAATCTTGCTGAATCTGAAAGTTATTTTCAATACAAAATTAGTTTACGCCCGAATGATTTGCAGGTAGGAAAAAACTTCATTACGAACGTACAAGTGTACCAAAATGGTAATAAAACTGAACGTTGGTATCAGTTCAAAGTTCCGATTGCTGATTATGAGAAAAGGGTGAATGGGATTCAAGATTTTCGATCAATTCGTTTCATGCGTATGTTCATGAAAGGGTTTGATGAAGAAGTATTGTTGCGTTTCGCTCGGTTGGAGTTGATTCGTGGAGAATGGAGACGTTACCTTTTGGACATGACTGAACCCGGTGAAAGTGTACAAGTTGACCCTAACTTAACGACGTTCAACATCGCTGCAGTAAACGTTGAAGAAAATGATCAACGCAGTCCAATTAAATATGAAATTCCTCCTGGTATCTTACGTGAAATTGATCCTTCACAAACGTTCCAGCGTCAGTTGAATGAACAATCATTGGTCTTGGATGTCTGTAATTTACAAGATGGAGACGCACGTGCAGCTTACCGCAATGTGCAATTCGATGTTCGAACATACAAGAAATTGAAAATGTTCGTGCATGCGGAGGAGGTATTAACAACAAAGCCATTGGATAACCAAGATTTGACATTGTTTGTTCGCTTGGGAACTGATTTCGTTGACAATTATTATGAATATGAATTGCCATTAGACAAAACGCTTTGGGGAGCTACTTTGGCAGAGGATATTTGGCCTGCAGATAACAATGTTGAAATTGTATTTGATGACTTATTAGAACTTAAAAAGAAACGTAATCTGTTAATTGATGGAGGAAGTACGGATGTTTCCTATGTTATCGAATACGTTGCGCCAGATCCTGCTAATCCTGAACGTCAATTAAAAGTAAAAGGTAGTCCCAACTTGCAAGGGATTAAAACCATGATGGTTGGTGTTCGAAATCCAAGTAAATCGGCAGACAATCCATGGCCAGACAGTGGCGATCCTGAATGTGCTATCATTTGGATCAATGAACTTCGTTTGACGGATTTCGTTAGTGAAGGTGGTCAAGCTGCTGTTGCTCAAGCACAATTACAATTGGCTGATTTTGCAAACGTTTCTGCTTCTGGAAATTATTCTGGGATCAACTGGGGAAGTGTTGAAAGTCGTGTGCAAGAGCGTCAGCGTAATGAGCGTATTGGAGTAGACATGAACGCGAATGTTCAACTGGGACAGTTCTTCGGAAAGCAAGCTGGTGTTTCATTACCATTCTTCTATGGCTACTCGTTGGGAATAATTAACCCAGAATATGATCCGTTCAATCCTGATGTTAAATTGTCAGATTATGACGTTGCGACACGAAAAGAACGCGCAAAAGCGGGTCAAGATTTCACTGAAAGAAAATCGTACAATTTCACCAATGTACGCAAAGAGGCAAAAGCGGGTGCAACAGCACATTTCTGGAGAATTTCTAACTGGTCTGCGAATTATGCTTTTTCAGAGAACATGCGTCGAGATTTCAATACAAATTATGACAAAACGAAAACGTGGAATGGCGGATTAAACTACAACTATTCGTTCGCCGCTAAACCATTCGAGCCATTTAAGAAAATGAAGTTTGTTCAAAAATCGAAATGGTTGGCCTTGGTGAAAGATTTCAATTTGTATCTTACTCCGAAGAATATTTCTTTTACAAATGACTTATTGCGTTCATATAACGAGCGCCAAGTTAGAAATAACATGGTACCAGATTATGAATTCCAACCAGTATACGTTAAGCGATTTACTTGGAATAGAACGTACAATTTGGGCTATGATATTTCAAAAAACATCAAGTTTACGTTTGCGGCAACAAATCGATCGATATTCGAAGAAGGCAATGATCGTGTTGATCGAAAGTTAGATCCTACTGGATATCAGTCATTTAAAGATACCATTCGTTCGCAAATGAATACCTTAGGGAAAACGATGGATTACACGCACAATTACAGTTTGAGCTATAATTTACCATTGGATAAATTCCCCGCAACTGATTGGATGTCTGCAAACGTTAAATACGGCGGAACCTACAATTGGCAACGAGCTCCTTTGGCTCAGGCAGAATTTGGAAATACAATTCAAAACAATCGTACAGTGAATGTTACTGGGCAGTTGAATTTTACGAATCTTTACAATAAAGTTCCTTATTTGAAAAAAGTGAATGCAGATGGTAAAGGTGGTGGCCGAGGAACGGTTGGAACAAAAGATGTAGGAGGAAGAAACACGAGCGGTGATGGACCTAAAGATGCAGCTGCTAAAACGCCTGAAGATGAAACGCCAATTGATGAGTCGAACATGACTGAAAAGGAAAAGAAAAAGGCAAAACGGAAGAAAGAACGTGAGAAGCGCAAAAAAGAACGCGAGAAAAAACGAAAAGGGAAAGTTCATCCAGTCGGAGGTTTCTTTGCACGTGCTTTGATGAGTGTTCGAAATGTTTCAGGGACATATGCAATGACGGATGGAACACTGTTGCCAGGTTATAACCAAGAATCAAGTGTTTTAGGCTTCAACAACAGTTTCAGTGCGCCATTAGGTGGATTTGTATTTGGTCAACAACGTTATGATTTGTGGGGGCGCGAAACAGGCTATAATATTGCGACAACAGCGGCTGACAATAATTGGTTGGTGAAAAATGAATCATTGAACAAACAATATACAACAACACATACGCAAAACTTGAATTTGCGTGCTTCATTGGAACCATTGAAAGACGTAACAATTGAGATGACCTTGACGCGTAATTTCGGCAATAATTCAAGTGAATTCTTTAGATGGAATGAGGCAACCCAACAATATGAAGGTCAAAGCAAAGTTGAAACAGGTACATTGACATATACGAATGTAACAATTGGGTCTGCCTTCGCTTTAATTGATAGTAAAACATATACATCTGAAACGTTCAATAATTTATTAGCAAATAGAGAAGCTGTTTCTGCCTTGTTAGGTGCGAATAATGCGAATTCTTCACCATTGACTTCTGGTTATTATTCTGGCTACAGTGGAACACAACAAGAAGTTGTTACAGGGGCATTCCTTACAGCATATTCAAAGAAATCAGTGAATGACAAGAATGTGAATCCATTGAAAAATGTGCCGCTTCCTAACTGGTCGATTAATTACAACGGTCTTACAAAATATGAGTTCGCTAAAAAATATGTGAAGAATTTCGTAATTCGTCATGGGTATAGTTCAACTGTTAGTATAGCAGGTTTACAAACTAATTTAAATGCAGCATTTGATGCCAGTGGTGATGCCAATGCACGCGATATCAACAACAACTTCATTGCTGACCGTCAAATTCAAAATGTGACAATTTCAGAGCGTTTCTCTCCATTGATTGGTATTGATGCTACATGGAATATCAAAGGCCAGGGCTTAATCACGAAGTTTGAGTACAAAAAAGATCGTAGTTCAACGCTTTCATTGAATAATAATCAAGTAACGGAGATCATGGGCTCTGAGTGGGTGATAGGAACTGGATATAAGTTTGAGAAAGTTAAATTCATTGATAAAATTCCAGCGAGTTCTTTGAACGTTCGTTTTGATTTATCATTCCGTGATAATTTAACAGTCATTCGAAAGGTGGTTGAAAATACAAATCAAGCAACGGCTGGTCAACGGGTGGTATCGATTAAATCATCTGCAGATTATAATTTAACGCAAAACTTAACACTGCAAGTGTATTATGATCAAGTAATCAATACACCGAAAATTGCAACGTCCTACAAAACTGCAAACATGAGTACCGGTATTCGTTTACGTTTCAATTTAGCAGGTGTTCAATAACAATGATACGTCCAGCACAAAAAGGTGATGAGTATGCAATTATGGAGTTAATCCATGGATTGGCATTATATGAAAAAGCGCCTGAACAAGTAGTTAATACAGCCGATGATTTGGGAGTCCATTTATTTGACGAGAAAATTTGTGAGGCTATAGTTGCAGAGAAGAATAATCAAATTGTGGGTTTTGCACTCTTTTACACGAATTATTCAACTTGGAAGGGTAAGTGCTTGTACCTCGAAGACTTCTATGTACTACCTGAATTGAGAGGTGAAGGTATTGGTTCCTTGTTATTTGATAATGTTGTTGAAATTGCCCGTAAAAGAGCTGTGAAACGAATGGATTGGCAGGTCTTGGATTGGAATGAGACCGCTTTGAATTTCTACAAGAAAAAACAGGCAGTTTTAGACCCAGAATGGATTAATGGGCGCATTTTCTTTGATTAGAACTATTTTTAGTTGCACGTGTTATAGAAAGAAAACGTTTCATGAAACATATACTCATCGCAGGTGGATCAGGATTAATTGGAAACAGGCTTGCCCTTCGATTAATCGAAAATGGATATGAAGTGTCTATCTTATCGCGTAATCCAAAAGGCTCTAATCACTATTTCTGGAATCCAGCAAAAAAGGAAATCGATGCATCAATATTAGGAAAGGTAGATGTGATTATCAATTTGAGTGGAGCTGGAATTGCGGATAAGAAGTGGACACATGAGCGAAAATTGGAATTACAAAATTCGCGCGTTGGCACAAATGTGTTTTTGTATTCATTGGTCGATCAACTGCCAAACTTAAACCATTTCATTTGCGCTTCTGGAATCAATGCATACGGTTATAATGATGCAAAAATTTATACAGAAACGGATGAATACGGAAGTGATTTTCTATCTCAATTGGTTCGAGTTTGGGAATTGAGTGCAGAACAGTTTAACACGAAATGCAAAGTGGCTAATATACGCACGGCAATGGTCTTATCCTCAAAAGGAGGTGCGTTGGGTCGTTTGTTGCCTGTTATTAAGTTTGGCTTAGGTTCTGGAATTGGAAAAGGCACACAGCCTTCCCCTTGGATTCATATCGATGATTTAGTGGAAATGTATGTCTTCACTGTTGAAAAGGAATTAGAGGGTTCCTATAACGCTGTTGCGGGGTGTGATTCGAACTATGACTTGATGAAAACCTTAGCACAAACCTTGCGCAAACCATATTGGTTACCGAATGTACCAGGATTTGTTATGCGACGACTTTTCGGTGAAATGGCATTGATGCTTTTGAACGGTGTTCGTTCGTCCAATGAGAAAATCACAAACGCTGGATTTGTTTTCAAATTCACCAATTTAAAAGAGGCATTAAGCAATCTGCTTAAAAAATAAACTGCGAATTCAATAAAAATCCGCAGTTTGAAAGTGATTATAATAAGTCGTTTGCAAGGTTCGCCAATTCAGAACGTTCCCCTTTTTCTAATTTGATGTGGGCAAATAACTCTTGGCCTTTCAATCGATCAATTAAATAGGCTAAACCATTACTATTCTCATCCAGGTATGGAGTATCGATTTGGTGCACGTCACCTGTAAAAATAATCTTCGTGTTTTCTCCCGCACGCGTAATGATTGTTTTGATTTCATGAGGAGTTAAATTTTGTGCTTCATCGATGATAAACATGATATTCGACAAGCTTCTTCCACGAATAAATGCTAAGGGAGTAATAACAATTTTTCCAGCCTCTTCCAATTCGATTATGGCGCGGTATTTTTTTTCATTTTCGCCAAATTGCGATTTAATAAACTTCAAATTATCCCACAAAGGTTCCATATAAGGGCCTATTTTGTCATTGGCATCACCAGGCAAGAATCCAATGTCTTTGTTGGAAAGTGGAACAATTGGTCGTGCTAAAATCACTTGATGATACGCTTTTATTTGTTCAAGCGCCGAAGCCAGAGCAATCAACGTTTTACCAGTTCCAGCAACACCTTGAAGCGCTACTAATTTCACATTTGGATTCAGCAATGCATTAAAGGCAAACGCTTGTTCTGCATTTTTAGGCTTAATTCCATAGATGTATTCTTTTTCAATGCGTTCAATTTGATCGGTGTGATGGTTGTATACGGCCAATGAAGAGGTCTTACCATTCTTTAAAATGTAATAACCATTTGGTGTTTTTTTAGAACCTAAAATTCCGTCTTCATCGATTTTCCCTGTTGTGAAGATTTGCCGAATAATTTCAGAATCAATTCCTTCAATTGTATACGATGATGCCTCTTGTAAATGATTATTATCAACTTTCCCTGTTTCGTAGTCTTCTGCAGCAATACCCAGCGCTTTTGCCTTGATGCGCAGATTGATGTCTTTCGTCACTAAGACAACGTCTTTTTTTAGTTCAGTTTCCTTTAAAAAAAGAGCTGCGTTAATGATTTTGTGATCATTCTTACCAACTGAATAGACGTATTCGGCATTAATTTCCCGTGGATTATTCTCCAAGACAACGCGGAAGTTCCCCATACCTTTTCCCAACGAAATCCATTCTTGCAAACCACCGTTACCGGAAAGTTTATCAATGAAACGAATGACTTCGCGTGCAGAGAAGTTCTTTGTATCGTTTCCAACCTTGAATTTGTCTAATTCCTCCAATACCGTAATTGGAATGGCTACATGATTTTCCTTGAAATTCATGATGGCTTGATGGTCGTGTAATAACACAGAGGTATCAAGTACGTAAATCTTTTGTTTTTTAGACATGGTTGAATTTTTGTTCAATGTAATCGAATAAATTCAGAAAACAGCCATATCGAAAGTGCTAGTTATTTACAAAAAGGTGTTAGTATAAATTAAATGTTCGCACACTATTTGGCACTGTTAAGCGTTAGCCATCAGTCTATTACTAGAAGATTAAATAAATCAAAAGAATCTGTTACGATTGATGATACGATTGACAGGAATATAGATAGAACCAAAGGCTTCGAAGCGACTTAACGAATCCAAACTAAACACCAAACGAGTTCCCCGTTGGGTCCAAACACCGTTGTTAATTTTGCTCGATTCAGTCTGTGGCGCATATTGACCTGTGTGGAAAATGAAGTAATTGTTTTTAGTAGATAATTTTAATTGCGGCGAAAACAAGAAACGAAAATACTGATCTTCTTGCGTTAAAATTCCTTTTGCTAGTAATCGGTTAATCAGTTTTTTTCCATTTTTATTGACAGAAAACATGATGGAATACCCTGGAACTTTCACATCTTTTGTTTTTTCGACTTCGCTTACGTTGAAATCATCATCCAAAACCGACTCTATGTACGTTTCTTGCACCGTTTGAAAACCTCCTTGACGCAAGGATAAGTCTCCTTCCCAAGCATTCAAAAACTCAGCCGTTGGGAAACTTATTTTTTTCCCGAGTTGTACCATCCATTTGAATAAGGGATCTTCTGGGTCATTGCGCAATTTTTCTATGTCTAAATGAACGTTGAGCATTCTACTTGTGGATTCACCCGATTTTAGGTTGATCCCTTCTTTTTTCATTTTAATGTTCAATGGTTTCTTGTTACGAACATATGCTTTCAAACGGAAACTGGTTGAATCGCTATCATGCGCAAACAAGGCCGTTTCGATTCCATTCTCTTTTAATTTGGACCAATTTGAAAACAAGACCAATTTTTCATCCTTAAATTGTTTTTCCTTTAGGAATGAACGCCATGTTGGTTCGATATCATATCGCTTGGCACGATGAACGCGGTCATAATTTTCTTTGAATTTGGTTCCTTTGTATATGAACAGGTAATTTTGTCCGTAATACAAATAGCCATTTTCCTTTTTAAATTGATACACTTTTTGTTCTTCAACTAGTGTATCCGTAATATCGATAAATTTTCCAAGACGAACGATGCCTTCGTAGATTTTACTGCTATCTGTAACTTCCACAAGGGCTCCCCAATCTCCACTTTCATTTCCATAAAAATAAACGGGATTTTGAAGGTTCAAACCATAAAGTTTTCCTTGGCTTAAGATAAATTCATAGGAAAATAAATCGCGAAAGGGAATTTTGTTGTAATACATCATTCCGCTGGTTTCACGCGCAACATCTAAGACATAAGCGCGACCAAGGAAATCGGCATCTGGCAAGCGATCTTCAATTCTTGGGGGTATGTTTTTTCGGAAAATATATGGGCGCAAAATTAAAAACGCCCCTAAAGCAATTGATAAGAATATGATTAAGGAAATCTTCTTAAACATAGCGTTGCTTATTTTGAAATAACGTAAATGCTATTTAAAAGATCCAATAAATACCTGCCTGAATTGTCGTAATTACCACCGAAATTATATACAAGGTCAAAGCGCGTATTGTCTTTACTCGTTTTGGATGTAGTCAATTCCATTTTACCTGTTTTGCCTCTCATGGCATCAATCAACTCATTTTCTTGTTCTGTAAAGAAATCTCTCGGGAATCCTTCAATGGCTTTCGACCAATCGATTTGACCATACATGAAGCCACTTTTCTTCGCTTTCTTCGCTTCTTTTGCAGATAAGGCATCACCACCATAACCATTCGAGTGATTTTTTGCTAAATCTTCATCGTTTGTGAAAATGAACATGCCATTTTTGCTGATCATATACAAAGGCGCAGCTTCTAAAATTGCATCTTCATACACCCAATAGTCACCCATATTTTGGAAACGTGAAGTAAGACGAGCCAAATGCTTCAATACTTTTTCAGGAATATCGGAACGTTCAGTACTGAACCCTAAGGTAAAGATTGGCATATCTTCTTCTGCATCAACTTCTTTTTCGTAGTATTCGAAGGTGTTTTCGTCGTAAATGAATTCAATTTTTGTTGTTTTAATTTTTTTAATGCCATTAAAACTTCCAAACATACTGCCTTTGTATGTGCCAAATAAAGCGTCTTTATTCACGAATTCGTTCAATAATTCAATCGTCAACACATTTGCCGACATTTGAGGATTGCGCTCGTCTGTCAAAATTGGCATTATCACTTTGTAGGCTTGCTCATAGGCTTCGCGCATGTTGACATTGTAAGTGAAATAGGCTGTATTGCTTTCGTTGATGTATTTTAAAATGTTTTTGTCAAATTTCGAATCATTCATTTTTTGATAAATCGATCCCAATGCTTCACCGTATCGTGCTTCCATTTTGAATTCTACAGATGTTTCATTCAACAGTAAATCACCCAGCAGCACATTTCCAGTATATACGTTCTGCATGTCTTTGTAAAGGGTTGGGAACATTGTTTGAAGATACCAAAGTCCGCGCGCTTCTTGCACATTTCTAGAATTATCTAAATAGAAAATACCTTCCGACGTGTGTGTTAACTGTTCTGCAAAACGTGAATCGAATTTCACTAAGTTCATTTTCTTGATCAATAATTCATCACACAAACCTGTTAAGAATTGATTTTGTAGCACGATTTGAACACTGTCCCGCAATTCGTAGTAATTTTTCTCATTTGGATTTTCACCAGCCGATGGGAAATCATATCCTGAATCAGGTTTTGACCCTTCATCCATCTCATCATAGATTTCTTCCTCCAACACCTCTTGTTCAGTTTCAATTCCGTCATCCATTAAGTCTTCGCTGTACCAAGGATTTTCATTCCCGCGCGCATACCAAATAGAATCGGTCATTTCATCCACTGTATTCATGTTTGGCTCCACGCGAATTAATAAGGCTGAGTTTCCCGAAATAATTAAGTTATTGAAATAGGATGTATAAAATTCAGTTCCTGGATAAGGGCTTTTCGCTTGTTCAAAATCGTCAAATACGTCGAACAACTGTTTCTTATCCTTAATCCCAAAGGTGAATCCTTGAACTTCATACGTTTCACCGCGCCCATAAAAAACGTTGAGTTTTTGATCAAAATCAATTCCCGATTCTTTGATTGTTTTCCCAGAAGTTGAACCATCAAATAATTCTTGCTGCACTTCTTCCATGAAATCATATTTCACTAAATCATCGAGTGAAACTTTCTGCAATAAAGAAATGTTATTGATACTGAAGACAGTAACAGCATCTTTGGGGATTAGTTCCTCCGATTTTTGTGCAAGCACGAGACCTCCAAAAAGAAGGAAGGTAATTACAGGGAATAGCTTCATTTGTAAGCGTAAAATCACTTTGTTTATACTAAAATCTTCTGCGAATTTACGAAAATAAAGTGTCTAATTCTTGATTGGGGATAGATAGATGCTATTTTCTAAAATATTGGAATTTTGTGTCAAAGCGTATGGGTTTGTTTTGATCATCACAGCCATCTTGTTTTTCGATAAAACGGCTGCTGTATTGTCGAATTTCTCAACAGGACGCTCAAATCGCGTAATTGAAGTGTAATTTCCTTGTTTCATTAATTCAATATCTTCTGACTTTATTTCTTTGGTTTTTTTAACAGTTATCTCAGGAATCGATCGGGTCATTTTTGCCCCATCCCAACTTAGCCAATTTTGCTCTAATTCAGGGATGTTTTTCTCTTTGCTTTCTTCTTCAATTACATCCTTCAAGGCATTTTGAAGTGCAACAACATTCGTGAAATCGCATTGCAATTTGAAAATGTAATTCGTAAAATTGGATTCGATTGTCACATTTGAAATTCCAGTTTTTGCCGATAATTTCTTCTTAAATGAAGCGATGCGCTCCTCCATTTCAGGAATACTTGGTACTTTTTTACCATCCAAACTGTCCAAGGCTAAAATCGAGTTGATTTTCACCTTACTTTCACTTAAGTTAATGGTGTATTTCAGCGTCCCGCTTCCATCATTTTTTAAGGTAATATCGTCGATAATCTCGATGCAAGATGTCAAGCCAAAAAAGGACAAAAAAACAACAAACGTGTAAAAAAGTTTCATACAGCAAATTTAGACATTTTCACTAAAGACAAAAACAATACCAAAGAATTCGTAAATCATTGTGTCATGTGCTGAAATAAGTAGATAGATTATTGTTCTTGTCTTACCCATTGTAAGGCTACTCCACTCATAATACTTAACAATTTCCACTTTGAAGGCTTTGCAGCAACGAATTATTCTTCTATTCATAAACACTTGTTTTTAAAAGTGTCCTCTTTTTTTACAGCGTCACACGGTTCTAGGTTTAAAAAAGTATTGATCAAAAAAAGGAGGCTTTCGCCTCCTTTTTTTAGAAAAGATTATGATAATTATCTTAAAATATGTTTTATGATATCGATTGATGTGTCTCCATTGGTAACTTGTAAATAATACATTCCTGGTGCAACATTTAGTTTGTCCATGTGGATAACTGTGTTGCCTTTTTGGATACTTACATCCTGAGTGTGAACCACAGTTCCTTTAGCATCCGTTAAGGTAATCACTCCCACTCCTTCCAAATCTTCATTGAACAAGCTGATGTAGAAACTGCCTTCACTTGGATTTGGATATGTACTCAATGTTGTTGAACTGTACATGTTGTCACAATCTATTGCTACTGCGCTGAACTCCTCAAAAACACCATCGTTGTCGTATTGTTTCAAGCGGTAGTAGTTTGTTCCATCATTTGGATTCTCGTGAACGTAAGTGTAATCTAATAAGCTTGTTGAGTTTCCTGCTGCAGCTGCACTTGTTAAGGCTTCCCAATCGTTTCCATTTCTGGAATGCTCAACAATATAGTGGCTCGTATTGTGCTCAGATGCTGTTGTCCACCTTACATTGATCTTCTTATCTCCTGCACAGATAGCTTGAAAGGATACCAATTCAATTGGAAGCGGTGCAAACGTTGTTGATGAAGAAATCGCGAATGGTGAGAAACTTGTAATACCATTCGTCTCAAAGTATCCTGTTCCTTGTCCCGATATCCCGATATTATCCCACATTACCGCTGACGCAATGTAATGCGCAATGAATGCTGATGCTGTTGAGAAGCCAGGTAATTCTTCTGATGTTCCGTTCCAATGCAATCTCATTGTTACGTTGCTACCACCTGTAGTCGTCTCATTTACCATCCAAGTTCGCTTTACAACAGATTCTGTAGTTGTAGCCCCAACTCCTGTTCCATCAGCTGTTACATTGTCAATTACACGTAAGGAGAAGATGTCAGCTGTTCCTGTATTGGTTAACATTGCTGGGTTGTATGAACTGTTTCCTACTGGGAATGTTGTTGCGGTCCCGTCTACGTTTCGGCTCAATACTCCAATTGATGTTGTCTTTACATAACTATTACCATTGCCACCTGTGAGTGTTGCTCCATCCATCATAAGGTTGTTTGCTCCTAAAACTATATCGCCTTTTGTAAGATTTAATGCTCCTGTTATGGTCAGGTTGGTGGCAAGAATAACATCATCATCGTCCTTATTCACAAGCATATTGGTGAAAGTTTCACCGTTTGGATCAGTGATGGTTTGGTTACCTGAATTTCCAACGAATGCCAGTGAACCAGTGCCAGGAATCACTATTCCATTATTCGTGTAATTACCATGAATGTTAAGTGAACCACTATTCAATGAAAGTGTAGCTCCAGCTTGATTCAAAAGATTTCCTGTTACTTCTAAATTGTTGGATCCTAAAGAGAGTGATGATCCAGAAAGCATAGTCAAATTACCTACTGTCCCTGGAACAGAAACCACCAGTGGCTGGTTGGAAAAGCAGGTAAACCCAGGTATGACAACGTTTACATTGCTTGGAGCGGCATTTGCAACCGTGTACGAAGAAGGGCCATTGTAAATCAACCAGTTAGATGAAGTATTCCAATCCGTTGTTTGACCTTGCCAAATATAATCATTCATTGCTGTTGTAGTCGATGTCAAACACACAGGTAAAGTATGTACCACGCAAATTGAAACATTACCATTAGCAGCGCCCGTTCCTGAATGGTAAACACGTAAATAATAAGTAGTATTAGTAGAAAGTGCACCAGCGTTGATTGTTTCTACACCTCCGTTTCCAGTGCTATTAACACAGTTCACGCTTGTCAAGTTACCTACCGTCCCACTAAATAATTGAAGGACTGCATTATATGTACTCACACCTGTTGCAGTTATCGAATATGTTGTGCCTGAAATCGAATTTGTGGTAAATGAATACCAAATATCGTCGTCAGCAGTTCCTGGTGTTCCAGCCGAACAACTTGTTACACCTGCAGTTGCAGTTGCAAATAATGCATCAGGCAAAATACTTGAAGTTGCAGAACAAGAAACGCCAGTTGTTAATGCAATTGCTCCTGAAAGTTCGTCATTAGCAGGTGGTGTTATCACTTCACTTATACAAATCGCAAACTCACCATTATTTGTAGCAGCTGTTGCCGCATCGTAAATGCGAATGTAATATAGACCAGATGCATTTAATGTTAACGATGTTATTAATTCAGAAAGACCAGGACCCGCAGCATTCACACATGTCACTGGATTTAATGAAGCGTCTAAAACTTGAACTACCGCATTATAATCAGCAGACGGATCCACCGCAATACGATAATTAGTTAAAGAAGAGGTAGTAAATTTGAAAAACACATCATCATCTGCTGCACCAGGCGTTGTCGCTGTGCAAGCTGCAATGCCATTCGTTGAGCTTGCATTTTTACTTGAATAGATGTTTCCACAATTAGAAGCACACGGAGAAACATTAACCGATAACGTAATTGCTCCAACTGTTTCATTATTTACCGGTGCAAAAGTAGATGCCGTAAAGGATCCTGATGTCGGTGCACTACCCGAGCTAAATGAAATACTTGGTGAAAATTTAATTTGAGAATTACATAAAATTGAGTAAGCTAAACTATTTTGAGCGGTTGAATTAAAGAAATTACTGTTTTCCGCTTGTAGTATAATTCGTTGATCAGTGGAATTTGTTGCAGGAGTCGTGCCATTCAATCCAATTGAATAACTCCATGTAGAACCATTTGTGGCACCATTGAACAGTTGGAAATTTCCATAATTATAATCAATGCTATTGTCAGATTCATGAAGAACCACTTGAAAATTAACATTAGGATCTCCATATGTAAATCTTTCCATTTCCGCCCATTCAATAATAATATCAGCAGAGCCAGAACCTATGGTTCCAACAACTTGATATCTCATACTAAGATCTTTATTAGCGATATCAGCGCCTTTTATTACCAAATCATCCCATAAAGGTGCCAAGACATTCGTATTAGCAGAACTTGTTAAATCATTCGTAGAGGTGGAATTCGTATTAGCCGTATTAAACGTCATCCAACCATTGGTTGTTGCAACAAAACCGCTTATGGCAGCTCCTTTATATTTAAATGTTGTTCCGGTTAAATTAACGGAATTGGTATAGCCATCATCCGCACCACTCAATGAAGAATAAGTTGAACCGGTAGACATTATTGAATTGTAAGAAATTCCTGTATTTCTAGTTGTTGCATAATTACATGCTAAAACTTGAACATTAACACTTGAAGTTGTTGCTGTCAATGGCCCATTTACACAAGTAACCTTACACAAATACCAAAGGTTAGAAACTGATGAAGCCGGCACAATATATGTTGCACCCGTTGCTCCAGAGATATTCGTATAAGTTCCAGATTGAGTGCTAGCTGATTGCCATTGATACGTAACACCTGTTCCAGAAATCGCTCCAGTAAAACTTAACGTTGCGGCTGCACCACCACAAACGATGGCATTCGAGCTTACAGCAGTAAGCGCAGGAAAAGTAGAACAGGTATAAAGCGCAATTCCGTCAAATTCATCTGCTCCGATATCTGGAGTAGTAGCATTTCTAGTATCACCATCTAAGTCATTTGTTACTGAAGTGGTAGATCCATTTCCTTCAGCTAAAGTAGCAACAGTAGCACTCAAATGTAAATCTGGAGTTGCACCTGTTGGATTAATAAACTGTGGATTGGAGAAATAACTGTTGGCATCTTGGCCGGTAGCAGCTTGCATGCCAGCTAACGTAGTATTGGCAATACTTGCAATAAAACCTAATTTACCTCCATTGCCGTTGACGAAGTATATATTTCGGTCTATTGTTAATCCTGTGATCGAACTTGCTGAGATAGCATAATGAGTGCCACCATTGCTTCTAGTGTTCATAAAGATATTATTTGAAATAGTTCGTGTTGAAGCTGTATTATCCCTAAAAGCAAAAGTTCCAACACTGCCTGATGAAGTCGTACCTCCTACATAAACACTATTATGAAAGAAATTGTTAGTGCCTCCTGTGACAAATATTCCATGAAAACCTAGAGCGTCCGTTATTGCGGTGCCTGATGCATTATTACCTAATGAAACCATATTGTTTTGGAAAGTAGCGGTTCCACCACTTGCTTCAATACCGTAAATTTTTGAATTAAGTGCTAAGGCACTTAAGTTGTAAACTAAATTTCTTTCAATCAAATTCGTTCCCGTTGAACCTAAAAAATAAATACCCTTTGCATCAGTGCGCGCTGGACTCCCATTCGGAATAGTTAGGTTAAATACACTATTTTGTTGGACCGTGTGATTTGATAAAGGCGCATCAACTTCTATTCCTATGATTGAGCAAGATTGCCCTGGATTTGACCCTCCTGTAACCCTCATATTTCTAACAATATTGTTAGAAGCAATAACTCCTGCTTGCCTACACTGTATCCCAATCATTTCAGTATCAGTTGCATTTGAAGATGAACTAATTGAATTCGAAACAGTTCCACCGATAGTATTTCCTATACAAGTCCATGTTGAAGCTGATCCACTTTCACAACATAAACCATATATATTCGAAGTACCAGTAGCAGTTATTCCACCTACACTATTATTTTTGGTTGTGCAATTGGCATTGCCATCGATAAAAAGACCATAAATATCAACACTAACTGTTGAAGACGAAGTAAAAGTGATTGAACCCGTTGCAGATAGACTTCCAATCGTATTACCTGTTATATCACCAATAGTTGTTAACCCTTGTGCAGAAAAAATACCTAAGAAAGGAGCACTATTAGTTCTTCCAGACATTGAACCTGATAAGGCAATACCAGCAATGGTATTGCCTTGAACACTGGTTGCGGTAGTTGACCCAACAGATAAATATATAGGGATGAAACGAGAATTTGTTGTTCCAACGAACGTGTATGTATCTGTTCCTCCAGCGGCAGCATAACCAATTGTATTGCCCGTAATTTGAAAATTGTTACCTGATGTAGTAGCAATCCATATAGCCGAGTGTTGAGCACTTGTTGTTTGAGATCTAGCTGCAGTTTGATAAAAGCGATTGTTGGTGATGTTATTGTCTGTATTTCCGGTACCGATGTAAACTCCTGCGGACGTGACTGTTGCCCCAAAGAAATTGTAAATATTATTGTTTATAATTGTATTTCCACTATTATTGATTGCCGTTGTGGTAGTAGAACCATTCATGTAAATACCCTTGGTCGGTAGATTAGAACCCACAGGCCCTATGTTACAATTCGATATTGTGTTTCCATCATTACCGTTAGCAGTAGAACCATCAGTTGAGAAAAAAATGTTTCCTCCGTTTGTTGCTACAGTTCCAGTGAAAGAACCCAAAATAGAACAATTTGTAATTAAGTTGCTGGTAGCTCCCCCGATCAAACGTATGGTTGAAGTTCCTGATGTGTTAGACGTATTTGTATTAGATATGGTTAAAGAATTACCTCCGGTATTTAATCCATTTATGGTGACATTATCCGCACCATTTAGGTTTATAGTGGAACTACCGCCAGAGCTAAAACCTGCAGAAATTGTGCGCGCTGCTCCCCCGTTTGGTTGAATTAATATTGCAGAATAACTCGCCAAACCAGAGCCAGAAGCATTTAAAGATGCAGTTAAATTTGTTACATTTGTATTATCAGTTACATTGATTGTAATCGAACCAGTATGGGTACCTGCGTTAATCGCATCAAAAGCTGTTTTTAAATTGGCATAAACAGTTGGGCCTACATTTCCGGTTGTTGCTGTAACAACAATGGGACTGCCACCAACAGTAAACGTCGCTTTATAATTTGCGCCCCCATTTCCAGCATACACGATTCCTCCGCAACAGTTGGTTACAGATGCTTCACTGTATACTTCTAAAAAATATGATCCCGGAGCAAGACCCGTTAATACATTCAAATTGTGACCAGTCAATGACCATTGCTGATCTTGCCCTCCACATCCGTTATTAAAACCTGAAGTCCACGGAACATTAATTGAGGTGAACGCCCCTCCTGACCCACTTGCTGAATAAATGCGATACATCAATCTTGTTGAAGTGAGGTCAGATGACCCACATTTATATACATTGTGCTCAACACCTCTTAAAGTGAGTGTATTTGTACCAGGAACAAAGGTTCCTAAATTTGCATTGTTGAAATCAGTATTTGCTGTGTTCGCATTCAAATCATAATAGGCATTCGCTCCTCCATTGATAGAAAGGATGGCGAACGTATTGTTGAAACCTGCTGATTGAGAATACAGTTTTTGAGTCAGAATTGCAGAAAACAATAAAAAGTAGATAGAGATAACTACAGCTTTGTTGCTGTAAGAGGAAATAATATTCCTATTGAAAGTAAATTTCTTCATAATCATAGTTTTGCGTGCAATAAAACGTTCCGAGGTCCAAACGGAACTCTCGCGTGGTGAAAATTCATGCCAAAAACAAATAACTGAATTAAAACCCTATTGAAGGGGGCTTAGAGGTAAGCGCATGAAATATAAAAGTCTCGTAAAAAAAATTTTTTCCAATTATGGGAAAAATCAACATTCATATACAATTTAAAATATTTCTCAACTATATGAACATAAGAGCTCACTATTTATTTTAAAAAGTTAGAAATTATTACGTTTTGCAATCCTTTTTATTTCTTAATTTTTGAAAAACGAAAGCCCAAGTCAATAAGCTCTGCTATTCCTTCTCCCCCAGAGTATAATCAACTTACCACTGAAGCGTTTATCTGGAATTCACAATTCACAAATCATAACCGCCGAAGAGTTTATACCGATTTATCGGTACAGCATCCGCTTTTGCGGATAATCATAAATCACAAATCGGCAACGCCGCAAGGGTTTTTCCAAATTCTCTAGTATATTTGCACAAAATTCAATTCTATGTCTGAACAGTCACGTATTTCGACGGAAAGAGCTCCAAAGCCTGTTGGTTTGTATCCACATGCACGAAAAGTGGGGAATTTGTTGTTTTTATCAGGTGTTGGTCCACGTGTGGCTGGCTCCGATGCAACAGATTCTGAAGTTCCAGGTTTAAAATTGGATAAGAATGGAAATTTTATTGAATTCGATTTCGAAGCACAATGCCGCAGCGTGTTTGATAATGTTCGAATTATTCTAGAAGAATCAGGTTCTAGCTGGGATCAATTGGTCGATGTTACTGTTTTTCTTGTGAATATGAAACGTGATTTCCATACCTACAATCGTGTTTATGCTGAGTATTTCAAGGATAATTTGCCGTGTAGAACGACATGTGAAATTAACTCACTGCCAACTCCGATTGCTATTGAATTAAAATGTATCGCAACTATTGATTAATTATGAGAGGATTTATTATTCGCTGTATTATAGCAGCCATCGCACTTTTCTTTAATGTTTACTTATTTGTTTCTGGTCATTGGGGCTGGGGAATTACCTTCATCTTTGTAACGGCATTGGTTGGTTTATCCTTTTTCAGAAATGAAAACATGATTTTAGCTTTGAACCAAATGCGTGTTGGTAATACTGACAAAGCAAAACATTACATCAACAAAATTTCGCATCCTAATTTATTGCCAAAGAAACAGCATGCCTACGTGATTTTCTTGCAAGCGGTAATGAATACGCAAGAATTTGGTTTCACGAAAAGTGAGCAATACTTGCGCAAAGCAATTGGTTTAGGCTTGCGAACAGGTCAGGACAAGGCGGTTGCGCGTATGCATTTAGCTGGAATCTGTATGCAAACTGGTCGTAAAGCAGAAGCAGAAAAATTATTGGCAGAGGCAAAGAAAATGGACAACACAGGCATGTTGAAGGACCAAATCAAAATGATGTTGGACCAGATGAGAATGGCACCTTCAAAAAATCAAATGCGTCAAGCGCAAATGATGGGTGGACGCAAAAAGATGCCGCGCGCTCGTTAATTCTCAATGTCTGAAAAAAATAGAATCTACGCGCAATCATGGGATAACTATGAATTGATCGATGCTGGTGGTGGTAAAAAATTGGAACGTTGGGGTTCAATTGTTACCATTCGACCAGAAGTTCAAGCGTATTTCAAAACCGAAAAAACTTTCAAGGAATGGGAACAAATCGCTCATTTGGAATTTATTTCAAAAGGCGGTCAATCGGGTTCGTGGAAAAAGTTAAAACCAAACGTTTCAGATGATTGGGAAATTGGCTATAAAACGCTCAATTTTCAGCTAGAACTAACGAAATTCAAACACTTGGGTTTGTTTCCTGAACAACAAATCAATTGGGATTTCATTTCGTCGAATCTTAAGCCCAATGACAAATTCTTAAACTTGTTTGCCTACACTGGAGCTGCTTCTTTAGCGGCAAAATCGAGTGGGGCAGAAGTGTTCCATGTAGATTCAGTCAAACAATTGATTTCATGGGCGAAAGTGAACATGGAAAAAAGTCAGTTAACAGATGTGAAATGGGTCCTAGAAGATGCGTTGAAATTTGCTGCACGCGAACAAAAACGCGGAAATAAGTACAAAGGAATTATCATGGATCCGCCCGCTTGGGGACTCGGAGCAAAAGGTGAAAAATGGAAATTGGAAGATAAAATTGAAGAATTATTGTCAACTGCCGCTTCCATCTTGCGCCATGATGGATTTTTATTGATGAATACCTATTCTCCGACAATCGATGCACGTCGAATCAATCAACTTGCAGGTAGGTATTTTCCAAAACGCAACATCAGCGTGAAAGAATTATGGATGAAAACCACCACGGGTAAAGAATTGTATTACGGGATTTTGTTGAAGGTGAATTAAGAAATGTTGCCTTCGATAACTGCTGCCTTCGAGTGCCTCAGTCAGCAATGGTATTGCCTTCGAGAGCCTCAGTCAACAATAGTATTCACTTCGAGAACCGTTGACTGAGGCTCTCGAAGGCAACAACAACGGCTCTCGCAGGCAACTATTTACAAGCCGAAATGCTCAATAATTTTATCCGCAAGCACATCGCTCAATTTGAAATAGCTTTCTTCTGTCCAACCGCCGACATGCGGTGAAAGAATCACCTTATCAGAATTCAATAAATAGGAAAAATCAGCTGGAATTTCTTGCTCAAAAAAGGATTCAAAACTTGTTTTTTCATATTCCAAGACATCGAGTCCAGCACCGAGTACTTTCCCCGCTTCCATTGCTTTTACCAACGCCGCTGTTTCAACGATTTTTCCACGCGACAAATTCAACAAGAAAATCGGTTTATGAAGCTTAGCAAAAAATTGATCATTCGCCATAAAAAGCGTTTCATTGTTTTGCGGAATGTGAAAGCTAATCACATCGGCATTCTTTAAAATAGCGTTGAGTGTACATTCCATCACGAAACGATCACCAAAGTTCTTTTTGTATTTATCGTAGGCCATTAATTTGACATCGAAACCACGTAGTTTTTTGGCGAATGCACTTCCATTGTTACCATACCCAATGATTCCAACTGTTTTTCCATCCAGTTCCAAGCCGCGATTTCCGTCACGATTCCATTTTCCTAAACGCACATCTCGATCAGCAGTGTGTAATTTATTCAAGAGTGCTAATAACATTCCCAAAGCATGTTCACCAACCGCATTTCTGTTTCCTTCGGGTGCATTGAACAGCACAATCCCTCGTTTTTTGCAATAGCGTTCGTCGATGTTTTCCATTCCTGCACCTGAACGCGCAATAAATTTTAAGTGAGGCGCAAATTGCAGAAATTCTTCGTTCATTGCAAAACGCGAGCGAATCACAATTCCATCTGCCGAGTTAACTTCTTCTAGGCATTTTTCTTTCGAAAAGGCAGCTGCATCAACGCATGTTGAACCCAAGGCACTTAAGCGTTCGGCAAGAATTGGATGAACCGTATCGAGAAAAAGTATTTTCATAGGGCAATGTTACAAAATTACTTCAAAACTTGAGGTTAAAACATATTTTGCTATATTTGAATATCCTCTCTGCGGTTGTCATTTAAGTATTGATAAATGAAAACCTACAAAACATCCGATTTATTTGATTTAAAAGTCGATGGAAATTTCCCATTGAATTGCGAGTTTGTTGCAAAAACATCGATCCCATCGACTTTGGAAACAGCAGGTATTTATATGATGTTTTTTGATCAGCAAATAATTTATATAGGAATCGCTGAAAAAGAACCTTTTATAGAAAGGATGAAAAAGCAACTTTCAGCAATAACGCTGCGCGGTAAATCAGTTTGCTTCAATGATACTTGTAAGGCAATTATTCGTTCATCGCATGTTCTTCCAAAAGAGTTTTCAACTGCGGTCGAACAAAATAATGCTGGATTTGAGACTTCCAAGAATCGAATAAGCTTTGCAGAACAAAATTGGGATATATTTTCAACATTAAACCAGGATGATTTAAGTCGATTTGTCATTGTTTGGTTTCCTAAAAATGAGTGTTTGGATAAGCCACTTGAAGAAATGAAAAGTCAATGGATCAAAACACTAAAACCCTATTGTAATAAGTAATATTTTATTAAAGACAGATGAAAAATTTAATTTTTGCATTATTTACTATTGTTCTTTACAACGTAAATGCCCAGATTACAACGAAATATTATAAATCGATTTCCGAATATCCTAGTGATAATTTGAATAATCCATATTCAATAAAACCATTAGATGAGCTATTTAATTTAGATACACTTGATTATTCATATAGAATAAGCTGTTTAGGGTCAAAAATTATTGGGTATAAGTCAAATCTTTGTCATAATTGGCCTAATGAAGGTGAATGTATGGATCAAGAAGCAAATTATTATTTGGATCAAGAAGGAAAATATAAGTTTTGTGTAAGACATTGGTATGACACAGATACAATATATTTTGAGTTAAATCCAAGCGGTTATATTGTACAGTCCAAATCAAAGAACGGTAATGAGGTATTTAAATATGACATAAATGAAAATATAATCGAAATTATTGAAGGAGATTCTTTGAAATTGAGACAAAATGATTTATTCTCTATTAAAATGAAATATGATGAATTAAATAATCGAATAGAAACGGCAAAATATAATTTAGCAGGAAAATTGATTAACAACGATTATATTGGAGCAATACAGCGTTATAAATACGATTCAAATCACAGAATTATAGAACGATCATATTACAATAGTCAAAATAAATTAGTGGAGAATACTATTGCCATAGTGCAGTATAAGTATGACTTAAAAGGTAATTTAATTGAAGAATCTTATTACAACAGTGATCTTAAATTGACACATCTTTCTTTAGATAACAGTTCTATAAAAAAATGGGTGTATAATGATAATAATCAACTAATTGAGTTTTCTGAATATTTTGATGATTTGACCTTGGCATCTCAGACAGATTATATTTATTTCGAGACAAAATTAGTTGAAAAAAATAAAACCAGTTTTTCGAAAAAAAATGATCTCTATAACCCAGGTGCAAAGTCAATTGTTAAAGAAAAATATGATTCCTTAGGTTTAGTAATTTGTGAAATAAATCTGGGTTACGATTCTAGCAATAATGTAGTTTCGAATACAAAATATGATAGAATAAGAGATGAAAAAGGTCAAATAATTGAAATACGTAAATATTCAAATGACGAATTGGAATCAAATTATCCCTCAATTCAAAAATTTAAATACGATGAAACAGGGAACTTGATTGAACGGGCAGATTATGACAAGGACAATCAATTATTCACATTTTTCAATACAGGAGAGGCCTTAGAAAGATTTAAATACGATAAAAACAAAAATCGTATTGAGAAATTATCTTATGGAATTGACAATGAACTTATTGAAGGGGTCGCAATAGAAAGAACTAAATTTGATTCGCTAAATCGAGTAATACTTACTGAATATTTCAACAAAAACAATCAATATGAGTTGAAATATGGATATGCCATAATTAGGTATGTTCGAGACTCAATTGATTTGGTTAGTAAAAATAAAATTAATGAAACATATTATTACGATGCTAATAAAGAGCTAATTGAAGGGAAAGCGATTGATAGAAATGTTTATGATAAAGAGGGCCGTCTCATTGAAATTTCGGCGTTGGATAAAGAAAACAAACTAACTACATTAAGTGAATACGGGAATGTGGCAAAAATATTTAAATCTTATGATGTCAATAATCAAATTATTGAAGAAAAGTACTACAACATTGATGATTTATTAACTAATTGTAATAGTTATGATTTTGAAAGTGAATATAGAGATTTAGGGGAATGTGCAATTGTTCGTTATAATAGGGATAGCGTCCTAACTTCAAAAGGGTATAACTCAGAAAATGAGTTAATTAAAAAAATTATTTATGTTAACGAATGGGGCGGGAATTTTGTAGAAGTAATAAATTATCAAGGCGAAAATATGATTAATGATGCTAATGGTGTGGCAAAATATGTATTTGCATATGATAAGAATAGTATTAAAATTCAGGAAGAGCACTATGATTCTAACTTAAATTTTATTGAAAAGATTAAATATACGAATGCCGATTATTACACGCTAGATAAAATAGAATATTTTGATGAGAAAAATAGACCAATTATGTCTAAGGAAGGATATAGTAAGTATGATCTCAAAACAGATACCTATTTTGATACAAAGGGTAAAGAGATAAACAATAAAGATAAATCGGCGAATCAGGTTTCGTATATTAAGTCTTATGGCTACGATTTTAACGGCAATCTTATTTATTTACAGTATTTATCAAAAAAAGGAAAGCCAATAATAGGAGATGAGGGTTACTTTATGTTTGACTACACGAATTATAAATATTACGATATTAAGGGCAGAGAAATTAATATGAACGAATGATTTATTGAAACTAAAAAATGCTTAATATATCGACATTTTTAAATTTATTTAATGAAATAGATGCGTTTCTTTCAGACTATAGTAATATTAAAAAATTAAATCTTTTACTAAAAATTAAATTCTGAAGAAAATTAAAGTTTAAAAAACTTTAGAATCAAACAGCGAATAAAAAATTTAAAAGAAAAACTAGTGTTATTGCCAATGGAACTGGATCAAAGAAACTATAGAAGAACATTCCTAAATCTAATACAACAACATCCCAACCGTAAAGTAGATAAACAACCCAACAATATCGTTTAAGGTCGTAACGAATGGACCGGTTGCCAAGGCTGGATCGATTTTATAGTGATTCAATACCAGTGGAATCAGCGTTCCGAAGATGGCGGCGAAGATAATTACGGTGAACAAGGAGAGTAATTTCGTAGTGCAATGTTATAAAATCTAAATAGTTGAATCAAACACTTAATTTACTATATTTGAAAATCCTCTCTGCGGTTGTCGTTTAAGTATTTATAAATGAGAACCAACAAAACATCCGATTTATTTGAATTGAAGTTCAGGCTTATTCTGATTGTTTTGAGTATTTCTAAGATAAATTTATTAAAATGAAAAAAATTATAACAACTTTACTTTTGTTAGCGGTTTTTAATGTTGCTGGTCAAAGTAATCTAAATGAAAAAGTAGTATTATCTACCTCAAATCCCGTTTTGTATTTAGGATATCCGTATCAAATTGAAATAGGTAATAATTTAGGTAGAACAGATTATCGGGTAGAAGGAAAAAATGTAATAATTGTCAAGGATACTTTGGGTAATGGTTATATTTTAAATTGTGCTTCTACGGAATTGGAGGCAGAGATTTACTTTATAGACAACGTGCTTAAAGATACATTTTCGATACGACGCTATCAAGTTGAATCTATGCCCAAGCCTGAATTGTTTCTGGGGCGATTCGCAGATGGGGAGTATTTGACTTCACGGACTGCAATCAGAATGTATGTTAGGTATGGTCCTCAAATACCATTGACAAAGGCCAAGTTCAAAGTGGATGCTTGGGTTTTGAGTATTTCAGGTTATAACAAATCTGTTTCAGGTAGTGGTGAAACGTTAAGTGAACATGCACTTGCCCTTTTGAAAAATGCAAAGAAGGGATCAATCGTTACCTTATCTTGTAAATATAGCGGCACTGGAACGGGTGCCAAGGTCTGCTCATCATCTTTTAAAATTTAAACTATGAATATGCATAAAATTTTACTTACTGCAATTGCGATTTTTTCAGTTGTTCCAAGTATATTGAGTCAAGGAATAATTGATTTTAAGGATTACCGTGTTTTGTATAGAGGCTATTCCAATCATATTGAAGTGGGTTCTTCGAATGGCGATTCTGATTTATCGATTTCTTGTGAAGAGTGTGAGGTAAAAAAGGATAGTTTAGATTGGATTATAATACCTCAAACGAAATCAAGAATGCTTGATGTGGTGGTTTTAAATAAAACCAAAGATACAGTTCTAGTAGAAAATTTTCTAGTACTAGCTTTACCAAAGGCAGGCTTGTATTTGGGAGACGTCCCCGATGGAGAAAGGATACATTCAAAGAAATCAAAAAGATTAATTGTCAAATACCCAAGTGGCCTTGGGTTCCAAAAGTTGTTTTCTGTGGAAAGCTGGACAGTTTCTGTAGAAGGTTGCCCTGTAGTAGTTTCGGGAAACGGGAATTTGTTATCAGATGAAGCCCTCAAAATCATTGGATTTGCTCCGTCTGGATCTGTTGTAACTATATCTTGTGTCTTCTCCGGCAATGGTACTATTAGAAAGGTCTGCTCATCAATTTTTAAAATTTAATAAATATGAAATTTTCACTAGTAATAATTGGTATTTTTATTTTTCAGTTTCTTAATGCTCAACGTTTTTCAATCATTGAAAAAAATGAATCAAATTCATTTTTATTTGATGAGATTAGTTCAGTTAATTCGATTAGCTTGATAAGCTTAGCCAAAAAAATGTTTGAAAGAGACTATGCAAAAGGACAAGTGATTAGTCCAGAGATGTTAGATTTTTTAAAAAATAAGGGATTAGAGAATGAATTGTCTAAAAAAATTGGTACTACAAGTTTTGAGGCGGTACCAACTATTTATGGTGAGGATTCATTGGTGTTTGATGAATCTTTTGGTGTTTACACAACGCTTGTTCAAGAAGTACAGCAGATTGATTATTTTGATTTAAACAACATTACTCAATTGGTGATTTTTGAAAATTTGGTGGTTGACACAATTCAGAACAAAAGTTATTATGCAATTGATAAGATTGGTTTTGCCAAAAGATATCCAGAATTAGGTAACAAATACTTTATAACCTTCTCAATGAAATATTCTGATTTAATAGGTGGTAACGGTATAGAGGTAAGACTGCCATTAAGTGAAGAATTAAATAATCAATTAGTCAACGAACGAAACCCAACTAGTTTTTTGGGCAAATTGAGAAGTTTACAATTTGAAAAAATGAAGCAAGATTCCGTTTCTATTGCCCAAAATAAAGGATTTAATTTCTTTAGTGACCAAAATAGAATTAATTTTAGTTGGTATTTTCCTGATGAAACTGATCCATTTGTGCCACCCAAGTATATTCGTGAAAAAACTCATTATATAGTAAATACCACGTTTCTGCCAATGGTTAATGGAATAGGTGAGGATTCTATAGTTGTAAATGAAAAAGGAGAAGAACTATTAATAGTTTATGAAAATCGAGATACAACAACTTATTGGATCGATTTGCCTAGTCCTCAGGTAAATTTATGTTTTTCATTTGGGAAAGGATATTCCGATAGTATGGCTATGAATGGCGAGTTCAAAAAGTTAAATGAAATATTAATAACCTCAAAATTGACAGGAAATTTAACTTATTCGTATGTCGTAGCGAATTTATCTTCGACACTATACGCGGAAAGTAATTATTCATTGATTAAAGACTTACAACCCTATAACACATCGAATGATTTTGAATTTGTTAAGTATATAAATGAATTCTCGAAATCAAAACATAAATATTACGTAAAAGGTAAGAAAACCAATGATTTGATAACTCAAAATTATTTCGTTAACACATATTTTAAATTGACGGATCCTAATTTTGGGATTTATTTTAAATAAGATAGTTCGTTTGTATTACTTTTAAAGAATTTTCTGATAAATATCCGAATAAAGGGTTAAATGACTAGTATATTTTTTAAATGCTAATAAAGCAAATTTAACAGATTCACATAACCAAAGTGCCGTTAAAAGTGCTCCCTCAAGTAATGAACAATACAATTATTCCACGTCACAGTTGAATAAAAAAAATACTCAGGGAAATACTACCGGAACATTGGTTTTGGTTTTGTCAATTGCGATTTTATTGGTTTCAATATATACAGGATTATATGGTCTAAATGTTATAACGGTATTATCGTTATTTATGGTTTCTTTACTGCTTGCCCTAGTTGTTATCAGTGGCAAAGAAAATCAACTGAAGAGTAATATTAATGTTTTCCTCCTATATCTGATACAACAACATCCCCACCGTAAAGTAGATAAACAACCCAACAATATCGTTTAAGGTCGTAACGAATGGACCGGTTGCCAAGGCGGGATCGATTTTGTAGTGATTCAATACCAATGGAATCAGCGTTCCGAAGATGGCCGCGAAGATAATTACGGTGAACAAGGAAATACTTACCACCATGCCTAAAGTCGCATTTTCGAAGTAATAGGCAATTCCAAAAATCATACTGGATAATAGCAATCCATTCACCAATGCGACAATGGCTTCTTTCGATAATTTCTGTAAAATACTTCCAAATTGGTCGTTCCCTTTGGCAAGCGATTGCACAACAATTGCAGATGATTGCACGCCAACATTTCCCCCCATCGCTGTAATTAGCGGTATGAAAAAGGCGAGTGCTGGAACTTTCGTAATTCCACCTTCAAAGCTTGCAATTACTTGTGCGCCTAAAGTTCCACCCAACATTGCAATAATCAACCAAGGAATGCGTGCGCGTGTGATACGCCAAACACTAAAGGTTGACTCAATGCGCTCGGAGATACCCGAAGCCAATTGGAAATCTTTGTCGGCCTCTTCCTTGATCACATCAACAACGTCATCCAAGGTAATTCGACCAACCAATTTGTTTTGTAAATCCACAACAGGAACAGAAACCAAATCGTATTTTTCCATCACTTTCGCAACTGCTTCGCTTTCATCGGATGTTTTTACCGAAATAATATTTTTTCCTTGGTATAAATCAATGATTTTCGTTTTTGGCGAAGCAAACAACAAGCGTTTTAGCGATAAAACACCTACTAATTTGTTCAAATCATCGACCACATAAATCGTATAGACTTTTTCTACATCTTCGGCCTGGCGGCGCAATTCAACCAAGCAACGATCTACCGGCCAATCCAGTTTCGCTTGAATGAACTCTTTTTGCATTAAACCTCCGGCAGTGTCTTCGTCGTAATTTAACAAGTCGACAATGTCTTCAGCCGCTTCATCATCCTCCATTTGAGAAATGACTTCCTGAATTTGTTCGTCGGATAGTTCACCAAGAATGTCGGCCGCATCATCGGAATCCAAATTCTCTAACTGATCGGCAATTTCTTTTGAAGATAAAGACGCTAAGAAGCGATCACGCACCTCTTCTTCCAACTCCATCAATACATCGGCTTGAACATCTTCTTCTAGCTGGAAATAGACGTATTTGGCTTCTTCGTTGGAAAGTTTATCGAGAATTTCTGCGATATCGGCAAAGTGTAATTCTAAAATGTGTTCGCGAATCCAAAACACATCCTGCTCCGCTATTTTTTGGCGAAGTATTTCAAGAAAGTCTTTGGTGAGTTCGAAACGCATTGAAAAGAATTTGTGCAAAGATAGGTTATTTCCTTTTAATGAATAATTTGAAACGTGTCTAAAATGAAATGAAACAATTATCTTTGAACCCAATCTAAATTTAAGGCAGATGAACTATTTCTTTGAACACCTACTTTCTGAGTTTCATTTGCCTCTTAAAAATCCAGTCTTAGTATTTTCTTTATTGCTTTTTATTATTCTTCTTTCTCCCATTGTGTTGAGAAAAGTGAAGATTCCGGCAATCATTGGATTGATTATTTCGGGTGTTATTATTGGCCCTCATGGCCTAGGCTTGATAGGTCCAGAACACATGAAAGCGGAAGGTTCAATTAAGTTGTTCTCAACCATTGGTTTGTTGTACATTATGTTCATGGCTGGCTTGGAGCTTGACATGAATGAATTCAAGAAATACTTAAAGAAAAGTATCACCTTCGGAGCCTTGACATTTTTTGTTCCGATTCTACTTGGATTTCCATTGTGCTACTATGGCTTGCATTTGAGTCAAACAGCCAGTTGGTTAACAGCCAGTATGTTTGCAACACATACCTTGGTAGCCTATCCGATTGTTTCAAAATTTGGTTTAACCAAAAACAAGGCTGTTGCCATTACGATTGGTGGAACAATATTGACCGATACTGCGGTATTGATTATTCTTGCTGTAATTACAAGTTCGGCACAAGGTAATCTGGATGGCGCATTTTGGCTGCGTTTGATTACATCGCTTACAATTTTCTCTGTAATTATGTTCTTCCTGATACCAAAGATAGCACGTTGGTTTTTCAGTAAATTGGACAGTGAGAAATCGTCGCAATATATTTTTGTTCTTTCAATTGTGTTTTTTGCAGCCTTCTTGGCGGAGGTTGCCGGTGTTGAGCACATCATTGGAGCCTTCGTTGCCGGATTGGTATTGAATCGCTTGATTCCACACAACTCAATTTTAATGAACCGTGTTGAGTTCATTGGTAGCTCCTTGTTCATTCCCTTCTTCTTGATTTTTGTTGGAATGGTGGTTGACTACAAGGTCTTTTTCTCTGGAACATGGCCATTGATTATCGCGGGTGTTTTAACTGGCTTTGCCATTTTAAGTAAATGGTTAGCCGCGTTTATTACGCAGAAAATATTCAAAATGACGGGAACAGAGCGCCAAATTATTTTTGGATTGAGTACATCCCATGCAGCTGCAACCTTAGCAATTATTATGGTAGGGTTCCAAAATAAGATATTGGACATAAATATTGTCAACGGAACGGTTCTCTTGATTTTATTCACCTGCATGGTTGCATCATTTGTTACAGAAAATGCAGGGAAACGTTTGTTAATTGAAATTGCTGAAAAGGGCGATGACGATCAAACAGAAACACGTCTGCGCAACAAGCACTTGTTGGTTTCCATGAATGAATTGAAAGGAAACGAAGCTTTATTGGATTTTGCCTTGATGGTTTCCGATCCGAAAGTAATCAACCCAATTTCGGTTGTGAGTGTTTATCCGAACAATGAAGATGCAGAACGAATGATTCGTAAATCACGCAAATCGTTGGAAGAAATTGTAAAGCATTTTTCAGGGCATGAGGCAAAAATCAATACGATTGCCACGATAGACCATAATTTATCATCTGGAATTTCACGTGTGTCCAAAGAATTGGTAACGGATATTGTTGTTTTGAACGACAATCGCAGGACCAATTTTTTAAAGAGAATTGTTGGAGATGACCGCGATCACTTATTGGATGTTTGTGATAAAACAATTTTCTTTTGTCAATTTGATAAACCCTTTGTTTCGCATAACAAAATCATAGTTGTTGCTCCACCAATGGCCGAATTAGAAATTAGCTTTGCCTTGTGGGTAGAACGACTATTGCGACTTGGAAAAGAGTTGAACATAAAGCTTGAATTATTTGCGACAGCAGCAACCTATGAAAAATGGGTAAAAGTGGGTGAAGTGAACAAAATTTCTATCGAAACAAAATTGATAGAAATTGAAGAATTGGAAGACTTCTTTTTGTTGAATCAGAAAAAAATGGATACTGATTTAATCATTTTCTGTTCTGCTCGCAATGGAGGTATTTCTTACGCTACTGGAATTGATTCATTCCCAGGGAAATTGGAAAAGGCATTCCCAGAAAATGACACGATTTTAATTTATCCATCTCAAAGCATCGTGGAAAACATGTTTGGAAACTACGAAGATATTGATGGTAGTGCAATCACTAAAGGAGTTGAGGCGATTCAGAAAATTGGTAAAGAAGTTGGTAATATCTTTAAGAAAGGGAACTAATCTTTTTTGTTGCATACAAGCCATAAAAGAAGGCGAAAAAGCTAACCCCCATTTGTGTTTCTAAGGTGTCTTCAATAAGGAATGTACTCATTGCTACTAGGATAAACATGATCCCAATCAAATTGCCTTGATTTAGTTGCCATTTTAAGTAAACGAAGATCATTAAGAGGAATGAAACGATTCCCAGTATTCCGAAACTAATCCAACTCGTTAAATAGGAATTGTGTGCTCTTAATCTGTTTTCTGGTAATAGTTGTGAATGACTACGTTGGTATTCTCTATTAAATTCAGTTTGTACATCACCAGTACCAACGCCCAAAAGCCAATTGGTTTTAATTATTTCGATCCCTGCCTTCCAAAAAGATAAGCGTTGAAGTAATGAGTGACCATTTGGATTTTCGTTATGACGTAATTGAAATTTGATTCCATCAATGCGTGACATTAATCCATTTCCACTTTCTTGGATTGAGCCGATGCCTTGTTCGATATTGCGAATATCTTGATTGCTCAATAAACTTACTCCAACTGAATCCTTGTTCAATTTTTTAGAAGTCATGTAACGCAGAATGGTAAATAGAATTGCTTGCTTGCGATCATCACGGCCATTAATATCATAATGTGAACGTTTCTTCCATGCTTCTTTTAATTCTGGTTCACACACATTAATGAAGATTGGTTTTTTGTTTACTGTTCCATCCGCATTGAAAAGCGGTGTGTATGGATTTCCGGATTTGGTAAGGGCTTTATTCTCAACTGTCAAATAGTTTGAATCCTGTCGTTCATTAGGAGAACCGGAAAACAAAAGAACGAGGGCTAAAACAAAGAAGATTGCTGTAACACCGATAGAAAGCCACCCTAAGCGTTTTGAATAGTTAAAAATAATAAACAGGACATAACAGGTGATTACAACAAGCAAAGCAACAACACCTGAAATGATTTGAGAATAATAGGTGTAGTAGCTGAACCAAACAAATCCACAGATAAAAAGTAGTTTGATCAATCCCTTGAACTGATGAAAATAATACATACTAATTCCTGCACCCATTGCAATGAGAATTCCATAGCGAATATGTGAACCGAAAAGTGATAAGCCACGGATGTCGTCGTAGTGATGTTGCCCAATCCAATGGTTATAACACCCATAATTGTAGACAGATGTCACGAACAAACTAGACAGGAAGAGCCCAAAAATGAGGAGATGCTGTTGTCCTTTTTGAATCGGTTTAGCTATTAAAAGGAGAGGAATAAGGAGCAATGTAACTTTTATTCGAATATCATTAAACGCATAATTGAAATCATCTGTCCACAATAAGGCAATCAGGTGTAATAACCAAAACGCGGCTAAAATATGCAGTAATCGATTCGAACGAATGTTCTTCCAATACTGTTTGAAATTGGATTCCATCAACAAATTGAGTAGCATTAGCATTGAGGCAAGCGACAAAATTACTTTACTTGTAGGAAGTCCAACAGCAAAAGCGCTAATTCCGAAAAGATGGAATGAGGAATGAAAATTCGTACCGAAAAATCGGTTCAACATAGTCGTTTGTTTTTGGGTAAAGTACTAACGATTAATTCCCCAAGATAGTATTGTATTCTGCTTTATTTTTTAAAATTTCTAAAGCCTTTTTAATATAATCATCTGATATAAATGAGTTTTCAGCGCGACCTTTTTGATAATAATAGCGAGAAACAATTTCATTTTCTAACAGCATTTTGATTTCACTTTTGAATTTCTCTAAATCGCGTTCTTTCGAAGGAACTACTTTAGCCATTAGTGCATCATATTCGGCTTTTGAATCGCCATAAAAACCTTCTTCTTCAGCTGTTTCTTTCATTTTCTTTAACATTTCCTCAGATGCGGTTGAATAATTAAACGCCTCATTTAGCACGTATGTTTTGAAAGCTGCGTATTCGACCTCACTTAACGCAAATGTTTTTGCAGCTGGAATTGTTGGATGAGAAACAGCGTATTTTGTCGCATAATTAAACACTAAATTGTTTGCATAAATCGTAGCTGTCAATCGGCTCAACTCTTTTTCATCAATTTCAATATCCGGTTCAATTCCTCTACCGTCAATTACATCACGACCATTTTTTGTTTTGAAAATTTTTAACAAAGAATCGGCAATTTCTTTTGGTTTTTCGCCGTCTTCACGTTCGTAATATTCCAAACGCTGAACACATCTTCCTGATGGTGTGTAATATTTGGCAATGGTTAATTTCACTTTTGACCCGTATTTCAAATCGTATGTACGTTGCACCAATCCTTTTCCATAAGATGTTGTTCCGATAATCACCCCGCGATCTAAATCCTGTATACTTCCTGCAACGATTTCACTTGCTGAAGCAGAACCTTCATCAATCATTACGGTTAAAGGAATTGTCAAATCTAAAGGCATTTCCGTTGTTTTGTAGGTGCGATTTTCTTCTTCAACGCGCCCTTTTGTCGTAACCACAACCTGATCCTTTTTAACAAATAAATTGACAATTTTCACAGCTTCAATTAACAAACCACCACCGTTTCCACGTAAGTCTAGCACCAATTCGGTCATACCTTTTTCTTTTAATTCGATAAAGGCTGTTTTCACATCTGATGCCGCCGTATTGGTAAAACTATTTAATTTGATATAGCCAACTGTTTCATTCAACATTCCAGAATAAGGTACATCTGGAAGCTTAATCTCATCACGGGTTACTGAAATTTTCTTTTTCCCTTCATTTTCCCGTTCAACCTCAATTTCGATGGTTGTACCTTTGGGACCCTTCAATGAATTTGAAACATCGTCTGAAGGTATTCCCATCATCGTTTTACCATCGATTGATATGATTTTATCGCCTGCTTTTAAGCCTGCTTTCTCCGCTGGATTTCCTTCGTAAGGTTCAGCTATATACGTAAATTCACCTATTTTTCTAATCAATGATCCAATTCCTCCATACTGACCCGTTGTCATCAAACGATAATCTTCGATGTTCGATTCATGATAATAAACCGTGTAAGGATCAAGTTCTTTCAGCATCGCATCAATACCAACTTTCGAAAGTTTACCTGTTTGTGGTTCATCAACATAATACATTTCCAAATGTTGATAGATTTGATCCATCAGCTCCATGTTTTTGATTACCTCAAACCCATTACTTTGAGCGTTTAAATTCGTGATAAATGCAAAGGCAAATCCAGCACTTAGAAGAATACGACGCAGGTTAGTTGTTTTTAAAGTCTTTAGATAATTCATCGATTAATTGTTTGAAAAGTTGTTTTGTTTTTTTTTGAAGAAGGTCAATCGTGAGTTCTTCGCGGGCAGTATAAATCATAAATAGTGCCACTTGTTTGTTGTGTTCAATTAAAAACGGTTCTAAATTTAATTTATTCTTTCGAATACATTCACGCATCAAACGTTTTATCCGATTTCGATCATGCGCTTTTTTAAAAATCCGTTTTGGAACTGAAATAGTAATTTGAAAAGGGGATGTTTTGGGCAATGCCATTTCTAAGTAGGATAACACAAATGGGTAAGCCTTAACACTTTTCTTTTCAATGAAAATAGTATCGATTATTTTTTGACTACACAGCTTGTATTCCTTACCGAATTGCTCATTCATTTTGCAAATATATTAAACCGATTCGCTATTCGTGAAACTTGTCCTTAAATTTGAGCAAATGAAAAAGGGAATTGTTGGAATTGTTGGAACTGGTCCTGCTGCCTTAATGGCTGGCACAATTCTCGTTGATAATGGCTTTGAAGTTCAGTTTTTTGATCAGAAAAAAGCGGCTGCTAGGAAATTTTTGGTTGCAGGTCATGGTGGTTTCAATCTAACGAATTCCGAAGAAATTGAATCATTTTGTTTAAAGTATGATCAAGAGCTGATTCGGAAGGCAGTGAACGAGTATAATCCAGCTGATTTTATTAATTTTCTTCAGACGATTGGAATAGAAACGTATTGTGGTTCGTCAGGAAAAATATTTCCAAAAAAAGGCACTAAACCAATTGAAGTGTTAAATGCGTGGTTGAATTATTTAATCGTAAAAGGTACTGCATTTAATTATGAGCATAAATTGATTGATTTTGATCAAACAAATTTAACCTTTAAATATAAAAGTGACATTCGAATCGTTTCGTTTGATGCCGTAATTTTTGCCCTTGGAGGAGCGTCCTGGAAACAAACAGGTTCATTAGGTGATTGGATAGATTTAGTTGAAAAGAAGAAGGTGAAATGCAATCCGTTTGAGTCAAGTAACAGTGGGCTTATATTAAATGATTTTCTTTTATTTCCAGAACTAGAAGGCACTTACATTAAAAATTGTTGTTTATTTTCTTCAGAATTTTCCAAACAAGGCGATATTGTTTTAACCAATTATGGAATTGAAGGAGCTCCTGCTTATGCAATGAATCGCGACTTTAGAAATGGGAATACCATCTACATCGATTTTAAACCATCGCTGATGGAACTTGATATTGTAAAACGTCTGCGCAAATCAAAAAATACGAGCGATGGATTGAAAAATTTAAGGCTATCAAAAATTGCTGTAAATTGGATCAAAAGTGCTGTTTCAAAAGAAGTCTATTTGGATGCTGAACAATTAGCAAAGCACATTAAATTATTTGAATTACCAGTTGTTGGTTTACGTCCAATCGATGAGGTTATTTCTACTGTTGGTGGAATTGATATGAATGAGCTTGATAATGCCTTTCAATTGAATAAACTTCCTAAAGTATACTGCGTAGGTGAAATGTTGGATTGGGATGCGCCAACTGGTGGGTTTTTAATACAAGGAGCAGTTTCATCCGGAGCTAAAGCGGCGAATGCCATTGTTAATCTTGATCGATGCGCGGAAGATTAACCAGTTCTTTCACAATAAAACTTGTTGGGAAATCTTTGAACAGATTATCCTTGATTCTTTCTGCTTCTAATTCAGCTCTAAAGTCGCCAACTTTCAACACATAATTTGGTGCATTGAAAACCACATATGAATCAATCTTAGGATACGCAGAAATAAATTTACTTCTCGCTTCGTCGACTAATTTACGGTCCGAATCAAAGAATAATTGAACGCGATATCCAATTATTTGAGGGGATGTTGCAGGAGGAATTACCATGCCCTGTTTTTTGACCAAAGCATCTATACGAGCATCTTTAATGATTTCAACATTTCCAGTTTGCGCAACTGATAGACCAGCAAACATCCAAACAGATAAAATTAACAGGGAGACTTTCATAACAAATGATTTTATGCAAATGTAAAAAATCTTGCTTGGAAACGGAGCACCATTGAAAAAATGCGCTAAAGTTGTGGTTCATAAAATTGTTAAATCAATACAAATCAGCATTTAGTGAAATATCCTTATTTAGAATGAATTTAAATTACTGTTTTATCGATTAAAATTGTCATAAAACTGTCATAGAATACTGCGATTCTTCTAAATTTGCTTCCGTCAAATACCGTTTTTTTGACGATAGACTTACAGTAGTTTACATGAAAATATCTAGTAGTCAGATGTTTAGAAACTTTAGAAATTGGTGTTTCAGCGCTTTAACGATTGTGTTAGCGACTGGTTCATTCACAACGTACGCTCAAGGTGATGCTCTTTTCAAAGCGAAATGTGCTAGCTGTCACCAACCCCACAAAAATGGTACTGGACCAAAACTTTTCCAAGTTCGTCAGAAATGGTCGGATGGAGGAGCCAAGGAAGGTTCAATTTATCAATGGGTAAACAATTGGCAAACTGCTGCGGCAAACGACCCGTATGCGCAAGGTGTATCGACTTGGTCGCCTACAGCGATGAGTGCGTTCCCAGATTTGAAAAAAGAGGAAATTGACGCAATCATGGATTGGGTTGATTCACAGCCAGATCCAGCTGCAGGTGGAGGGACCGATGCAGGCGCAATGAGTGCTGATGGTGCTCCAGTAGAAGGTGAAGGAACGACCGAAGAATCATCTAGCGGATGGCTTTGGATAATTTTAAGCGTAATTTTCATCACCATTATTTTGGCTGTTGGAGGTGTTCGTCGTCAGTTGAAATTCGCCGCTGCTGATGCAGAAGGTGAACCAGTGAATGATGGATTATCTTACACTGAAGAGTTGAAAGCATGGGCATGGAAATACCGTTTGTATGTTGGATTAGCTTCATTAGTAGTTGTAATCAGTGTTGTAGTAACATTGTTCTTAGGCTTGTACAGTATTGGTGTTGTTGAAAATTACCAACCATCACAACCAATTGCATATCCACATGCGATTCATGCAGGAACGAATGGTATTGATTGTAAATACTGTCACAGTTCAGTTACGAAATCGAAATCAGCTGGTATTCCTTCAGTGAATGTATGTATGAACTGCCACAAGCAAATAAACGGTCGCACGCCAGCTCAACAAGAGCAAATTGCTAAGATTTATGAAGCTGCTGGATGGAATCCTGAAGGAGCTGGGTCTTACACAGGAAAAACAAAACCAATTGTTTGGAACAAAGTACACGTTTTACCGGATCACGTTTATTTCAATCACTCTCAACACGTTGTAGTAGGTGGTGTGGATTGTAAACAATGTCATGGTGATATGACAAAACAAGTGGAAACGCAAAAGGTTTGGCCAGTTGAAGAGTTGAATAAAATCGAAGGAAATATTCCGTTGACAAAACCAACGATGACTATGGGATGGTGTATCGAATGTCACGATAAGAAAGAAATTTCAACAGGTAGTATAGATACTAAGAACAACGGGTATTATAATGAAATTCACAAACGTTTGTTGAACAACGACAAGAAGCTTTATGAAAAATACCTGGATGATGGTATTGTATCAGTAGCTGAACTTGGTGGTTGGGAATGTGCAAAATGTCACTATTAATTAACGAATCGAAGAAGTCATAAAAAGCATATGGGAATGACAAGAAAATATTGGAAAGGTCTTGAAGAATTAAGAGAGACTCCAGAATTCCTAAATTCAAAGGATCAAGAGTTTCCGGCACACATGTCGGTAGATGAATTCTTGGGTGACGAAAACTTAAAAGAAACATCAACAGCACGTCGTGATTTCTTGAAGTTTTTAGGTTTCAGCGTTGCAGCAGCTACAGTTGCAGCTTGTGAAGCTCCAGTTACAAAAATAGTCCCTTACGTTAACAAACCTGAGAATGTGATTCCAGGTATGCCAACTTGGTACGCATCAACCTATTATGATGGTGTGTCGTATGCAAGTATCTTGGTAAAAACACGTGAAGGTCGACCAATTTATATCAAAGGAAATAAAGACTTCGGTTTTACTTCTGGTGGTTCAAATGCGCAAATTATCGCATCTGTTTTAGGATTGTATGATTCAGCGCGTTTGCAAGACCCTACAATTGATGGTCAAGGCAAATCGTGGTCAAAACTAGATGAAGGTGTAAAAGCAGGATTGAAGTCGGCTAAAAAAGTTGTATTTGTTACGAACACAGTTATTAGCCCGTCATTAACAATGGCTGTTGGCGAGTTAGCCGCAACAATTGGCGCAGTTGAGGATCCAACAAAATTTGAACACATTCAATACGATGCAGTTTCATACGCTGGTTTGCGTTTGGCGAATAAAGATTCTTTTGGTGTTGAACTAATTCCAGATTACGATTTCTCGAAAGCGAAAACGATTGTTAGTCTCGGTGCTGACTTTTTGAATTCTTGGTTGTTACCAACTCAGTTTGCTACACAATACGGAACGCGAAGAAATCCTTCAGGTGAATGGATGTCTAAACACTTCCAGTTTGAGTCGATGATGTCAGTTACAGGGTCAAACGCTGATTACCGCGGAATGATTAAGCCATCTGAACAAGCTGCTGTATTGTCATACTTGTTAAAAGGATTTGGCGTTTCAACTGGTGTTGCTTCGGATTTATCGAAAGAAGTGAAAGCGATTGCTGATGAAGCAATCAAATCGTTGAAAGCTTCTAAGGCAGATTCAATTGTTGTTGCTGATTCAAATAACAAAGGAGTTCAACTATTAGTAAATAAATTAAACAATGTTTTAGGAGCTTATGCTTCAACATTGAATTTAAATAATCCAATCAACTTGTTCAAATCGGAAGATGCAAAAATGAACAAGTTTGTGAATGATGTAATTGCTGGAAAAGGACCTGATGCAGTCGTATTCTTAGGTGTTAATCCTGTTTATACCTTATCAAATGGTAAAAAATTCGGTGAAGCATTAGCAAAAATTAAAACAACTGTATCGTTTGCTTCTCATGCAGATGAAACGGCATCAAACTGTAAGTATGTTGCTCCAGATCATCACGCCTTAGAAGGATGGAATGATTACAGTGCAAAAGCAAGTGAATATGCAATTGCACAACCTACAATTCGTCCACTTTTCAATACAGCTTCAGCACTTGAATCAATTTTGGTTTGGGGTGGTAAAGCTGATCGTATGGGGAAAGATTCGAAAGTAGCATACGATTACATTCGTAAAACTTGGGAAACATACGGATTCCCTGGTCAAACAAAATACGCAGATTTCCATACTTACTGGAGCATGGCTGTGCACAACAGTTGTGTTGAAATGACACCTGCTGCTCCATTAGCTCCATTCGCTTTTAAAGATTCAGCTTACAAGAACCTTCCAAAAGGAAATGGTTTAGAAGTTGTTTTGTACCAAAAAGCAGGTATAGGTATCGGAACTCAAGCAAATAACCCTTGGTTACAAGAGTTACCAGATCCAATGACGAAAGTTACTTGGGACAACTATATTACGATGAATCCTGCTGAAATGGACAAAGCAGGGTATGCTACAACTTATGATCAAGAACACGGTTTAAGTTTAGCAAAAGTAAAAGTTGGAGGTGCTGAATTGACACTACCAGTATATCCACTTCCAGGTCAAGCACTTGGTACTGTTGGTATTGCATTAGGATACGGCCGTGGAGCAAATGGTGAGAACATTGGTAAGGCTGCATTCCAAACAAAAGAATACGGCGGCACTGCTACAACGGCAGATGGGAAACCAGCCCCAATTGGATTAAATGCATTCCAATTTGTTCAAAATGAAAATGGAACGTTAGCATTTAATGTTTCAGGAAGCATTTCGAAAGTAGAGGGGTCTTATCCAATCGCAGCAACACAAATTCATCACACGGTGATGGGTCGTTATTCAATTGTGCGTGAAACGACATTAGATATTTACAAAAAAGGAGATAGACAAGCATTCAATCCACCGCACATGTTGCAGAAAATGGATGCTGAAGGTAACCACGTTGAAGCTCCAATGAGTGAGTTTGACTTGTGGGATGCACATCCAGTTGAAAATATTGGTCACCGATGGGGAATGACAGTTGATTTGTCTTCTTGTATCGGATGTGGTGCATGTTTAATCGCATGTCAATCTGAAAACAACGTACCTGTTGTTGGTAAGGATGAAGTTAGAAGAGGTCGTGAAATGCACTGGTTGCGTATCGATCGTTACTTTGCATCTGACGAGGAGGTAGTTCCTGGGACGAAAAAAGATGATGGTGATTTTAACTATTCAGCTGCTGAAGTTGCTGCAGTTAATCCACGTGTTATTCACATGCCAATGATGTGTCACCACTGTAACCATGCGCCTTGTGAAACAGTTTGTCCGGTTGCAGCAACAACACACAGTAATGAAGGATTAAATCAAATGACATACAACAGATGTATTGGTACAAGATATTGTGCAAACAACTGTCCGTATAAAGTTCGTCGTTTCAATTGGTTCAACTATCCATCGTACAAAAAATTCACTGAGGTGAATCCTGCTCAAGATGATTTAGGCAGAATGGTGTTGAATCCAGATGTAACAGTTCGTACACGTGGTGTAATGGAGAAATGTTCTTTCTGTGTACAACGTATCCAAGCTGGTAAGTTAGATGCGAAGAAAGAAGGAAGACCAGTAGTTGATGGAGACTTCGTTTCGGCTTGTGCTGATGCATGTCCTACAAATGCAATTATTGTTGGTGACTGGAACGACTTGAAATCTATGGTTAGATCAAGTTCAGAAGATACTCGTGCTTATCAAGCTTTAGAAGAAGTTGGTGTTAAACCAAATGTTTGGTACAAAGTGAAAGTACGTAACGAGAAAAATGATGTGTTAGCTAAATTACAGGTATCGGAAGAACACCATGGTGAGGCGAAACATGCAGATAAGAAAAATCATTAATTGAAAAAATTCGGTTGTAATGCATAAAGAAGCAGCAATTAGAGAGCCCCTCATTTTAGGTCATAAGACCTATCACGACATCACAGAAGATGTTTGTCGCCCGATTGAGGACAAAGCACCAAGAATGTGGTATATCCTTTTTGGGATTGCATTAATTATCGGTTTGTACGGTGTTGGATGTATTCTATACCTTCTTGGAACTGGTATTGGAGTTTGGGGATTGAACAAAACCATTGGATGGGCTTGGGATATCACTAACTTCGTATGGTGGGTAGGTATTGGTCACGCTGGTACGCTTATCTCAGCAGTATTATTATTGTTCCGTCAAAAATGGAGAATGGCGATTAACCGTTCAGCAGAAGCGATGACAATTTTCGCAGTCTTCATGGCAGGTTTGTTCCCATTAATTCACATGGGTCGTTTATGGGTTGGTTATTGGACGCTTCCTTTACCAAATCAATTTGGTTCATTATGGGTTAACTTTAACTCTCCTTTGTTATGGGATGTATTCGCGATTTCGACTTATCTTTCAGTATCCTTGGTATTTTGGTATATTGGTTTGATTCCTGATTTCGCAACAATTCGTGATAGAGCAAAAAAGCCAGTTGCTAAAAAGATGTACTCTATTTTATCATTTGGTTGGTCAGGCAGAGCAAAACATTGGAATCGCTTCGAATTAGTTTCATTGGTATTAGCTGGTTTAGCTACGCCACTTGTATTCTCGGTTCACTCTATTGTATCATTTGACTTTGCTACATCGGTTATTCCAGGATGGCATACAACTATCTTCCCTCCATATTTCGTAGCGGGAGCTGTATTCTCTGGTTTCGCAATGGTACAAACCTTAATGTTAATCATGCGCAAGGCAATGGGTCTTGAAGCATATATCCATACAAAACATGTCGAGTACATGAACATCGTTATCATGGTAACAGGTTCGATAGTTGGTACAGCTTATATTACCGAGTTGTTCATCTCTTGGTACTCTGGTGTTGAATATGAATCATATGCATTCATCAATCGCGCTACAGGACCATACTGGTGGGCTTATTGGTCGATGATGACTTGTAACGTTATTTCTCCGCAGTTGATGTGGTTCCGTAAATTGAGAAGAAGTTTGTTATTCACATTCATTATTTCAATTGTTGTAAATATCGGGATGTGGTTTGAGCGTTATGTAATTATCGTTACTTCTATTCACCGTGATTACATTCCGGGTGCATGGAGTATGCATTATCCAAGTCACATCGATTTAGGTGTGTATGTTGGAACGATTGGTTTGTTCTTCGTGTTCTTCTTATTGTTTGCTCGTTACTTCCCAGTATTGGCGTTGAATGAGGTAAAAACAATTTTGAAGTCTTCTGGAGAATCTTACAAAAATGCTCCAGATCACCACGGTCATTCAGAGGAAAGTCATTCAAACCATTAATAATAAGGACATGGCAGAGAAAGTTATATATGCAATGTACGACGATGACGATGTGCTAAAAGATGGCGCAAAGATATTAGTCGCTAAAGGTGTTAAAATTTCGGAGGTATTTTCTCCGTTCCCAATTCACGGTATTGATCCAATTATTGGTATTAAAAATACACGTTTGGGTATCATGGCCTTTTTATATGGTCTAACAGGTTTGTTATTAGCAACGATAGGAATGCGTTTTTTCATGGTTGTTGACTGGCCAATGAACATTGGTGGTAAACCAAACTTTTCATATCTAGACAATATGTTGGCGTTCGTTCCAATTACGTTTGAGTTTACAGTTTTGTGTGCAGCCCACGGTATGGCCATTACTTATTTATTAAGAAATAAAACCTTACCTGGAATGCCAGCTCAAAATCCTGACCCAAGAACAACTGATGATAAATTCGTTATTGAAATTAGACTTTCAGAAAACGATAAATTCACTTCTGAGGAATTGGAGGGGATGTTGAAAGAAACAGGTTTAATCGAATTAGATCAAAAAGAAATTAAATAGTTTGCCATGTAGCTTCGGAAACGAAGTTCCGTCTGACAAAATAAATTGAAGAGACAGATGAAAATTAAATTTAAGGCACTAGCAAGTTTAGCAGTTATCGCGGTTTCCACCTTGATATTGGGCGCGTGTTCTGCAAGTGGTGACAGTCCAGGATTAGAATATATGCCAGATATGTATCGTTCTCCGGCGATTGAAGCATATGTAGACTATGGTGAAATTAGAGGTGTTGAAAACATGTCAGTTAAGACTAAGTTGTCTGCGATGACTCCACCGAATGGAACTGTTCCTTATTATGGAACTGATTCAGCAACGGTTAGTTTAATGTTGCCATACTTCAGAAAGCCAAATATTGCGTTTAAGACAACACATGGTTTATTTGGATATGATTTTTCTATGCAGGATGAATATACACTTGCAGCTGCAGATATGAATCCTTTAAAATTGACAGCAGAAAATTCAGAAGAGATGTTTAAAAAGGGCAAGGAGTTATACACTGTAATGTGTCAACACTGTCACGGTGAAAAAGGCGATGGACAAGGTCCAATGGTTGCAAGTGGCGCGTATGCAGGTGTACCGAATTATTCTGAAAGAGCAGGTAAATCTGATGGACAGTTGTTCTACTCAATTTATTATGGTTTAAATGCAATGGGTGGTCACGCTTCTCAATTGAACAAAAAAGAAATTTGGACCTTAGTACATTATGTAAGAAAGTTCCAAAATGCTTCATACGGTTCGTTTGATGCAAATGGTTTACCAGCTGCTGTGACTGCACCAGTAGTTGCTGATACAACAAAAAAGTAATAATAATTTGAATAATTAGATAAGATGGAATTCTCTATATCAAATAAAGCAAAAGTTTTCACAACATCGTTGATGGTGATAGGCCTTTTGTTTACAGCGATTGGTGTTTTTACTAGTATGAACGAACATCATTTTGAAACACGTCTTTTAACAAATGGTTTAATCAATAGCTTCTTCTTTTTTGCTATTGGATTAGGTGCATTGTTTTTCTTGGCTTTGCAATATGCTACGGAAACTGGATGGTATGCATCTGTTAAAAGAGTTATTGAAGCTGTAGCAGGATTTTTACCATATGGTATGGCAATGTTGGCTCTTACACTTTTGACGATTACCTTCATGAAAGGTGCACACATCTATTTATGGATGGATCCTGAGTATTCAACTGAAGGAACGCATCATTATGACAGTATTATTGCAGGTAAAGCAGCTTATTTGAATCCAATTTTCTTTTGGATTCGTACCTTGGTTTATATGGCGGTTTACTATTTGTTTTTACGTGGATTCAGAATGCGTTCATTAGAAGAAGATCGAATTGGTGGAACAGATTTACACTTCAAAAACTATAGAAAAGCGGCAACTTTCCTTGTATTCTTCGCTGTATTTAGTTCTACATCTGCATGGGATTGGTTAATGTCAATTGACGTTCACTGGTTCTCAACATTATTTGGATGGTATACATTCGCTGGTATGTGGGTTTCTACAATGACTGTTTTAGTGATGTTGACCTTATATTTGAAGAAATTAGGTTATTTACCAAAAGTAAATGACAGTCACATTCACGATTTAGGGAAATGGACTTTTGCAACATCGTTCTTATGGTCTTATTTGTGGTTCTCTCAATTCATGTTGATTTGGTACGCAAATATTGGAGAAGAAGTGGTTTATTATATTACACGTATTGAGCATTACAAAATGATGTACTTTGGAATGTTCTTAATTAACTTTGCTTTCCCAATGTTAATCTTAATGTCGAGAGATGCTAAAAGAAATGCTGGTATCCTTTCGTTTGTTGGTGTTATCATTTTGGTAGGTCATTGGTTGGATGTGTACATTATGGTTTCAGCTGGATCTATGGGGCAAAGTGCTAAGATTGGTTTCTTAGAAATTGGTATGGCAGTTTTAGCAGCAGGTTTCTTTATTCGAGTTATTTTAAACAACTTGACGAAAGCGCCTTTAACACCGGTGAATCATCCATTCTTGGACGAAAGTATTCACCACGAAATCTAAAAAGAACGTTTTATTACAGATAATTGAGAAATGATGGGAAGTAAATTAGTGGCTTTAATCGTTATAGTTTTAGGAGTAATTGCAATAGCACAGTTAGTGCGTGTATATGAACTTTCTTCTAAACTGAGAAATCGTGGTGAGCATGAAATCAGCAACAGAGATAATCGTTTAAATGCGAAAATGATGTTGTTATTCATGATTTTATCCTATGTAGGTTTTATTTATTTAATGTTGAAGTACGGATGGACAGGTCGTGGAGATGCTGCCTCAGTGCATGGTAGAGAGTTAGATTGGTTGTTAAATCTGAACTTTATTATCGTTATTGCGGTTTTCTTCCTCACGAATACTTTACTATTTGTATTTGCTTATAAGTACGTTCGTAAACCAGGTGTAAAGGCATTCTATTATCCACACAACAACAAGTTGGAAATGTTATGGACAGTCGTTCCTGCTTGTGTCTTAGCAGTGATAATTATTTTAGGCTTGAAAAGCTGGAATGAAACAACATCGCATGCTAATAATGAAGCAATTCGTGTAGAGTTGTTTTCAAAACAATTTGAATGGACGGCACGTTACTCGGGTGTAGATAACACCTTAGGTCGTTTTGATTATAAATTGACAACTGATAAGAACGAGTTGGCATTATTGACGACTCAAACAATTGATAGTGCTATTTTCATTATGGAAAATGGTCCTACTGGAATTAATACGTTGGAAGCAAAATTGAACGACAGAAAGTTAATCTTTGTGCCAGAGGAACGCGAGAAAATGGAAAACGATCTTTCTAGAAAACAACGTTTGATTCGTTTGTTGTATCAAATGAAGGCACATCATAATTCAAAAATTGATGCACAGGCCTGGGATGATATAATTCAAAAAGACACATTGTATTTGTGTGTAAATAAAGAATATGAGTTTAACTTCCGTGCCAAAGATGTTTTACACTCAGCCTATTTCCCTCACTTCAGAGCACAAATGAATACCGTGCCTGGAATGACAACGCGTTTTAAATTTACACCGGATGTCACTACAAAAGACATGCGTAAGAAAAAGAATGATGCAAAATTCAATTACATATTGATGTGTAACAAGATTTGTGGTGGTGCACACTACAAAATGAAAATGATGGTTGTAGTATTGCCAGAAGCTGAGTACAACGCTTGGATGAATGGTAAAAAGAAACAAACATTTAGAGATGCTTATTTCGCAGCGGCAGCAGCTACGGCTGCACCAGCAGATGGAGCAGCTCCAACAGATACCTTAGCAGTTAAAGTTGATACTTTAAGTGTTGCAGCGAAATAATCAATTTAATAATAATTAAACAGAAATAAAATGGCGGCAGTAGCGCACGAAGCACACGGACATCACGACGCACATGGACATGATCATGATCATGGACACCATGAAGAAAGTTTCGTTTCAAAGTATATCTTCAGCCAAGATCATAAAATGATTGGTAAGCAGTTCTTAATGACTGCGGTATTTATGGGATTAGTGGCAATGTTATTGTCTATCTTGTTCCGTATCCAATTGGCATGGCCTGGTGAGAGTTCAGATTTTCTTTCATTCTTTTTAGGTGAAACATGGGCTCCGGGTGGTGTATTGATGGAAGATATGTACTTAGGTTTGGTGACAATTCATGGTACAATCATGGTATTTTTCTTGTTAACGGGTGGTTTATCTGGAACCTTCTCTAACTTATTAATTCCATTGCAATTGGGAGCACGCGATATGGCTTCAGGATTCCTGAACATGCTATCTTACTGGTTCTTCTTCATATCATCCCTTTTGATGTTAACATCCTTGTTTGTAGAGTCAGGACCAGCGATGGCAGGTTGGACAATTTATCCGCCGTTATCTGCTTTACCACAAGCGATTAGTGGATCTGGAACTGGAATGACATTGTGGTTGTTCTCAATGGCAATTTTCATCGCTTCTTCATTGATTGGTTCATTGAACTATATTGTTACAGTGTTAAACTTGCGTACAAAAGGTATGAGTATGACACGTATGCCGTTAACAATTTGGGCATTTTTTGTAACAGCAATATTAGGTGTGTTGTCTTTCCCTGTATTGTTATCAGCAGCCTTGTTGTTAATCATGGATAGATTAGCTGGAACTTCATTTTACCTATCAGATATCATTGTGAATGGTGAAATGCTAACAAATCATGGTGGTTCTCCAATTTTGTATCAACATTTATTCTGGTTCTTAGGTCACCCTGAGGTATACATTGTATTATTACCAGCATTAGGTTTGTCTTCCGAAATTATTTCAACGAACTCACGTAAACCAATTTTTGGTTATCGTGCGATGATTGGTTCTATCTTGGCTATTGGTTTCCTTTCGTTTATAGTATGGGGTCATCATATGTTCGTAACAGGAATGAATCCATTCTTAGGAAGTGTATTCGTATTTACAACCCTATTGATTGCGATCCCATCCGCTGTAAAAGTATTTAATTACTTGACAACTTTGTGGAAAGGTTCATTGGTTTTGACTCCAGCCATGTTGTTTGCAATTGGATTAGTTTCAACCTTCATTACTGGTGGTGTTACAGGTATTATCCTAGCGGATTCGGCCTTAGATATTGCAATACATGACACGTACTTCGTTGTTGCTCACTTCCATATTGTAATGGGAATGTCGGCTGTGTTTGGAATGTTTGCAGGTGTATATCATTGGTTCCCTAAAATGTATGGAAAAATGATGAATACACGTTTAGGCTATGCACACTTTTGGATTACAATTGTAGGTGCTTATGGTGTTTTCTTCCCAATGCATTTCGTTGGTTTAGCTGGTGCGCCTCGTCGATACTATGATTATTCAGTTTACAATGAGTTTGATACAAACTCCTACGATATGATGATGGACTTGAATGTCATTATAACAGTGTTCGCAATTATTTCTGCTTTAGGACAATTGTTGTTCTTATTCAATTTCTTCTACAGTATTTTTAGAGGACCTAAAGCACCACAGAATCCTTGGAATTCAAATACACTTGAGTGGACTACACCAGTAGAGCATATTCATGGTAACTGGCCAGGTGAATTGCCAACGGTTCACAGATGGCCGTATGACTATTCGAAGCCAGGTTCAGATGTAGACTTCATTCCTCAAATAGTTCCTTTAGCAGAAGGAGAAGAGGAGCATTAATAAAAAAGATAGTTTTAAAAGCCTTCTGTCAAATGACAGGAGGCTTTTGTATTTTTGTGTAAATTTAATTCAATGGTAGAGGACGATTCATTTGACTATAGAGAAGAAGCTGAAAATAATGCCGACCAGGATTATGATAAGGTTTTACGTCCCAAAAGTCTTAGTGACTTTACAGGTCAACCGTCTGTTGTTGAGAATTTAGAAATATTCGTTAAAGCGGCAACGCTGCGTGGCGAACCTTTGGATCATGTGTTACTTCATGGGCCTCCAGGACTCGGTAAAACAACCTTAGCGAACATTATTGCCAATGAACTTGGAGTTGGTTTTAAAGTCACGAGTGGTCCTGTTTTGGACAAACCTGGTGATTTAGCTGGCTTACTTACAAACCTAAATGTGGGTGACGTACTATTTATAGACGAAATTCATCGTTTAAGTCCTGTCGTTGAAGAATATTTGTACTCAGCAATGGAAGACTATTGTATTGATATTCTAATTGATAGTGGACCAAATGCTCGCAGTGTACAAATCACATTGAATCCATTTACCTTAATTGGTGCTACTACGCGTTCTGGATTGCTGACATCACCGCTAAGGGCTCGATTCGGTATAAATTCCCGCTTGGAGTATTATGATGCGAAAACATTAACTTCGATTGTTGAGCGTTCCTCAGGCTTATTGAACATTCCGATTGATGAAGAAGCGGCCTATAAAATTGCTAGCCGAAGCCGAGGAACACCTCGAATTGCAAATGCCTTGTTGAGAAGGGTGCGTGATTTCGCTCAAATCAAAGGAACTGGAATCATCGATAATTCGATAACTGAATTTGCGTTAAAAGCATTAAACGTTGATGAAAATGGTTTGGACGAAATGGATATTCGTATTCTTAAAGCCATAATTGATAAATTCAATGGAGGGCCAGTTGGTTTGACTACAATTGCCACAGCTATCGGAGAAAATGCTGGGACCTTGGAAGAAGTGTATGAACCATTTTTAATTCAAGAAGGATTCTTGATGCGCACTTCAAGAGGACGGAAAGCAACAGAGAAGGCATTTAGACATTTAGGCAAAGATCAAGGCTGGATGCAAGGTGGACTTTTTTAGTTTACACGAATATGCAGCGAAATAAGCACACACAGTTTATTAAAAATAAGGCCCAAGAATTGGGGTTTTCGTATTGTGGAATTTCTAAAGCTGATTTTTTAGAAGAGGAAGCACATCATCTTGAAACTTGGTTAAAGCGAAATTACAATGGTAAAATGTCCTATATGGAAAACCATTTTGATAAACGATTGGACCCACGACTATTGGTTGATGGTGCAAAATCAGTTATATCACTGTTGTTAAATTACCATACGGAAGATGTTCAATTAGATCCAACTGCCCCTAAAATTTCAAAATATGCATATGGTGAAGATTATCATTATGTCATTAAAGATAAATTAAAAGCGTTTTTAAGTTCAATTCATTCAACAATTGGTGAAGTGAATGGTAGGGTGTTTGTTGATTCAGCTCCAGTAATGGATAAAGCTTGGGCTAAAAAATCAGGTTTAGGTTGGATTGGCAAGAACAGTAATTTAATTCATCCAAAACAAGGTTCTTTCTTTTTTATTGCTGAATTAATCATTGATTTGGAATTAGAACCAGATGGACCCATTAAAGATTATTGTGGAACTTGTGCGCGTTGTATTGATGCTTGTCCAACGGATGCCATTGTAGAACCCTATGTGGTTGATGGTTCTAAATGTATTTCTTACCTTACAATTGAGTTAAAAGACGCGATTCTTCCCGGAGAGTATAAAGGAAAAATGGATAGTTGGATGTTTGGTTGTGATGTTTGTCAAGATGTTTGTCCGTGGAATCGCTTTGCCAAAAAACACCAAGAACCGCGGTTTAATCCAAACGATAGTATACTTTCTTTATCACACAATGATTGGAAAGAGCTTACCTCAGAAGTCTTCAATGAATTGTTCAAACTTTCAGCGGTCAAGCGAACTAAATTTGATGGACTGAAACGCAATATTGATTTTTTAACGGAATAATTACAAATTCAACAAGTGTTGCAAATTAAATATTTGTAAATTGCTTCGTTAAAACTTACTACATGAATCCAGATCTCTCGATGGAAGAACCTGTCTCTTTGAGCATGGTGCCGTACACTGGCGCGTGGACAAAAGCAGAAGCTGCGCATCTACTGCGACGAACAATGTTCGGAGCAACCAATCAACAAATTCTAGATACAGTTGCAGATGGCATGAATACAACCGTGTCGAACTTGCTGCAAATTCCTGCAATTTCGGACCCAATTACGTATGATTCGAATGATGCGACTTCAGCAATTGGAACAACTTGGATAACGAGTGTATATCCATCTGATGTTAATAGCGCTCAATTAACCGAAAATGCGCGAATTAAATCCTTGGCAGCTTGGATTATGAAACGTCTGAATGCTGAAAGTGTGAGTATTGCTGAAAAAATGTGCTTGTTTTGGCAAAATCATTTTTCCGCAGTTGTTGCTTCAGATGCGCGAGCTACCTACAATTATCACATGTTATTGAGATCTCATGCTTTGGGTAATTTCAAACAAATGGTTAAGGATGTGACGATTGATCCTTGTATGTTGTTGTTTTTAAATGGTGCAACAAATACACTTTATAGTCCGAATGAAAATTACGCAAGAGAATTATTGGAATTGTTTACCATAGGGAAAGGTCCACAGATTGGTCCAGGTGATTATACAAATTACACGGAAGAAGATGTGGCTGCTGGTGCAAAAATATTGACTGGTTACCTTGTTGACGGTTTGCGCAGCACAACACTAACTTCGCCGGTTTCTACTTATACTAATTTCTTACACGATACGAGTACAAAGCAATTGTCAGCGCATTTCGGTAGTGTAACTGTTCCGAATGCTGGAGCGAACGAATATTCAAATTACATTGACATTATTTTCCAACAACCGCAAGTTGCAACATATATCTGTACGAAGTTGTATCGTTATTTTGTCAATTATGATTTGACAACTGCTGTTATGACAGATGTTATTCAAGTAATGGCTGCAACAATGATTGCAAACAATTATGATATTTTGCCGGTAGTTGAACAATTGCTGAAAAGCGAGCATTTTTATGATGTTGCTTTGAGAGGTTCTATTATACGAGGACCAATTGAATTGGTATATGGAATGTTTAATGCCACCAATTCAGGACCTAATTTTAATTTGGCCGTAGATTCAGAAATGTATTTAACTATGTATTGGTCGGCTGAAAATATGGGACAAGCTTATGCAACTCCACCTTCAGTAGCAGGTTGGATTGAATATTATCAAGCTCCTGCATTTTCCAAGTTATGGGTGAATTCAACTCATATTAAAACGCGCTTCGATATTGCTAATTATATCACGGTTTATACTGGAATTCCTGTCGGAGGACAAAACTTGAAATTGGATGCATTGGCATTTGTTGATGGTTTATCTCTTCCGTCTGACGCTGTTCAAGTGATTGATGATATGTGTGATGTCTTCTTTCCAAAGGCAATTAGTCTTGTACAAAAAACAACGCTTAAGTTCATTTTAACGAATGGTCAGCCTGATTTCGAATGGACATTGCAGTACAACGATTATCAAGCGAATCCAGGCAATACAACCTATTCCAATCCTGTGAAACAGCGAGTTGAATTCGTGCTTGCTAGAATTTTCCAAATGCCAGAATTTCAAACAATTTAAGGAGTAAAGCAGAAGATTATGAAAAGAAGAAATTTTGTAAAAAACGTTTCATTGGCCTCAGTTGCAGCTCCGTTTGTTTTAAAAGACATTAACTTTCAGGCAATAGAAAAGAAATTATTCAATTATTCAAAAAATGCGGCAGATCGTGTGTTTGTTATTATCCGCTTAAATGGTGGTAATGACGGTTTGAATACAGTAATTCCTTTGGATCAATATGATAATTTGATGATTCAACGACCAAATGTGGTTGTTCCAGAAACATCGATTTTATCTATAACACCTACATTGGGACTTCATCCTGTAATGACAGGAATGCAATCAATGTTCAACAATGGTAAATTGAGCATTGTCCAAAATGTTGGTTATCCAGAACAAAACAGATCGCATTTCCGCTCGATGGATATTTGGTCTACTGGAATGTTGGATGTAAACGAAACACGCGGATGGTTAGGACGTCAATTTGATAATGATTACCCAAACTATCCTACTGATTATCCAAACGCAACATATCCTGATCCATTTGCTATCAGCATGGGTTATGAGGTTTCTGCCACATGTCAAGGATTAATGGCGAATTTTTCACAAGCATTGGAAGATCCATTTGCTGCAGTTAATTTGTTAAGTTTAAATGTTGTAAATGACGGCAGTTATTTTGGTTCGCATATGGAATATTTGGCTACATTAATTGATCAAACAAATTCGTATGGAGCCCAAATTAATGCAGCTGCAAATGCTGGAAATACCTTATCGACCTTATATGATACAAACAATCCAATAGCTGTTCAATTGCGCTATGTTGCCCAAATGATCTCAGGTGGCTTAAAATCAAAAGTGTACATTTTAAACATCAATGGTTTTGACACGCATAATGCACAGGTTTCAACGACAGATACAACTGCAGGTTCTCATGCTGATTTATTAAAAACCCTTTCCGATGCCGTAAGTGCATTTCAAGATGATTTACAATTGCTTGGATTGGAAAATAGAGTGGCTGGAATGACATTCTCTGAGTTTGGTCGCCAAATAGCATCAAATGCAAGCGATGGAACAGATCATGGAGATGCAGCGCCGTTGTTTTTATTCGGCGCATGTATTAATTCTGGAGTGATTGGTCCAAATCCAACGATTGGAAACACGATTGTAGATCAAGAAGGCGTTCCTATGCAAATAGACTTCAGAGACATTTATGCCTCAATATTGAAAGATTGGTTCGAAGTTCCAATGGCCGATATTCAACCTTTGTTTGAACAAACAGTTACGTTCTATCAAGTTTTAGGCGCATGTAATTTAAGTGTTGAGGACCAAGAATATGAAAAGAACCGCATTTTATTGTTTCCGAATCCTGCAACATCTGCAACATCAATTCGTTTTGAAGCGCAGAATGAATGGGTTAAAATCGAAGTGATAAGTTTGGAAGGAAGAAAAGTGATGGATGCTTACGATGGTAATTTACCTCAAGGAATGCATACAATTCCAATTGAAATTCATGAATTGACGGTTGGAGAATACCTCGTTACCATTCAAAAGGCATCGGGAAATCAACAGATAAAATTGTTAAAAGTGAAATAAGTAAAACAAAAAAGGAGCTGGTTTTCAGCTCCTTTTTTTATAATGTGTTGGAATTTACATTCCCATTCCCATTTGTTGTAATTCCTCCATTGTCATTTCAGCATAACCCTCAGGAATTTTCATATCAAATAATTTCTTATCGTTTTTAGTTAATTCAGTAACGATAGTAGTAACTGTCATACCCATTACCAATCCACCGTTATTGATTTCATATTGCATTGGATAACCCGGTACATCTTCATTAAAATAGTTTTGTCCTTTTTTAGAAACTTCAATTTCTTCGGTATACCAAAAAATGGATTCATTGCCTTCCTCATCTGACAAGACTGCTTTTTTACACTTGAATCCAGCAATTTCTTTGGTTTCATCAATCAATTCAACATCAAATTTTGACTTTTCTTGCGGTGCATCAGCGGACAACTCTTCAGTTGTAGTTGAAATGGCTTTTTTACCAATCACTCCACTCATTAGCATTAAAATGTCTCCTGATGTTTCATCCGAAATAGTGGTCATGTTCATCATTGAACCCATTTTCATTTCCGCTCTTGTCATTTTTTCTTTGAAATAAATATCAAGCGTAGAACCTTGCATGATCCCAACAACCATTTCCATATCGGGATTTTCGGTAGAAACGTCAATTTTGTAGGTCACATGACCTTCAGTAATTTGAGCATAATTAACAGTAATTGAGCTAACAATTAAAGCCAAGGATAATAGAATCTTTTTCATCGAATTTTAATTTGTACACAACCAATTTACAACAATTAGGCCATACTCAAACCAGTGCTACACAGACGTGAGTATAAACTGTTTTGCGGTGAAAAAATCTGCTGAACGGACTTGTCTAATGAAATATCGCCTTGTAAATGTCATTTCCATTGGCATACAATAGAAGTCCCATCAATAAGAAAAAGCCGACATATTGAGCATATTCCAATACTTTTTGTGGCGCCTCACGTCCAGTTACGATTTCATACAACAAGAAGACAACATGCCCGCCGTCTAATGCTGGAATTGGAAGAATATTCATGAAGGCTAAAATAATCGAAATTAACGCTGTGTTCAGCCAGAATTTATGCCAATCCCATTGAGAAGGGAACATATTTCCAATCGCTCCAAATCCACCAACAGAAGAAGCTCCCTTTTTCGTGAAAACAAATTTGAATTGTGAAACGTAATCTGATAGTGTGTTTTTTCCTAAAACGAAACCACGACCGATACTTTCACCAAATGAGTAATCAGCATGCTTGATATTTTTCTTATCAACTATTTTAAACGCACCATGCTGAATTCCAACTCTACCCTCGAATTCACCCGTTTTAGGTATTGTTAACTTGGCAGTTACATATTCTTTGCCACGTTTAACTTTTAATTGAATTTCTTTTCCTTTGTTGAAGTAAACGGCTTTTTGGAATTCATCCGAAAAGTGAATAAGCGTATCGTTCACGGCAACTACAAGGTCGTTTTGCAATAATTTCGCTTTCGAAGCAGGAGAATTCTTTTCAACTTTATTAATTTTCACACCAATGGATCGAGGAGAAAAAAGCGTCATTGCTCCACTCTGAAATAATTGCTGGTCAATGTCTTGCGGTAGTTGTATTGTTTTTAGCGAACCATCTGCCTTTTTGACTTCCAATGTTCGGCCGTCTCTCAACATTATAATGGCATTGGATTCTAGAACATTATCAAGTTGTACGCCATTAATTTTCAAAATATTATCGCCAGATTCTATTCCAAATTGCGCCAAATAAGGATGGACAGAAATTCCAGAAGTTACATCATTCGGATTCAGTTTTTCTTCACCATAGGCAAAAACCACCATGATGTAAATGAAAAAGCCGAGTATTAAATTTACAGTTACACCACCTAACATAATTATTAATCGTTGCCACGCTGGTTTCGCTCTAAATTCCCAAGGTTGTGCAGGTTGCGCCAATTGCTCTTTGTCCATTGATTCATCAACCATACCGGCAATTTTTACATAACCACCCAATGGCAGCCAGCCAATTCCCCATTCTGTTTCTCCTATTTTTTTCTTGAATAAAGAAAACCAAGGATTGAAGAATAGATAGAATTTCTCAACGCGTGTTTTGAACAAACGAGCAGGGATGAAATGCCCAAACTCATGTAAAACAACAAGTATTGAAAGTGATAAAATTAATTGTGCTGCTTTGATTAAAAAATCCATGTCTTGATTAATGTTTAAGGTACAAATATACTTTTTTACGCTGTTTCAGCTTCTTCCGAATAATAGTCATTTTGAATAAAATAATCTAGCATCGATTCTTTCATTAAATGTTGTTGTTCTGGATGACTCAAAGGAGGCAAGGAATTATTCAGTTTAAAATGCGGCCAATTTTCGGCGTCACGGCCTTCGAATTCATAATAACCATAAGGTTCCAACAAGGTGCAAATGGCAATGTGAAACAAATCAGTCTTTTCATTTTTGGTGAAATTTTTATAGCCCGTTCCTAATTCATTGACCCCAATTAAGAACAAAATGGCTTGTAAATCCATTCCCTCGCCAAACTTTTCTTCTAAGCTTGCCTTTAATTTTTGAAAGCGTAATTCGATTGCATAATCCATAAGTGCAAAAATACGAAAGATTATTAGGATGAGATGGAATTCAAGTGATTCGAAAGATTCGAAAGATTCGAAAGATTCAAAGATTCAAAGATTTGATGATTTGAGCATTCAATTTTTCCATTGGAATAAATTTTTAATTCTTCGAATTTTCAAATTGAATCAAATTTTCAAATTAATAAAAACCTCCGCCAATTTTCCTTGTCTTCGATAAAAATTACTCAATATGAAAAAGTCAGTTATCATTTTATCAGTATGAATGCTGTTTCCAAAGATTCAAAGATTTGATGATTTGATGATTTGAGCATTCAATATTTCCATTGGAATAAATTTTTAATTCTTCGAATTTTCAAATTGAATCAAATTTTCAAATTAATAAAAACCTCCGCCAATTTTCCTTGTATTCGATAAAAATTACTCAATATGAAAAAGTCAGTTATCATTTTATCAGTATGAATGCTGTTTCCAAAGATTCAAAGATTTGATGATTCGTAGATTTGAGCATTCAATTTTTCCAAGGAAATAAATTT
>JBIKJH010000019.1:0-40861 GCA_044361115.1 Crocinitomicaceae bacterium
AAGATAGACACTCTTTTTATTTAAACAAGTGTTTTTAACAATCTTTTTTTGAAAAAAATAATCAAATACCCTAACTAACTGATAAACTATCAATTAATTCATTAACTTTTTTTAGATTATTCTGTTCTCAACAATTCAATTAGCTTTAAATAGGTTAAATCTGGTGCGCCATGTTCCTTTATTGCTTCAAAAATTTGGCAAGTAACCAACTCCTCCCCCTTTACACCAACAGTAAGTCCAGAGTTATTTTGAATTAATAACTCAACAGCATAACTCCCCATCCTTGTTGCGATTTTTCTGTCTAAGGCCGAAGGACTTCCGCCACGTTGAATATGCCCCAATACAGAATGACGTAAATCATACCCTTCTAGATATGGTTTAACTTTCGTTAAGATATCTAGTGCATTTCCCTCATCATCTCCCTCAGCTACAATTATAATTGTACTGCGTCTACCTTTTTTGTGGCTTTTAATTTCATTAACAAGTTTTGGAATGTCAGTGATGGTCTCCGGAATCAATACAGAATCCGCACCAGAAGCCAACGCAGCGTGCAACGCAATAAATCCCGCATCCTTACCCATAACTTCTACAAAAAATATACGGTGATGACTGGAAGCTGTATCTCTAATTTTATCTACGGCATCGATTACAGTATTCAAGGCTGTATCAAATCCAATTGTATAATCAGTTCCATATATATCATTATCAATTGTTCCTGGAAGACCGATTATAGGAATGTTACTTTCCTTACTTAAAATTGTAGCACCTGCAAAGGTACCGTCTCCACCGACGACAATCAAACCATCAACTTGATTTAAATTCAAAAATTCGTACGCTCGTTTTCTACCTTCCACTGTTTTAAAATCGACGCTTCTTGCAGTACCTATAATTGTACCTCCATTTTGAATGATATTATCTACATCGGCATAGGTCATTTCTTTTCCACGGCCTTCTATCATTCCTTGATAACCGTCGTATATACCAAAAGGAACGATGTTATAATGCAAAGAAGTTTTTACTATCGCGCGAATTGCAGCATTCATTCCTGGAGCATCTCCACCTGAAGTTAAAAAAGCGATTTTTTTCATTTTGAGATTGAATTGTGTTTAAAACACCCTAGGTTTAATTATGGTATGAAGTTACTAATTTCAAAAAAACTTTCATTCAACTTTATGGAATATTACTTTTGGTGCATCTAAACAATCAAATGTTCTCATTTCAACGAAAAGCATATCGCCAAAAATCCGACGAGGAACTGATTATCATTTATAAAAATGAGCAGCATTCCGAATGCCTTGCAGTTTTATACGAACGATACGGTCATCTCGTAATGGGGGCCTGCATGAAGTATTTGAAGAATGTTGTTGAATCTGAGGATTTAACTTCTCAAATTTTCGAATTACTGCCAACTAAAATTCTAAAACATGAAATCACTTATTTTAAATCATGGCTCTTCATGGTTACTAAAAATGAATGTTTCATGTTATTTCGTAAGAGAGGAATCTCAACCTCATCAATTGATGGGTTTGAACACAGCGAAGAGCCAGCAAACGATGATCTAATTCTAAAAGAACAAAAATTGAGTGCTTTAGAAGAAGTGATTCCATTATTAAAAGATGAACAACGCATTTGCATCGAACTTTTTTATTTGAAAGAAAAGTCCTATCAGCAAATATGTGATGAACTTAATTTATCCATGATGCAAGTTAAAAGTGCAATTCAGAATGGAAAACGAAATTTAAAAATACGATTGGAGGAACGAAATGAATTCAAATAAACAACAAAGTTCGAATCTTTCTCGTGAACAAATTCACCAATATTCATCAACACGCGATGAGCAAGTGAAACACGAAATAGAAAAGCTAGCATTGGAAAATGATTTTGATGCTGATGCTTTGGAAGGTTGGAATGAACTTTCAGCAGCTGGGTATTCCTTGAAAAAATTGGACGCCAAGTTTTCAAAAAATTACTCCACTTTAATATGGAGCATTGCTCTGTTTGTTCCGGTTATTATTATAGGTTTTTTTTTAACGTTTCAAGCTTCCGAAAAACCTTTACAAAGTAAAATCGAAAAAGAACAAGTTAATTCTAGTATAAAAGTTGAAGAAACTGATTTAATAATTCCAACGGAGATCGAAGCCTTTATTGAATTGCCAAAAAAAGAGCAAATCGCGATCAAAACAATCATCAATGACTTTAATGAGCAAAAGAATGAGTCCAATGAAACCAACAGTAATTCCAATAATCCGGAAGATGTTGATCGATTACCCGTTTCTCCAATTGAACCAACAGATACTAAAACAACTACAATCGCTAAAGAAACTGCATTTGGAAAAGAAATTTATCTACATGACATGAAGTTGCTTGATTACAGAGCTTACCGCTCAAAACCAGCAATTGAAACAAAACAAATGATTTTAACAGGAACTCCTGCAAATATCGGAGAAACGACTACCATTGAAGAAACAACAGAATGGAAAAATGTCGACATTCCGTATATTGAATACATCGATAAAACGATGGAAATCTTTTCAAAAGGGAATAATAAAAAAGCCTTAGCACGTTTTCAAATCATTTTAGACACCTATCCGGATGACGTAAATGCTAACTTTTACGCTGGATTATGCTACTATAATTTGAAAGAGTTTTCAAGTGCTATTTCTTCATTTGTAAAATGCTATGACACAAAATTCACCAATTTCAATGAAGAAGCCGAATGGTATACCGCAAAAAGCTATCTAGCGAATGGTCAAAAGGCAGAAGCTAAAACGCTCTTCACGCAAATTGCAAATAATAATGGTTACTATGCTCCGCAGGCAAAAAAGATTATAACTTCCTTCTAATTTAAAATTTCCGAACTATCTGACCGTTTGAATCAATTAAAAAAGTGTTTTCCTTCTTTTACCATTCTTCTTAACAGTGGATTTGGTCTGTATCTGTCATCACCATATTCATAAAACAATTCTTCCAATTGGATCAATACATTGTTCAAACCAATTTCATCCGCCCATTTCAATAAGCCTTTTGGGTAATTTACACCATTTGTCATAGCCAAATCAACATCTTCTTTCGATGCAACATTTAAAAAAACGGCATCGATTGCTTCGTTAATCAACATTGCTAAAATACGATTGACGATTTTTTGTCCTAATACCTTATCTTCATTTGCTTGCGGCAAAACTGTTCCTTCCACGTAATTATAATAGCCTCTTCCCGATTTGCGTCCATAAAATCCTGCTTCCATGTGACGTTTTTGCGTGAACGATGGTTTAAAACGGGGATCATAATAAAATGAAGCGAAAACGGATTCGGTCACAGCATAATTTACATCATTGCCAATATAATCCATTAAGGTAAACGGTCCCATGCGGAATCCTCCGATTATTGTCATTGCCCAATCGATTGTTGCGAAATCTGCAAGACCTTCTTCGTATATTTTTAATGCTTCACCGTAATAAGGTCGAGCAACACGGTTTACAATAAATCCAGGTGTATCTTTACAAATAACGCCTACTTTCTTCCACGAGCGAATTAATTCCTTAGAAAAATCCAGCGTTTCTTGAGAAGTTTGTACAGCAGGGATAATTTCAACCAATGGCATTAATGGCGCTGGATTAAAGAAATGAATTCCAATTACACGTGAAGCATTTTTCAAAACCGAGCCAATACTCGCAATTGATAAAGACGACGTGTTACTCGCCAAAATACATTCTTGCGACACAATCGTTTCCAAATTAGCGAAAACACTGTGTTTTACCTCCAATTTTTCTACGATCGCTTCAATTACAATTTTACTTGACTTGAAATCATGTACATCAGTTGAATACGTAATTCGTCCCTGAATATTGATTTTTTCATCTTCTGAAATTGAACCTTTCTCTACCAAACGCGCCAACACTTTATCAAGATTATTCTCTGCTTTGGTCAACATATCTTGGTTAAGATCAACCAATACAACTTCACTACCATTTTGTGCTGCCACTTGAGCAATTCCTGCTCCCATTGTTCCGGCACCTAAAACTCCTACTACCATATTTTAAGACTTTATGACTTTTGGAGTCAAGAGTCAGGACTTGTCCCTAATAACAGTCCTGATTTGAATCCTGAGTCTTCGTTTTATTTTAACGCACTTATTTTTCGTTTTAAATCGCCAATCATGCGTTGATTACTGTGCAGTTTTTCAATTATATCATTCACTTCAATTGCAAAAAGTTCGTTACAAAGAAGTAATTGTGTTTCCAATTCATAGGAAGATGAAATTGCAATATTTAAAAAATGAAGAAATTCTTTGTCAGAAGTTCTTCCTGAACCTTCAGCAATATTGGAAGGTATTGAAACCGCACACCTTTGGATTTGACTTTTTAAACCAAATTTTTCATCATCAGGTAATTTCTGACAAAGTTCATAGACTTCTTTTACAATTGATAAAGAAACCTTCCAAATTCCCAAATCTCTAAAATTATGCTTCATACTTCTAGATGCTAATTATAAAAACAAAAATGGTTGTTTCAAATCCTGACTCCTGACTCTAATTGTCTGGAGTACAATTTATTTACCTTTAAAAACTGGTTTTCTTTTTTCTAAAAAGGCATTCACTCCTTCACGGAAATCGTAAGTTTGACCTGCTTCTGTTTGCAATTCTTCTTCCAATGCTAATTGCTGAGTTAAATTGTTTGTAAATGTTGCGTTAACTGCTTTTTTCGTTAAGCCTAAACCACGTGTTGGTAATGCAGCAATTGTTTCAGCAAAGTTTTTTACTTCATGTTCAAATGCTTCGTCATCCACAGCTTTGTAGATCATGTTCATAGCATCCGCTTGTTCAGCAGAAATTTTATCACCTGTCATCATTAAAGCCAGTGCTTTTTGTGAGCCAATAATGCGTGGTAAAAAGAACGTTCCTCCCGAATCTGGTATTAAACCAATTTTTGAAAATGCTTGAATAAAACTTGCACTTTTCTTTGCAATAGTAATGTCACACGCTAACGCAATATTTGCTCCTGCCCCAGCAGCAACACCATTCACTGCTGCGATAATTGGTTTTTCAATTGCACGAATTCGTTCAATGATTGGATTGTAATGATCTTTTACGATTGATTGCAATTCTGGTCCTTCTGGATCCATTGCTTCAGCTAAATCTTGACCTGCGCAAAAAGCTTTTCCTTCTCCAGTAATTACGATTGCTCTTACCTCATCATTCATTTCAGCTTCATCAAGTGCTTTTTGAAGTGCAAAAGCCATGGTTTGATTAAACGAATTAAATACAGCTGGTCTGTTTAATTTTAATTCACAAACACCATTATTTAGCGATATAAGAAGTTCCATAAAAAAGTTTTGACGAAGATACACAGAGAATATTAAACTATTTGATGTACATCTTGAAAAATAAGCGTGACTTTTGTTCCCATTTGAGAACTCGTTACAAAAAGTTCATCATTCAATCGCTCTGTGAATCAGTTTTTGTAGTTAGCAACCATTGAACTGATTCTTTTTGCAATTTGTTCACGTAAAATAGCTGGTTCAACTACTTCAATTTCACCACCATAGGACAAAATTGTTCGAATCAATTCTTCTGAAATATAAACATTCAATTCGAAAGTAGTCCTATTTTTTCCTGTTTTTATTATTTTTTGAGAACTGTGAAATGGCTGAGATTCAATGTATTTCGCAGCAACATTATCTGCTTTTAAAACAATTGAGTATGGGATACTTTTGTTATCTGAAGTGATACCAATTGCGAATTTGAAGTAATTATCAGGATGAAAGTCACTTGGTTTATTGGCTTCTTTGTCCGTTAATACCAAATCACTCATTCGATCTAGTCCAAAAGTAATGATGTCCTTTTTCGACTCATCAAATGAAATTAAATACCAACGATTTCTATATTCTTTCAACAAAAGTGGACTTACAATACGACTTTTTGAATTGCCAGTTACGAAACTAGAATATTCAAATGTTACGATGCGGTTGTTTCTAATTGCATCTAACAACAAGGGTAAGAACTCATTTCCACCGCTTGAAACGGCAGATTCAAATTGAACAAAATTATTCAATTCTTTATCGGATGGGTTAGAAGAAATCGAGACACGATCTACAATTTTGTCAATGGCATTTCCAAATTGTTTAAACATATCTGCATCCCTGAATTGCATTAAGGTGTTCGCTGCAAATTTAATTGCACTTAAATCTTCCTCGGTTAAAGGAATATCATTAATCGTAAACTCAGGATCTTCATAATAGTATCCGCCGTGCCGTTTACTATATTTAATAGGTGCATCATGTTCCATCCGCATGGCAAACATGTCCTTTTCAATTGTGGAATCACAAATATTTGCACCATCATTTGAACCATACAAGGCTTCTTCACAAGCTTCCCGCAATTCTTGTTTAGAAGGATATTGTTTGTACTTGTTACGAATACAACGATCAATAATACGATAACGAATCAGTGCGTTTTTAATATGTGGCATAACTTAGTGTGCTGAAGCTTTTTCGGAATGATAACCAAATAATTCGAAATACTTTATTGCTTTTACAACTTCGTAAGGAACATCATCTTCCCAGCTTGACGCACCTGCTTTAATTTTAGAAAGGACGTCATCGGACATTATGTGCAGCAATCGCTGATCATAATTTTCAATTGCCTCCATTTTATTATTGTCTTTCAAATAAGTTAACAAACCATGAAGGTATTGTGGGATTTTCACATTGTGCAAACCATACAGTTCTCCATCTTCAACATTAATTGCTGGATAAACAAACAATTTAACATCGTGACCAAATCCTCTACCAAATGCTTCCAAGAGACCTCCCGGTAAATTATCGTAGTAACGTTCATCAAAAATATTGTGTAGGTTATAAACACCTAGAATTAATCCCATTCGTTTTCCACGGGCAATGGTAGCTAAATAGTCAACCATTTTATAATGTTTCAAATAATTTGAAATCATTACAGTATAACCCAATGAACCTAATAATTCAGCTCGGTCTACAAAATCTTTGTCGGAAATTTTTCCGTCTGCTGTTAAATCTTTTAAGGTCAATTCGAAAATGACACTTAAGTGTTCTTCATCAACTCCCGGTTCCTTTAAGAATTGCATTTTGCCAGCCTCGATCATGTCAATATGTACTTTCGTAACCGGTCTGAAACGACCACGCATCAGCAAAATATTCTTTTTATATAGTGCAGTGGCTGGTTGCAATACATGTCCAGATAAATCAAACATTGTAGCATCAGTCATTCCTCTTTTTACTAAGTTTAATGCAATAATTCGATTATCTGTATTTTCCATATCTGGACCAGAAACGCGCATCATGTCAATTTCCATTCGATCACGTGGGAGTCGATGAACCAAACTTGTTAAAAACTCATTCAAGTCATTGCGATGAAAATAACAAGCATGAATAAGATTTACACCCAAAATACCCAAGGCTTCTTGTTGGGCTTTGTGACTATTATCATGCATTTTAATGTGCAAAATCACGTCATTAGGTTCAGCTTCCAAATTCAATTGAAAACGGATTCCAACCCAACCTTGTCCCTGATTTGTTTTATGATAATTTAAAGACTCAACTGTATTACAAAAAGCAAAAAAGCGTGCTTCCTTGTATTTGTTTGGCAAACGATATTTTAATGTTTCATATTCTGTTCCCAGCATTGTAAGTAAACGCTCTTCACATACATAACGAGACGCTTCACCATACATAGAATCCGACACTTTCATGTCATAAGCTGATTGTGTGTATGCGATTGTACCCGAGCTACCTCCTGCTTTAAAAAAGTTTGCCGCCACCTCTTGTCCAGCACCAATCTCAGCGAAACATCCATAAATATCAGATGTTAAGTTAATTTTTAGTGCTTTTTCCTCTGTTGTTAATCTTCTTTCGTCAATCATTTTTTGTTAAGTTGCTGCAAAGAAACGAAAATTCAATGCACATAATTAATTCGGATCTTGAAAATCCGGATTATTCACAAATTTATAATCAGTCAACGTAAGCAAAAACTGCTTCAATTGATTTTTCTCTTGGCTATCCAATTGCACTCCCCCTTGAAAAGCAAATTCAATCAACGGATCTAAGCTTGAACTTTGATTTATTCCTGAAGAATAATGTTCAATTACTTGATCCAATGTTGAAAACCTTCCGTCGTGCATATACGGTCCAGAAAGTTCAATGTTGCGCAAGGTTGGGACTTTAAATTTTCCATTATCAGAAGCTAAACCAGTTATTGCTCCTCTCCCATAGTCTGTAAACGTCAGATCGAGTCCATTGTTACTAAATTTAGATACTTGCATCAACGAACCATTATGACAATGAAAGCAATCTGCACCATTCAAACTTTTAAATAAATCGTACCCTGCCCATTCATCATTGGTAACCGTTGCGAGTGTAACCTGTTCATCAGCAGATAGACTCAATCCGTTAATGTATTTATACATCACATCATACTTTGATGATCCTGAAATCATGGTGCGTAAAAATTGTGCAATTGCTTTTGAAACCAAGATTGAATCAATTTGTGTTGTACCAAACGCTTTGTAAAACAAGTTTTTATACTCCTGACGTGCATTCAATTTTCCAACGGCATCGGTCCAAGATTGATGCATTTCAATCGGATTTGGAATAGGCTCTAGTATTTGCTGCTCTAATGTTTGTGCTCTACCATCCCAAAAGAAAAAGTCTTGCCATCCCAGATTTATTAAAGCCATTGAGTTTCGCGTTCCTTGAATCCCATCAATTCCAGTTGAAAATTGATTCGGATCTGAAAAAGCACTTGATGGTGCATGACAAGCGCCACATGACATCGTATTGTTTCCACTCAACTGCTTTTCATAAAAGAGTTTTCTGCCCAAATAAACCCCTTCAACTGTCATAGGATTATCACTAGGAATATCCATATCTGGAAAATGAGATGGTATTTCCAAAATATACGGTTGGGGAGAATATCCTGTATTGTCCTTTTTACAAGAGAGAAATATTACAATTCCAAGAAACAAAAAGAAAAGGTACTTCATTTTAATAGGTGCTAATGGCGTCTTTGAAATTTTGTATCACTTTTAAACTAAGCGATTCTTGACCTGCTGCTGAATGGGATGTGTGTTCTGTTTTTAAATCAATTGTTTGCGCTCCATTTTGTAAGAATTTTTCCATATCTAATTTCAGCGGTAGAACCGATAGATGATCCGACTCCGTTTGCCAATTCAACGCGCTAAAACTCATCGTTTGAATGAACGAATCAGTTCCAACATGGAAGATCACGAAATGATCCAAATTATTAACTCCATCAACAATTGTATCAACTTTTGCTTCGACTTTAATAAAAATGTAACCAGGATTCCAATCCCAATGCATATCATTCGCAATAGCAATGTTTAATGGACTACTAGTTGGAAATGCGGATGGGTCATCATGATTGACCGCTGAATCAACACCCAGAAAAGCAGTTAAAGAATTATAATCTACTTTTTTTCCCTCAGCTTTTAATAAAAAGGTGCCATTCTCCCTATAATCAAACAAGCCAGCTTCAATTAATGTATTCGAGCCGTTCTTTACAGAAGAAAAATAACATTTCACATCGGTAAATTGAACTTTGTAACCTTCAAAGGTGGTGATTGTATCATTCAAGGATAAATTACTTGAACCAAAAACAGGCTGTAGGGTTATTTTTAAATAATCCGATATTGGTGTTGGTTCTTCAACAGCATCGTCCTTACATGCCCCAAGAATCAACGGGAAAATTAAAAGCAAATAAAATGTATTTAGTTTCTTAGCCATATTCTAACAAATTTACAAAAACAGAACTTATTTTCCTTATTTTTATTGACTAAATGTCAACTTAAACTATCACACGTTAATTTCATTTTCAATGCCCACTAATTCGAAACGTCCACTTAAAATTTTCAATGCATCTGCTGGTAGTGGTAAGACGTATAATTTAGTGAAAGAGTATATTCTTCTTTTACTATCGGATGAAAAAGACAGCAATCGTTTCGCACGAATAATTGCTATGACATTTACGAATAAAGCCGCCATTGAAATGAAAACGCGTATTATACAAGCGTTAGACCTTTTGAGTTACCCTCAATTATTTGGTAAAAAATCAGATGATTACGCTATAGTACTTGGCAGTGAATTGGGTATAAATCCGCACGAAGTTCATGTGCGTTCCAAAGTGGTCCTTCAAAATATATTGCATCGTTACGAAGATTTTCACGTGATGACAATTGATAAATTCAATTTGAAACTGATTCGTTCATTTAGCAGAGACTTGGATTTACCCAACGATTTTGAAGTGATTTTAAATGAGAAGGAGGTAATTGAACAAGTCGTCGATTTGTTGCTTGATCAATTGGGAAAACAAGGTGTTGTAGAGGTGACAAAGAAAGTCTTTGAATATGCAAAAAACAACTTGGACGAAGGTGAACAGTGGAATTTCCGATCACAACTAATCGATTTCGGTGGAATTTTAAGTAAAGAAAAGAACCAAGCGTTAATTGAGAAATTACTTGAAGTGGATTTTTCCGTTGAACGCTATACAGAATTGAATCATCAGTTGCGCATTCAACGAGAGGCATTTATTACGCGTTGTCAATCGGTTTTCAGTTTGTTTACTAATTTGGGTATCGAAGAGGCACAGCTACCTGGTAAATCTACAACCACAAAAGGAATTGCAAAAGTTGGAACATTTACCGATTTTGTTTTTTTACCTGTTGGCCCAAGTATTACGAAATATACATTTGATGATCCAAAACCAAATCAAGTTTTTCCAGTTGAATTAAGAACGGCAATAAACGAATTGAATGCTTATGCCGCTGTTCATGCCAAAACATATTTTGTCCTTCAATCTTTTTTGAAAAATTTCTACAACATGGCGATGCTCCAATACATGGCCAAGTCATTGGATAGCATAAAAAAGAATGAACAATTGATCCGTATTTCTGAATTCAACAAACTGATTTCCGATTTGGTTAAAAATGAAGATGCACCTTTTATCTATGAAAGACTCGGAACCCGTTTCCAACATTTCTTACTTGATGAATTCCAAGACACTTCTCGTCTACAATGGTTGAACATGGTGCCTTTGGTACATGAATCTATTTCAAATGAAAATATAAATTTAATCGTAGGTGATCCAAAGCAATCAATATATCGCTTCAAGAATGGCGTTGCTGAACAATTTGTTGCTCTACCAAAAATCTTTAATCCTGAAAAAGATACTTCCATTTCGCAAAAATCAAATTATTTTGACCAAATGGGAAGTGTTAAGTCCTTGGATGATAATTGGCGATCTTCACCAACTATCGTTGATTTCAACAACTCTTTTTTTCCCATGTTAAAAAATGAGCTTCCTCTACTGTCTAAAGATTTTTACAATTCAATTTATCAAAACCCAAAATCAAATTTACCCGGCTTCGTGGAAATTGTTTCAGAAAAAACGAAAATTGATGAGCTCGAAATCGTTCAAAAGATCATTGAAAAAATCATTCAATGTGAAGAGGATGGTTTTAAACGTGGTGAGATTTGTTTGCTTGCGGATAAAAATCAACGTGCCAATTTATGGGCTGTCGAACTTACCAACGCAGGATACAAAATCGTTTCTGCAGAATCACTTTTGGTACAAAATGAAGTAAAGGTGAAATTGGTTCTATCGTATTTAAAACGCCGATTGAATCCCTCTAACTTAAGCGAGAAAAAGCGATTTGCCGAAATATTCTTCCGCATTCACAAGCAAAATGCAATTGAACAATACCGCAGTTATTTCTCAAAGCAAATAGGAAAAGAAGGCAAAGAATACTCCTATTTTGATGATGACAAATTTGTAATAGACCATTTTAGTTCAAAAGCCGAATTCTTCTGCAAATACGAAAATCTGTACGATTTAGTTCAATCATTTTATCGTATGCTAAATTGGGACGAATTGAAGAATCCCTATTTACATCATTTCGCCGATTTTGCATTTGAATTTGAATTAGCAAAAGGTCCAGATTTGAAATCATTTATCCAATTTTATGGCGAGCAAAAATCGAAATTAGCAATCCAACTTCCTGAAAGCGATGATGCCATTAAAATTATGACGATTCACAAATCGAAAGGATTAGAATTTCCGGTTGTCATAGTTCCGTATTTGAACTTTGACACTTCTATCATGAGCACATCGAAATTTCTGATCGAAGTTGAAGACAAAATTTTGTATTCGACATTAAAAAAGGAAAGTCCAATCGATGAAATAGCGAATTTCAACACATATGAACTGGATCAAATCCTTACTGATAAAGTGAATATGTGTTACGTTGCTTTTACCCGACCGATGGAACGTTTATTTGTCTTCAATTATTTTGATAATTCCAATTTCGGGACTATCGCACACAGTTGTTTTGAAGCTATGCCTGAAGCTGAAGTGGAAAATGGATCATTAAAAATCACACTTGGAACCCGTGAAATACATCAAACTCATGGAGAGGTCAAAACGGCTTCCTTTTTTGAGCCTTTGAGTTCCAAAGATAATCTTTGGTTTCCCGAGATTTCATTACAAGATTCTGTTGATTTAGCAGAACCTGATCAACTATCTACCGAACAACGATTTGGTAATCAGTTTCACTTGGCTATGGCTGCAATAGCGAACCAAGCAACAATCTCATTGACATTGGCTGAATTGGTAAAATCCGGCGATATCGAACATACTTTTCTTCCAGATATTGAAAAAAAAATCAATGAGATTTATGCAATTTCAGAATTCAATGAACTGTTTCATGATGCAAATGAAATCTTGAATGAGCAATCGATTATCATTGACGAAACAAGCATTAAACGTCCGGATCGCATTATTCTGAAAAACACCGAAACCATTGTCCTAGATTACAAAACTGGAATTCCTTCTAAAAAGGATGAAAAACAGGTGCGTGAATATGTAAAAACCCTTGAACAAATGAACATGCCATCTGTGAAGGGTTATATTTTTTATACTTTGTTAAACGAGTTGAGACTTATTTAGAAAAGTTTATCAACCAATTGATCATCAACAAATTCTGGAATTGTTACCTTCAAATTCGGTTCAACTTCCATGGCACGTTTGATGGCAAAAATTGCGTTATCATTTCTTGCCCAATTGCGTCGGGCAATTCCATTGTTCACATCCCAATGCAGCATCATTTTCAAACGACGATCCGCTTCAGCAGTTCCGTCCAACAACATTCCGAATCCACCGTTGATTACTTCTCCCCAGCCTACACCTCCACCATTGTGAATAGAAACCCAGGTCGCTCCCCGGAAACTATCTCCAATCACATTTTGAATCGCCATATCTGCAGTGAAACGAGATCCATCATAAATATTTGAAGTTTCACGATAAGGAGAATCTGTTCCAGAAACATCATGGTGATCACGACCCAAGATAATAGGACCAATTTCTCCTCGTTCAATAGCCTGATTAAATGCTTCTGCAATTTTCATTCTTCCTTCCGCATCAGCATATAAAATTCGCGCTTGAGATCCAACCACTAATTTATTTTGTTGAGCACCTTTAATCCATTGAATATTATCAGCCATTTGTTGCTGAATTTCTATTGGACTATTTTTCATCATTTCTTCAAGAACCTCACAGGCAATTTCATCTGTACGTTGCAAATCTTCTGGCTTTCCAGAGGCACACACCCATCGGAATGGGCCAAAACCAAAATCAAAACACATAGGGCCCAAAATATCTTGAACATAAGATGGGTATTTAAAATCAATTCCATTTTCAGCCATTATATCGGCACCTGCACGAGAAGATTCTAATAAAAAAGCATTTCCATAATCAAAGAAATAAGTTCCTTTTTCGGTATGCTTATTTACTGCTGCCGCATGTGCGCGAAGCGTGAATTGAATTTTTTCTTTATATAATTCAGGATTTGCAGCCATCATTTGGTTTGATTCTTCAAATGACAAACCGATTGGATAATATCCTCCAGCCCATGGATTATGCAATGACGTTTGATCTGAACCTAAATCAACGAAAATATCTTCTTTATCGAATTTCTCCCAAACATCTACGATATTACCAACATACGCAATCGAAACGACTTCTTGCTTTTCTTTCGCAATTCGAACGCGAACACATAATGCATCCAAATCTTCAATTACTTCATCCACCCAGCCTTGTGAATGTCTTGTATGCACCGCTTTTGGATTTACCTCTGCTGTAACAGAAATACATCCTGCAATGTTTCCTGCTTTTGGTTGAGCTCCTGACATTCCTCCAAGTCCAGCCGTTAGAAACAATTTCCCTTTTATCGCATCACGTTCTTTGGATAGTTTACGTGCTGCATTTAATACTGTAATTGTTGTTCCATGCACGATTCCTTGTGGTCCTATATACATGTATGAGCCTGCCGTCATTTGACCGTATTGCGTAACGCCCAATGCATTAAACTTTTCCCAATCGTCCGGCTTCGAATAATTAGGAATCATCATACCATTCGTAACAACAACTCTAGGAGCCTCTTTATGTGAAGGAAATAATCCCATCGGATGACCAGAATACATAACTAGCGTTTGTTCATCTGTCATTTCTGACAAATAGCTCATTGTCAATCGGTATTGAATCCAGTTTTGAAAAACGGCTCCATTCCCTCCATATGTAATCAATTCATGTGGATGTTGTGCTACTGCATAATCCAAATTGTTTTGAATCATCAACATAATTGCTTTTGCCTGCTCCGATTTTCCAGGGTAGTCACTAATCGGACGAGCATGCATTTTATAATCTGGACGGTAACGATACATGTAAATACGTCCATAATCATTCAATTCTTTTAAAAACTCCTCGATTAATTCACTGTGTTGCTCCACAGGGAAATAGCGCAAGGCATTTCTTAGGGCAAGTTTTTTCTCATCTTTGGAAAGTATTTCCTTTCGTTTTGGCGCGTGATTTATTGATGGTTCAAATTCCTTTTTTAATGGGATCTGGATTGGAATTCCTGTTTGAATATCTTTTCGAAAATCTTCTAGTGTCATATAATAAGAATTGTGGAACAAAGTTAATAGAATAACAAAAAGTAGAAGCGAAAAAAAAGCCCCTTTAAGGAGCTTTTATAACTTATCTTAAAACGAGCACATGGCCTGAATATTCAAATTTATTGTCATTATTAGGATCTTTCGCCTCAATTGTCCAAGTGTAAGTTCCTTGTTGAACTAATGTTCCTTTGTATGTACCATCCCACATCTCATATGGATCATAGCTTTCCCAAATCAATTCTCCCCAACGATTATACAATCTCAATTCAAAATTATAGACATCCATACCAGACATTTGAATCCCCCATTCCTGGTTGAACTCATCTCCATCAGGTGTAAATGTATTTGGTACATAAAGTAAAATCTCAGGCAAAACTACAATCGTTTTTACCAACGAATCAATACATCCAAAAGACGATGTTGTTATTAACAAAACATCATAACTTCCTGTTTCGCCATCAGGCAAGATAATTTGAACGTCCTCCGATTGTGAATACGAAGGATTTCCTTCTTGAATAAACCATTCGTAACTAACCCCATTAGAAGAGTAATTCGTTAGCTGCACTTCTGTATTAAACATTTTTACCGGATTAGGCGAATAGGTGAAGTTGGCTGTAGGTTGAGGATAAACTGTTAAGAAATTAAAAAATGTTGTTGAATCAATACAACCATTTGGAGATTCTACGATTAATTGAACATTATACATTCCGGCATCCATGGATACTGTTGTAACTGTTTCTTGATCGGTAAATTGTTGCCCATTAGAAATTGTCCAATAAAGATGTTCAACCATCGTTGGATCAGTCTCATTTTGAATAGTAAAACTTGCTGGTTCACACACGGAAGGACTCAACGAAGATATAAGCGGGATTGGAAGGGGTAAAACTTCAATTTCGCTAATTAGTGTAAGAGGTGTTGATTCACAGTCATCAGTTACAACTACTGTATAAGTTGACGTTAAGGTTGGATTTAATAATTGAGAACTAGTCAATCCTGTATTAATTGCCCCAGTAGACCAAGTGAATTGGTATGGACCGTTATTTCCGCCAGATGCTAATGCAGTCAATGTTGTTGGGTATCCAGGACATATTTCTGTTGCAGGAGTTATAGCGCCTGTGATAGGAGGGCGAACTGAGATGTTTATCGATTCAGTCAACGAAAGACAACCAAAATTATTTTCAGCATATACTGTTACCGTTGAGCTAGTTAACGCACTAAATGGTTGGTTTCCATTCGTGTCAGACGTGAAATCCCAATGATACAAGAACGACGTTCCACCTAAAGCCGAGGCAAAAAGGTTGGCCGCACCATTTTCACAAATCAATGTATCATTGCTAACGGTTAATTGAATCGGTGAAGGGTCCGTAATTGTGATTGAAGAACATACTTGACATCCTAAATAATTCCGAGAACAAACGGAATATGTTCCAGCAGCAAAACCTACTAACATGGAATCTGCTTGCCAAGTTAAGCCGTTATCAAAACTATATTCAATTGCTGTTGTATTATCAATTTGTATTTCAGCATCACTTGCGCCGAAACATGAGGGAGGAGTATAGCTCAATGTTTGTGTTGGACTTAATACAAGAACATTTACGGTGTCTCTATTTATTCCACAAACTGTATTTGTTTCTCGAAGTATGAACTTGTATAAGCCTGGCTGATTAACATTCACTGTTGGTGTTAAATTACTAAAATTTGGAGAAAAAGAGACCGTTGGTGTTGGTGCTATACCTGTTGCTAAATATTGCCATAATGTTGCATTTGAGCTGCTCGTTGATGTTCCTAACAGGGCAATTGGCGTACCAAGACAAACGGTATCATCTATTCCAGCGTTCGGAGTTGGTGGCGCAAATGCATTTACCGTAACAGTTGTTACAGAAGTTGACGGACATTGTGGATTGCTGGAATTGGTCGTCATTGTATAGACATGCGCTCCTTGAGATGTTGGCGTAGCTGTTACAACCGAACCAGATGTCGCACTTAAATCTGGAGATGGATTCCATGCGTAAACACCATTTCCTCCGCCAGCAGTTAAAGTAACTGGTGTTCCCAAACAAACGTTCGTTGCTGAAGAAATAATTTGACCAGAAACTTGAATGCCAGAATTTACACCAATTACATAATTACACACATCGCCGGCGTAACCATCAATCATCATATAATATGTTTGGCCCGGAGTTAAACCACTTGCCGTCACTGATGAAGCAGTGGTTGATGGAGCCAACGGTGAAACACATGTATAAGATGTAACCGCTCCACCGCATGATGGAGTCGAAAAAACAAGTATTTGAATTCCGAGGTTAGAACTTGAACTTGTAACCCAAACATTCAAGGAAACAGTTGATGCATTAGCAACAAATTGAATAAAAGAGTTATTTTCAATTGAGCCACAAAATGCAGTGCTCAATGCCGGCCATGAATCAGCAGTATAAGAAGCAGATGTTGAACCGCAATAACCATTTACATCACAAATTAATGTTGCTTCCGCACAAGTGTTTCCAGCAGGAGCTGAAGCGGAGCAAAGGGGTATCGTAGCTTGCGGGGTTATGCAAATAGTAAAAGTTGGCGTTGTTGGTGCGGTTGCGTCAAAATGATAAACCCTTAACCAATAGGTTGACCCAACAATTAATGAAGAAAGACTAACAAGTTCAATACCTCCATTTCCTGTTGCATTAATGCATCCTAAAGAAGGACCCGAACCACAGCTTCCTGAAAAAACCTGCACTACTGGATTAAAACCTGCGGATCCTGTAACTTGAATTTGAATATTTGCTTGAGAAGCAACAAATGAATACCAAACATCATCATTTGCAACCCCGGCACAACCGGCAATAGTTTGAGTAGCATTTAATGTTGTTCCAGTTGTTTCAACACAACTAGAATTAACAGGTAAAACTATAGCGCCAGAACAATTGTTGTTTACTGGCTGCGCAAAAACAAATGAAATAGAAAAAATAAATAAAACTAAAATGAACTTCACTTTGGGTTATATATTAATGGTACAAAATTAAGACAAAATCTTACTTTAACACATTAATAAATCCATTGAACTCATATTTATTATCATTCACTAAATCTTTTGCTTCTATTGTCCATGTGTAAGTTCCTTGCTGAACATATTCTCCATTGTAAGTTCCGTCCCAACTAGCAGTTGGATCTTGAGACTCCCAAATGATTTGTCCCCATCGATTAAAAATAAGCAGTTCAAAATCATAAATATCAATTCCGCTAATATGAATTCCCCAATCTTGATTGAATTCATCATTATCTGGAGTGAATGTATTTGGTGCATATAAAAGTACTTCAGGAAGAACAATCACAATTTGCGTCGAAGTATCAATACATCCAAATTCTGAGGTCGTTATTAATGTTACTTCATATTCTCCAGCTTCTCCATCAGGGAAGATTGTTTTTACATGCTTTAATTGAGAGAAACTCGGGTTACCACTTTCGATGTACCATTCGTATGACTCGCCATTTATTGAATAATTTGTCAATTGTACCTCCGGATTAAACATATATGCTGGATTTGGGCTATGTCTAAAATCCGCAAAAGGCTTAGGATGAACAGTTAAATAATTGCTAAATGTTGTTGAATCAATGCACCCGAATGGACTAGTTACCACAAGTTGTACATCATACAATCCTGACCACATTTCGTCAGTAATAACAGTTTCTTGGTTTTGATAAAACTGACCATCAGATAATAACCAATAATTCTGATCATCCATCATTGGATCTGTTTCATTGGTCAAAACGAACATTGCAGGTTCACACTCATTGTCTAAATCAACACTGATTAATGGAATAGGCAAAGGTGCCAATATCACATTTGTTGTCAGAATAATTGGAGTCGATTCACATGCATCGTCTATTGTTACAGAATACTGAGTTGATTGTGTTGGATTCGCTGTAATTGTATGACTTGGTCCAGAACCTATTTCACCGCTGCTCCATACAAAATTAAACGGTGTCCCTATTCCTCCTAAAGCAGTTGCTGTCAAGGTTGTTGGGTAACCAGGACAAATAGTTACATCCGGTGAAATTGTTCCAGTCAATGGAGGTCGTACTGTTACGTAAATTGAATCTTTGTTTGAAAGACACCCTAAATCACTTTCTGCTTGAACAGCGTAATATGTATTCACAAGTGGTGACCCTATTTGAGTTGCGTTTGTCGTTGGAAACAAGTCCCAATAAAAATCATAGGATATACCGCCAATAGCAGAAGCGGTCATCGTAGCATTTCCATTTTCACAAATTAGCGTATCATTACTTAAAGATAGAATTATAGGTGCAGGATCGGTAATTGTTGCTATCGCACATGCTTGACATAAATTATAGTCTCGAACACAAACATTGTAAGAACCAGCTGCAAAACCTGTTCCTGGCGTAACGCTTCCCCAAGTAACACCATTGTCATAACTATACTGTGAGGCTTGTGGGCCGCTCAATGTAATTGTACCATCTGAATAACCTGAACATGAGGTATTCGTGGTAACTTGATTAATTGTCATTTGCTTCACAAAAATTTTAACAGTATCTTTTTTACTTCCACAAACTGGATTTGTTTCTGTCAAAATAAACGTGTATAAACCGGGCTGACTCACATTTACAGTTGGAGTTAGATTGTTAGAAGCTGGTAATATTTGAACCGTTGGTGTTGGTGTAATCCCTGTTGCTAAATAAGTCCACAACTTGGTATCAGTTGGAACTGTTAACACACCTACTAAATTTATTGGACTCCCAAAACAAACAGTATCATCTACACCTGCATTTGGTGCAATCGGAGGCAAAACAACTACATTGGTAGTTATAGCTGTAGAACAACCTGTACCCGTTACTGTTAAACTATAAGTTCCGGCCATTGCAACCGTTGAGTTTGGAATTGTCGGATTTTGTAAACTTGATGTAAAACCATTCGGTCCTGTCCAACTATATGATGTTCCACCGGTAGTACCATTTAATTGAATTGTTGCTCCCTCACAATAAGGACCTGTATTTGAAGCGACAACTCCTAGTCCTGCATTAAACACTGCACTTCCATTGCCTGTAACAGCATCATCTACACAACCTGACCCAGGAGGGACAAGACTAGATCCACCACCACCTGCACCACCGCCTAAAGAACCTGACCCAAAGCAGTCACTTCCGCCGCCGCCGCCGCCGTAATATCCACCGCCGCCGCCGCCGCCAGGACCTAAATTATAGCAAGGATCACTTGCACCATTTCCACCTTGTAAAAAACTTCCAGGTAAACCTGGATTTCCGCTAGCAATCCATGGAGGACCAGCCGCTCCACCAGCAGTCTGAGTACCATTTCCACCTCCTTGACCGAAGGGAGAAGTAGCAGAACCAGAACCGGTAACACATCCACCATTTGCTGCAGAGGCAGCTGTGTTTCCACCGCCACCACCACCGCCAGCACCTGCTACGGCAACTAAAACACCATTAATATATATCATGGAAGAACCACCACCTCCGTAAGAACTATATCCACTCGTACTAGAAGTTGCACCATTTCCGCCATTTGGATACCCCCCAGTTACACCTGTCGCTGCTTGGCCAATTATAAATGTTACAATATCTCCTGGTTGTACTGGAATATTTAAGTTCAATTGAGCACCACCGCCACCATTTGGACCACCCCCTGACGAACCAGAGAGTGTTATAGATAATGAAGATGTACAAGGAGGAACTGGATAATTCTGAGGTGCACCAGTATAACCAATTGTTGTTGGACCTTGTGAAAAAAGGTTGAAAATCAAAAAACAAAAAACAATTCCCGTAACTATTAATTTCATATTCTTCTTTTGAAAATATTATTTTGTCAATTAAAAAGCCATTCTATCTCAATATAGCCCTTTTCACTTTATCTTGTAAGAAAAAATTAATCTAATTGAACGTTTACACGTCAAGATTAAAGTAGTATCGTTTGTTTATTAAACTAAAGTTAACCAATTGACGATTAAGGTCAGTTTTAAGTTGCCTTGACCTTATCAAAAATATCGAATTAATCCGACTAAGAACAAAAAAAGGGGATTGCTCCCCTTTTTTTGTTAATTATTTAACGTTTTTACCTATTACTTGATAAATTTAAATTGTTTTCCAGGATAAACAGCAGCATCTCCTAATTCTTCTTCAATTCTTAACAATTGGTTGTATTTTGCCATACGGTCGCTTCTAGACGCAGATCCAGTTTTAATTTGACCGGTGTTTAATGCTACAGCTAAATCAGCAATCGTGCTATCTTCAGTTTCACCACTTCTGTGGCTCATTACAGAGCTATATGCATTCTTTGTTGCCATTTGAACAGCTTCAATTGTCTCCGTCAATGTTCCAATTTGATTCACTTTAACAAGTATTGAGTTAGCAATCCCTTCATTGATACCTCTAGACAGACGCTTTGTGTTTGTGACAAATAAATCATCACCAACCAATTGCACTTTATCCCCAAGTTCCTCTGTTGCTAATTTCCAACCTGCCCAATCATCTTCAGCTAAACCATCTTCTATTGAAATAATTGGATATTTCGTGCACCAATCTTTCCAGAAAGCAACCATTTCAGCAGATGACATTTCCTCACCTGTTGATTCAAATATATATTTCCCTTTTTCAGCATTGTAAAACTCTGATGAAGCTGCATCTAAAGCAATGTACATATCCTTACCTGGAACAAAACCAGCTTTCTCGATTGCTTCAATAACCACTTGAATCGCTTCTTCGTTCGAGCCTAAATTTGGAGCAAAACCACCTTCATCACCCACATTTGTAGACATTCCTTTTGATTTCAGTACCGCCTTCAAATGATGAAAGACTTCTGTTCCCCAGCGCAATCCTTCAGAGAATGAAGAGGCACCAAAAGGCATTACCATAAATTCTTGAATATCGATTAAATTATCAGCGTGTGAACCTCCATTTAAAATATTCATCATCGGAACAGGCAATGTAACTGCGCCCACTCCACCGATGTATCTATATAAACTTAAGCCTGATTCTTGAGCAGCTGCTCTAGCAACAGCCATTGAAGTTCCTAATAATGCATTTGCACCCAGGTTAGATTTGTTATCCGTACCATCTAAACGAATTAATAAGGTATCAATCCCTTTTTGATCCAAAACATCCATACCGTTCAATGCCTCATTGATTACGGTATTTACATGATTCACCGCCTTCAAAACCCCTTTACCCATGTATACTGAGGCATCACCATCTCTCAACTCTACCGCTTCGTGAATTCCAGTTGACGCTCCAGATGGAACAGCCGCGCGACCGACAATACCGTTAACAGTAATAACATCTACTTCAACAGTAGGATTCCCTCGTGAATCTAAAATTTGTCTTCCGACTACTTTTGCAATATAACTCATGGTAAACTAAATTTTGAAGGGCTTACTTTGCCAGCTTCATGTTTTCAATAAATTGATCAAATAAATATCTTGAATCGTGGGGTCCCGCCGAAGCTTCAGGGTGATATTGAACAGAAAAAATTGGTTTACCAACCACCTCAATCCCAGCGATTGTATTATCATTAAGATGTTTATGCGTTACCGCGATAGCTGGATTCGCATCAATACTGTCTTCTGAAATAACAAAGCCATGGTTTTGTGAAGTAATTTCACCTTTTCCAGTTTTCAAATTCAAAATTGGATGATTAATACCACGATGTCCATTAAACATTTTGCGTGTTTTTAACCCTTGACTTAGTCCCAAAATTTGGTGTCCCAAACAAATGCCAAAGATAGGCTTATTTCCATCCACCAATTCTTTTACCAATTGAATTGAATTTGGCATTGCTGATGGATCACCTGGGCCATTTGAAAGCATGTAACCATCTGGATTAAAAGCATCCATATCAGCTTTTGTGGAGGCTAGAGGAAAAACCTTTACATGACATCCTCTTTCAACAAGACATCGAATAATGTTTTTCTTAACTCCAAAATCAATCAATGAAACTTTAAATGAAGGGTTTTCTGGACTCACTTCAAAAGCTTCTTTGGTAGCAACATGAGATGACAATTCTAACCCATCCATTGAAGGAGCTTTCGCTAATTCTAATTTAAGTGATTCTATATCTAAATTATTAGAGGAAATAATCGCATTCATAGCACCTTTGCTTCTTATGTGACGAACAAGTGCTCGGGTATCAATGTCCGAAATTCCGACTGTCTCGCTTTGGAACATTAAATTTTCTAATGACCCTTCAGCTGAAGTTCTAGAATAAATTTCTGAGAATTTTTTAGTAACCAAACCAGCGATTTTTATTGAATCGGATTCAACTTCATCGGCATGTACCCCATAATTTCCAATATGTGAAGTAGTCATAACGAGTATTTGTCCGAAGTAAGAAGGATCCGTAAATACTTCTTGATAACCAGTCATCCCTGTGTTGAATGCAATTTCACCTGTTGTTGTTCCAATTTTACCTATTGCTAATCCTTGAAAAAATGTGCCATCGGCTAACAATAATACAGCTGGTTTTCGATCTTCCATTAAATATATTTTGGGCAAAGTTAGGGTTTCATCTTGAAAACTGGAAACGTTGTGAATAAAAAAAGGGTAATGTTACCACTACCCTTTTAATTATTGCGAATTATACGCTTATTTCTCTTCTGTACTCTCTTCAGAAGTTTTATCTTCTACTGGAGTTTCAATTGCTTCTTCAGCAGTTGCCTCAGGTGTAGTTTCCTCAACTTCTTCCGATACAACCGCTTCTTCAACTACTTCTACTTCCGCTACTACCGCTTCCTCAACTACCTCAGCTTCTGCAACAACAGTTTCTTCAACTTCTTGTTTTGTACCTCCACTGCGTCTTGAACGGCGCGTTGTTTTCTTCGCTTTCTCGTTAGTATAAATTTCATTGAAATCAACCAACTCAATAATACACATTTCAGCGTTATCACCTAATCTATATCCTGTGCGGATGATTCGTGTGTAACCACCTTCTCTGTTCGCGATTTTCGGAGCAACTTCTCTGAATAATTCAGAAACGATGTCTTTGTTTTGCAAATAACTAAATACAGTTCTTCTTGAGTGCGTTGAATCTGTTTTCGCTTTTGTTAACAAAGGCTCTACATAACCTCTTAACGCTTTCGCTTTAGCAACTGTTGTGTTAATGCGTTTGTGCTGAATTAATGATCCAGCCATATTAGATAGCATCGCTTTTCTGTGCGCTGATTTTCTACCTAAATTGTTTACTTTATTACCGTGTCTCATATTAAAAATTTCGTAAGTAACGGTTAACTGGATCTTTTCTAAGGTATCGCCTAAGCCCAGCCACCTATTACGCCATTACTAATTTATTGCGATACTAATCTTTATCTAATTTGTATTTAGAAACATTCATTCCGAATGATAGACCTTTGTTATCAACTAAGTCTTCTAACTCAGTAAGCGATTTCTTACCAAAGTTACGGAATTTCAATAGGTCATTTTTGTTGTAAGAAACTAAATCACCTAATGTTTCAACATCTGCTGCCTTCAAACAATTCAAAGCACGAACGGATAAATCCATATCAACTAATTTCGTTTTAAGCAATTGACGCATATGTAACGAAGTTTCGTCGAATTCTTCAGTTTCAGCTTTCACTTCACTATCTAAAGTGATGCGCTCATCTGAGAACAACATGAAGTGATGAATTAAAATTTTAGCTGCTTCTTTTAACGCTTCTTTCGGATGAATAGATCCGTCAGTTGTGATATCAAGAACCAATTTCTCATAATCCGTTTTTTGTTCTACACGGAAATTTTCAATCGCAAATTTTACATTCTTGATTGGCGTGTAGATAGAGTCAATGAAAATTGTTCCAAACGGAGCACCACTAATTTTATTTTCTTCTGCTGGAACATATCCACGACCTTTAGTAATTGAAAGTTCAATTTCTAATTTAACAGATGATTCCATGTTGCAGATAACCAAGTCTGAATTCAATACTTGGAAAGCAGATGTGAATTTTCCTAAATCACCAGCTGTAAGTTTATCTTGTCCTGAAATTGAAACTACTACAGTTTCACTGTCAGTTCCTTCAATTTGTTGTTTAAAACGAACTTGTTTTAAATTCAAGATGATTTCAGTAACGTCTTCTACTACACCTTTTATTGTAGTGAATTCGTGATCAGCACCTTCTATACGAATAGACGAAATTGCAAAACCTTCTAATGAAGAAAGCAAAATACGACGTAATGCATTACCAACAGTAATACCATATCCTGGTTCAAGAGGACGGAATTCGAATTGTCCGTGATGCTCATCGGACTGAATCATAATAACCTTATCAGGTTTTTGAAAATCTAAAATTGCCATGTTGTGTTCTTCTTTTTAATTGTTCTTCGGTTGCGCGGTTGAAAAGACTGAAGAAAATCATCCAACCCTTTTGCCGAATACCAATATGATTAAAATTATTTAGAGTATAGCTCGACGATTAACTGCTCTTTAATGTTCTCAGGAATCATTTCACGTGAAGGCACGCTTAATAATTTACCAGACATATCAGAATTGTTCCAATCTAACCAGTCGTATTTTTTACTGTTTGACCCTAACGAAGAAGTAATTGCTTCTAAGGATTTAGATTTCTCACGAACTCCAACAACATCACCAATTTTAACAGTGTATGAAGGAATATTTACAACCTCACCATTAACTGTAATGTGTTTGTGTGAAACTAATTGACGTGCTCCACGACGACTAGGCGCAACACCTAAACGGAAAACTGTATTATCCAAACGTGTTTCACACAATTGTAATAAGTTTTCACCAGTAATACCTTTCATACGTGATGCTCTTTCGAACATATTAGAGAATTGACGCTCTAAAATACCATATGTGTATTTTGCTTTTTGTTTTTCACCCAACTGGATAGCATATTCTGATTGCTTTCCACCACGTCTTTTTGATGGTCCGTGTTGACCTGGGCCGTAGCTTCTTTTGTCTAACGCTTTATCTGGTCCAAAGATAGGATCTCTGAAACGACGTGCGATTTTGGATTTTGGTCCTGTATATCTTGCCATTTTTATTTATTTTAAAGAGAGATCATGAATTAAGGCTTTCCTTCGATGACCGCACTACTCTTTATTGATTAATATTAAACTCTACGTCTTTTAGGAGGACGACATCCGTTGTGTGGTAATGGAGTAACATCCATGATTTCAGTTACTTCAATTCCAGCATTGTGCAAAGCACGAATAGCTGATTCACGACCAGCTCCAGGTCCTTTTACAAATACTTTTACTCTACGTAATCCGAAGTCATGTGCTTCCTTCGCTGCATCCTCTGCTGACACTTGTGCAGCATAAGGAGTGTTCTTTTTAGAACCTTTGAAGCCCATTTTTCCCGCTGATGACCAAGAAATTACCTGACCAGCGTTGTTTGTCAAAGAGATGATAACGTTGTTGAAGGTAGCTTGAATATGCGCTTCACCCATCGCTTCTACTTTGACATTCTTCTTCTTTTTTTGATTAGACTTTGCCATTATTTAATTTAATTTAAGTAAGCTGCACTAACGTTTGCTTTTCGTCAAACGCTAGAGCGTTTTCTTATTTAGTTGCTTTTTTCTTGTTAGCAACAGTTTTTCTTCTACCTTTTCTAGTACGAGAGTTGTTTTTCGTGCGTTGACCTCTCAACGGTAAACCAGAACGGTGACGAATTCCTCGTTGACATCCGATATCCATTAAACGTTTAATGTTCAACTGAATTTCTGAACGCAATTGTCCTTCAGTTTTAATTTCATTAATCGAGTTACGAATAGCGCCCAACTGATCATCGTTCCAATCTTGAACTTTGATGTTTTCGTCAATTCCATTGTCCTTCAAAATTTGTTTTGAAGTGCTTCTTCCGATTCCGAAGATGTAAGTCAATCCAATGACTCCTCTCTTGTTTTTTGGTAAATCTATACCTGCAATACGTGCCATACTCTTATACTATTACCCTTGTCTTTGTTTAAGTTTAGGATTCTTTTTATTAATCACATAAACTCTTCCTTTTCTCTTAACGATCTTACAGTCTGCAGAACGTTTTTTAACTGATGCTCTAACTTTCATCTTTTTTCTTTATTTAAGGAAATTCCTTATTTATATCTGAAAGATATTCTTCCTTTTGTCAAATCATAAGGAGACATCTCCACTTTAACTCTATCTCCAGGTAGAATCTTAATGTAAAACATTCTCATCTTTCCTGAAATGTGAGCTGTGATAATGTGACCATTTTCTAATTCCACTCGAAACATTGCGTTCGATAAGGCTTCGATGATTACACCATCTTGCTCAATTGATGTTTGCTTTGCCATGTCTTAAAATCCTGATAATTCGTTCGCTGATCTTCGACCTTTAACTCTCGTGCCTTCCATCAAACCATCCATATGACGATTTAACAAATAAGATTCGATTTGTTGAAGGGTATCCAAAACAACACCTACCATAATCAAAATTGATGTTCCTCCAAAGAACATGGCAAACGCGTCATTTATCCCGGCCATTTTGGCAATTGACGGCAAAATTGCAATCAAAGCTAAAAACAATGAACCTGGGAATGTAATGCGCGAAACTAAGGTATCAATGTATTCTGCTGTTTCTTCACCTGGACGAACACCCGGAATAAAACCACCACTTCTTTTTAAGTCGTCGGCAATTTTGCGCGGGTTAATCATAATTGCAGTGTAGAAATAAGTAAATACAATAATCAATAAGGCCAAAAGAACATTGTAGCTTAAACCATAAATATCGCCTAGTGTTCTTTGTAAGAAACTACCACCTTCAGCAGCAGCCCCTGCAAAAATCATTACAGGGATTGTCATGATTGCTTGAGCAAAGATAATTGGCATTACACCACTTGCATTCACTTTGATAGGCAAATAACTTCTTGCTCCTTGCTCATCAACTGCTCTTGCTCCAACAACACGTTTTGCTGTGTTTAGTGGAATTTTACGCACGCCTTGAACAATGAGGATGGTTCCTAAAATAACAACCATAAAGGCTACAATCTCTAAAACCAATTTAATTAAGTTACCTGACTCAACAGAGAATCCGAATTCAGCGATAAACGCTTCTGGTAATCGCGCTAAGATACCAACTGTAATCAACAACGAAATACCGTTACCAATTCCTTTGTCAGTAATTCTTTCACCCAACCATACCGCAAACATAGAACCTGCAACTAGTACAAGAATTGTTTGCGTCCACCAGAATCCATCTGCACCACCAACCGGCATTGCTCCTTTAGACTGTACATATAACGTTAAATAACTTGGCGCTTGAAGAGCACAAATAATTATCGTTAAAATACGTGTGTAATTATTGATACGTTTTCTTCCTGATTCACCTTCATTCTGCATTTTTTGAACAGCAGGAACAGCCATACCCAGTAATTGCATGATAATCGATGCACTGATGTACGGCATGATACCTAACGCCATCACTGATGCATTAGTGAAGCCACCACCGGAAAATAGAGAAAGTAATGTCTCTAACGTGTTTTGTCCGCCATTCGCTTGCGCTTCCATTAGCTTAGTGTAATTAACACCAGGTAAAATGACGAACGATCCTACTCGGTAAACAAGAATTAAGGTAAGAGTCAATAAGATTCTCTTCCTCAATTCTTCTACTTTCCAGATGTTTTTAATATTCTGTATAAAACGTTTCATTTTAAAAAAATGTTGGCAAAGTTAATTAGATTTCTGAACAATTCCCACCTTGACCTTCAATCACTGCTTTAGCAGACCCTGAAAACTTGTGAGCAGTTACGTTAATCTTCCCTTTCAACTCTCCTCTTCCTAAAATTTTAACTAGCTCATTTCTAGACACTAATCCATTTTCACGTAAAACCTCAGGAGTAATTTCTGATACATTTTTACGGTCAATTAATGATTGAATTATATCTAAATTAATTGCTTTGTACTCAACTCGGTTAATGTTTTTGAAACCAAATTTAGGTACACGTCTTTGTAACGGCATTTGCCCACCTTCAAAACCAATCTTAGATTTATATCCAGATCTTGATTTCGCTCCTTTGTGTCCACGAGTTGCTGTACCACCGTGACCAGATCCCTGACCACGTGCGATTCTTTTCACTCTTTTTACAGATCCACTTGCTGGAGTTAAATTATGTAAATTCATTGTAAATCGATTTTAATGTTTTACTGAACAACCTCTAACATGTGTTGTACTTTCTTAACCATCCCTAGGATTTGTGGAGTTGCCTCATGTTCAACAACTTGATTCAACTTTTTAAATCCTAACGCTTTAATCGTAGCCTTCTGATCAGCTGGACGTTTAATAGCGCTTCTTACTTGCTTAATTTTAATTGTAGCCATCTGATATACTATTAACCGTTAAATACTTTGTCCAATGTGATCCCACGTTGTTTCGCTACTGCAACAGCATCTCTCATGCGAGAAAGTGCATCAATTGTTGCTTTCACTACGTTGTGTGGATTTGAAGATCCTTGCGATTTTGCCAAGACATTATGAACTCCAACACTTTCTAATACTGCACGCATCGCACCACCGGCGATAACTCCTGTACCATTTGTAGCTGGCTTCAATAAAACTTCCGCTCCACCGAATTTACCTTTTTGAGCATGAGGAACAGTACCTTTCAAAATTGGAACTTTGATCAAATTTTTCTTTGCATCATCGATTCCTTTTGTGATTGCTTCTGTAACTTCTTTTGCTTTTCCTAAACCGTGACCAACGATACCATTTTCGTCACCTACCACAACGATAGCTGAGAAAGTAAACGTACGTCCTCCTTTTGTTACTTTCGTAACACGGTTTACAGCAACGAGTTTATCCTTTAACTCTATATCTGCAGATTTAACTCTATTCAATACTTGTGCTGCCATTTTTTAAAATTTTAAACCGCCTTCTCGAGCTGAGTCAGCTAATGATTTAACCCTACCGTGGTATAGATATCCATTGCGATCAAATACAACGGTCTCGATTCCGGCTTTTAATGCTTTTTCAGCTACTTCTTTACCAATAACAGACGCTTGTTGAACTTTATTAACTTTTTCAACGGCCTTGTTTTTGTAAGAACCAGCAGATGCCAATGTTACTCCGTTCACATCATCGATCAACTGAGCGTAGATCTGTTTGTTACTTCGGAAAACTGAAAGGCGAGGCACTTTAGAAGTACCAGAAATTTTCTTTCTGATTCTTCTTTTAATTTTTGCTCTTCTGTTTAATTTACTGAATGCCATAACTATTAACTATTATTTTTTACCTGCAGATTTACCAGCTTTTCTTCTAATTTCTTCGCCTAAGAAACGAACACCTTTACCTTTGTATGGTTCAGGTTTACGTAGGGAACGAATTTTGGCAGCGACCTGGCCCAAAAGTTGTTTATCGTACGATTCTAACGTAACAACAGGTGCCTTACCCTTTTGGGTGTCTGCAGATACCTTAATTTCTGAAGGAATTTCGAATACAATGGGATGTGAATAACCTAACGCTAACTCTAACTGTTGACCAGTTGTTGTTGCACGATATCCAACTCCGATTACTTCTAATTCCTTTTTGTACCCTTCCGAAACTCCAACTACCATGTTCTGCAATAAAGCGCGGTATAAACCATGCTTAGCACGATGAGTCGGTGAATCTGATTCGCGGCTGAAAGTTATTGTGTTGTCCTCAATGGTTAATGTAACACAAGAATCGATTTCTTGAGACAATTCACCTTTAGGACCCTTAACGGTAACGTTCGTTCCGTTTAACTTTACGTCTACTCCACTCGGGATGTTAACTGGGGATTTACCTATCCTTGACATTTCTAACTATTCTTAAAATTAATATACGTAGCAAAGAACTTCTCCACCTACGTTTTGTTTTCTTGCTTCTTTATCAGTAATTACACCTTTAGAAGTTGACACGATTGCCACACCAAGTCCGTTTAATACGCGCGGCATCTCTGCAGACCCACTGTATTTTCTTAAACCTGGACGAGAAGCTCTTTGCAATTTGGTAATTGCAGGAACTTTTGTCGATGCATTGTATTTCAAAGCGATTTTAATAACGCCTTGTTTGTCATCTTCTTCAAATTTATAATTTGTGATATAACCTTGATCGAATAAAATTTGTGTCATTGCACGTTTTACATTCGAACCTGGAATTTCTACCATTTTCAAACCAGCCGCACTTGCGTTACGGATACGGGTAAGAAAATCTGCTATAGGATCTGTATACATGTCCTTTTTTTTTATTAATTACTCGGTAGAGTTTCAATCCCGAAACTTCGGGAGACTTTTACCAACTTGCTTTTTTAACTCCTGGGATTTTACCAGCTAAAGCCATTTCACGGAAAGTAACACGTGAAAGACCAAACTGACGCATATAACCTCTCGGACGCCCAGTTAGTCCACAACGATTGTGAACACGGACCTTAGAAGAGTTTGCAGGCAATTTTTGAATCGCCATCATTGCATCCCATTTTGCTGCTTGAACGTCTTCAGAAGCGTCTGTTGATTTTAACGTTTTCGTTAATTCAGCGCGTTTCTTTGCGTATCTAACAACCATTTTTTCTCTTTTGCGCTCACGCGCTTTCATAGATTCTTTAGCCATTTCTTCTTATTTTTTAATAAATGGGAAACCGAATGCATCTAAGAGCGCTTTTGCTTCTTCATCACTTTCAGCCGATGTAACAAACGTAATATCCATACCTAACATACGGCTTACTTTATCGATATCGATTTCTGGGAAAATGATGTGCTCTTTTACTCCTAAGTTAAAGTTACCTCTACCATCAAATCCTTTTGGATTAATCCCACGAAAATCGCGCGTACGTGGCAAAGCAACAGCTAAAAGACGATCTAAGAAGTCATACATCTTATTTCCTCTTAACGTAACTTTCGTACCGATAGGCATTCCTTTTCTTAACTTAAAGTTAGATATATCCTTTTTAGATAGTGTCGTAACTGCTTTTTGACCAGCAATTCTTGACAAATCCGCAACGGCATTATCAATTAACTTTTTGTCCGCTACTGCGTCTCCCATTCCTTGGCTCAACACAATTTTTTCAAGTTTAGGTACTCTCATAACTGTTTTGTACCCGAACTTTTCAGTCAATGCAGGAATAATCTCAGCACTGTACTTTTCCTTAAGTCTTGGTGAATAACTCATTACTTAATCTCCTCCCCTGATTTTTTTGAATAACGTACTAATTTTCCATTTGCATCTTCGCGGCGTCCTGTTCTAGACGCAACACCTTTAGATACAACCATAAGGTTTGAAATGTGAAGACCTGCTTCTTTCTCCACGATTCCACCTTGAGGGTCTGCTGCACTTGGTTTAGCATGTTTCTTTACAAGATTCACACCTTCCACAATTGCACGCAGCTTCTTTCTGTCGATAGAAAGGATTTTTCCTTCCTGACCTTTAGCTTCACCACTAATAACCTTAACAGTGTCGCCTACTTTAATGTGTAATTTCTGTTGCATAACTTCAATTATTTAAAGTACCTCAGGAGCCAATGAAACAACTTTCATATAGTTGTTTTCACGAAGCTCACGAGCAACTGGTCCGAAAATACGAGTTCCTCTCATCTCACCCGCTTGATTTAAAATAACGCAAGCGTTATCATCAAAACGAATGTAAGAACCATCCGCACGGCGTACTTCTTTCTTTGTTCTTACTACTACCGCCTTGGCTACCGATCCCTTTTTAACGGCACCAGAGGGCATTGCACTCTTGACAGCAACAACGATCTTATCTCCAACCGAAGCATAACGACGTTTTGTTCCACCTAATACGCGGATTACCAAAACAGTTTTTGCTCCTGAGTTGTCTGCTACTGCAAGTCTTGATTCTGTTTGTATCATTACAAAAAATTATTTAGCTCTTTCAATAATTTCTACTAATCTCCAGTTCTTTGATTTACTCAAAGGACGTGTTTCCATGATTTTAACCATATCTCCGATATTACAATCGTTGTTTTCATCGTGGGCAACAAATTTAGTAGTTTTTTTCACGAACTTACCATATTTTGGGTGTTTTACTTTACGCTCGACAGAAACTACAATTGATTTCTGCATTTTGTCGCTAGTAACGATCCCTACTCGCTCTTTTCTTAAATTACGCTTTTCCATTTCAAGCTAATTTGTTTTTTTTTAAACAAGCAACTAAGCTTGCGCTTCACGTTTAGTCAATTCAGTCTGCAATCTTGCAATTGCTTTTCTGACATTACGAATCTGAATTGGATTCTCCATTGGTGCAACACTGTGCGTCAATTTCATTTTCGCTAGTTGCTCAGAGAAGTCCGAGATGCGACTCTTAACGTCTTCAACTGAAAGTTTTGTGATTTCTTGCTGCTTCATATTAATTACTATTTCTCTGGTATAACATAGTCATTGCGAACAATGAACTTACATTTCACCGGTAACTTTTGAGCTGCCAAACGCATTGCTTCTTTAGCAATTTCGTAAGGAACACCATCCGCTTCAAACATGATGCGACCTGGTTTAACTACTGCTACCCAGTGACTTGGAGCACCTTTACCTTTACCCATACGAACTTCGGCTGGTTTTGAGGTAACCGGTTTGTCAGGGAAAATACGGATCCACACCTTTCCTTCACGTTTCATGTATCGAGTAACGGCGATACGTGATGCTTCGATTTGGCGTGATGTAATCCATCCAGGCTCCAATGTTTTTAGTCCGAAAGAACCGAAAGCAATTGTACTACCTCTTTGAGCTAGACCTCTGTTTCGACTTTTTTGAACTCTTCTAAATTTGGTTCTTTTTGGCTGTAACATCTTTTGTCAATTTTACTGTCCTGTTTTATTTTTTCTTTCTCTTAGCACCCATTGGTTTTCTTGAACCAGCTCCTGCTCCTGATTTAGCAGCTTGAGCAGCCATTCCAACATTTGGTGAAAGATCGCGTTTTCCGTAAACTTCTCCTTTGCATATCCACACTTTGATACCCAAACGACCATACGTTGTATGTGCTTCGGAAATTGCATAATCGATGTCAGCTCTGAACGTATGTAACGGAGTACGTCCATCTTTGTACATCTCACTACGAGCCATTTCTGCTCCATTCAAACGTCCAGAAATCTTAACTTTGATTCCTTCTGCTCCCATGCGCATTGTACTCGCAATTGCCATTTTAATAGCTCTTCTAAAAGAAATACGTGCTTCCAATTGACGAGCGATTCCATCAGCTACTAAACGAGCATCCAATTCTGGACGTTTCACCTCGAAAATGTTGATTTGAATCTCTTTTTTCGTAATTTTCTTTAACTCTTCTTTTAGTTTATCTACTTCTTGTCCACCTTTACCAATTATAACTCCAGGACGAGCTGTGTTGATCGTAACAGTAACAAGTTTAAGTGTTCTCTCGATGATAATTTTCGCGATACTAGCTCTAGATAAACGAGCATTGAGGTACTTACGAATTTGATCATCTTCGATGATTTTATCTCTGTAGTTATCTCCTCCATACCAGTTAGACTCCCATCCGTGGATGAAACCAAGTCTATTTCCTATTGGATTTGTTTTTTGTCCCATTTTATCCTAACTTATTTAGCACCATCAACTACAATGGTAACATGGTTTGATCTTTTTCTTACTCTATGCGCTCTACCTTGAGGTGCAGCTTGAATTCTTTTCAACATAGCACCACCACCAACTTCAATTGATTTTACTACTAGTTTCTCTTCTTCAATGCTTTTTCCTTCGTTTTTTTGCTCCCAGTTAGCAATTGCTGAACGCAATAACTTCTCTAAGCTTGTAGACGCATTTTTCGCATTATGTTGCAATATATTTAGAGCTTTGTTAACCTCTACTCCCCTTACAAGATCTGCAACTAATCTCATCTTTCTTGGAGCAATTGGCGAATCATTCAAACTTGCTATTGCAGTTGTACTTTTCGTCGCCTTTAAATTTTCAGCTCTTAACCTTTTTCTAGCACCCATGACTTTGCTATTTAAATTCTATCTTTTCTTATCTTTTTTATTCCCACCATGGCCACGGAAATTACGCGTTGGAGAGAATTCCCCCAATTTGTGTCCCACCATGTTTTCAGTTACGAAAACTGGAATAAACTTGTTACCATTATGTACGGCGAATGTCAACCCTACGAAATCAGGAGTTATAGTTGAAGCTCTTGACCAAGTTTTGATCACTGCTTTACTACTCGACGCTTGTGCATCATCCACTCGTTTCATTAACTTGTAATGTACAAAAGGTGGTTTTTTCAACGAACGACTCATATCTTACTTATTTTTTTCTTCTTTCGATGATAAACTTATCTGAATACTTCTTCTTATCACGTGTTTTGTAACCTTTAGCTGGCATACCATTACGCGAACGTGGGTGACCTCCTGAGTTACGCCCTTCACCACCACCCATTGGGTGATCTACCGGGTTCATAACTACACCACGTACACGTGGACGACGACCTAACCAACGAGAGCGTCCTGCTTTACCAGAGACTACTAAATTGTGTTCAGAATTTGAGACAGACCCAATTGTAGCCATACAAGTAGTTAAAATCATTCTAGTTTCACCAGAAGGCATTTTAACAATAGCATAGCGACCATCGCGAGCGTTCAATTGAGCGTAAGTACCTGCACCACGTGCGATAGCACCACCCTTTCCAGGTTTTAATTCAATATTGTGAATTACAGTACCTAATGGAACGTCACTTAAGAAAAGTGCATTTCCTACATTAGGTGCAGCGGTTTTACCAGCTACAACAGTATCTCCAACTTTCAATCCGTTTGGAGCAATGATGTAACGTTTTTCACCATCTGCGTAAAATAACAAAGCAATATGAGCCGTACGGTTTGGATCGTATTCGATCGATTTTACCGTTGCAGGCACGTCATGCTTGTCTCTTTTAAAGTCAACGATACGGTATTTTTGTTTGTGACCACCACCCATATAACGCATGGTCATTCTACCGTCGTTGTTACGACCTCCAGATTTCTTCATCGGCGCAACTAAGCTCTTTTCAGGAACATTCGTTGTGATTTCTGAATAATCACTGTTGATCTTGTGTCTTTGCCCTGGAGTGATAGGCTTGAATTTTTTAAGACTCATTAGTCAACTGCTTAAAAATTATTAAATAAATCAATCGTTTCTCCTAATGCAACAGTAACTACAGCTTTTTTCCATAGTTTACTTGGTTGCTCAACGATACCTTTGTTAGTATACTTAACAGAGGATTTACCACCGCCATAATTCATTGTACGAACTTCAGTTACACTGACACCATACATCTTCTCGACAGCATTTTTAATTTCTATTTTATTTGCCTTTCTATCTACTGCAAATGTAAAACGGTTGAATTTTTCACTCGTTCCAGTTGCTTTTTCTGAGATGATTGGCTTTTTGATAATTGTTTTCATCATCAATTAGTTTAGAATCTTTTCGATTACTTCAATTGAACTCTCTGCCAATACAACTTTCTTCGCGTTCAATACATCAAATGTATTTACTGAATCAGCTGTAACGACTTTAACTCTTCCAAGGTTACGTGATGACAAATAAACATTGTCATTTTGGCTTCCTAAAATCATAAGAACTTTTTCGTTCTCAAGTTTCAATGCTGCCAACAACGATTTAAAATCTTTTGTTTTAGCTGCGTCGAAATTAAGATCTTCAAGCACCATGATAGATTCATTTTGAGCTTTGTAAGAAAATGCTGATTTTCTTGCCAATCTTTTCAACTTAACATTCAACTTGAAATGGTAGTTTCTTGGTCTTGGTCCGAAGATACGTCCACCACCTACTCTTGTACCAGACTTGATACTTCCAGCACGTGCACCACCAGTTCCTTTTTGTTTCTTAATTTTTTTCGTAGATCCAGATATTTCTGCTCTTTCTTTTGCTTTATGCGTTCCTTGACGACGATTGGCCAAGTGCTGCTTAACATCTAAGTAAATTGCGTGATCATTTGGTTCGATACCAAAAACTGAATCTGAAAGCGTTACCTTTTTAGAAGTAGCTTTTCCTTTCGCGTCAAATACTTTTACTTCCATTACTTATTAATTGTTATGGTTCCACCTTTAGATCCAGGAATTGATCCTTTCACCACGATTAAATTCTTGTCTGCGAGAACTTTCAAAACTTCAAGATTCTCCATCACAACGCGCTTGTTACCCATTTGTCCACCCATGCGCATTCCTTTGAATACACGTGCTGGATAAGAACAAGCTCCGATTGATCCTGGTGCTCTTAGACGATTGTGTTGTCCGTGTGTTGCTTGACCAACTCCACCGAAACCATGACGTCTTACAACCCCTTGGAAACCTTTTCCTTTTGATGTTCCAATGATACTAACGTATTCACCTTCCTCGAAAATGTTTACATCAATATTATCTCCGAGATTAACGTTATCGAAACCTTTAAATTCCACCAACTTCGCTTTTGGAGTTGTGTTAGCTTTTTTAAAGTGGCCTTTCAATGCGTTTGGAGTGTTTTTTTCTTTACGGTCTCCAAAACCCAACTGAACAGCCTCGTAACCATCTCTGTCTTGTGTTTTGATCTGAGTCACAACACAAGGACCAGCTTCTATAACCGTGCATGGCATTGCTTTACCCTCGGCACTGTAGATGCTAGTCATTCCGACTTTTCTACCAATAATTCCTGGCATACTTTAACTATTTAATTATTAAACTTTAATTTCTACGTCAACCCCACTAGGCAACTCTAATCTCATTAGGGCATCAACAGTCTTAGAAGAAGAACTGTAGATATCTAACAATCTTTTGTATGAACATAATTCAAACTGCTCACGCGCTTTTTTATTTACGTGTGGAGATTTCAAAACTGTGTAAATTCTTTTGTGAGTTGGTAATGGAATTGGACCACTAACCACAGCACCAGTAGCTTTTACAGTTTTTACTATTTTTTCTGCCGATTTGTCAACCAAATTGTGATCGTACGACTTTAATTTAATTCTTATTTTTTGGCTCATTACCTAAGTATTATGCTGAAACTTTACCATTAATTTTTGAAACTACGTCATCCGCAACGTTCTTCGGTGCCTCAGCATAGTGCGAGAACTCCATTGAAGAACTTGCTCTACCTGAAGAAAGTGTACGTAACTGTGTTACATATCCGAACATTTCAGATAAAGGAACATCCGCTTTAACAACTTTTGATCCTGCTCTATCATCCATTCCACGAATTACACCGCGACGTCTGTTTAAGTCACCTACGATATCACCCATGTTTTCTTCTGGTGTAACCACTTCCATTTTCATGATTGGCTCAAGAAGAACGGGACGCGCATTTTTCAATGCTGCTTTATATGCCATTTTAGCACATAATTCGAATGATAAAGAATCTGAATCGACAGCGTGGAAAGAACCATCTAACAATTCAACCTTCATAGCGTCCACTGGGAAACCAGCTAAGACTCCATTTTTCATTGATTCTTTAAATCCTTTCTCAACAGATGGAATAAATTCTCTTGGAATATTACCACCCTTGATGCTGTTTACGAATTCTAATCCCGTTTTTTCAGCGTTATCTTGCGGAGAAATTTTAACAACGATATCGGCAAATTTACCACGACCACCTGATTGTTTTTTGTACACTTCTCTGTGATCAACACCTGCTGTAATATTCTCACGGTAAGAAACTTGAGGAGCACCTTGGTTAACTTCAACCTTGAACTCACGTCTCAAACGGTCAACAATAATTTCTAAGTGTAACTCACCCATTCCCGAGATAATCGTTTGACCAGTTTCCTCGTCAGTATTTACACGGAATGTTGGATCTTCTTCTGCTAATTTTGACAAACCTACTCCTAATTTATCTTGGTCAGCTTGAGTTTTAGGCTCAATTGCAATCCCGATAACTGGATCAGGGAAGTTCATAGATTCCAAAATGATTGGTGCATTCTCAGCACATAAAGTATCTCCTGTGCGGATATCTTTAAATCCAACTAATGCTCCAATGTCTCCAGCACCTAACTCATCAATTTGATTTTGTTTGTTTGCGTGCATTTGGAAGATTCTAGAAATACGCTCTTTATTATTTGTACGTGTATTCAATACGTAAGAACCTGCTGGCAATTTACCTGAATAAGCACGTGTAAAACATAAACGACCTACGAAAGGATCTGTAGCGATTTTAAATGCTAAACCTGAGAAAGGCTCATCATAAGACGGTTGACGAGAAACCTCTTCATCTGTTTTAGGATTGATACCTGTAATCGCTTCAACATCTAATGGAGAAGGAAGAATTTCCATTACCATGTCCAACATTGCTTGTACACCTTTGTTTTTGAAAGATGAACCACACATCATAGGAACTACTTTTCCAGATATAGTTGCTTGACGCAATGCATTCAAGATTTCGCGCTCTGTTAATGAGTTCTCATCTTCGAAGAATTTCTCCATCAATGATTCGTCAAATTCAGCAACTGCCTCTAACAATTCACTACGTAATCTTCTTGCTTCGTCAATAATATCAGCTGGAATTTCAACTTCTTGGAAAGTCATTCCCATGTCTTCGTTCCAAACAATTCCTTTGAAGTTAATTAAATCAACTACTCCTTTGAAATTATCTTCGTCACCAATATTGATTTGTAATGGTAATGCGTGACTACCCAACATTTCTTTCACTTGTTTACACACGTTTAAGAAATCAGCACCTTGACGGTCCATTTTGTTTACGAAACCGATACGAGGAACGTTGTAGTTATTTGCAAGTCTCCAGTTAGTTTCTGATTGAGGCTCAACACCATCAACAGCTGAAAACAAGAATACTAAACCATCCAATACACGTAACGAACGATTCACCTCAACTGTAAAGTCAACGTGTCCTGGAGTATCAATAATATTAATATGGTAATCTTGGCCTCTGTATTTCCAGTTTACTGTAGTAGCAGCAGAAGTGATCGTAATTCCACGCTCTTGCTCTTGCTCCATCCAGTCCATTGTAGCACCACCTTCGTGTACCTCACCAATTTTGTGATTCACACCAGAATAATACAAAATACGCTCTGTTGTTGTTGTTTTACCAGCATCAATGTGAGCAGCAATTCCGATATTACGGGTAAATTTAAGATCTCTTGCCATATCGATTAAAATCTAAAATGTGAGAACGCCTTGTTAGCCTCAGCCATTCTTAATGTATCTTCTTTCTTTTTGTAGGCAGCACCTTCTTCTTTCGAAGCAGCAATGATTTCTGACGCTAGTTTACCAGCCATCGTTTTCTCATTACGTTTGCGTGAGTAACCTATCAACCATTTCATTGCCAAAGATGCTTTACGATCTTCACGCACAGGAGTTGGGATTTGGAAAGTAGCTCCACCAACACGACGGCTACGAACCTCAACACTTGGTGTAACATTTTCTAATGCTTTTCTCCAAACATCTAATCCTTCTTGATCTTCAATTTTTTTGTCTACGATTTCAATTGCTTCGTAGAATATTTTAAACGCTAAATTCTTTTTCCCGTCGTACATTAAGTTGTTAACGAATTTTGTTACCACAACATCGTTGAACTTTGGATCCGGGAGAATGGCTATTTTCTTGGCTTTTCTTCTTCTCATCTCTTAAAGCTTTAATTATTTTTGTTTAGGTCTCTTAGTTCCATACTTAGAGCGACGTTGAGTTCTTCCTTCTACTCCGGCTGTATCTTCAGCACCGCGAACGATGTGATAACGAACCCCAGGTAAATCTTTTACTCTACCACCACGAACTAACACTAACGAGTGCTCTTGTAAGTTGTGACCTTCACCACCGATATAAGCGTTGACTTCCTTACCGTTAGTCAAACGCACCCTTGCAACTTTTCGCATTGCAGAGTTCGGTTTTTTCGGAGTAGTGGTGTAAACACGTACACATACCCCTTTACGCTGTGGACAAGAATCAAGTGCGGCAGATTTACTCTTCTTCACTACCGCTGTTCTTCCTTTGCGAACTAATT
>JBIKJH010000022.1:0-11452 GCA_044361115.1 Crocinitomicaceae bacterium
CTCTCATCTCTCATCACTCATCACTCAACTCTCATCTCACATTTCTCATCTCACATTTCTCATCTCTCATCTCTCATCTCTCATCACTCATCTCTCATCACTCATCACTCATCACTCATCACTCATCATCTAAACAGCTCAGCTATCTCTTCGCATTTCAAAAAACAGAACGGCATCGTAGGCAAAGTGTGCAGAAATACTAAACCACAAACCAAAGTGTTCAAAACCCAAGGAAATTACTAAAATGAACGGAAAAACGAGTAAGCCATAATAGTTCATTTCGAGGTTTTTAATACTAAAATAACCATGTATTGCAACAAAAATGAAGGATGTTAACCACACACCTGTGAAGGTTTGTAAGCCGGCTCTAAAAAGTAATTCTTCACCAATCCCAGCACACATTGAAAGGAAAAAAACATCAAAATAATTGAGTTTTAAATCTTTCACCATTTTGTCGATTTTTAAAGGTAAACGATCAAAAATGGGCGCCTTTAGAATGATAATCGCAAGAAATGCATAGAAAATTCCAAATTCCAAACCATAAGCAATAGGAATCGTCTGAAACTTGTCAAGCTGTAGAAGTTCAATCCAAGAAATATCCAAGAAAAAATACATCACGAGAAAGGCTGGAAGCGGAAAGATTAATAGTGTAATCCAACCCATTATATGTATGCGTAGTTTGCTCAATTATCGTAATTTTACACGAAAGTAACAAAATATGAAAGACGCAATCATTCAGTGGATTCGTAGTTTTTATGGAACCACTAATTTTAATCATTCTGCATACGAACAACACGCAATTTATTGGGCAATCGGAATGTTTGTTGTCTTAGTTGCGTTTTCTTTGCTTATTTGGTATGTTTCACGCGGTATCCTAATCAATCTCTTGTATGCGCTTGTAGATCGCTCTAAAAGTAGTTTGGATGATCAGTTGGTTAAAAATAAAGTGTTTCGATCCCTGGCGCACCTTGTACCGTTAATGTTTATGGATTATTTCTTGTCGATCGTGTTTTATCAGTTTCCATACATGCATGGTGGACTTTCAAGACTTGTATCAGTATTGATATTGTTTGCAGTAATGGTTTCAATTAACCGCGGTTTAAATGCTTTTCGCGATATCATTAAAGAAAAAGATGTGTATTCGGATAAACCAATTCAATCGTATTTCCAGGTTGGAAAAATTGCGGTTTCTGGTATTTTCTTCATTATCATGCTTTCCGTTGTTACGAGTAAATCTCCTGTTTTCTTTTTAACATCTTTAGGTGCGGTTTCTGCTATTTTGTTGTTGGTTTTCAAAGATACAATTCTGGGTTTTGTTGGGAGTATACAATTGTCTGTTAATGATATGATTCGTATTGGCGATTGGGTGACCATGGAAAAATTTGGTGCGGATGGAGAAGTGGAAGAAATTAACTTGGCTACAGTGAAAGTGCGCAATTTTGACAAAACAATTACAACCATTCCAACCTATTCATTCATTTCTGATTCGTTCAGAAACTGGCGAGGAATGCAAGAGTCGGAGGGAAGACGTATAAAACGTTCTGTATGCATTCAAATTGATTCAATTCATTTTGCTTCGGAAGAGTTGATTGAACAATTGGGTAAAATCAAAATCTTGAAGAACTTTATTCACGAACGCGAAAATGAAATTCAAGAATATAACAAGATAAACGGATTTGTTGGTGAACAAACAATAAATGCGCGCAAACAAACGAATATTGGCTTATTCAGACGATACATTGAGCATTATTTACAACACAATACTGAGATTAATCAAAAGATGCACATTCTTGTTCGTCAGCTAGATTCTTCCGATAAGGGTGTACCAATTGAAGTGTATTGCTTTACCACAACTAAAGTTTGGAACGAATACGAATTGATTACAGCAGATATTTTTGACCACATCTTCGCAATTGTTCCTTTGTTTGAATTAACAATTTTCGAAAGCCCGACCGGGAAGGATTTCAGAAATTGATTAAAACCTCAAATGCTTCACTGTATTTCGATTGTTGATCAACTGTTTCAGTGATTCAATTCCGATTTTTAAATGATTGTCAACAAATTTTGAGGTCACAACCGTATCGCTTTTTTCTGTTTTCACGCCTTCTGGCACCATTGGTTGATCTGATACCAACAACAATGCTCCTGTTGGAATGTTATTCGCGAAACCAACTGTAAAGATGGTTGCAGTTTCCATGTCGATGGCCATGGCGCGAATTCTCTTTAAATAGCCTTTAAATTCTTCGTCGTGTTCCCAAACACGTCGATTGGTGGTGTAAACGGTTCCTGTCCAATAATCTTCGTTAAAATCGCGTATGGTCGTTGAAATGGCTTTTTGAAGAGCAAAAGCGGGTAGAGCAGGTACTTCTGGTGGGAAATAATCATTGCTGGTTCCTTCACCGCGAATGGCAGCGATTGGTAAAACTAAATCTCCAACTTCGTTTTTGCGTTTTAATCCACCACATTTCCCTAAAAACAATACAGCTTTTGGTTGAATTGCTGAAAGTAAATCCATACAAGTTGCTGCGGATGCACTTCCCATTCCAAAGTTGATGATGGAAATTCCGTTCGCTGTTGCGCATTGCATTGGACGCCCTTTGCCTACGATTTCTACACCGTGCATAACTGCAAATTTTTCTACATAATTGTGGAAGTTACAGAGCAATATGTATTCACCGAAATTTCCTAATTCTTCACCGGTATAACGTGGTAACCAGTTGTCAACAATGTCTTTTTTTGTTTTCATAATCGCATTTTAGTGGTCTTTAGAATATCCGACTGGAACTTTTTCCCCAGCGCGAATTGGAACTGTTAAGGTGTTCTCTGTCGGAGGAATTGGACAGGAGTACCTATGCGAATATACACAATATGGATTGTAAACGGTGTTAAAATCAACAGCCACTTCTGGATTTTTTGTTTTCTTAAAATCGAGGTAACGTCCGCCTCCATAGGTTTCATTTCCGTTCGTTGGGTCACGAAAGGGAATGAACAAGTAATCTTTGTATTCTTTTTTGCGCCGTAAAGCCATGTTTTGATAGACGTACAATTTGCAATCTTTACCTTCAAGAGAAAACGCGATAAATCCAAACTGACGATAAATTGGTTTGCGTGCAGTTGAGGTTGGCATTTCGAATTTCTTTCCGACTTCTTTTGTGAATTTTGCTTGAATGCAAAAGCTTGAATCAACTTTGAAAAATTGCAAACCTTCAAACGATTTTTGCTCCTCTGCGTTGAGAATGTGTGTGCTTGAATCAATCATTTCACCCATTCGAACGATACGCAATTCAATCAAGGAATCTTCGTAAGTCTGCGCGTAAAAATTAACACTGTAAAATATTGATATTAATGTTATTATGTATTTCATCTTGAACCAAAAATTGAACTTCCAACGCGTACCATCGTACTTCCTTCTAGCAAGGCAATTTTATAATCACCACTCATTCCCATTGAAATTTCTTTAAAGGAATCTTTCTCTTCAAAACAACCACTTTTAAGGTCATCGAAAATCGATTTTAAGAAGCGGAACTCATCGTGAATTTTGTTTTGATCTTCAGTAAAAGATGCCATTCCCATTACACCAACGATTTCAATGTTTTTCATTTCAGCGTATTCAGGCGTATTCAATATTTCAACTGCTTCGCTTAACGATAAGCCGAATTTTGTTTCTTCTTCTGCAATGTGGAATTGCAACAAACAGTTGATTACACGCTTGTTTTTTAATCCTTGTTTATTAATTTCTTGTAACAATTTTAAGCTATCAACAGAATGTATTAAATGAACGAAAGGCGCAATATACTTGACTTTATTGCTTTGCAAATGGCCAATTAGATGCCAATGGATATCCTTTGGTAAGGCTTCATGTTTCAGTTCCATTTCCTGCACTTTATTTTCCCCAAAATGACGTTGTCCAGCATTGTACGCTTCTAAAACTGCACTTACAGGTTTCGTTTTTGAAACTGCAATTAAGGTTGCATCTTCTTTGATTGTTACTAAAACAGCCTTTAATTGATCTTCAATCATTATTCGTTGATGTTGTAAATTGTTAATCCACTGCGCATTTTAGGTTCAACCCACGTTGATTTTGGTGGCATAATTAATTGAGCATCAGCTACTCTCTTCACTTGGTCCATTGATACCGGGTACAAGACAAAGCCAACCTTAAATTTTCCTTTTACAATTTTGTCTTCAAAGGATTCAATTGTTTCCGCACCGCTTATGAATTCGATGTTTTCATCCGTTTTAAGGTCATGAATACCGAGAATAGGTGTCAGTAATGATTGCGTTAGAATTTCAGCGTCTAAACACTTGACAGGATGATGCTCGTCGATAATGCTCGGTTTACAATTCAATTCAAACCATTTTCCTTCTAAACACATGGTAATTTGGTGTTCGTGACTTGGTTTTGAAGAACCTGTTAAAGCAGAAATCTCAAATGATTCTTCCAGTTTTTGAAGGAATTCCTCTTTTGACAAATTGTTCAGTGTTTTAACTAAGCGGTTGAATTCTAGTATTTTTAGTCTGTTTTCGTCTATGAAATAAGCCAAGAAATAATCTTCATTCGGAAACTGAGATGTTCCTTTGCTTTGGCGGTGTTTTTTCAATCCAGCCGAAGAAGCAGAACGATGGTGTCCGTCAGCAATGTAAGCGGCAGACAATTTTTCAAAGGCTTTGATCATCGAAGCTGAATCTTCAACAGATAAAACCCACAATTCATGCTTGATACGATCAGTTGTTGTGAATTCATATTCTGGACGAGCAGCGGTATATTTCACCAATAAATCGTCAATTGCTTGTTCATGTGGATAGGATAGGAGCACTGGTTCGGCGTTGTAGCCAACAATATCCAAGTAATTTGTAAACATTGCCTCACGCGAAGTCAATGTTGCTTCATGCTTTTTAATAAAATCGTCTTCGTATTCTTGAACGCTGGCACCTGCTACAATACCAGTAAATTCATGACCATCTTTTGTTTGACGATAAATGTATAAATGTGCTTCTTGATCTTTTATTAAAATCTTTTCATCAATGAATTCAGCGTATTTTTCGCTTACCAAATTGAAACGCTCTATTGAATTTGGTTTCGTTTTCACGCTTGTTCCAAATTCGGGATTGATGATACGCAAGAACGTGAATGGATTGTCTTCCAATTTCGCTTTTAATACATTCTTTTTGTAAGAATAATAGGGACGTGTAGCAACCAGATGAACTTTGTCGCGAACTGGTCGCAGCGCTTTGAAGGGTGCAATTTTAGTCATGGCTTTTACATACGAAACCCTGTAGTCGAGAATCTTCTCATGCTACAGGGTTGAATTAGTTTTTAGTTTTTTGCGGCGAACTGCCCGATAATCAAGCTAGCTAGTTCTTCTCCGATGCGATCTTGTGCTTCCAATGTTGCTGCTCCAATGTGCGGAGTACAAGCAATTGCACTATGATTTAATAAGTCTTTACGTGGAGTTGGTTCGTTTTCAAATACGTCCAATGCGATAGCTGCAACTTGTCCAGATGCCAATGCTACCAATAAATCATCTTCATTGATCACACCACCGCGCGCTGCATTTGCAATTCGAACACCTTTTTTCATCATTGCGAACTCATTTGCTGCGATTACAGCACTTCCGTCAGCTTGTTTCGGTACGTGAATTGAAATGTAATCCAATTGACCTAAAACACTGTTTAAATCGTTCACGGGTGTAATTGAAACGATTGCTTCCTGTCCATTTCCTATTGGAACATGAATGTTCAATGGATTTTCTTTACGATCAATAGCTATAACATTCATTCCGCAACCTAAGGCATAGGACGCAAGACTTTGACCAATGCGACCAAAACCGATGATGCCCAGTGTTTTTCCTCTCAATTCAACACCTTTCGCATATTTTTTCTTCAGTGCAGAAAAATCACCAGTTTCCATGTTTTTGTAAGAATCATGTAAACCTCTTGAAATGGCAAACATATGTCCCATAACCAATTCTGCAACAGATTGAGAAGAGGAAGCTGGTGTGTTAATGACTGTAATTCCTTTTTCACGAGCGTAAGCAACATCAATATTGTCCATACCAACACCGCCACGACCAATTAATTTCAAATTTGGACATGCATCTATCACTTCTTTGCGAACGGTAGTTGCGCTTCGAACCAAAATCATTTCGATCCCTTGTTCATTTACGGTATTTGCTAATTCCTCTTGAGCTACTTTTTCTGTAATTACAGTAAAACCAGCCTCTTCAAGTAATTGTTTTCCTAAGTCGGAAATTCCGTCGTTTGCTAATATTTTCATTCCTTTCGTTATTCGGGATTCGTAATTCAATTAACCGTTTGTACGTGTAAATTCTTTCAAGACATCAACCAAAACTTGAACGCTTTCCAATGGCAATGCATTGTACATTGATGCGCGGTAACCTCCCGTTGAGCGGTGTCCTGGTAGACCAACGATTCCTGCATCTTTCCATGCTTTATCGAATGCTTCTTGATGTGCTTCATTCGTTAGCGTAAATGTTACGTTCATATTAGATCGATCTTCTTTTGCAACTGTAGCATTGAAAAGTGGATTCGCATCTAGTTCGTTGTATAGCAAGTTTCCTTTTGCGATGTTTTTTGCTTCCATTGCTTTCACTCCGCCATTGGCGATTAAGTTACGTAAGTTCAACATAGCAACATATACAGAGAAAACAGGTGGTGTATTTAACATTGATTCCTTTTCAACTTGTTGTTTCAAATCCATGTAAGATGGAATGAATGGCGAAGTTGATTTTCCTAAAATTTCATCTTTTACGATATACAAGGTAGCGCCTGCAGGTCCAAGATTTTTTTGGGCTCCTGCGTATATCATATCGAAGTCTGCCACCTTGATTTCTTTTGAGAAAATGTCAGAAGACATATCGCAAACCAAAGGTGAATCTGTTTTCGGGAAGTTATGGAATTGCGTTCCGTAGATTGTATTATTTGATGTGAAGTGAATATAGTCTACGTCTGTTGGAACAACAAAATCCTTAGGGATGTATGAGAATTTTTTATCTTCTGACGATGCAAACACATTCACATCAACGCCAACTTTTTTCGCTTCTTTGATTGCTCCAGCAGCCCACGTTCCTGTATTGATGTAACCCGCTTTTTTAGTATCGCGCATCATATTTAATGCTGCGATTGTAAAACCAAGTGTTGCACCACCTTGTAAATAAACGACAGAATATCCTGTAGGTACATTCAATGCTTTTTTCACTAAGTCACATGCTTCGTCCATAACTGCAACGAAATCTTTGTGACGGTGAGAAACTTCTAAGATGGAAAGACCATTAAAATCTAAGACAGCATCAGCTGCTTGTTTGAAAACTTCTTGTGGTAAAATACAAGGACCGGCTCCGAAATTGTGTTTCATGATTGCTATAGTTTATCGTCGTTTAAAATACTTTACAAATGTGAAAAAAATAAAAGAGTTAATGGTAGAAAAGATGGGTCTTTTTTATAAAAAAAATCGGTTAAAAAAAAACCCCGAATGCTCGGGGTTTTAAATTTATTCTTCAGACTTCTTCGTCGTTTTTTTTGCGGTTGTTGCTTTTTTTACCGCTGGTTTTTTCTCAGCGGCTACTTTTGGAGCTGCAGCTTTTTTTGCTACTGTTTTTTTCTCTGCTGGTGCTTCCGCTTTAGCAGATGCTTTTTTTACAGATGGTTTAACAGTTACAGTTGTTTTTCTTTTGCGTGTATTCCCGAAAGAACCCATCGCTCTTTTTCCTTTCGCTGTTTTTTTATCTCCTCTTCCCATAATAGTCTAATTTTTTAATAGTAACCTTGATCGTCAGGCAAATATAATTATTCTTTTTTAAATAAACGACGTCTAATTTCATCTTCTAGTTCTTGTCCGCCACGCAAGATTTTTCGACACCATTTTAACTTCAATTTTGTTTGCTCCTCAGCGTTTAATTTCCATTCGATTGAACTATTTTCCAAGCGCTCGCGGATAACATTAAGCGTAATTGCAGCCGAAACTGAAATATTGAAACTTTCAGTAAAACCATACATTGGGATTTTTACGTATTCATCGGCAAGTTCCATAATCTCTGGAGAAATTCCTCGTCGTTCTGTTCCAAAAACAAATGCCATTGGACTGTCGAGTTTCAAATCATTGATTGTTACGTCGTTGGTATGTGGAGTTGTGGCAATAATTCGATAGCCTTTTTCTTTTAGATTTTTGATACAATCTATTTCAGGTTCGGTTCCACGGTCGTAATTGTACATATCTACCCATCTTCCAGCACCTAATGCAATATCACGTTGAACTTTGTATTGATTATCTTTTTCAATCACATGCAAATTCTGAATCCCAAAGCAATCACATGAACGCAAAACAGCAGAAGCATTGTGTTCTTGAAATACATTTTCAAGTGCAACGGTCATATAATTCGTACGATTCGCCGCGATTCGGTCAAACATTTCACGTTTACTTGGAGTAATAATGTCGTATAATTCCGCTAAAACGGCTAAATCTTCAGAATGCATGTTGCAAAAGTAGGAAATATAAAATGCATTTTAATAAGCAAATTCAAAGAGGGTAGTTGAAATTAGGGTACAAAAAAAAGGAGAACCTTCCGATTCTCCTTTTTAATTTCTTTACAGAAAGTGGATTAGTTAACTTTTCCAGAAAGTTCAGCACCAGCTTTGAAACGTACAACGTTTTTAGCAGCGATACTAATTTCTTTTCCAGTTTGTGGGTTACGTCCAGTTCTTGCAGCGCGTCCAGAAACAGAGAAAGATCCGAATCCTACTAAAGAAATTCTATCTCCTGCTTTCAATGCAGTTGCAGTTGCGTTTACAAATCCGTCCAATGCTTTTTTAGCATCTGCTTTAGACAATCCAGCCTCTGATGCAATTGCATCAATCAATTCTGCTTTGTTCATAGTTTTGGTTTTTTAGAATGTTTGTAATTAATTATCGAAACAAATATATCTGAATATCCAAGCCACACAAGCATTTAAGCAAAAAAAAGTGCTTTTTTGTTGAAAAAAGTGGCGATTTGTTGATAACCGAGGCTTAAAAGCCCGTTTTTCGGGCACATTTCGACGAAATAAGTGTTTTTGTCGTTTAAATAAAACGTGCTTTAAAGGCTTAAAGACTAGGCCTTGGTATAGGATTGTGGGAGGAATGAGTTGATAAAATGGATTGCCCTGTCATTTAATGTGATGGTGTATTCATGTGGTGAATAGTGATATTCAACAAGCTCTGCTTCTTTAAGTTTTTTCATATGTTGATGAACAGAAACAGGATGTAGTTGAATTATATTTGCAAATTCTTTGTGAGAAATACGTTTGCTTTTTAATAATTGATTGACAATCGTTATGCGTGCAGGATGAGCTAAGGCTCGAGCCACTTTTGCCAAGTGAATTGTTTGTTGATCGAATTGAGATGTCTTTGTTGCTCCCATAATTAAGGTAGATTTAAGTAAATAGTACCTTTAAGTTATGTAGAATTATCGTTTTTGCAAAATTGTAGTTTAATTTTTTTTAAAACATTACAACATTACAACATTACAACATTACAACATTACAACATTACAACATTACAACATTACAACATTACAACATTACAACATTACAACATTACAACATTACAACATTACAACATTACAAATTAACAATCTTACTTATAACTCCTATTACGATTGACTTGTATCCTCAAATTCGATTGTCCCCAAACCTACTTTAGCCAATAATTTTGAATACTGTCTAAAACCAAAGAGCAAAAAAACATTAAACCAACTTCCACTCCTCAATTTTATTCCCAGCTAAGAATTCCCTATGATTCATTCTTCGTTTGCCTTCAGGCTGCAATTCACTAACTAATAAATAATAATCACCACTGGGAAATAAAAGGCCTTCTTTCGTTTCTTTTATGGTTTTAGTATCTGAAACTGGAAGTTCCGTTTTAATTGCTTTGATTATTTTGAACGTTTTGGTTTCGTTCTTTGTACTATTTATCAAAGTGGTCCAAGCCGCTGGATAAGGTGAAAGTCCTCGAACAAAATCATGAATAGTGGCAACCGATTGGTTCCAAGCAATTTCACAAGTCGGCTTGAAAATTTTTGGTGCACTTTTCAATTCTTTTTTGGTTGCTGAACTTGTTGAAGCTTCTGCTAATTCTAATTGATCAATGCCAACTGCAGTTCCGTCCATAATTTTCTGTACGGTTGATGCACTAACTTCTGCACCCAGTTCCATTAAACGATCGTGCAATTCGCCAACAGATTCATTTTCGCCGATTGTAACATACGACCGCTCGATTACCTTTCCAGTGTCAATTTCTTTTTCAATAAAGAAGGTTGTTACACCTGTCTGTGTGTCGCCATTGATGACTGCCCAGTTAATTGGAGCAGCCCCCCGATAGTTAGGAAGAATAGAAGCATGTAAATTTATCGTTCCTTTTGGTGGCATCGCCCAAACTACTTCAGGAAGCATTCGGAATGCAACTACAACAAACAAGTCTGCCTTCAAATTAGATAATGCTTGAATGAACGTTTCGTCCTTTAAATTTGTTGGTTGAAGAATGTTCAACCCTTTTTCAGCTGCATATTTTTTTACTGGACTTTCATTGATTTGTTGTCCACGTCCAGCAGGTTTGTCTGGAGCTGTAATGACACCAACCACATTAAATGCTTGCTGAATTAATTCATCTAAAATGCGAACAGCAAAATCAGGTGTTCCCATGAAAACGATGCGAAAGGCTTGTTTATCCATCATACGATTTTTTTCTTCCAATTAAATGTTCGTAAATAGAGAATGGAGAACAGTCCTAAAGCACAAAAGTAGACGTACTCGACAGACCAAATCCAAAAGATATCTAGTTTAAAGACTTTAATTAATAAGTATGCAGCTATAAGATATACAACCACGCAAATTAATTCAATAATAAATGAAACAAAGGTATTTCCACTTCCATTAATCGTTTGAAAGTAAACACTTACAACCCCAAAAATCATGATTGATCCAGCAACGAATCGCATAATTTCAGCACTTTTATCTAGGTAGGCTTCTGCTGGATTGATAAATTCTATCAAAAGCCTAGGATAGAATAATGCTCCATGGAAAACAATGAAAAGGAAAATGATTGTCAAAAATTGGATTCTTAGTTGAATAATTCTCAATGCTCCAAGGTGGTTTTTACCAATGTATTGCGAAATGTACGTTTTTGTGGTACCAGCAAAACCCGAAATAGGTATAAATGCCAAGAAATAAATGGAGCGTATGTTTTGAGAAACAGTTAATTCGAATTTCCCCATTTGCTCAATCCAGGTGAAAAAGACTGTCCAAGTTGCTAAGGCGATAAATCCTTGAAACATAAGTGGACTTCCTATTTTAAACAATTCTTTTAAGGAAGGCCAATTGATGGAGAAGTGAGAGAACAGTTCCAAATCTTTTCGTTCTTTCGAGAAAAAGAGGAAGATGATTAAAAATAACATTCCACA
>JBIKJH010000023.1:0-2956 GCA_044361115.1 Crocinitomicaceae bacterium
ATATGTAGTTGACGTATCAAGCTTTACGAGTGGTTACTACATAATTAACTTCACTTCAAAAAATGGCAGAATGTTTAACGCACCATTTATTAAGCAATGAGTCGAAATTGCACTGTGTATAACAGCGTGTAAGCAATATTGCCTTGCCGCAGGCGCAACACAAGGCAACATCGCCTACACGCAAAACGTTAGAGTACATCATCCACTCCCGATAAACTCCCGAAATTAAATTTGGAAAATAGTAACTTATAAGTTACATTTGCATCATGAATCAAAAAGTCCGCGAAGTTGTTGAATTTGAGAGTCACTTTAGTGAATTCCTTAAGAAGCAACCCGTTAAGGTTCAAAACAAAATATTTAAGATAATTGAAGCCATAGAAACACTCGAAAGAGTTCCGAGCAATTATCTAAAAATGCTTGTTGGTACTAATGGACTTTATGAAGCACGCATTCAATAAGGATCTGATATTTGGAGAGTATTTTGTTTCTTCGATAATGGAAAACTGGTCATTTTATTGAACGGCTTCACAAAAAAGACCCAAAAGACTCCCAAAAATGAAATTGAAAAGGCTCTGCAATTGATGCAGAAGTATTATGACACAAAAAAGAAATGATATGAGCACAAGAGGATGGAAAGAAATTAAAGATGAAGTATACGGTAAAAAAGGTACTTCTCGTCGTGATGAGTTGGAGCGTGAATTCGAGTCATTTAAAATCGGTTTGCTTTTAAAAAAAGCACGTGAAGAAAAACACTTGACACAAGAACAACTAGCAGATTTGGTAGATAAGAAAAGAACTTATATTTCTAGAGTTGAAAATGATGGAAGTAACATGACGTTAAAAACATTATTTGATATCGTCGAAAAAGGATTGGGTGGAAAAGTAAACATCTCCATCCAAATTTAAATAAAGACGCACTCTAACAGCTGTCTGGCGCCAACCCTCAAATCTTGCTTCGAAAGAACGATTCATTCGAAAGAAAATAATATTAACTTCGGACTAACGATTTATTTAAAGAGTCGGGTCGATCGCCAGGCAGCAGACCGTTATGGGAAAGGCTATTAACTTTGCATCACACTAAAAACAAACAAATATGAAAATGAAAAATTTACTTCTGACCGCAGTAACAACGCTAGGATTGACTGCTACAACAATGGCACAATTACCAAATAATATTCCTACAAACAATCTTGAGGTCTATTATAGTTTTGTAAATTCTGCAAACGACCATTTTAACAATTGTAATGGGGTTCTAAGTGGTGCATCAGCAACTAACGATGCTAATGGAAACCCTAATTCTGCATATTCATTTAATGGGAGTACAGATTATATCGACATTCCCGCAGAATTTGTAAATGGCCAAACACTCTCATCTCAAACATTTAGAGTGAAATTTAGAATTAATCAGCCAGGCAGCTATAGTCTTTGGAATAAAGATGGTTCTTGGCAGGAAACTGCCATCTATCTTGAAACTGATAACTCAATTGGCTTATTCTGGGCTTTCCCTAATTATTATAGTGATATACGAACTAATTCAGGTTCTATTCAATTAGGTGTTTGGAATGATGTTTTTATTGTGGTAAGCAATAATTCTGCTTCTGTTTTTATAAACGGAGTCCAACAAAGTTCATATCAAGCAAATACTGTGACTTCTAGTAATATTAGTTACAGTCATTCTGGTAGTTGTGGCACACAATATGGCAACAACAGATTCGGTTTTGCAAAAAGCAGTTGTAATCCGAACAAATATCACATGGGTGAAATTGATGAGTTTGGTTTATGGAGTAGAGCACTTACTAGCAATGAAATAACCAATATTAGTTTACCTTGTTCACAATCATTTACATTACAACCATCAAATCAGTTTGTATCTACAGGCACGAATGCTCAACTTATAGCTAATTCGTCTGAACCTTCAGCAACATACCAGTGGCAATCAAACCCTCTCAATTTTGGATGGATAAATATTCCCAATAATCAAAATTATTCAGGGGCTACAACTAGTAATTTAAGCGTAAATTCTGTCGATATTTCAAATCACAACCAAATCTTCAGAGTAATTGCTACTTCAGGTAATTGCATCGATACATCAAATGTTGCTACAATCTCAATTGCGGACACTTGCATTAATACAATAAATGACACAACATTTATTACTGTTACAGACACGCTTATTATCAATACAAATATTACTGGAATTAATCCACCAAACAACATTAATACAATTAAAGTGTTCCCAAATCCAGCGAATGATCATATAACCATTGATTATGGAAACTTTGCTACGATGAATGGTTATCAATTAGTAATTGAGAACTCAATTGGTCAACAAGTTTTTCAAACGAACATTACTCAACAAAGTAATTACTTAAGTTTAGCTACTTGGGGCGGTAACGGACTTTATTTTGTTCACATTATAGACCCCCAAGGAAATACGATTGACATAAGAAAAATTATTTTACAATAAATTTTAATACAATGGGGAAAATAATTGAAAAAACTAAAGAGCCGAAAAAAGTGAAATGTAAAAACTGCAACGGCTCAGGTAAAATTGCAGGTAAAACTTGTACAAATTGCAAAGGGTCAGGAATGCAAGATTTACTTCTAGGTTAAGGGTAGTCGGTAATTAGCCCATTCCCATAACAGCGCATTAGCAATAGCAGGGCGAAAGAACTTCATTGAACTTTCACCCTTTTTTGTAATTTAGTGCGTGCATTAAGCTTTGGTGCTTTTAGGCCCTGCCATCGCCAATGCGCGGCCCGTTAGCGGTAATTTTTCGACAGACACAATGAAACATAGGTTATATCAAATAGACTCTTTTACCGACACAATTTTTGGAGGAAATCCTGCTTGTGTTGTGCCATTGGACAAATGGTTGCCAGACAAAATCTTGTTGAAAATTGCAAAGGAGAACGCAGTTGCAGAAACAGCTTTTTTTGTTGACAAAGGAGAGAAA
>JBIKJH010000020.1:0-37680 GCA_044361115.1 Crocinitomicaceae bacterium
ACACGTACACATACCCCTTTACGCTGTGGACAAGAATCAAGTGCGGCAGATTTACTCTTCTTCACTACCGCTGTTCTTCCTTTGCGAACTAATTGTTGAATAGTTGGCATAAAATACTCTTAATTTTTATAAATATATAATTGCCCCAAATACACTTTGAGGGGTGCAAAGATAGATAATTAATTTTATAAACCAACCTGTTAATAAAAAAATGTGAAGTTTTTTAACAGAAACCTGTTTACATCTTTCAATAAGTTCGGTTTTTCTTGGTTTTATAGCAAAATCAATCGGTTGTAATAATCAAAATGGTCGTGCAAATTATTAACAATTTTCTTCGGTTTAATTATGACCTAAAACAAAAAAGAGGATCCAAAAATCCTCTTTCTATATATGTACTGTTACTTATTTATCTGTACAAAGTACTTTTTACTGCTTTCACTATGCGATCGACATTTGGCAAAGCCTCATCAATTAAGGATGGTGAAAATGCAAATGGTGTGTCTGTTTGAGTAACACGCATAACTGGTGCATCTAAATAATCAAATGCATATCGTTGTAAGTGATAAGCGATTTCAGATGAAATTGAAGCCAATGGCCAAGATTCTTCAACAACAACACAGCGATTTGTTTTCTTTACGGACTCAACAACACAAGCATAATCAATTGGTCTAACCGTTCTCAAATCGATAACTTCAACTGAAATGCCTTCTTTCTCCAAAACCTCAGCTGCTTCAAAAGCTACTTTTATAATTTTCCCAAACGTAACAATTGTAACATCTGTACCTTTTCTTTTTATGTCAGCAACGCCAATTGGAATAATGTATTCGCCTTCTGGAATTTCACCTTTGTCACCGTACATTTTTTCAGACTCCAAGAAAACTACAGGATCATTATCGCGAATTGCTGCTTTCAATAAACCTTTTGCATCATATGGGTTAGATGGTGTAATAACTTTTAAACCGGGAACATGTGCGTAAAATGCTTCAAATGACTGTGAGTGAGTAGCCGCTAATTGCCCAGCTGTTCCGTTACCACCTCTGAACACAATTGGACAATGGTATTGACCACCTGACATTTGTAACATTTTGGCTGCACTATTAATAATTTGATCGGCTGCCAAAATCGCAAAGTTCCATGTCATGAACTCTACAATCGGACGTAAACCATTCATGGAAGCACCAACAGCAATACCGGCAAAACCTAATTCTGCAATAGGGGTATCAATTACGCGTTTTGGGCCAAACTCATCCAACATTCCTTGTGAAACTTTGTAAGCTCCGTTATATTCTGCAACTTCTTCACCCATTAAAAAAACACCTTCATCACGACGCATTTCTTCTGACATTGCTTCTCTTAAGGCTTCTCTAAATTGTACCGTTTTCATACTTTATTGACTAAATTTATTCCACAAGTGGACGCCAAAAATAATAATATAAGTTGAAAGACGAAAGCAGAAGCTTAAAAGTTCACAATCTGTTTAAATTCCTATTCACAATATCACATATACTTTCTTCGTATTTCAAGACTTAATTTAAATTACAAAACTTTTCAAACTTGTGTCTTTAACATTGCTTCGAATGAGAATATTTGTTTTAAATTTGCGCACGATAGAAAATAACGAGAACATGAAAATACTTGTATGTATCAGTAAATCACCAGATACAACTTCGAAAATTGCATTCACTGACAACAGCACTAAATTCGATGAGAATGGTGTTCAATACATTGTGAATCCCTATGATGAGTGGTATGCCTTAGTGCGTGCGCTTGAAATTAAAGAAACGCTTGGTGGAAACGTAACAATCGTTTCTGTTGGTTCTGCAGCAGATGAAGCGATTATTCGTAAAGCGCTGGCAATCGGTGCAGATGATGCTGTTCGTATTGACGCTGAACCAACTGATGCTTATTATACTGCTATACAAATTGCTGAGTATGCAAAATCAAATGGTTTTGATTTAGTATTAACAGGAAAAGAGACGATCAATTACAATGGATCACAGGTTGCAGGAATGATTGCTGAATCGTTGGATTTACCATTTATTTCTTTAGCTACTAAATTAGACGTAAGTGGAACAACATTGACCCTAGAAAGAGAAATCGTTGGAGGACTTGAAGTTGTTGAAGTTACACTTCCCGCTGTCGTTTCTTGTGCAAAAGGAATGGCTGAACAACGGATTCCAAATATGCGTGGAATAATGGCAGCTAGAACGAAGCCTCTACAAGTTGTTGCACCAGTGGCTATTGATACTTTAACATCGTATGTTTCTTACACGATGCCAAACGCAAAATCTGCCTGTAAAATGATTGATCCAATGAATATGGATGAATTGGTAGAATTGTTACACAACGAAGCAAAAGTTATTTAAAAATCAGATTATGTCAGTTTTAGTATATATAAATAGTAGCAATGGATTGCATAAATCTGCTTTTGAAGCTGTTACTTACGGGAAAAAATTAGGCACGGATGTTACGGTGATAACATCAGGTAACGCTGACGCTGCCGCGCTAGCTAATTTAGGAAATTACGGTGCCACAAAAGTGCTTGTTGATCGTTCATTGAATGGAGATGATGCGCAACAATTAACGCGCTTAATTGCTTCAGCTGCAGCAACTTCAGGTGCCTCAACAATTGTTTTTTCGCATGACATTATTGCGAAAGCTGTTGCTCCAAGATTATCAGTTCGATTAAAAGCTGGGTTGATATCAGGAGCTATTGCTGTTCCAAGTGCTGACGGAACGGTGAATGTGAATGTTTTTTCGGGTAAAGCATTTGGTGCAGTAAAAGTAAACTCTTCCGTGAAGATTATTTCTTTGTTGCCAAACAGTATACAACCAGAGGCGAATGGTTCTGCTTGTGCAGTTGAAGATTTTGCAGGGAATGTAGGAGATTCAAAAATCACAATCGTTAGCACGAAAAAACCAGAAGGAGAAATTCCATTGCCAGAAGCAGAATTGGTGGTTTCTGCAGGTCGCGGATTAAAGGGTCCTGAAAACTGGGGGATGGTTGAAGACTTAGCAAGTGCTTTAGGTGCTGCTACTGCTTGTTCACGTCCAGTTGCAGATATAGGTTGGAGACCTCACCATGAACATGTTGGTCAAACCGGAGTTGCTATTCGTCCAAACTTATACATTGCCGCAGGAATCTCCGGAGCAATTCAACATTTGGCGGGAGTAAATGGATCAAAAGTTATCGTTGTTATTAATACTGATGCAGAAGCACCATTCTTTAAAGCTGCCGATTATGGAATTGTTGGTGATGCATTTGAAGTATTGCCACGTTTAACTGAAGCGGTTAAAAAATTCCGTTCTTCAGGACACTAATATATAATAGAAATATTATTTTTACATTGATATTGAGACAGTAGGGAAGCAACATTGCTTCCCTACTTGTTTCTTTAAACTCGAAGGATTAGTAGTAGGATGGAGAAAATAAAACTTGATATAGCTGGTTTATCATACAGCCAAACGCAATCTGGAGCTTACGCTCTGGTGTTGGCTGAGTCTGGAGGGAAACGACAATTACCCATTATAATAGGTGGATTTGAAGCTCAGGCAATTGCTATAGAATTGGAGAAAATGACACCAACTCGTCCGTTAACGCACGACCTTTTTAAGAATTTTGCTCAATCCTTTTCAATAAACGTGACAGAAATCGTGATCTATAATTTAGTGGAAGGTATTTTTTACTCAAAACTTATTTGTGAGCGTGAAGGTCAAGTAACAGAAATTGATGCCAGAACTTCTGATGCAATTGCGATTGGGGTTCGCTTTAATTGTCCAATTTATACCTTTGAAAGTATTTTGTCGAGCGCAGGAATTTTAATGGATGAAAATCAAGAAAAAGACAACGAAGATTTCATTATTGAAGAAGAATTAGAAAAAGCGTCAGAAGGTTCAATGGGCTCCTATACCATAGAAGAACTTGAAGTTCAATTAGGTGAAGCAATCGAGAACGAAGATTACGAACTAGCATCGAGAATTCGCGACGAAATCAATAAACGTTCAAGCAATTAAATCAACTAACTATGCTACTCGACCCTTCAAATACTGGTGGACATTCTACTTTAAAGTTTCAATTAACGTTAACCAGTTTTCTTCAATTTTTTGCATGGGGAGCATGGCTATTATCCACTGGAGCGTATTTAGCTGTGGATCTTAAATTTTCTGGAATTCAAATTGGTGCTGTGTATGGTACAATGGGTATTGCTTCTTTATTCATGCCAGCAATAATTGGAATCATAGCTGACAAATGGATAAGTGCAACTAAATTACTTGGAATTTGTCATTTAACCTTGGCGGGATTAATGCTTGTCCTATTCAACTTAAAAGACTTCAATTCATTTTATCCCGTTGTCTTTTTAATTTCTATGTTTTACATGCCAACAATTGCCTTGGGAAATTCCATTTCATATGCATTATTGGAAAAAAATAATTTTGATATTGTCAAAGTCTTTCCACCCATTCGTGTTTGGGGTACTGTTGGTTTTATACTTGCCGCTTGGTTTGTAGACTTTTTTGATTGGGGAATTTCTCCAAAGCAATATTATGTTAGTGGCGCTGCATCATTGATTCTTGGTGTATTTGCATTCCTTCTTCCATCCGTGTCCCCAGAAAAAAGTCAAACTAAAAAAACGTTGGCTCAATCGCTTGGCCTAGACGCCTTTGTTTTATTTAAAAAAAAGAAAATCGTTATTTTCTTTATTTTTTCGATGCTGCTTGGCTGTGTACTGCAAATTTCAAATATGTGGGGAGATGGATTCCTTAGAGATTTCTCGGCGAAATATGCTGATTCATTTGCTGTCAAGCATTCATTGATGTTTTTGTCATTTTCAATGATTTCTGAGGCTTTATTTATTTTATCCATTCCTTTCTTTTTGAAGCGATTTGGAATTAAAAAAGTAATGCTGTTGAGTATGCTTGCGTGGGTTCTTCGTTTTGCCTTTTTTGGTATCGGAGATCCGGGAAGTGGATTCATTTTTCTTAGTTTATCTATGATTATTTATGGTATGGCATTCGACTTTTTCAATATTTCGGGTTCACTGTTCATTGAAAAAGAAGCTAATCCATCTATACGCTCCAGTGCTCAGGGATTGTTCATGCTGATGACCAATGGTTTAGGTGCAATTATTGGTGCATACGGTAGTGGATTCGTAATCGATTTATACACGAACACAGCTACAAGTCAGAAAGATTGGACGACAATTTGGTTGATTTTTGCCATCTATTCATTAATCGTAGCGATCGTTTTTGCTATTATTTTTAAATACAAACACAACCCGGAAGAAATCCAGGAAATCTCCCATTAAGAAATGCATTTGATCGATCGGATATTTTCTATCCATTCTGATGAATCGTTTGAAAAAACGGCACTTGAAGTTTTTCGCTTTCAGTACGAACACAATGCTATTTATCGAAACTTTGCAGATTCTTTAGGGAAAGTAAATCCAAAGTCCATGAGTGAAATTCCTTTTTTGCCCATCGGATTTTTCAAAACACATTCGGTAATTTCGTGCAACCCTGAAAACGTTGAGTTAACTTTTTTGAGCAGTGGAACAACTGATTCAACGCGCAGCAAACACTTAATTCATTCCGCCTCGATCTACGAAAAATCATTCGAAGCAAGTTACCGAACGTTTATTGGCAATCCAGAAGAACAAGTTATTTTAGGACTATTACCCAATTACATCGAGCAAGGGAATTCAAGCTTGGTATATATGGTTGACAAATTGATTCAATTAAGTCAGTCCAATCTTTCTGGATTTATGTTGAATGAGTTAGAAAATGTAAAATCAATTTATCATGAAGCTGTTTCTTCAGGTAAAAAGGTTGTGATTTTCGGTGTTTCGTATGCCCTACTCGACTTAGCTGAAAAAGGAACAGATCTTTCGAGCGCCTTGATCATTGAAACAGGTGGTATGAAGGGAAGGCGAGCAGAATTGACCAAAGAAGAACTGCACCAAGAATTAATGTATGGATTAAATGTTCCTTTTGTTAGTTCAGAATATGGTATGACAGAATTACTTTCACAAGCCTACAGTAACAAAGAAGGATTGTTTACAGAACCAGATTGGATGAAGATTTTAATCCGGGACACAAACGATCCATTCAGCTATGTTTCAGCAGGAAAAACAGGTGGTATTAATGTAATCGACCTGGCAAATCTATACAGTTGCAGCTTCATTGCAACACAAGATTTAGGAAAAATTATTGATGATAAATTCCAATTACTTGGTCGCTTTGACAATGCCGATATTCGCGGTTGTAATTTAATGATTGAGTAATTCCACGAATTGTTTTACTTTTAGACCAATGAAAACAGCACTTCATCATTTGATTCGCGAAAAATCTGAAGCAATTTTCGAAAAGGTAATCGCATACAGAGAGCACATGCATATGCATCCTGAGTTATCCTATCAGGAATTTAAAACAATGGAATACGTTTCTTCCATTTTAACCAAATTAGGAATAGAACACAAAACTGGTATTGGCACTACGGGCATTGTTGGAATCATTCGAGCTGACCATCACACAGATGATATGAAATGTATTGGATTGCGTGCTGATTTAGACGCATTACCCATTCATGAAGAAAATGACATCGCTTGTAAATCAATAAATGATGGGGTCATGCATGCATGTGGACACGATGTTCATACAGCAATTCTTCTTGGAGCCGCAGAAATAATTCATGAATTAAGAAACGAACTTCCTGCTCCTGTTAAATTAATTTTTCAACCAGGTGAAGAAAAAAATCCTGGTGGTGCAACACTAATGTTAAAGGATGGTGTTTTAGAAAATCCTGCTGTATCTGAAATGATTGCCTTGCATGTTTTTCCTGATATGGAAGTTGGGAAGGTTGGTTTTAAGGATGGGATTTACATGGCTTCTTGCGATGAAATTCATTTGACGATAAACGGAAAGGGAGGACATGGAGCAACACCAAACCAATGCATCGATCCTATAATGATTGGCGCAAATATTGTTACTCAATTGCAACAAATTGTGAGTAGAAAATGTGACCCAAAAATTCCATGTGTGCTTTCTTTTGGTCATTTTGAAGCAATGGGCGCAACAAATATTATTCCTTCGAAAGCACATTTAAAAGGAACGTTTCGCACAATGAATGAAACTTGGCGTGCAGAAGGCTTAGAATTAATTAAAAAACAAATTAATCTCATCGCTGAAAGTAGCGGCGCAAGCGTTGATTTAGAAATTAGCAAAGGATACCCTTATTTAGAAAATGATCCAGAAGTAACTGGTAAATTGCGTTCCAAATCAATAGCCTTTTTAGGCAACGATTTAGTTGAAGAATTACCGATTCGTTTAACCTCAGAAGACTTCGCTTATTATTCACATGAAGTTCCAGTTTGTTTTTTCAGACTGGGTGTTCGAAACGAAGAGAAAGGAATTACATTCGGTGTACATCATCCGCGATTCAATATTGATAACGATGCGTTAAAAATCGGCATTCAATTAATGAGTTTAGCTGTTTTTTGATTGTTTTTCAATTCCTTACAATGAACTATTCGAAGTATCATTTCAAACTTAATTTTTTAGAACATTTAAAATTGAAAAGCTTATGTTAAATAGATTGTCAATTTTCTTACTAATAACACTTGTTCTTTCTTCCTGTAACAAAGAAAAAAGTGCGGCAAAAAAAATTAATGGGGAATGGAAGATTACAAGTTATAAACGCACAGAAACAAATGGCTTGAGTTTTTATGCCACTGTTTCGGGTGAAATGCTATTTTCTAACGTTGATCGATACAACTCACCTTCTACATTTAAAACATCTATCACCTATTCCTTTGATACAGAAAATGGTGTTTACTTTGAAAATGGTATAATCGAAATGATTGAAAAGGGTGAATATATGAATGTTACCAAACTCAACGCATTAAATAATCCTACCGATACACTAAAATACCGAATAATTACGAATACAACAAAGGATTTACAGTTGGAATATATCGATTCAGACAATCGAATTCATATGATGATTTTCAAGAAAAAAAAATGAGACAGAATTAATTAGCCATTTCACTCATAAATTTTATTCTCATCAAACGTAATTCTTCTTCAGTGTAATCGCCATCGAACTCTTCATACGCTTGCGTAATTTCATCTGTTTCAGCCTCAGAAAAATAATCGTAAATTTCTTCTTGATTATCTGCATCCAAAATATCATCAATATAATAATTGATATTTACTCGTGTTCCTGAAGAAACAATTGCTTCAATCTCCTCGATCACTTCATCAATTGATTTTCCTTGAGCGCGACCAATATCCTCCAAGGGTAATTTTCGGTCGATGTTCTGGATTAACTGAACTTTTAATCCTGATTTGTTCACCAATGATTTCACCACCATGTCTTGTGGTCGTTCAATATCATTTTCCTCGACATACTTTTGTATTAATGTCAAAAATGGTGCACCATATCGAGTAGCCTTACCTGTACCAACACCTTGAATGTTTGTTAATTCATCCATTGTAATTGGATATTGAAAACACATATCTTTCAGAGAAGGTTCTTGGAAAATGACAAATGGTGGAATATTCTTTTGCTTAGATAAGGATTTACGCAAATCGACTAATAGATCATATAAAGCATCATCAAATGCACCACCTTTTCCTCCTAAATTAATGCCCGCATCATCATCATCCGTATTGGAGAAATCATGTTCTTTAATCAAAGCAAATGATTGTGGATTAATTAAGAATGCTTTTCCTTCTTCAGATAACTTAAGTGTTCCATACGTTTCAATGTCTTTAAATACCAAACCTGAAACGATTACTTGTCGAATTACAGCATTCCAAAAGTGCTCGTCGCGCTCTTTTCCACATCCAAAACCAGAGAGCGTGTTGTGCTTGTAGCTTTTAATATCTGAGGTAACATTCCCTGACAAATAAGCGCAATAATGTTTCGCTTTTTGCATTTCTTGTAAATCCTGAATTGCATTTAAAAGCATCAGAACAAATTCTTTTCCTTCTCGTCGTTCTTTCGGATGTTTACAATTGTCACAATATTCATTGCAGCCTTTTTCATCGAAATATTCGCCGAAATAATGAAGAATAAATTTGCGTCGACAAACAGATGTTTCTGCGTACGAAACAATTTCGCTCAACAATTGCTTTCCAATTTCCTGTTCCGCAACTGGTTTTCCTTGAAGAAATTTCTCTAATTTCTCAATATCCTTATAACTGTAAAAAGCGACACACTCGCCTTCTCCGCCATCTCGCCCTGCTCTACCCGTTTCTTGGTAATAACTTTCTAGTGATTTTGGTATATCATGATGAATTACATAACGTACATCTGGTTTGTCAATTCCCATTCCAAATGCAATTGTTGCAACAATCACATCCGCTTCTTCCATCAAAAACATGTCTTGATGCTTACCACGTGTGTGGGCATCTAAACCAGCATGATAAGCAAGTGCGTTAATCCCATTCACTTGTAACAATTCGGCAAGTTCTTCAACTTTTTTACGGCTTAAGCAATAAATAATTCCACTTTTACCTTCTTTCGTGCGGATATAGCGAATGATTTGCTTTTCAACTTCGCGTTTTGGGCGAATTTCGTAGTATAAATTGTCGCGATTAAATGATGATTTAAAAACGACAGCATCCAACATATTCAAGTTTTTTTGAATATCATGCTGAACCTTTGGCGTGGCTGTGGCTGTTAATGCAATAATAGGAACATTCGATATCTTTTCAAAAATCTCCCTTAATCGGCGGTATTCAGGTCTAAAATCATGCCCCCATTCTGAAATACAATGTGCTTCATCAATCGCGAAAAAAGAAATATCAACTGACGTTAAAAAATCAATATTTTCCTGTTTAGTCAACGACTCAGGTGCAACATATAACAACTTTGTTTTTCCATCCTGAATGTCCTGCTTAACCTTCGTGATTTCTGTTTTGGTTAAAGAGGAATTCATGAAATGGGCCACCGCTTCATCATCACTCACATTTCTTATTGCATCCACTTGATTCTTCATCAATGCAATTAAAGGTGAAACGACTATAGCAGTCCCCTCTTTTAACAAGGCCGGCAATTGGTAACACATTGATTTACCGCCACCAGTTGGCATTATAACAAATGAATTGTTTCCTTCTAAGACATTTGTTATGATACTTTCTTGTTTCCCTTTAAAGCTATCGAATCCAAAATATTTGCGAAGTGCAACTTTAAGATCATTATCTGCCATCAATTGGTATTTAGAATACTCTCCTAAGTTAATAAAAAAGTAGCACGAATTTAAGCATTTAGAAACATTTTTACGCTATTAATTTCATTTTTGAGCAAAAAACATGTTGTTTAAAAAATTTCACGCTATAAATCCAAAATGTACTCAGATTAACTTCGAATGATTACTTTTGCAAGCGCAATGAGTGAAGAAAAAAATATGTCCTTTTTACAGCATCTTGAGGAATTAAGATGGCGATTAGTGCGTATTTCTATAGCGATTATTCTTGTTGCAACCATCTTGTTTTGGTATCAAGATTGGATCATGCGTTATTTCTTCCTTTCGATGAAAGAAGAAGAATTCATCACCTTCCGCATTTTATGTAAATACCTTGATGTTTGTGTGGGTGAAATTCCGGTTAGCTTTCAAAGCACAACGATGTCCGGGCAATTTAGCTACGCCATGATGATGAGTATTATGGGTGGAATTGTAATTTCATTCCCTTTTATATTCTATCAACTTTGGGCTTTCGTAAAACCTGGATTAAAACAAAAAGAAAAATCAGTTGTCAAAGGAATTGTCTTCTATGTGAGTATGCTCTTCTTTTTTGGAATCCTCTTTGGTTATTTTGTGATTGCCCCTCTTACTGTACAATTCTTTGGTGCTTATAAAATTTCAAATGAAATCAAAAACGATTTTACAATTAGCTCCTATTTAAGTACCATCTTATCAACGGTTTTTTATTCAGGACTTTTATTCTTGCTACCAGTTGTCACCTACCTTTTTACTAAATTAGGTGTTATAACTTCTGCTTTTTTGATCAAATACCGAAAACATGCTATCGTAGGTGTATTAATCTTATCAGCAGCCATCACGCCACCAGATGTTTTATCGCAAATTTTAGTTTCCATTCCTATCATTATCCTATACGAAGTTGGAATTCTTGTATCCAAACGTGTTGAAAACAATATGAAAAAAGACAGTATTGTTAAGTAATTAACGAAGCAATTTGACTAATTTAGGGGGACGTAAACAGATGAATAAGTGCACTCTTCTCCTTCTTGTATTGATTTCTTTTTCTTCATTTGCACAGCAAACGAAAGTAAAAGGAATGGTCTGGGATGCCGTGAATAATCAACCAATGCCCTTTGTTAAAGTACAGTTTCAAAATTCAAAAATTGGCACTCTAACGGATACACTCGGTCGATTTTTTATTGAAACCTATTACGCAACGGATTCACTTGTCTTTTCAGCAGTTGGCTTCAACACCTATAGTTTCAAAGTAGTAAAAGACCAAGAACAAGAAATTACTGTTCGCATGTCTAATCGAATGAATGAAATGGAAGAAGTAAAAGTCCTTCCTCCAGATGAATTTCCTTCGACTACACTCCACAAACGTGTTATTGCGAACAAATACATAAACAATCGAGAAAAACTACTGTCATACGAATATGAATTGTACAACAAAATTCAACTCGATCTAAACAATATCGGTGATAAATTTACGGAACGTGGAATTGTTAAACGCCTAGATTTAGTGATGGACTATTTAGATTCAAATGATCATGGTAAGAGCTATCTTCCCGTCATTTTAAGTGAATCAATTTCGAAATTTTATTTTAAAAACAATCCGAAAAAAAGAAAGGAAATTGTTAGCGCAACGCGAATTACCGGTATCGACAACCTACAAATGAATCAATTTTTAGGGGATATGTACTTAGACATTAATATCTACGATAACACAATTACACTATTCAATAAATCGTTCGTGAGCCCAGTTTCCAATTTTGCACGAAGCTATTATCGTTTCTATTTAGAGGATTCGACATTTATTGATAATCAGTGGTGCTACAAATTAAAGTTTGTTCCGAAGCGAACTGGTGATGCAACATTTGAAGGTGAAATGTGGATACACGATACAACCTATGCTGTAAAACAAATAAGTGCTACTATATCACCTGGGACCAATATCAACTATATCCAAGATCTCTATTTTGAACATCATTTCGATCAAGTTGCTAATGAAGTTTGGATGTTGACAAAAGAAAAAATGATAGTCGACGTTAAAATCACGAAAAACACTGCTGTATATGGTTTCTATGGACGTAAATTGTCGACGAGAAAAGCGTTTGTAATTAATGAAGAACATCCGGCCGATTTTTATAGAGCAGAAAGCACAGTTGAAATTCTTGACAGTGCTAAAATTCGCGATGATGCCTATTGGATAGCACATCGGCATGAACCTCTATCAACCCAAGAAGTTGGTATTGATAATATGATCGACTCCTTAAATGAAGTCACATTTTTTAAAGCGCTTAAAAACCTTAGTTACTTTGCGACCACAGGTTATTACCCATTAGGTAAAGTTGAAATTGGCAGTGCTTTCAGTCTAATCAGTTTCAACCCTGTTGAGGACTTTAGAACCGCTTTGGCCCTGAGAACATCAAACAACTTTTCACGGAGATTAGAACTAGGCGGTAAAATTGCGTATGGTTTTGGCGATGAAAAATTTAAATATGGTGTAAATATTCGCTACAACATAACGCCGAAAAAGCGAGGGATGCTTACGACCTATTATCGTTACGACATCGAACAGATTGGACAATCTCCAACTGCCGCTTCGATTGGTTCAACGTTTGGAACATTGTTTAGAACGGGACCTTTGGACAAACTTACAATGGTTAAAAAAGCGGGAGTTAACCTAGAAAAAGATATAAAAAAGGACTTGATTCTTTACGGTGGATTTGAATGGAAGGAATTCACAGCTCTAGGCTTAGCGAATTATGTGAAGTATAACCCAAGTTCGAATATCTACGATACCTTAAGTAAAATTACTTCAAGTGAATTCATAGCGCGAATTCGTTGGACGAAAAACGAAGAGTTTATTTCTGGATCATTCGACAGGACGAGCGTTGGATCTAAATATCCAATTCTTTCATTACAGGGGATTTTTGGGGTAAAAGGATTATTAGGAGGGAATTACACGTATCAAAAAATAGAATTTTTAATGGAACATAGCCGTCAAATAGGCGTTTTAGGAAGAATTCGATACGGTGTAAATGCTGGATATGTTTTTGGAACAACGGCCTATCCATTTTTGAAGGTACACGAGGGAAATCAATCCTATTGGCTCTTAACATCAACTTTTAACAAATTGAACTTTTTTGAATTCATTTCAGATAAATACGTTGGTGGCTTCGTTGAAAATCATTGGGAGGGTTTATTTTTCGATCGTATACCATTAATTAAAAAACTTCAATGGCGATTAGTAACCACAGGAAGAATAACTTACGGAGCAATTTCTTCTCGTCATGCCGCTCAAATGATTTTGCCTTCCTTTACAAAGCAATTTGGCAATGTTCCATATGCAGAAGTGGCTGTAGGGATTGAAAACATCTTCAAAGTTGGACGCGTTGATTTAGTTTGGAGGGTCACACATATAGACCCTGGCATGAGTCCACTCGGAATTCGAGCTCGCTGGGCATTAAACTTTTAATTTGTTACATTTGCATTGTGAAATTACACACGAATCATATTAAAAAATCCTACAAAGGCAGAGATGTTGTAAAAGGAGTGTCAATTGAAGTGAATCAAGGCGAAATTGTTGGTTTACTCGGACCAAATGGTGCAGGTAAAACAACATCCTTCTACATGATTGTGGGCTTGGTGAAACCGGATGATGGAACAGTCTTTCTGGATGGGAAGGATATTACGTATTACCCAATGTACAAACGTTCTCAGTTGGGAATTGGATATTTACCACAGGAAGTATCCGTTTTTCGTAAATTAAGTGTTGAAGACAATATCATGGCCATTCTAGAAATGACCGATATGACAAAGGAACAACGCCATGAAAAACTAGAGCAGCTTCTGGAGGAATTTCATCTCACCCATGTTCGTAAAAATTTAGGAAACCGACTTTCAGGAGGAGAAAAACGGAGGACAGAAATTGCTCGCGCATTAGCAACTAATCCTAAATTTGTTTTACTTGATGAACCATTTGCAGGGGTTGATCCCATTGCTGTGGAAGATATTCAAAGTATCGTATCTGACTTACGTAAACGAAACATTGGTATTTTAATTACAGATCATAATGTTCAAGAAACACTTTCAATTACCGACCGAGCTTATTTATTATTCGAAGGAAGCATATTAAAATCGGGAACAGCAGAAGAATTAGCAGCAGATGAACAAGTTCGACGCGTTTATCTCGGACAAAATTTCGAACTTCGTAAGAAATAATTTTAGTTTTCAGCAAAAAAATTATAAATTTAAACTCTGTTTGATTTGAAAAGAAATTAATAAACACAATTTATATGAAAACCATAAAAAACTTACTACCTCTTTTTATACTAGCAACCTTAGTTATAGGGCTTTCTGCATGCACGAAAAAATGTATTGTTGAAAAAGAAGACTCAAACAAGGGAGCAATTATCTCTGGTGTTATTTTTTACCCAACTTCGGGTAATATAACTCCAAGTATGGCAGGGAATTATTGTATCAACGCAGCTCATCCATATGCTGACGGATTCCAAGTCCGCATAAATGATGGCGATAAAATTGATGTGAATTATTCTAATTACACTGTTCTATGTTACCCAATAACCGCAAATTGCAGTGCGTCTTATGACAGAACCGTTACAATAGATGATGCAAATCAAACTGTAGTTTACAAAATTGTTGTAACACAATGTGAAAACTGTCCTGAAAAATATTTGACTGAAAACTATGTTTTAGTACCTGCGTTCCCATCCAATTATGCTGTTAGCTACGATGTGTCGTATGTAACAAATTAAAGGGCAACTTGAAATTGTAAAAGGCTGGTTATCCAGCCTTTTTTTTTGCTTCAATAAGTATTAACAAAAAAAGGTCATCGAAATGATGACCTTGATTATAATGGGACTTATAGATTATTTAGACGCTAAATCTGAATTTTCTACTTGGTTTAAGCTTCCATAGGCATCACATTGCCCTCCTTTAGATGATCCACAAGCCGTCATCGCTAACGTCAATAACATCCCCACAAGTGTCAAGGTCAAAATTTTCTTCATTGTTGTTTGTTTTTAATATTAAGGTCCTTCATGTTGGTACGAAAATACAATTTTTTATTACGAACTTCCAAAAATATTATTCACAATTGCAAATTAATGTTTTGAAATAAAGTAATTTTCAACTCGTTTTGATACAAATGCGCATTTTTTTTCTCATCTTTTTTCTTTTCATGTCTTTTGGGTTGTTATCCCAAAGGAATTATTCTGTGGAATTTACTTCTACAGAATATCAGAGGATAAAGAAAAATGTTCCCTTGAATTTTAAAGATAGCGCCAGTGCAATGGATTACTTGATTGAATTTCAATTGTATGCCATAAAAAAAGGTTACTTATTAACTTCCTTTGATTCACTGCAGTTTTCTGATAATCACGTTAAAATAGGCTTATCTGTGGGTGGTCAATTCAAATCACTGAATCTTGATATAAATAAAGCAACAGCCCTTTTTCTGAGAAAATCATCTAAAATAAATGAGAAAGCACTTGCTCAAATACCGTTTAACCCGTCAGAACTAAATCGACTATTAAAAACGATATACAACACTTCAATTTCAAACGGATATCCGTTCGTTAAAGTATCTTTTGACAGCGTCAAGTACAACAATCAACAAGTATCAGCAAAATTGTCACTCAATTTAGGCACAAAATATTCGTTTTCTAAAATACATGTAAAGGGCGACAGTTCAATATCAGCGCTTTTTATTTCAAGTTTATTAGATATAAAGAACGGTGATGTGTATAATGAAGATAAACTAAAGCTTATTTCGGCCAAAATCAAACAGCTAAATTTTATTAAAGAAATCAAACCTCATGAACTGTTGTTTACGCGCGATGGGGTTGAGCTCTTCCTTTATCTTAACTCGGTTCCTGTCAGCTCCGTAAATGGTGCTGTTGGTTTGCAACCAAATAGCATTTCGAAAAAATTAAGTTTAACAGGTGATTTAAGTTTAAAGTTGTTGAACATTCTGAAACGCGGTGAATCATTGAATTTAAATTGGAAAAGCATTCAATCACAAACCCAATCATTAGTCGCAAAAATCAATTATCCTTTCTTATTTAAAACCCCTTTTGGAATCGATGGGCAATTTCATTTATATAAACGAGATTCTTCTTTTTTAGAGTTAAAAAGTACCATTGGCATACAATATTTTCTCAGAGGAGGTAGTTACTTTAAAGCGTTTTATCAAAATTCTTCATCTTCCATTTTAAATGGTGGAAAAAACAACCCGTCGTTCATCAATCTGAATAGTGTTTCAACGAATGCGTATGGCGTTGCACTTTTTAGAAGACAATTAGACTACGTTCCAAATCCATCAAAAGGTTTTGCATTGAATATAGAAACAGCTGTAGGAACACGAAAAAAATTGGCGTTCGATACCGTTCCAGAAAGTAAAACTACAACGTATAGAACTTCTTTTCAGTTGGATTGGTTTATTCCTTTAACAAAAAGAAATGTGCTTCATTTTGCCACAAATACAGCGTTCTATATTGCTCCAGAAATTTATCAGAATGAAGTGTATCGATTTGGGGGACAGACAAGTTTCAGAGGATTCAATGAAGAAGAACTTTATGCTACAACCCAATCAATTCTGAGTATAGAATACCGATTTTTACTCGATCGAAATTCACATGTCTTTGCATTTTTTGATCAAGCTTTTTACGAGAATACGACCAGCACTTATATCAATGACCATCCTTTTGGCTTTGGAACTGGATTTTCATTTGGTACAAATATTGGAATTTTTTCTATTTCATATGCACTGGGAAAGCAATTCGACAACCCAATTTTAATGCGTAATGGGAAAGTACATTTCGGTTATATCGCTTTCTTCTAATAAGCACCACCATGTTTGAATTATCTTTTAATTGCGCTCGCAAGCGCTTTGCTGGATACATCGTATTACTATTCTGCCAAATGAATGGGATTATTGAGGAGAATAAACGCTTTGGTAACAAGCAAACCGAAGGGAATTTAGCATTTGATGCTCCCATGAAAAAACGGTCGAATGGCAATGGAAATAGAATCCGAAGTGCGGAAAATTGAAATAAATGGGTGCCAAAGTCAAAAAATCCTTAGACCGAAAATACATTGATTTTTAGGGTGATCACATCCAAGAAGAGTATGTCAACTATTATTACTGTCGACGTTGCTGCATCACTGTACGAATTTCTTTCATGAATTCAGAGGCATAAACGAAGCTCAAGATTTCAGGATTTTCTGTCGTAATAATTGTTTTATTATCCCCTTCCCACCAATTTTTTCCTTGATGAATGAACATTACACTGTCACCGATTTCAATAACAGAATTCATATCGTGCGTAATTACAATCGTTGTAATATTGTATTCGTAGGTGATTTCTTTAATTAGGCCATCAATTACGATGGATGTTTTCGGATCCAAACCTGAATTCGGTTCATCACAAAACAAGTATTTTGGATTCATAGCAATTGCACGCGCAATACCGATACGCTTTTGCATCCCCCCTGAACATTCTGATGGTAAAAATTTATTCGTTCCAGACAGATTGACACGATCCAAACAAAAATCAGCACGGTCTTGCATTTCTTTCTTCGACATTTTGGTAAACATCGTAAGCGGAAACATGACGTTTTCTTCCACTGTCATTGAATCAAAAAGTGCCGAACCTTGAAATAGCATACCTATTTCCTGACGAATTTCTTTGCGCTGCAGGCGACTCATAGCAGAGAAATCTCTTCCGTCGAATAAAACTTGCCCGGTATCAACCTCATGCAAACCAACAATGCATTTCGCAAGTACAGATTTACCTTGTCCAGATTGCCCAATAATTAAATTGACTTTTCCTTGCTCGAATCGTGTATTAATATCAAACAAAACCTGCTTGCTACCAAATGATTTATTGACATTGACGATATCGATCATAACAACATCAATTGGGTGAGTATAAAATTAGCAATCAAAATTGCTATTGAACCACTTACAACTGCTTGTGTTGAAGAACGCCCAACGTCCAAAGCGCCACCTTTTGTATAATAGCCATAGAAAGAAGCAATTGATACAATCAAAAATCCAAACACAATCGTTTTGGACAAAGCATAAACAACGTTATATACCTCAAAAAAGGAACGAATTCCCAAAATGTAGGTCTCCGAAGTTAGTAATCCTGAAAGTGTCAAAGCTAACCAACCACCGATTAAACTTAAACCCATTGAGAAAATTACGAGAACTGGAAAGAAGAAAACTGCTGCAACAATTTTAGGTAACACCAAGAATGTGAGAGAGTTTACCCCCATTATTTCCAAGGCATCAATCTGCTCGGTAACGCGCATTGTTCCTATTTCAGAGGCAACATTCGATCCCACTTTTCCAGCTAGAATCAGTGATATAATCGTCGGCGAAAATTCTAAAATTGTACTTGATTGTGTGATGTATCCAACTGTGTAATCAGGCAATAAGGGATTGTCGATATTTGATGCTGTTTGAAGCGCAATTACAGCACCCATAAACGTTGACATTAACGCGACGATTGGAATAGAATTAATCCCAATAATCTCAAACTCAGTAAAAACACGTTTACGGAAAATCTTCATCTTCTCAGGTCGCGAAAACACAACTCCAAGCATCAAAATATACTTACCAATATTCGAAATTACCTTCATTGAGTGCTAAGTTAATTCTAATTTCTTTCATTCACATTCCTTAGCTGAAAACTTTCTAATGATTGAATGTTGATTTCCCGTAATTTTAAGGTGTGAAAAACACAAAAATAACCAAAAGAGAGCAAGTTACGGAGGCGTTTAAAAAGTACCTTCCAGAAGCATTTGTTCCTATTGTTGTTGATTTATTTTTACAATCTTCTGTTCGATTTAAAATTGTAAATGGGAGGAAAACAAAATTAGGAGATTTTCGTGCGGGGATGAATGGAGAAAAGCATCAAATCACAGTGAATGGCGATATGAATCCATATTCTTTTCTCATCACAACACTTCATGAGTTTGCCCATTTAAATACATACAACACCTACAAAAATCGCGTTGCACCGCATGGAGAAGAATGGAAACATGCATATCGCCAACTTTTATTACCTGTAATTGATAGCGGAGATTTGCCGAAAGACATCGAACATGTACTTATGAATTCGTTAGTGAATACAAAAGCATCTTCTTGTTCGGACATTCATTTATCACGCGTACTACAAACGTACGATAAACCAAAAGAAGGTGTTGAAATTTTAGAGCGCTTACCAAAAAATTCTACCTTTGCTTTAAATGGAAGGCATTTCGTGAAAGGACCTTTGAGACGAAAGCGTTATATCTGTGAAGAAGTCAAATCGAAACGTTCATTTTTAGTAAGTGCTTTGGCGCAGGTTTATCCAATTGAAATAAAAAAACAAGATGAAAGATAATTATTGCATCATTATGGCAGGTGGCGTTGGAAGCCGTTTTTGGCCTATGTCAACACCTCAAAAACCAAAACAATTTCTAGACGTATTGGGAATCGGAAAATCCTTAATTCAAATGACGTATGAACGTTTATTGTTGACTGCCCCGAAAGAAAACATCTACGTTTTAACCAATACGAGCTATGCGCAAATTGTAAAAGAGCAATTGCCCGATTTGACATACGATCAAATTCTTACAGAACCAAAACGCAAGAATACTGCACCTTGCATAGCATATGCCGCTGCGAAAATTCATGCATTAAATCCGAATGCAACAATGATTATTTCGCCTGCAGATCACTTAATTGTAAAAGAGCAACGTTTTACTGAAATTGTTAGCACTGCAATTCGTCGTGCAAATGAGGATGAGCGTTTAGTAACACTTGGAATTCAGCCTACACGCCCAGATACAGGTTATGGTTATATTGAATTTGATCATACAGCCAAGGTGCAAGCTGGAGAAGTTACTGAAGTAAAACAATTCCGTGAAAAGCCTGATTTGGCAACAGCCGAAGAATTTCTAAAAGGAGGGAACTTCTATTGGAATTCAGGGATTTTTATCTGGAAAACGAGTAGTATTTTGAGTTCTTTAGAATCGTTTCAACCAGCATTACACAGCCTATTTGCTGGAGACTTAAGCCACTACAATACATTGACAGAACAAGAGAAAGTTAATTATTGTTTTGAAACATGCGAGGATATTTCCATCGATTTTGCGGTAATGGAACATGCAAAAAATGTGGATGTCGTCTTAGCAGATTTCGACTGGAGTGATCTAGGAACATGGGGTAGTTTGAATACTCACTTGTCTAAGGATGAAAAGAACAATGCCGTTGTTGGGACGAATGCTCATTTGTTTAATTCTTCAAATTGTCTTGTAAATATTCCAAATAATAAGTTAGTTGTTTTAGATGGCTTAAACGATTACATCGTAGTCGAATCAGACAATATGTTGATGGTTTTAAAAGCTGAGAACGAACAAGAACTTAAAAATTACTTGAAACAAGTGGAAGGTAAAAGTCCACAGTTTTTTGATAAATAAAACTAAAAAGGGGTTGAATTATCAACCCCTTTTTTATTACTGCTTTTTTAGCTCTTCACGCTCCCAGGCACGGTATAAATCGAAGTAACTTTTCGTTTCTACAACTACAGCTCCACCCAGTGTGTCACCATATTTCGCTGGGAGACCTCCGGTATAAACCATCATTCGTCCGATAGAACAACTTGGCACATTGTAAACTTCGTTGCTTTTTACACCATCTAGCATATAAATCATATCCCCTTTTCGCGCTCCCCTGAACATTAATTGTCCATCTTCATCTTTTCGGACTTCAGAAGATAAGGTTGTAGCCAAATCTGAGATGCTAAATTTCAATGGACTTTGTTCAATTTCTTCAGAAGATAATTCTTTAATCGGCAAAGATCCATACTCCAACTTCATTCTTCCATCATTTGCTTTTACTGTTATAGCTCCTAACATTTTCGGATCTATTGTGAATTTTATTAACCCAGCCTGACATATTCCATCCATCGGTATTTTTACCGGTAAGTTGGACATCGTGTCGCCAGAGAATTTAATGTTCAATGTATATTCACCGGCTGGAATTGCACTAATTCTAAACCTACCATCTGCCTCAACAAGTGCTTGGTATTTTCTGTCTTGATCGACGATAAATGCTACTGCTCCAAATGCTGGATCAATAGATTCACCGAGTTGCACTGTTCCAACAACTTCTCCCGTTGCGCTTTGAGCGTTTACTAGCTGACTTGCTAATATGCACGCAATAATCATTATTTTTTTCATGGCTACTAATTTTTACGTTTCCTTTTGGATGCAACAAGAAAATCAATTCCATAAAAAAAGGTTCTCAAAATTTTGAGAACCTTTACCTATTTCTTGTAATCTATTATAATTCAGCACTTGAGCAAGGAAATGCTCTGTCTACTTTTTTAAATAATCCTTGTAAAACTTTTCCAGGACCCACTTCTATCACCTCTGATGCACCATCAGCAATCATTTGGTTCATCGTTTGCGTCCAACGAACTGGAGCTGTTAATTGCGCTACCAAATTCTTTTTAATCTCAGCAGGGTCTGAAATAGCAGATGCTGTTACATTTTGATAGACAGGACAAATTGGTTGACTAAATTCTGTTGCCTCAATTGCTGCAGCCAACTCTTCTCTTGCAGGTTCCATTAACGGAGAATGGAAAGCACCGCCAACTTGAAGTACCATCGCACGTTTAGCGCCTGCTTCAGTTAATTTCACACACGCCTCTTCAACAGCAGGCACAGCTCCAGAAATGACCAATTGTCCCGGGCAATTATAATTTGCTGCAACCACAACGCCATCAATTCCTGCACAAATTTCCTCTACGATTGCATCCTCTAATCCTAGAATTGCGGCCATAGTTGAAGGTTCTACTTCACATGCTTTCTGCATTGCTAAAGCACGTTGATAAACCAATTTCAACGCATCTTCGAATTTCAAGGTTTTGTTTGCAACCAAGGCAGAAAACTCACCAAGAGAATGCCCTGCTACCATATCCGGATGAAAAGATTCTCCCAAACAAGCTGCCAATATTGTTGAGTGCAAGAATACCGCAGGTTGAGTCACTTTCGTTTGTTTTAATTCTTCATCCGTTCCTTCGAACATGATTTTCATAATATCAAAACCTACTACTTCATTTGCTTTTTCAAACAATTCTTTCGCTAAGGCTGAATTATCATATAAATCTTTTCCCATTCCTGAGAATTGGGCTCCTTGACCAGGAAAAACATATGCTTTCATAAATGTTCTTTTGAATTTGTGGACAAAAGTAATCAAAGTTCACAAGTAGGCACAAAAAAAGCCCCGCAAATGCGGGGCCTTCCTAATCAATTGAGATAATTATTTTCTAACGATTAATTTTTGAGTTGAAACTGTTCCATTAACAGAAACATTAACCAAGTAAGCACCACCAGAAATTGAATCAGTGTTAATTGTTACGTTTTGTGTTCCGTTAACTGTTCCTAAAGCGTTTGAATAAACAACTTTACCAGAAAGATCTGTAACTGTAATTGCTACTTCTGCTTCGTTTGTTAATTCGATAGCAACATTTGTTGAAGCTGTCGCTGGATTAGGATAAACCGCAACTGAAGATAAACCTTCAATTTCAGATACATTTGCTTGATTTCCCATTTTCAAACGAATTGCGAATGCATTACCATTTGAGTAAGAAGTTGCAGTTGGATCTGGAATGTTTACCATACTTGCATACCAAGGCTGTGGAACTGATTGATCATCAAATACACGAATTGGAGATGAACCTGAAGTGTTCATTGGACGAACAACAGCATAGTAAGCACCTGCAGGTAAAGAAATTGCTTGAGGGAATGCTACAGAAATGATTCCTGCATCGATATGTCCTTGAACAACTTCAAAGATATCACTTTCTGCAGTGTTACCGTTTAAGTCACCAACTGGTGCTAATCCATCTGCCAAGAAAGTTGCAGTATCAACGATTGAAATTTGAACCTCTGCACCAGCAACTGTTGAAGCTGTAATACCGATTTCAAAACCAGAAATTAAGTTAGTTGCAGCACGTAAGTGATACATTGAAGCTAAATACGTGTCAGCTGGCTCACTGAATGATTCAGATCCAAATGAACTTAATTGTTGATTAGCCGCTGGATGAATTCCAATTCCATCTTGAGAATATACGTTAGATGTAATTGCGAAGTTTCTTAAAGAAGTGTTGTTAGCAAAGTTTACACCTGCAGTTTCTGCCGTAGAAGTTACTGTATACGTTCCATTGTATGTTCCTACTGCCAATGTTGGAGTTTCAACATTTGAATATAAAACTGTATCACCTGAAATAACTGTCCCTAAGTTAAAGTTTGAACTAAAAGAACCGAAATCTGCAACAATTTGCACATTGTTTTGGTCATTAACACCAAAGTTAACAACGTTACCACCTACTTCATAAGAATCATCAACTTGGTCAAGTGGAGTTCTTCCATACTCAAGACCTTCATTGTTAATACCTGCGATATACGCGTAACTGTTTTTAACATCATCCGCTGGTTGTTCAATGATTTTAACGTCATCTATCATCCATGCATAATCCCAAGAACCGATGTAACGGAAACGGATTAATACATTCGCTTGTCCACCAGCTGCTGGTAAACCAGTAATCAAATCATCTGTGATATTTACAGAAACCATTTCTTCATATGGTACAGAAACTGGACGACCAACGTTGATTGGGAATTGAGACCATGTTGTACCTCCATCGTTACTTACTTCAATGATTGATTCAGTAGTTTGCCAAATACGAATACGTTGAGCAAATTCAAGTACTACATTTGGATAAGAACTTAAATTAACCCCTTGAGCAGTTGTAATGAAAGCATCTTGTGTACCACCATTTGTACCAACTAAATCAGAATCAAACAAAGCATATCCGTTTTCATTAGAAACAGTAATACCCGCTTCAGTCCAAGTACCCGTGTTGTAACCTGTAGCTGTGCTAGAAATGTTTGTAATCACCCAGTCTTGTAAATCAGATGTATTATTCGAAATACTCCATTGAGAAGCATTCGAAAAATCGTTGCTCCAAATAACTACTTTTTCAGTAGCTTCAGAAACTGGTTTTGATTTATACTCTGCACTTACATCAGCAATTCTAGACTTGTATTCATTGTTCACTTTTTGAGCGTTAACTGCTAAAGTTGCGAATGAAAAGAGACCAATAATGTATACTTTTTTCATTTATATAGTTTTAATGTTTGCTGTAAAAATAGAATAAGTATTTGAATTAATCAAATTCAAAAAAAATTGTTGCTTGGAATCTTTAGAAGGTGCGTTAATGTTCTCAATAAGAAACGAAAAAACCCAAACATCAAAGACATCTGGGTTTTAACTTCTATTAGAAGGTGGAAGCCAATCTAAAAGTTCTTTAAAAAGAAAAAGCCCCAGTAAACTGAGGCTTTTCGTACTCGGAGCGGGACTTGAACCCGCACGCCCATACAGGCACAGGATTTTAAGTCCGGCGTGTCTACCAATTCCACCATCCGAGCGGACTTGAGCGGGAGACGAGATTCGAACTCGCGACCCCAACCTTGGCAAGGTTGTGCTCTACCAACTGAGCTACTCTCGCAATTTATTTCAACTTGTACTTTAAGCACAAAGTCCGCATTCGAAAGCCGCTGCTTTCTTTTGTAACGGGCGACAAATGTATAAAGTATTTCCAAAAATACAATACTCTTTGTAATATTTTTTTGAAGTTTTTTTATCCTCCGGTTAACTTCTTGATTTCGTTGAGTTTCATTAGCGCTTCAACCGGTGTTAAGGTATTGATATCGATGGAAACTAACTCTTCATGGATTTGTTCAAGAACAGGATCGTTCAGCTGAAAGAAACTTAATTGCATGTTATCAGAAGCAATCGCATCCTTCACTTTTGATTTCATTTGTTGCTTTCCACCCCCGATGTCATGCGATTTTTCCAATTCTTTCAGCATCATTTCAGCACGGGCTAATACTTGTGATGGCATTCCAGCCAATTTCGCGACGTGAATACCAAAAGAGTGCTCACTTCCACCCTCAACTAATTTGCGCATGAAGAGAATTTTATTCCCAATTTCTTTCACCGAAACATTGAAGTTTTTGATACGATCAAACTTTTTTGTCATTTCGTTCAATTCGTGATAATGCGTTGCAAACAATGTTTTGGCTTTTGCTTTTGGATTTTCATGCAGGTATTCTGCAATCGCCCATGCAATAGATATACCGTCGTATGTACTTGTTCCACGACCTATTTCATCTAAAAGTATTAAACTTCTTTCCGACAAGTTATTCAAAATACTCGCCGTTTCATTCATTTCTACCATGAAGGTGGATTCGCCCGAGGAAATATTATCACTCGCACCAACGCGCGTAAATACTTTATCAACCAATCCTAATTCTGCGGATGCTGCCGGAACAAACGACCCCATCTGCGCCATTAACGAAATCAATGCTGTTTGACGCAAAATGGCACTCTTACCAGACATATTTGGACCAGTAATCATGATAATCTGTTGCGTATCGTTATCTAAATACACATCATTTGCAATGTATTCCTCACCAACTTTGAGTTGTTTTTCTATTACAGGATGGCGACCTTCTTTGATTTTTAAACTGAAGCCGTTGTTGATTGTTGGAATGAAATAGTTGTTTTCAGTGGCCACTTTTGCAAAAGAAACCAAGCAATCCAATTGTGCAATTAAAAAAGCATTGTGCTGGATTAATTGAATGTAATCAGCCATTCCGAAAACTAAATCTTGGAACATTTTGGATTCAATTGCATGAATTTTCTCCTCGGCTCCTAAAATTTTTATTTCGTATTCTTTCAGTTCTTCCGTGATATATCGTTCTGCATTCACCAAGGTTTGCTTTCGAATCCATTCAGATGGCACCTTATCTTTGTGTGTATTTCTTACTTCCAAATAATAACCAAACACATTGTTGAAAGCCACTTTCAAACTTGGAATTCCAGTACGTTCCGATTCACGGTTTTGCATTGCTTCCAAATAATCTTTTCCATTCAATGAAATCGTTCGTAAATCATCTAAATCGGTGTTAGCACCTTGACGAATCACAAAACCTTTTCCAATTTGAACTGCTGGTTCATCAACCAAGGTCGCTTCTATCAATTCAATCAATTTTGAACAAGGATTCAACTGATCTGAAACCTTCTTCAATAATGAACTCTTTGTTTTCCCAATCAATTCCTTGATAGGATCTAGTTGATGCAAGGTGCGTTTTAATTGAATCACTTCTTTCGGATTCACTTTTCCAACAGCCACTTTTGAAATCAAGCGTTCGATATCACCAATTTCATTTAGGCGTTCACCCACTTCATACCCCATTTGTTCATCTTCTTTGATAAACTGAACCGCTTGCAAACGTTCATTAATTGGTTGTTCATCTTTCAGTGGAAGTACAATCCAACGTTTCATCATACGTCCACCCATTGGGGTTCGCGTGCGATCCAATACATCTGCCAATGTCGTTGCGTTTTCATGTGGCGAACTAATTAACTCAAGATTTCGAACCGTGAACCGATCCAACCAAACATAACGTTCTTCTTCAATGCGTGAAATTGAAGTTATATGCCCTAAACGACTGTGTTGATTTTCCGATAAATAATGTAAAATCGCTCCAGCGGCAATAACTCCCAATCCCAAATTTTCGATTCCAAAGCCTTTTAAAGACTTCGTTTCAAAATGTTTATTGAGCGATTCATTGGCATAATCAGAGGCAAACACCCAATCCTCTAAACGGAAGGTATAGTATTTATCTCCAAAAAGGGCTGTGTATTCCTTGGAACGATTTTTTTGATAAACAATCTCCGTTGGCTCAAAACCTTGAATTAATTTATCGATGTATTCTTTATTTCCTTGCGCTACCAAAAACTCGCCTGTAGAAACATCTAAAAAGGAAATTCCATGTTCGTTTTTATCGAAATGAATGGCACACAAGAAGTTGTTTTTATTTTGATCCAGGACTTGGTCATTGAACGAAACACCTGGAGTAACCAATTCTGTTACACCACGCTTCACAATGGTTTTGGTCATTTTTGGATCTTCCAATTGATCACAAATAGCAACACGCTGACCCGCACGAACCAATTTCGGTAAATACGTATCCAAAGAATGATGTGGAAATCCAGCCAATTCAATTTCTGAAGGTGAACCAGCTCCACGTTTTGTTAGAATAATTCCTAAAATCTTAGCAGTTTTAATTGCATCCTCACCGAATGTTTCATAAAAATCTCCAACGCGAAACAATAACAAAGCTTGCGGATGGCGCGCCTTAATTTGATTGTACTGCTTCATTAAAGGCGTTTCACTCGCACTTTTATCTGGATTCACTTTAGCCAATTGATTGTTTTTTATTTGAAAGTAAAAGTAGATTCAATCCACGACAACACAAAACAAAAGAAATCAATCTTATCAACAAACCGAGCGATTTATCTACGATTTACTCTTTAAAAATTCGTTGGTAATAGACTTTGTTTTCTCGTTCAATTCGCAGCAAATAAAGTCCGTATTGGATAGTTGAAAGATTTATTTCATTGGAGAAAAGCGCTTCTGATTCGAATACCAATTGCCCAAAAGAATTGAATAGTTGCAAGTTGTCAAATTGATTGTCCTTAACGGTTAGAATATCTTCTACAGGATTTGGCGATGCTAAGTTGGTTTCTTCGATGAAATTCTCATTTATTCCACCAGACCCACAATATTCCACGTGTATAATAACCTGTGCTGTATCATTGTCGCAACTATCCGCACTCACCACATAATCGTACACGTAATAGCCCGGAATTAGCAAGGAAAAATTGCTTGTATTAAGTGCTTGCCCAATTGGGTCAAAGAAAACCCCGTTCGTGTCGGCATCGAAAGATAAAAACTGTGAAATATCAAAGATTTCATTACGACAAACATAAATAGTGGTATCAGCTCCAGCTGATGGACATTGACCAAAGATGAATGAACTGTAAAATAAAAAGAGGCAGAAAAGTAGATCCTTCATGGTAAAACATTTGAATAAATATACAAAAACCATTTAATTTCAAAATTAGACTTTACCTTTGTTACAATGAATAAAAAACTAAAATTGTGGGAGCTTGAGCGTGTTTCGGAGGAGGAATTCAAGCAACAAAAGAAATTCCCGATTATCGTGATACTCAATGATATTCGCAGCCTCAACAATATTGGTTCATTTTTCAGAACAGCTGATGCCTTCAATGTTGAAAAGATTTATTTGTGTGGAATTACTGCCAATCCACCTCATCGCGACATTCAAAAAACAGCACTCGGAGCAACTGAGACTGTCGAATGGGAATACCGACGTTCTATTATTGATTTAGTCCATGAATTGAAAGCGCAAGGTGTTGCAATTTGCAGTATTGAGCAAACTGAAAAAACAACTTTTCTTCAAAATGTAGCAGATCTGCCAGAGGAAAAGTATGCCTTAGTTTTCGGGAATGAAGTGAATGGTGTTGATCAAAACGTAATTGATGAATCGAACTATATTATTGAAATCCCGCAGTTTGGCACGAAACACAGTTTAAACGTTTCTGTTTGTGCCGGAGTTGTTCTTTGGGAATTTTCTAAAAAATATTTTTAACTACCGCTTTTACCAAAGTTGCAGATTGAGGATGTTTTTGATCTTGCTATTCCTTTAAATGTAGGTGCTTGAATAATAGAATAACCCGAACTAGAATGCTAAATCCAGTTACTTTCGTTGTATAAAAGAACAATTCAATTTCTTCTTTGTTACTGAACTATTCGCTAACTTTACAGCGTTTTTACAAATTCATAAAATGATTCAAACAGATATTATCATCATTGGTGCAGGTCCAGTTGGACTTTTCACCGTTTTCGAAGCTGGACTTTTAAAATTGCGTTGTCATTTAATTGATTCATTGCCACAACCGGGTGGACAATGTTCTGAGATTTACCCTAAAAAACCGATTTATGATATCCCAGGATTTCCAAGTGTTTTGGCGGGAGAATTAATTGATAATTTGATGGAACAAGCAGCGCCGTTCAAACCAGGTTTTACGCTTGGTGAAGCAGCAATGACTATCGAGAAAACGGATGATAATAAATTCATCGTTACAACAGTTAAAGGTACGCAACACGAAGCGCCAATCGTAATGATTGCTGGTGGACTAGGCGTATTTGAACCAAGAAAACCACCTATTGACAAGCTTGAAAATTACGAAGATAAAGGAGTAGAATACATCATTAAAGATCCTGAATTTTACCGTGGGAAACGCGTTGTTATTGCGGGTGGTGGAGATTCTGCCTTGGATTGGTCAATTTTCTTAGCAGAAAAGAACATCGCGAAAGAAGTTGTTTTGGTGCATAGAAGTAGTTCTTTCCGAGGTCATTTAGATTCAGTTCAAAAAGTAATTGACATGGCAGGTGACGGACGCATTTCGCTTGTTACAGAAGCTGAGGTTACAGGAATTAACGGAGATGGAAAAGTTGAGGGTGTTGTGATTACACATCAAAAGGATGGTGAAATCGCGCGTGAAACGGATCATTTTATTCCCTTGTTCGGATTGAAACCAAGCTTAGGACCAATTGCCGATTGGGGATTAGAAATTGACAAGAATGCCATTAAGGTGGATACACTTGATTATTCTACAAATATTCCAGGTATTTATGCGATTGGTGATGTCAATACATATGAAAATAAGTTGAAATTAATTTTGTGTGGATTCCATGAAGGAACATTGGCTGTTCAATCGGCTTTTGCTCGCATCTATCCAGATAAAAAGAACATATTAAAATATACGACGGTTAACGGCGTTAATGGATTCTAATAGTAAAGATTAATTTAGAAAATTATAAATACGATAAAGAATATGAAGTCTGTATCAGTGCACGATTTAAAAACCATGTTTGATCAACAAGAAGATTTTCAATTAATCGACGTGCGTGAGCCTTATGAAAATGCTATTTGTACATTAAATGGTGAATTAATTCCATTGGCAAACGTTCCAAACCATGTTGACGAAATCAGCAAAGACAAAAAAGTAATTGTTCTTTGTCGTTCTGGAAAACGCAGTGGAAACGCAATCGAATTCTTGGAGCATACGTATGGTTTTACCAATCTTTATAATCTTGAAGGAGGAATACTAGCTTGGGTTGCTGAAATTGACCCAACGATGGAATCATACTAACATGCTGAAAGGCAAAGGGATAAATGCAGTTGTATTGCTGGGGATTTTATCCTTGGCTAGTATTCTGGTTGTTCAAATGGTTTGGATGCGAAAAACAATTGCAATTCAACAAACCAACATTGCCATTCAAGAAAAAGAAGACAGTTTAAACCTCAAAGAATTTTCGGAAAGCGCTCACATTGCCCTACGAAATGTATTGGAGGAAATAACTACGTTAAAAGCTGATAGTTCCGATTTATATGGAGCTGTTAAACAACTTCGCACAAATTATTTTACGGTTGATATCAACGAAGAATTGCATCCCTTCTATCTGGAAACCTTATTGAAACGCGAATTCTACGATCAAAACATTCACCAAGACTTCCAATACGGAATATACGATTGCTTCAGTGATTCTATCGTTTTTGGGAACCTTATCCGCTTTACAAAAGATTCATTATATGCACCGGCATCCGATACGATGGCTGGAATCACATCTCCTAAGTTAAGCTGGAAAAAAGATGGACATTATTTCACTGTTATTTTTCCCAATGTAAAGGCGAAAAGCATCAATCCAAATTCTGATACAATTTCTCCTTGGATTTATGTCTCCATCATTGTGATTTTAGTCTTGGTGTTTTTCGGTTACACCATCAATATCATTTTTCGCCAGAAACGCCTTTCTGAAGTGAAAACAGATTTCATTAACAACATGACACATGAGCTCAAAACACCTATTTCCACCATCGGATTGTCGAGTGAAATGTTGATGAGAACCGATTTCGCAAACGATCCTGAGAAATTACAACGCTATGCAAATATTATTTACAAGGAAAATAAACGACTTGAAAATCAAGTGGAGCGTGTATTAAATGTTGCCAAATTAGATCAGGAAGAGCTAATACTTTCTGTTGATAAAATGGATTTGCACGAATTGTTGGAAGAAGCAAAAGACAACTTCATGTTCAATCAACTTGAACAAGGCGGCTGCATTACCTTACAATTAGAAGCAATCACACCCGAGATAATTGCAGATCCTGTACACATCACGAATGTAGTGTACAATCTACTTGATAATGCAATTAAATACTGCGCAACAAAGCCTGAAATAACGATTCAAACACGGAACAATAAAAATGGCGTCCAATTGGAATTCACGGATAATGGAATTGGCATGAAACGTGAAGATCTCAAAATGATATTCGATAAATTCTATCGCGTACCTACAGGAAATTTACACGACGTTAAAGGTTTTGGTTTAGGTTTGTTCTATGTGAAATTAATCATCGCTGAACACAAAGGAAAAATCGACGTGAAAAGCACCCTTGGCAGAGGAACCACTTTTACAATTTGGTTGCCATTGAGGTAAATTAAAGAAAGGATAATGCTCTTATTCCTGCCGTTCTATTTCACCATGAGTACCATCCTTTAGCAAAAAAATAAGCTTTTCTAGCACAAATTTGTCGCGAGAACTTAAGTTACATAGCAAACGATTGATTAGAACTACCTTCGTCCATAAATAATGAAAAATATGCTACAATTTTGGAATGACAGATACGGAAAGGAAGAATTCGCTTATGGTGAAGAGCCAAATCAATTTTTGAAAGAGCAATTGGCAAACGTTGAACCTGGAACGATTCTATTTCCAGCGGAAGGAGAGGGAAGAAATGCTGTTTTTGCTGCTGAATTAGGCTGGGATGTTTCCGCTTTTGATTTAAGCAGTGAAGGTCAGCGCAAAGCAAATTTACTTGCGCAAAAAAAAGGTGTTGAAATTGATTACATCTTAGATCAAATTGGTTCACTTCCCTATACAGAAAACCAATTCGATGCCATGGCTTTGATTTATGCACACTTTCCAGCAAATGTGAAAGCTGATTTTCATACAATACTTGCTGCGTATGTCAAACCAAGCGGAATTGTCATTTTCGAAGCCTTTAGTAAAAGTCATTTAGCACTTAACAATGAAAACGCTGGAGGGCCAAAAGACATTGACATGCTATTTTCAGTTGATGAAATTCAAAACGATTTTTCAACCTTTGAAGTACTCTATTTAAAAGAAGAAGAAGTAGAATTATCCGAAGGGTTGTATCACAACGGCAAAAGTTCGCTTATTCGTTTTGTTGGAAGAAAAAAGTAAAATTCTACTAATTTTTTACCTTAAATAAAAATGTATTGGGTTGCGGATACAAGCCTTCCCGTGAAATTTTCTTTCCGTGCTTGTATACAACAATACGTTCTCCTGCCAATTGGCCTTCCATACGACAATCGAGCACGAAATAATCGTTTCCTTCAAAAAGAACTGAATAAGTGCCTTTGTTTAGTTGTATACCAATGGTGATTGCAACATATTTCTGAAAAATCTCCACACGAATGTCTACTGAATCAACTGAAATCAGACCGTTCCCACCGTCGAGCTGAAAACTACCGATTTGGCCTTCATAGGCTCCGAAAAATTTCTTTTTCAATTCAATTGGCTTTTGTGCCGAAACAAGCATGGGAGCAAGCACCAACAACAAAAAGAAAAATCGCTTCATCATAAACAAATGTAATTTATTTCAAACAGAAATGCAATGTACCTTTAAACAGTTGATTCTTTTGTCGCTAAATAGGCCCAATCACCTTGTAACTTTTGACATTCATAGTTTTCAAATGGCAGAACGGATGTTAATTTTTCTTGGTAGGGAAAGAAATTCACATGCTCATCTAAGGTATAGTAAAAGAAACGCTGACAAGGCGTTACTATGAATAATTGTTTTTTTGTAATGCGCTTCAATTCAGCAATGCACGCATCCAATTTCAACAAATGTTCAATCGTATGGCAACAAACAACTGTATCAAAGGCATTGTCTTCAAAAGGTAGCTGTTCAATATTTCCATGGATATAGTTGAATTTTTCATCACCATTTGGTTCTTTGATATCAAAACCATTCAATTGAACTGAAGGGAATTTCTCGCCAATTTTGCTCAACAAATAACCACTTCCACAACCAATATCAATTAAGTTAGAAGTTGAAGGGTCTATTTTATCCAAAATAAAATCAATGCACGCTTGATTCAAATCGGTCGCTCTATTGCGTGAAATGGTATTTAAATTATTGTAAAACGATGCGTAATCTTCTTCAGAATAGGAATACACTTTGCTTTTAAATTGCATTACTTCATTGATATTTCTTCCGCGATAAGCAAAATAATAAAAGGGATACATGAAAACTTTGGAATCACGCACAAACGGCGGAATCAATTCGTCCATTACAAAACGAATGGTATTTGTTACTCTTCTATTCATGTTTTTTATAAAATCCTTTTAGGTGATTTAATTTAATAACAAACAAGTCCAACACCATTTTAAATCCATGTTTAAACACATTCACGCTCTTACCTTCTTGGCTTCTTAATGTCACTGGAATCTTCTTAATATCGTAGTTTCGTTTCAATGAGATATATACCAACTCAACATCGAAGGTAAATCCATTGATGCGTGAAACTGAAAACAAATCCTTAGCAACGTTTTTTTTAAATCCTTTCAATCCACATTGTGTATCAGAAATTCCAGTTGTTATAAATCGACCAACGATAAAGGTGAAAAATCCGCTTCCAAACCGACGTTGATTGGAAATTTTATCGAAATAATGCGATTCTGCGAGACCTCGATCTCCAATCACTAAATCGTATTCTTTGAAAGTTAAGTAATAAATGATTTTTTCTATGGCATCTGTTTCAAACGGAATATCAGAATCAGTAAAAATGCACACATCGCCTGTTGCTTCTTGCATTCCAAAGCGCACGGCTCTACCCTTTCCTTTGTTTACGGGATAACTGAGGTAGCGACAACCATTTTCTGTTGCCACTTTTTCCGTTGCACCATTATCTTGCGAACCATCATCGACCACTACTACCTCTGCATTCAATTGCTTTTCTGCAATAAACTTCATCAAATAGGGCAAATTGTTCCCCAAAGCTGAAGAAGATTTATATGCTGGAATTACAATACTGATTTTAGTCATGTTGTGCACTTAGCGGGTTAAAAATAGGGAAATATCTGCAAAATGCGGTGAAATCAATCACTTGTATTATTTTTGGGACAATGATCAAGAAAAGCTATTTTCCGTACATCGTAATGTTCGTATTGGCAATTACGGCCTTGTTTCAAGTTGTTTTCTATCTTCATCCCCTCAAATTCGATTCCATCGATTGCTTTTATCCATGGCGTTTTCACATTGGAGAATGCTTGCAAAATGGGCAATTACCGTATTGGAATCCCTACCAAGATTTGGGATATCCTATCCATGCCGACCCTTCCAGTGGAGCTTGGTATCCGATGGTTTGGTTGATTGGTTTTTTCAATGGTTACACGGTTTATTCATTGGCTTTTGAAATGTGGTTCCATGTTTTTATGGGTGGAATTGGTTTCTATTTACTTGCAAAACAGCTGAATTTTGATAAAAAACTCGCACTTTTTGCAGGAATGTCCTACATGTTATGTGGACTTTTTGTTGGAAATGCGCAACACTTGCCTTACCTCATCAGTGCTGCTTGGTTACCTTTTGTCATGTTGTTTTATTTCAAATTAGCCACGGAAAAATCGTGTTGGAACAGTGTTAAAGCAGCCTTCTTCTTATTCTTAATGATAACAGGCGGATATCCAGCATTCACCATCATTCTGTTTTATCTATTTGTGATTTTCTTCGTGATTTATCTCATAAAAACTTGGGAAAATGAACCAAAAAAAGCAGTTCTACATTTTATTGGAAGACACACGCTTTTCTTGGTATACACAGTGCTTTTATGTCTAGGATTGTTTATTTCAATCTACCAAGTTAGTCCGTATTTATCGCGCTTAGGAGATTTCAGTTTGGAACAAGCACTCTTCTCCCCTTTTTCACCACAATCCTTTGTTTCTTTTCTTCTTCCTTACACAACAACGCTGCATTCCGATTATTTCAATTCAGATCTTTCCATGCGCAATGGCTATTTCGGACTTTTCGCATTTCTATTTTTCATCGGAGGACTATTCTTGAAAAAACCGCTTGAAATTAAAGTGCTGTTTTATTTTGGCTTATTTTGTTTGATGGCCGCTGTTGGGGAATACTTGCCCATTCGCGCATTGTTGTTCGACTTTGTGCCAATGATGAATGTTTTCCGCTTTCCAAGTGTTTTCCGCTTGTTCTTCATCATAGCTGCACTTTTAACTGCTTTGGTTTTTCTTAAAAGACAATTTGAATCCAACCAATGGAATACAAAACCACTAATTTACCTCACTGGAAGTTCAATAATTCTGTTCCTAACTTTGGTAGTTATTGCAAGAACGAAAGGATATCTTGATTTGGGTTCTTTCTTTAATGTTTATCTTTTTCACGACCTCGAAAAGTTGCGTTTTTGGCAAGCTGTAGCTTTTCAATCGCTTTTTCAAATTGCTATTCTTAGCCTATTCTTATTGGTGCTTTGGAAAATTAAAGAACGTTCAAAAATCTTGTTATCACTCCTTGTGCTGACTGGAATCGATTTAATTATTTCAACGCAATTGAACGCTCCTGCGACCGTTTATTATGAAAAGGTAAAAACGTCTGAAGCACATGAAAACGTTTCCAAATATCCATTGGGCTTTCCAGAACTAAAGGCAATATCTATAGAAGAAGGTGGGCATTTACCTAATATCGGTCAACCCTATTGGCAAAATCAAACGACCTTTCAAAAACAGTTTTCAGCCGAAGGATTTAATTCTTTTTCGTTTACTTCATATGAATTCATTGAACGTGAATATCCGCAGTTGTTTTCTGAGCTAAAAAAGAATCCAAATGTACTTTTGAGTGATTCGATCGTTTCTGAAACACGCCTAAAACAGTACAAAAAAGATAGTTTGTTTAATGCTAAACAGTTGTTCTTTGCTCCTTCAGATTATACCCAATTAAAGAAACTTAATTTACACCATTCGATTAGTGATACAGCTCATTTAAGCAGTTATAACGCAGCTAATTTCATAATTAACGCGACTGTTAAACAACAACAATTATTGACCTTATTTCAAAAAGAATACACAGGCTGGAAAGCCTTTATTGATAATAAGGAAGTCACTATTTACAAAAGTGATTTAAACTTCATGTCCATTGTACTTCCAGCTGGAAAACACACAATTGAATTTCGCTATTCGAATCCAGTCTTGCGTATTGCTTGGGTATTAAGTCTTCTGGGAAGTTTGATCGCTGTATCCAGTTTTTTTATCAAAGTTCGACCTGAAAATCGTTAATAATTCCTTCGATTTCTTAATAACTTCCTGTTCATTGAAGCTCCGTTTTTTGTAAATTCGAAGTCTTGATAGTGAAACAGATAAGATGAGAGAATACCACGATTTATTGCAGCATATTTTAGACAAGGGGACGAAAAAAGAAGACCGCACAGGAACTGGAACAACATCCGTTTTTGGCTACCAAATGCGCTTTGATTTAGCAAAAGGATTTCCCGTTGTGACGACTAAAAAATTGCATTTACGTTCCATTATCATAGAATTACTGTGGTTCCTACAAGGTGATACAAACATCAAATTTCTAAAAGACAATAACGTTTCCATTTGGGATGAGTGGGCTGATGAAAATGGTGATTTGGGTCCAGTTTATGGTCATCAATGGAGAAGTTGGCCTGCAAAAGACGGTGGAACAATTGACCAAATCACGAACTTGATTAATTCAATCAAAAAAAATCCAGATTCTCGCCGCTTGATTGTTTCTGCATGGAACGTTGCTGATGTCGATAACATGGCGCTTCCTCCTTGTCATTCATTGTTTCAATTCTATGTTGCCAATGGGAAATTAAGTTGTCAATTGTATCAGCGCAGTGCTGACACATTTTTAGGAGTTCCATTCAATATTGCTTCGTATGCTCTTTTAACAATGATGGTTGCTCAAGTCTGTGATTTGAAAGTGGGTGACTTCATTCATACTTTTGGAGATGCGCATTTGTATTCCAACCACATTGAACAAGCAAAACTTCAATTATCACGTGATATTCGTCCATTGCCAACCATGAAAATCAATCCAAATGTAAAAGACATTTTTGGGTTTACGTATGAAGATTTCGAATTGATGAATTACGATCCACATCCACATATTAAAGCGGCAGTTGCTGTTTAATTAGAGATTGGAAAAGAGCGTTACAAGATTGAGGAGTTCGTTTATGAAAATCGCATTAGTACTTATTGGGTTTTGTATTTCATTCATTGTCTATGGACAAGAGAAAAATGAATTGTCGTTTTTGTTTGCAGGAGATGTTATGTCACATGGACCACAAATAAATGCCGCCCGAAATGAAAAGACCGATTCGTATGAT
>JBIKJH010000009.1:0-119644 GCA_044361115.1 Crocinitomicaceae bacterium
CAAACCAACTTGTTTCATGTAACGTACCGCACCATCAGAAACTTCAATTGGAAACACCTCATATCCTCGATCTTGTAATTCAAGTGAGTGAACACCTGCACCTGCACCAACATCTAAGATTTTTCCTTTGGCCGCTTCAAGTGCAATTTGCTCTAACTCGGGCATTTCATCCATTTTGCGGAACAAAACCTCAATTGGAATAATATCATCTTCACAGATATCCGAACCAACGATAATATCGTTCGGTTTTTTTGTTGCTGCGTAATCTAAAATCGCAGTGCCAACTGGATCGCCTCCTTTTATATTGTTCATTTAATAGTTGTATTCGTCAAAGTTTGAAAAGTCCTCTTCGTCCATATCGTCATCGAATTCATTAAATCCAAATTCGTCTTCTTCCTCATCACCAATTTCTCCAGCAAATAAATCTTCATTATCACCAGCCCGTGAATCTTCCGGCGGCGCCATTCCAACAGCTAACAAAACTTCAGGCACTTCTGGTCCCTCTTTATCATATCCGATTAACTCAACCAAGAAAATCCACATTCGCATAAAATCGTATACTAAAATGAATTTTTGATCTGGCTCTTCTAAGAAATCTTTGATAATGCCGTCTTTCATTACTGCTGCTGGAGAATCGATAGAATCATCACCATAAGTTAAGTCTTCCAAACTGATTTCGTGACCTTTGTCCCAACTATCATTTGAAACATAAAAACTTGCCATTTGATCACCTTCAAAACGAAAAGAGGATACAATTGCTTTGTAGAATGACTCGAAATTATCGGTATCTTTAATCAGTATATCCCTGAAAATTTCGTTATTATTTTCTGAATCAAGAAGTACTCTGAATTTTAAACCTGCCATTGTTAAACGTGTTGGGTTTTACTTTTTGGTAAAATTAAAATTATTTCGCTAAAGTGGGTTGATTTACGATGGTCAAACCTAATTCATCTGCGATTTTCAGCATTAACTGAATTGCTTCATCATGTTCGTTTGGTATCTCTCCTTCCAATATTGCTTCTTTGATGCGCGATTTTATTGTTCCAATTTCAGCACAAGGTCCTAGATTGTATGTCTGCATGATCATTTCTCCTGAAACAGGTGGTTGGAAATTACGGATGCGGTCCTTTTCTTCAACAGCCTTCAATTTTTCCATTACGAACTCAAAATTTTTGCGGTATTTTTTTACTTTGAATTCGTTTTTAGAAGTTATGTCGGCATTACATAAAGTCATTAAATCTTCAATGTCGTCATTCGCTTCGTTTAATAAACGTCGAATGGCAGAATCGGTCACAGAACCTTTTACCAATGCAATTGGACGTAAATGCAAACGCACTAATTTCTGGACATATTTCATTTTGTGATCCAGCGGCAACTTTAAACGTTTAAAAATTCTCGGTGTCATGCGTGCACCTAAATCTTCGTGTCCATGAAAAGTCCAACCGATTTCTGGATCGAAGCGTTTAGTTGGTGGTTTGGCAATATCGTGAAGAATTGCTGACCAACGCAACCATAAATTATCTGAGTTTTCAGAAACATTGTCCAAAACTTCAAGTGTATGGTAGAAATTGTCTTTATGTGATTTACCGTTGATTGTTTCTATGCCACATAAATCAGTCATTTCAGGAAAGAAGCGCTGAAGTAATTTGGTTGAATGCAATAGTTTGAATCCGCGAGAAGGTTGGCTACTTAGAATAATCTTATTGCATTCGTCCATTGTTCGTTCAATAGAAATAATTTCTAAACGTTCAGAATTATCAAGAATTGCTTGAAGACTTTTGGGTTCTATTTTAAAATCCAGTTGAGTAGCAAAACGAATTGCTCGCATCATACGCAAAGGATCATCACTGTACGTTGTATTTGGATCTAAAGGAGTTCGAATAATACCTTTTTCTAAATCTTCCATTCCATTGAATGGATCAATAAGCTCACCGAAATTTGAAGTGTGAAGAGACAAAGCCATTGCGTTGATGGTGAAGTCGCGACGATTTTGATCATCCGCTAAGGTTCCATTTTCAACCAAAGGTTTGCGTGAATCTGATCTATATGATTCTTTACGTGCTCCAACGAATTCAATATCAAGATCTTTGTATTTGAACTGTGCAGTGCCGAAATTAGGGAAGAAAGAAACCTTTTTCACACGCAATTTGTCAGCACACAATTTTGCTAAATCCAAGCCTGAACCAACAACAACAATATCAATATCTTTTGAGGGACGCTCAAGAATTAAATCACGCACGAATCCACCAATGACATAGGCTTCGAGATTTTGCTCTGTAACAATTTGAGATGCTACCTTGAAAACAGGGTGTTTAAGAAATACTGCGTAATTTTTTGACATTGGCACAAATATAAGGAACAAAGAACAAAGAGCAAAGAGGGAGGAACAAAGACCGCTACGCTGGAGGACCAAAGACCGCTGCGCTGAAGGACAAAAGACCGCTGCGCTGAAGGACAAAAGACCGCTGCGCTTAAAGACCAAAGACCGCTTCGCTGATGGACCTAACATCTTAAAGTCATAACGTCCTTTGTCTTTTGTCTTCTAGTCCTTTCTCTTGAACTCCTTTGTCTTGCAGTCCTTTGTCTTGTAGTCTTGCAGTCTTGCAGTCTTTTGTCTTCTAGTCCTATGTCTTATAGTCTCAATGTCTAATCACCACAACAGAACCATCCAAAGATATCTTAATGATCTGTGAAGGACTTGTCATTGGTTCGTCTAAACGCAATTCTAACACTGCATCAACGCCTGATTTAATTGAGAAATCGATTTCTTTGAATGATTTAGGATTCACTTGTCCGGATAAATTAGCGGAAGTACTCACTATGGGTTTATTGATTGAACGAATCAATTTTAAACAAGTTGGATCCTTTGTAATTCGAATTCCGACCGTTCCGTCTTTCGCAATAACGCTTGGAGCTAAGTTTCTTGCTGAAGGATAAATGATAGTTAACGGTTTTTCAGCGTAATCAATCAGATCATAACAAACTTGATGAAAGTCGGGAACATATTTCTCTAACATCGAAACGCCGTCCACCAAAACGATAAAACTTTTTTCTTCCGGTCGATTTTTCAACTCCAAAATGCGTTGACAGGCTTCTTCATTTGAAGCGTCACATCCTAAACCCCAGATTGTATCGCTTGGATACAAAATCGTTCCACCGTTTTTAAGTTGTTCTATCGTCTCCTCTAAATTCATTTCTTCTTTCTTAATCTTGAATCTTCACCACCGAAAACAGCAGCGAAGCGAATTTGCAATCTTCAATTTGCAATCTTCAATCTAATAGGTCCGGTCTTCTTTCCTGTGTTCTCTTCAAGGCTTGATCTTCACGCCAACGCTCAATTTTAGTAAAATCACCAGATAGTAAAACTTCGGGAACTTTCATTCCTTTGAATTCTGGTGGACGCGTATAAACAGGTGGAGAAAGTAAATTATCTTGAAAACTATCAGTCAAAGCAGAAGTTTCATCGTTCAAAACACCTGGAATCAAACGAACAAGAGCATCTACTACAACCGCTGCAGCTAGTTCACCGCCAGAAAGTACATATGAACCGATTGAAATTTCTTTGGTAATGTAATGTTCACGAATGCGTTCGTCAACACCTTTGTAATGCCCACATAAAATCATCAAGTTCTCACTCAAGGATAATTGATTGCACATTCCTTGCTCGAATAATTCACCATCCGGCGTCATGTAAATGATTTCATCGTAGTTGCGCTCAGCTTGTAATTTCTCAATAATTGCGGCTATCGGTTCAATCGACATCACCATTCCAGCACCACCACCATATTGGTAATCGTCAACGTTTTTGTGCTTGTTGGTCGAGTAATCACGAATATTGTGCACGTGTATTTCAACATGGCCTTTGTCTTGCGCACGTTGCATTATGGATGCTGAAAATGGACTTTCCAACAATTGTGGAAGTAAGGTGAGAATATCTATTCGCATGACGCAAAGGTAAACATTTTAGTTGTTTGGGGTAAAGCGCTTCTCTGCAAAAGAAAAAACGCTGCGTTTTATTCTGCATGTTTGCTTTTCATTATTTTAGTCGCATGGTATTTTTAATTTCAATAAAACGGATTGTTTACAAGAATTACATCCTTACTTACTTCGACAAACGCTGTGCATTGCTTTGTTCTTTGTTCCTTGTTCCATTCGCAAATGCGCAATGGACCCAAAATACTTCTCCAACCTATCCTGAGCTAATTTCGTGTTACAAGAAACTGGATGCTCAACACAAAGAAATAGAGTTGTATGCCATGGGAGAATCAGATTATGGACTTCCAATTTACGTGTGTATTGTGAATGGTGCACAAGATTCATTAAAAACCTTTGAGAAAGCGCGCACGTCAACAACACTTTTGGTGAATAATGCCATTCATGCAGGCGAGCCAGATGGTGTGAATGCCTGTTTAATTTGGTTGGATAACTGGATTAAGAATGGAAAGAAAACGGATGGTTTACCCGTGATTGCCTTTATTCCTGCATACAACGTTGGAGGAATGATGAATCGTTCTTCGAATAGTCGTGCGAATCAAAATGGTCCTGAAGAATATGGATTTAGAGGAAATGCACAGAACTTGGATTTGAACCGCGACTTTATTAAAATGGATTCGAAAAACGCCTTCACGTTTGCAACGATTTATCACGCATTGGATCCTGATGTGTTTGTGGATACGCATGTTTCGAACGGAGCAGATTATCAATATACCTTGACTTACATTTCTTCGATGAAAGAACGCTTGGCACCAAGTTTACGCTCCTTGACCTATGATAATGTGATTCCTTCATTGACAAGTTCCTTGATGAAAAAGAAATGGGATTTGTTTCCGTATGTTGAATTGTTAAAAGAAACACCAGAAGAAGGAATGCATGCCTTCAATGATTTGCCACGTTATGCAATGGGTTATGCTTCCTTGTTTGATGCAGTAAGTTTTACGGTTGAAACCCACATGTTGAAACCGTTTCCGCAGCGTATACAAGCAACTCACGATTTTATTGCTGATTTAATTGTTTATACCGGAACACATTCGAAAGAAATTGAATTAGCGCGAAAAGAAGCTCGTTCTTATTGGCAACAAGACAAACAATTTGAGTTTGCTTATCAATTGACGGAGAAACAAGATTCTATATTTTTTAAAGGATTTGAGTTTACGAATCCACCGAGTCCAGTGACAGGTTTACCGCGCTTGAAATACCACGAGGAGCGCCCATATGAAAAGTACATTCCTTACTTCCAAACCTATCAAGCTAAAGATTCATGTGTGATTCCGTCCTATTTTATTGTTGGAAGTCAGTGTGATGAGGTAATTGAAAGATTGATTGCAAACAAGGTTCAGTTCACAACCTTTGACAAAGACACGGTAATTCGAATTTCACAAGAACGATTGTCGGAATTCAAAAGTTATAGTAAACCATACGAAGGCCATTTTTACCACAGTGAAGTTAAATCGAATGTTGAAATGGTTGATCAACATTTCAAAAAAGGAGATATACTGATTCCAACAAATCAATACCAACGCAACTTTTTGTTATCCATTTTCATTTCACGTGCAGAGGATAGCTACTTCCGTTGGAACTTCTTCGATAGTTATTTACAGCAAAAAGAGTATTTCTCGCCGTATGTATTCGAAGAAAAGGCATTGGAGATTCTCAAAGAAAAACCGTGGTTAAAAGAAGAATTAGAGATGATGAAGAAAGCTGATAAATCCTTTCGTGAATCACAATGGGATCAATTATATTTCATATACAAAAACAGCGATTTGTTTGAAGTAAGCTATTATTTGTTGCCGTTTTCTTTCCAAAATGTAGAATAGAGACATCTTGAGTTTTTTGTTAAAAGACTAGTTATCTAGTCTTCTGAAATTTTCACAATTAGGGTAATGACGTAAGTCCATCAGGAAATTTGCGAATGAAACAATCAATTAGACCACCTCAATAACCAGCAGCGAAGCGAATCATCAATTACCCATCACGAATTATGAATTATGAATCATGAATCATGAATCTTGAATTTCGATTGGATAGTTGCCTTAAAAAACCAGTTTTTTTTTCTTTTTAAATCCTTTTTCTAAAGAAGAATGCTTTCCGTATATTTGGTCCAAACAATTACATTATGTTAAAACGATTACTGTTAGTTTGTGCTTTGCTTCCTTTTGGAAAACTAGTTGCACAGGACACCACGTGGGTGCAAACCTTCACCTTTGATTCAATCACAACGCGTCGTGCAGATTTTCCTTTTCCTCAAGAATTAAATGAAAAACGCTTTGAGAAAGTTCTAATGTATTACAAATTGAAATGCAGTCCATTAACAACCTGGGATCAATATAACTGTGGAGAGTGGGATTACTTAACTTATACGCGCGTTTTTGATCACACGGGTGTTTACGATTCGGTACAAGTAAATGGTAATCGCTACACAGCAAATTTGACTTCACCTACAACAATTCAATATAACGCATTACCTTATTCACAAACGGATTCGTATGTGCGTGTAGAGCATAATCGTTCTGGTGCTTCTGTAATTGGAAATGATGTCAATATTGCAAATACCGTTACACCTTTTCCGTTTGATCTTTCGAACAACGGTGGTCGTTTTCAAATGATCTTAACTTCAGCTGAATTAGCAGCAGCAGGTATTACAGCGGGTGATATTCAATCATTGAGTTTGTATTTGAACGCATTAACTTTAAATGGAGAATTAAAATACCCAACAATTTCATTAAAAGCAACAACAGATGCGACGCTAACGGCATTTCAAAAAACCGGTTTTACAGAAGTATATGATGCCGCACATTGGTCGAATGGCAGTCAAGCAGAGTTAGTACTTGGACAAAATAATTTACTTTTTTACCAGCCATTTGCGTGGAATGGAACAGATAATATTATCATTGAATTTTATTTTGAAAATACACAAGATGCCATTAATTCATTGGCGTTTGATGGTGAAACACTATCGAATCAATCAGCTGTTTTTTATAATTCTTTGAATGGTGCAATAGAATTTGATGGAACAAATCACGCTTTGTTAGAACTTTCTGATTTCACAATGGGAAGTGAAATGACAATTTCATTTTGGTCTAAAGGTAATGGCGCTGCTGGAACAAATACATCAATTTTAGAAGCTTTCGACATCAACAACAATCGCATTGTAAATATTCACATGCCTTGGAGCGATAATACCATGTATTTCGATGCAGGAGATGGAAATGGATATGATCGCATCAATAAGTTGATGACAGCGACAGAAATGGATAATACATGGAACCATTGGGCATTTGTAAAAAAGCAAAGTACTGGAGAAATGTTGATTTATAAAAATGGCGTTTTATGGCATTCTGGAACTGGCAAAAACAAGTCGGTCGGCTACATCCACAGAATGGTGCTAGGCTCGAACTTGAATCAAAATTATATGTGGAAAGGGCGTATTGACGATTTCCAAATCTACGATGCAGCTTTGCCTCAAGCAACGATTCAATCGTATATGAATCAAAAACCGGATGCATCTCATCCAAACTGGGCAGATTTATTGGCTTATTATGATTTTGATAACCATGAATACGCAACTGATTTGTCGCAAAATGATTATTTGGTAATGCCATCTGAAAAAGGAATGTTTGTTTCTGACGATTATCCTAATGCAGGTGTTCAGCAAGCTATAGCGCGTCCAAAAATCTCTTTAGGTCAAGGTGCAGTTACAGGAGCAGTTGTTGCAACAGAAGAAATTGAAAAGGTAGTTAAAGAACCAACAGTGCTCTTTGAAGAACAAACGGTCGGTTATCACTTCGAAATTGTTAACGCTGAAGTCGTTCTTGAATCAGGAAATGAAGTAGTTTATGATGTGAATGGATCAGTTGTGTCTCAAACACCTTTTATCGGAAATACAACGCTTACAAACGAGCAAATTATTCATTACAATCCACCTTTCGAACTAATTCACGATGTTGAAATTGCGCGTTACATTACACCGTATGGAATTCAATTTGATTTAGGTCCGAATGGATTTTATTGGATTTATGATATAACAGATTACCAGCAATACTTAAAAGACACCGTTGATTTAGCTGCGCATAATACACAAGAATTAATTGATTTGAAATTTGCATTTATAGAAGGAATTCCGCCAAGAGATGTGCACAAACGTGAGCCGATTTGGTCAGATTTCAGATCTTATCAATTCTCTAACATGGCAAACGATACCGATTTGCAAGAAGTAGCAATTCCCTTAGTGGATAGTTCAGAAATGTTTAAGGTTAAAACACGTTTATCAGGTCACGGACAAGTTGGAAACGGAGCATGTTGTGAATGGGTGCCCAATGATCATCAAATTAAAATTGACGGTATTTCTCGTTTTAATTGGAACATTTGGCAATCGGAAGAATGTGGTGACAACCCAAATATTTCCCAGGGTGGTACTTGGCCGTATGCAAGAGAAGGTTGGTGCCCAGGAGATCAAGTACGTGAAAACGAATTCGAAATTACCCCATTTATTACTGGTGATACTGCTAAAATTGACTATGTGATTAATCAAGTCCCAACAAATGACCCAGGACAAGCAAGTGGAAATTACATTGTTGCGATGGATTTAATTTCCTATTCAGCGCCAAACTTTCAACACGATGCGGCAGTGATAGATATTTTGAATCCAAACAATTGGGAATATTACCGCAAGTGGAATCCTTCATGTTCGAATCCACGTGTAATCATTCAAAATACAGGAGCACAGCCATTGACAAAATGTATCATACGTTGTTGGATTTCTTATGGCGATTGGTTAGAATATGAATGGACAGGAAATTTGGAATTCTTAGAAAAAGAAACGGTTGAAATTCCAGTGACTGATTTGGCATGGTGGAGAGATTATTCTGGTGAACAAACCTTCAATGTTCAATTGTATGCAATTGAAGGTTATCCTGACTTAGATGAATATGCTCAAAACAATTCTTTAAAAACCAAATTCGAAGCACCTGAAATGATAGATGGACCATTTTTTATTTGGTGTACAACAAACAACAAGGCAGCTGAGAATAATTACCGCTTAGAGGATGCTTCAGGAACTGTTTTATTCGAGCGTACAAATCTTACGAATAATACGCAATACAAAGACACATTTGACTTAGCACCGGGTTGCTACAGCGTAATCATTGAAGATACGGATAGTGATGGAATTGGATTCTGGTACTCGAGTCAAGTTGAAGGAGAAACTGCTGGCTCTTTGAGGTTGAGAAAAGTGGGAGGAAGTTACATTGAATTCTTCCCAACCGATTGGGGGAATTATCACCGATTCAATTTCTCTGTAGGTTTTGGTTTAGGTCTAGAAGAAGAAGAATTAGCGCATGATATTGCTATTTTTCCAAATCCAACGAATGGAATCGCGATGATTGAAGTAAATGGTTATGTTGGAAATGAAGCCAGCTTAATGATTTACGACATGATGGGAAGACCAGTTCACACTGCACCAATGAATGCAACGGGAACGTTTGCCGAGGCACAAGTTGATTTGACTTTTCTCCCAACAGGAAATTACATTGTTAAAATCATTACCAAAGAGCAAGTTTATACCAAAGAGTTAATAAAAAGATAATTATCTATTTCTGAAAGAAAGGTCGGCGCAAGTCGGCCTTTTTTGTTTGGAAATTACTTCTTAAAGGAATTATTATAAAAGAGTTCGACTAAAAATAATATTAAACATCTCTGCAATCTGAAATTTCTCCTGGTCTTTGAGTTAAAAATTAATCGCGTCCTTACCTAAAATACTTCTTTAAGCTCAATATGGGACGTTCAAAGTAGTTTAAACTAAACCAAGCTAAAGCATATGTGGAAGAGAAAACCAGTAAAATATAAAGACTGAATTGATATATGTTGTCGGTGTATCCATGATTCTTAAAGAAAATACTCCAATAATAGATTAATACACAATGAAACATGTAAAAACCATAAGTCAATTCACCTGCAGCAAAGAAATAAGGTAGTTTATCAATTTTATAAAATGAATTTTTAGCATACACTTGTTCAAGAATAATGCATGCAAAAAGTACGCCGATTACAACACGTTCAAAAGCGATCCATGCTCCCTCAAAAAATTGATTGCTTCTTAAGAGTATAATTACAGCTAAGAGATAAAACAAGAGCAAGTGCCATTTCGTTAGTCTTTCGAAAAAAGGTTGGATTTTACCATTAAACGCGAGATAACCAATCATACCACCGATTGCCAAATCAGACATCACCGAAAAGGTGTGAAAATAGATAATGCGCGCGTCATACCAATAGAATGAGCGAAATAAGATGGAGCTCACGATAATCAGCAAAAAGAATAATGGGAAAAAGAAGGCTTTCTTGAATGGAATGGCGCCCAATAAAATTCCCCAAATAAGGTAAAATTGTTCTTCAATACTCACAGACCAAGTGGCACTTAGGAAGTTGATTCTGTCATTTGCCCCATGTATTATCTCATCGAAGTTTGAAAGGAATAGGGAAAATCGCCAAAACTCATGAACTGTTCCAATCCCAAACGGCAACAATGGGAAAATATAGAAACCAAAAAGTACAACCAAAAAATAAACCGGCCAAATTCGCAGAAAACGGCGCAATAGAAAATAGAAAATGTTGATTCTTCCTGTCTTTAGATATTCATCCAACAAAAGGTAGGTTATTAAAAAACCACTTAACACAAAAAAAAGATTAACACCTAAATGCCCTTTGTTTGCGATAGAAAAAATGATTTGAAACCAATGGTTTTGATAAAAATCGCCCCAAATTTCTCTTTGTAAAGTGAAGCAGTGGAATATTAATACAGCCAGGGCACCAACAAAACGCAATCCGTTTAAATTTTCAAAAACAGGTCGATTGAATCCAATATTTGTTGTCTGAGCCATTATTTATTCCACTTTACCGGTGAACGAATTTAAAACAATTCTTTTTAATTAAAGTACATGTCTGAGATTCGAGTTTTTTAGTATTCTTTTCTCCATTAAACGAAGTTTAATTAACTTTGCAGCTTAATGAACAAAGCACAGTCTTATGACCTATGATATAGCAGTAATTGGTGGAGGAATTGTTGGAGCAGCAACCTTCTATAAACTTCAAAAAAAGTACCCAACGAAAAAGATTATCCTAATTGAAAAGATGAATCAATTAGCAGATCATCAAACAGGTCATAACTCAGGAGTGATTCATTCTGGTTTGTACTATAAACCAGGTTCATTAAAAGCACGCAACTGTATACAAGGACGCCATGAATTGGTGGCTTTTGCAAAAGAACACGGAATCAAACACGATATTTGTGGTAAAGTAGTTGTCGCTACACACCCATCCGAATTACCGCACATGGAAAAAATCTTCCAAATTGGTTTAGAAAATCAAATTGAAGGTATTAAAATGATTTCAGCAGAAGAGGTAAAAGAGCATGAACCCTTTGTTGAGTCGATCGGAGGAATTTGGGTTCCGGTTACAGGAATCATTGATTTTCGTGGCGCAACAGAAAAAATGGTTGAATTAGCATTGGCAATTAATGCCGATAGTAAATTGGTCTTAGGGCAAGAAGTTATAGAAATTCAAAAAGGGGATAAAACATCTAATATTGTTACGAATAAAGAAGAATTTAGAGCTGAATATTTGATTTTCTGTGCTGGATTACAAGCTGATCGCTTAGCGAAAAAAGATGGTGTTAAATTAAAAGAAAAAGTAGTTGGATTCCGCGGTGATTATTATGAGTTAACGGAGCAAGGAAAACATAAAATCAAAAATTTGATTTATCCAGTTCCGAATCCAGATTTTCCATTTTTGGGTGTACACTTTACGCGCATGACCGACGGTGAAATCGAATGTGGACCAAATGCTGTATTTACATTCAAACGAGAAGGCTATGGTAAAACAGACTTCTCTTGGAGAGATACATGGGATGCGTTGACTTATGGTGGAACATGGAAATTGTTCTTCAAGAACATGTCGTTTGGAATCAACGAATACCGCCGTGCTTTCTCAAAACGTTTGTTCTTAAAAACCTTGCAACGCATGGTACCATCATTAACAATGGAAGATATTAGACCAGGTAGAGCAGGAGTTAGAGCTTTGCTGTTAGCACAAGATGGTGACACACGTGACGATTTCAGAATCGAATACCATGGAAAATCAATCCACGTATTGAATGCTCCTTCACCGGCTGCAACAGCTTCGCTTGCAATTGGTGGTTATATAGCTGACGAAGTGGAAAAGCATTTTGGATTTTAAGACTTTAAGATGCCGAAAGCTTTCGGCAGACTTCAAGACAAAGGATGAAGTACTGGTAGATGTTATAATAATTTATCAGTGATTTAACACTAACAAGTCCTTCAGCGACTTGCACTGAGTTTGTCGAAGTGAGCGGTCTTTTGTTCCTCTCGGCTCTCAATTCTCGACTCTCGACTCTCAATTCTCGACTCTCGACTCTCGACTCTCGACTCTCGGCTCTCAATCATCCTACAATATCAATCTTAAACAGCTTCCAATATCCATCAAACTTCTTGAAGAAGTACATATAGGATGTTTCAAAAGTCATGTCAGATTCTTTGTCGTATGTTTCAATTAAAATCGATAATAATAAAGCTATTTGGCCTTCATCGGTGGTGAAATGTGCTAAATCATTGATGGTTTTACCACCTATTGCAATTCGAATTTCCTTTGTGTAGATTTTTTCTATGTTATTTGAGTAAAGTGGTTGTGTCCACGATTCTTGTTCACTTAAATCATCCACCATGTAGCCCCAAGCACCTTCCAAAGGGAAATTCGTTTCCGAAATAATCGTCTCTTTGTCAAGTTGAACAATAGGAAGAATAGTTGAATTCCAGAATTGTTCTAACTCGGGCTTTGGAACTAATTGGCTATGGGTTATCATGGTTAACTGCGTAAACGCGATAATCAAATAGGTTTTCATGAGCTTATTTTTATGTAAGGTACAGTCTTTTTTATTTTATGTATCTTTCGAACTCTAAATAAATATGAACAAATTCATCCATTATTGTTTTGCGCTCCTTAGTATACTGCTATTTACTGTAGCATGTGAATCAAAATCAACCATGACTATTTCCATTGATAAACAACTTACACTTTTAGATATACCTTCGGCATCGGGAATTGAAAACGTTGGTGAATCTTTATGGGTAATTGGAGATGATTCGCCGTTCATTTTTCAAATGAACAAGGACTATGATATTCAGAACAAATACGCGATTTCAAACGGTTTGAACATGGAGCAATTAGAGCGTACAATTTCCAAAAATGAAAAGAAAGATTTCGAGGCTATGACGCTAATTGATTGGGAAGGTGAAAAATGTCTCTTCCTATTCGGTTCAGGATCTAAATCGCCACAGCGTAATGAGGGACTCTTGATGTCGCTTAAAGGCAGTGTGTTGGAAACGTATGATTTATCTGATTTTTATGCCTTGATTCAGGAAAAAGCAAAATTAGATAATAGGGATTTTAACATAGAGGCAGCAACTATTTTAGATGATAAATTGTATTTGTTTAATCGCGGTAAGAACAAGTTGATTTCCATGAAAACGAAACACTTTGTAGATTACATTAGCGGAAAGAAAGAATCAATAAAAATAAAAGCAAACACAATTGAATTACCAAGTTTAAATGGAGTGAAGGCTGGATTTTCTGGTGCAACTACCGATATAGAAAACAAACGGATATTATTCTCTGCTTCAGTTGAAAATACATCTAATTGGGTGGACGATGGTGCTGTTTATGGGAGTTACATAGGAATGATTGTTCCAGATCAATTACAACATCATTATACCCCAGTATGCACACTTTTGGAAAAAGATAAAACGCTATTGATAAAAGTCGAATCATTGACAGTTCTTAAATCCAGCAAAGAACAAACGATAGTCGTTGCAGTTACAGATAGCGATGGAAGTGCATCTGAATTGTTGGAGGTCACAATCGGAAATTAGTTAAACTTTACCTTGATGCGATAGCAATATTGCAATTGGCCGGGTACGTTCAAAATGTGCTAATAGAATAATCATAATGACCGTAATCGGTACACTGACAATCATTCCAGTGATTCCCCAAATTGCTCCCCAAAATGCCAATGCAAGCAAGGCAACGAGTGGACTAATATTCAATGAATCACCCATTAATTTTGGTTCCAATAAGTTTAATATTAGCGTTTGAACTGTTCCCAACGTGAAGAATAAAAACAATGCAGATGTCATTTCTCCGAATTGAATCAAGCCAAATAAAGATGGAAGTATAACGGCCAACAATGCACCTATTACAGGTATAAAATTCATGATGAAAATTAGCGACGCCCAAAACAAAGGAGAATTAACGCCAAACGCAAATAAGGTAATAAAACAAACAGTCGCTGAAATAAAACTAATTAAGGTTTTTAAACCAATGTAATGTGTTATTGAATGTTCAATATTTCCTATTAAAACTTTTATTTCAGTGTATTTCTCGGGATTCGAAAAAATCAAATGCATCTTCATTTTGAAATTCGATTCTTCAATAAATAAGAAAATCAAATAGAACAAGACCATCATGATGTTTCCCATGATTCCTGTGATTGAGTTCAAAATAGGATTAATCATTTTGGCAATTTCAACATCACTTAATTTGTCCGTAATAGTTTGACTCACATTCATGCCCGTCAGTTGATTGATCTGGGCTACTATCGTGTCGATATTTCCTTGGTATAAGCTAAATGAATTAATTAAGGCCTGACTATTGATTAGCAACATTTGTCCTGTAAATCCCAATAAGGCAAAAATGATAAGCGATGCAAGTGCATTTTTAAGCCATGAAGGAATATGATTTTTAATGTAGGGCAAACGATCGATTAAACGGCGAATGGCACGAATTAAAAAATAAATTAACATGGCAAAGAGAAATGGAAATAGCAAACTCTTACCAAAAATGAGAAGAATCACACACCCAAAAACAAGGATTAACCCGTTGGCAACATTTGCTAATTTCATGGCTTAAATATATAAAATAACTTACTTTATATCAATGAATAAATCGATAATCCAAATTCAAATTAACTTTTTCACCTTTCTCGTTGATGATTAAAAAATAACACTTATTCGTTTTCCATCGAATAGCTGTTTGAAAGTCAATCGTTCCTTTTTTTAATTGAATTTGCTCCAATAATTGATCTTTTGTAGGTCCATAAACTAAATATAAATTGTCTGAGCTCTTTCCAGAAAGTTCAATCTCAAGTGAAGAAATACTTGATTGCCCCTCATGTTTTTTCAAAACACACGCTTTTGAAAGTCCAAAATCCTTGAATTGGATTGTTTGCGTAGAATTATTTAAAATAATATCATTTAAAAAATAGGTGTAAGAAAAATAACCAATTAGTACAGTTAAAGCAATAGGAATGAGGAGTTTACTAAATTTAATTTTGGCCATGGTAGTTTGCTTCAAATTAAGGTGAAAAAAAGATAAATGTAAAATACTTGGTGTAACGGACACAAATTTAGAACATTTGGAGCATCTTATTCATAAACGGTGAAGCTAAGAACTAAAATAATAGCGTTTGAAAAGGGAAATCTATTCTTCAAGCCAAGTAAAAAGTCTTTAATTATTCTTACAACATTCACAGCTCGTGTTCAATCATCTGTAAAAAGTCAAATTGCGTATTCCTCCATTTCTCAAATTGGATTAATTTTTATTGAAATTGCCTTAGGATTGGAGTCAGTTGCTTTGGTGCATGTTGCTGGAAATGCCTTCTTGAGAACATACCAGCTATTGGTTTCTCCATCAGTTGTGAGTTACAAGATTCGTGGACAGTTCTACAACTATGTTCCACGTACAAAGACAATTGAAGATTCATGGCCAAAACGTTTTGAGTATTCCTTGTATATTTTGAGTTTGAAAGAATGGAATTTGGATCGATGGATGTACCGAAGAATGTGGAATCCTTTAAAAAAAATAGTCTCAACTTGGGGATTTTTAACTTTTAAGAACATTTATATTTTCTTTGGAGTTATTTTCGCACTTGGATTATTTTTAGCTATGAATCATCAGCTTATTTCATCTCAATGGAAAGATTACCTACCCGTAATCTTTGCCTTTTTCGGTCTACTGTTGGTGATAAAAGCCTTTACGGAAAGGGCTAGTGTGCGATTAAGTTGGAGTTTAATCATTACAAATCACTTTGCTATTGCATTGGCAATTTCATTTAATGAGGATTTCGCCTTTTCACACCATATTTGGTATTTAGGTGGAGTCTTGGTTTCTGGTTTAGTGGTCTATTTGGTTATTCAGCGCATGCGCAGTTTAGAAAACTGGATAAGTTTGGATAAATTTTATGGTCATGCATATGAACATCCAAAAATGGCATTGCTGTTTTTATTAGCATGCTTGGGAATTGCTGGATTTCCTATTGCTCCAACATTTATCGGTGAAGATTTAATCTTTTCACACATAAAAGAAAATCAAGTCCTTTTGGCCTTTTTCATTGCAATGAGCTTAATCATTAATGGTCTTGCAGCAATTCGCATTTATGCGCGAATTTTCCTTGGACCGCATGTTAAAACGTATCACGAAGTAGCAAAACGCTCTTCTTAAAAACTAAAAAAATGAGAACAATTTCTATAAAATCAGGTGTTAATCACCTAAGAAATCACTGGAAAGAAGATTTGCTTTCTGGTTTCAGCGTGTCCTTGATCGCTTTACCGCTCTGCTTGGGGATCGCAATTGCTTCAGGTTTCCCTCCAATAGCTGGTATTTTCGCAGCAATTGTTGGTGGACTGTTCGTCTCTCGCATCAATGGCTCTTATTTGACAATTGCTGGTCCAGCAGCCGGATTAATTGTTGTAAATCTTGGCGCGATTGAAAGTCTTGGGGGTGTTTGGACCGAAAGCAATCCAGGTGGTTTGCCTTTTGCACTTGCTGCTTTTATTATTGCAGGTGCAATCATCGCTGCTTTCGGGTTTTTAAAAGTTGGAAAATTGGGCGATTTCTTCCCAACCGCTGTAGTTCACGGAATGTTAGCTGCCATTGGAATCATCATTATTGTGAAACAATTATTCCCAGCATTGGGTGTAAAAGCAAGCGGAAAAGAATTTTATGAAATTGTTATGCAAATACCAGCGGCATTTAAAAACATGGATTGGCATGAAGGAGTGATTTCAGCATTAAGTTTCGTAATTCTCTTTACGCATTCGAAAATGAAATCGAAATTTATGCGTAAGATTCCAGCTCCACTAATTGTTTTATTGGTAGCTGTTCCAACTGCTGAATTTTTTCACCTCCATAGAAACACTTTTGTTGATTTACCTAATGATTTATCGAAAAGTATAGTAGCACCTGATTTTGGTAAAATTGCCACATCCGCATTTTGGATTGCAGTCGTTACAGTTGCATTGGTTTCGGCGATTGAAAGTATTTTGAGTGCCTTGGCGGTTGATCAATTGGATCCTAAAAAACGGAAATCAAACTTCAATCAAGACTTAATTGGATTGGGAGGAGGAACAATGGTTGCCGGAGCGATCGGTGCTTTACCTATGATTTCTGAAATTGTACGCAGTTCTGCTAATATTGGTTATGGTGCGAAAACACAATGGTCTAACTTTTTTCACGGGATGTTTTTACTCGTATTTATTTTATTATTGAAACCAATTATCGAAATGATTCCATTATCGGCTTTGGCTGGAATGTTGATTTTTACAGGTTTTCGTCTTGCTTCCCCGAAAATGTTCAAACATATGTGGGAAGTGAGTAGCATTCAGTTTTTCGTTTTTGTTATAACCTGTTTTGTTGTTTTGGCAACAGATTTATTAATTGGAATTGGTGTTGGTATTATGGCGAATATGATTTTTGTTGTTGCGAAAGGTCTACCAATTGCGAACCTATTTAAGGTTCGGTATACTGAAGAGGGAACAACATTATACCTCAAAGGTGGATTGTCATTTACGAATTACCTAGGGTTAAAAAAGAAAATCGCTTCATTTTATGAAGGTGGAAAATTGAACCTCGATTTTTCTGGTGTAAACTTGGTTGATCATAACGTAATGCATCATTTAGAAGGAATTCAAGAAGATTGGAAACGTGAAAATAAATCCTTTGAGTTAATTGCCTTGGATGAATTAACACCCGTTTCAGAATACCCTACTGCCGGAAGAAAAAGAGGTGGTAAGTTTGAAGTTAAAATTTCGAAGCGTGATAAAGAATTATTGAGTATTGCTGCGAAATGGGGTTTTCAATACAATCCGGGTTCTATTTTTGGTTACGAGTATAAGAACTTCAAGCTTTTGTCTAATATGACAATTGATCGCGCTCATAACATAATCATGGGACCCAATTTTCAAATTGCAGATGTTGAAGCAACCGAACGCTTGAAATTGGAAGGGGGAGCAATTAATTTTACAGCATTTGTGATGCCCAAAACAGATAAACCTCTTTTCCGTTTAGGCAATTTAAGTTTCTTCGATAGCCTGCAGGAGTTGTTTGTTTCAAAGGATATTAAATTTGTGAATCATCCAGATTTTGAAAGCCATTATTTCTTGACAAGTGATGATGAAGAAGCAACCCGAAAATTATTTTCAACGGATGTAATTAAGTTACTTGAAGTTCACCGCGAATATAAAATTGAGGTCAATGATCAATTCCTTTTGATTTTCAAAGAACAACGCATGCTCAGTGTAACGGAAATTAATGAATTGATTAATTTTAGCTCGGAATTAATGAAGTTGTTTTCCAAGAATTTAAAAAAGTGATGAGAAGATTTTTGTTAGCGGGAATGGTGCTTTTTATAAGTATAACCTGCTCTTCCCAAAAAATCATTTCTCCGCAAACACATGGGTGGATTATGTATACAGGGAATCATAAAATCGCTGAGCGTTGGGGTATTCATACAGAATACCAGTGGCGACGTGCTGATGGTTTCAATGATTGGCAACAATCACTTTTGCGTCTTGGAATAGATTATTACACGAAACAAAATACGCAAATGACCCTAGGTTATGGATGGATTCGATCATATCAATATGGAGATCAACCAATTGCACACAACAACAATGAACACCGCATTTGGCAACAGTATGTCATGAAAAACAAAATTGGTCGAGTTGATGTTCAACACCGCTACCGATTAGAGCAACGTTTCATTGAAAATTGGGTTAAAAATACAGATGGTTCATTTGATCAGGATGGTTTTTTATTTCGACAACGGGTGCGCTATCGTTTTTTAGCAACGGTTCCTATTTCGAGAAAAGAATTAAAGGACAACACCTTGTTCTTAGCAGTATACGATGAACCATTTTTTGGATTCGGAAAAGGGATCGGAAAAAATATCTTGGATCAAAATCGTTTATATGGAGCCATTGGATGGCGGTTCAATAAAAATGTGAATGTTCAATTGGGTTATCTCAATCAATACATTGTGAAAACGGATGGAGTTAAGTCTGAACGCAATCATACACTTCAAATAGGATTAACATACAATTTAGATTTTACAAAACAATAGTTAGAATGTTTGTAATTGTTGAGTCGGGTAGTGAAAACGGTCCGACTTTTCCTTTTTAGTAAGTTCATCTTTCGACTTTTCTACCTATTTTTGTAACAAAATAAAAAAGAATGACAGAAGATATTAAAGCAGTAAGTTACTGCGTTGGAATGAGCATTGCTGGAAGTTTGATGCAACAAGATTTAGATGGTGTTTCACCAGAAATTTTAGCTGAAGCGATTGCTGATGCTTTTGCTGGAAAAGAACCCCTTTATACTCCAGAAATGGCAAATACAATTATACAAAACTATTTACAAACTGCAGGTGAAGCAAAATTTGGCCAAAATAAAGAAGCGGGCGAAGCATTTTTAAATGAGAACAAAACAAAAGAAGGTATTCACATTACTGCAACAGGTTTACAATATGAAATTCTTACTGAGGGAAATGGAAACAAACCAGCAGCGACTGATTCAGTAACTGTTCATTATCACGGTACCTTAATCGATGGAACAGTATTTGACAGTTCAGTGATGCGCGGTCAACCTGCAACATTTGGTGTTCATCAAGTGATTCCGGGTTGGACTGAAGCATTGCAATTAATGAACCAAGGTGCAAAATTCCGTTTATACATTCCTCAAGAACTAGCGTATGGTGCAAATCCACATCCAGGTGGACCAATTAAACCATATAGTGCATTGATTTTTGATGTTGAACTTTTAGAAATAGCTTAATGAAAAAGTTACTTTTCTTATTTTTCATTCCTTTGCTTTTCGTAAGCTGTGGAGATGATGCAGCCAAAGATGATGGCGAAGTTGTTGAATTAAAAACTGATAAAGATCGTCTTTCATATGTGTTAGGAGCAATGAATGCAAAAACAATCGTTGGTACCCCTGATCCTAATATTGCACGCCTCGATATGGAATTGGTGGCAAAAGGATTTTCAGAAAACTTAAGTGAATCAAATCCTGATGGATGTGAAGAATCGTTGAAAAAGTTGTTTGGTCCAAATTTCCAAGATTTCAACGAAGCCTATGCAAAAGAAGGAGCTGAATGTTTAGGGCGATTGACGGGATACACATTTTACCGCGACCTAGTTAAAATGAATGGTAAAAGTCACATCGATATGAAAATGGCTGTGATTGGTTTTCGACATGGTTTATTAAAAAAAGACACCTTGATTTCCGACAAAGAAAAACAAGAAATTGTTCAAAAGTTCATCGGAGATTTAACCAAGGAAAGTGGTGATAAATTGATTTCAGATGCTAAAAAACTAAAAGGAGCAATGGTGTTTAATAACGACATTGTTATAGAGGTCTTGAAAGATGGAAAGGGCGGTAGTCCGACACCAACTGATGACGTTAAAATTGAATATATTTTGATGAACGCCATGGGAGACACAATGCAAAGTTCATACGAAATGAAAAAAATGACTGGTTCAACAGAAAGTGTAGCACTTCAACTGAAAGGTGGAGTAATTCCTGGATGGACTTTTGCTTTGCCGAAAATGAAAAAAGGGGGTAAATATAAATTATACGTTCCTTGGAAATTAGCATACGGTGCGGAAGGAATGTACAATCCACAAACGCAACGCATGGATATTCAGCCATTTGAAACATTGGTATTCATTATCGATTTAGTTGATTATGCTCCGAATGGTGTTTTCGTGAAGCCTCAAGCGGCAATGCCTCAAGGTCAAGGATTTTAATTTCTTAATGACAAGTGATTAAAAAAGCGTCAGTTACAGCTGACGCTTTTTTAATTTTAATACGTTTCTTCTTCTGGAACAATCTCTTCTGTTGAATTCCCTTTCTTTCTATCGGGTCTATCCAAGGGGAAAAAGAATGAAATACGATAAATCAAGGGAACATATTTTTGAATGGCACCCGATTGAGCATTCTTTATAGTCATAAAATAAGCTGTTCTAAAAGGACTATTAACATGGTTTACAACATCATAATACAAACCAGCATTTAAACGGACAATATGATTCCATTCTTTCGAGAATCCACCACAAATAAAGACAGTTGGAATCCAATTTGTTGGCGGGGCAATTGCAGTGTAGCTGACAGGACTTTTAAGCATCTCGATCTCAAATCCTCCAAATACTACATTCTTGTAACGAGCATGTAAAAAAGCACCCCCACCCCAAATTGAATAATTAAAAGTTTGAGAAAAGGCGCTATTCCATGTTCTTTGCCAGCGAAATGATGGTCCAAGAATTAAATTGTCATTCAAACGAAATCCGAATTTAGGACCCAAACCAAAAGCACCACCTTGATTCGATGCTGATACAAATCCATCGATTCCTAATTCATAACCTTCAATCGTTTTCTGTTGAGCAAAAACAGAAAGATTAATTCCTAAAACGGCCAAAACCAAGTACATTTTCATAACGTAAATTATTATGGTTTAAAGTTAATTATTTTTTCAAAAGTTACTTTTAATATATTCTTATGAGACGTATCTTTGCATAAAAATGGAAGGATGCAGTTATTAGATGGGAGAGAAACAGCAGAGCAAATTCGCAAAGAACTTGCGTTGGCTGTGCAAGAACGTAAAAAAGCAGGAAAAAAAATTCCTCATCTAGCTGCTATTTTGGTAGGAAACGATGGTGGGTCATTGACATATGTTGGTGCTAAAGTTAAAGCCTGCGACCAAATTGGTTTTGAAAGCACCTTGATACGCTACGATGATTCTGTGCCAGAAGAAATTCTGTTAGCAAAAGTAAAATCATTAAATGAAGACAAAAGCATTGATGGGTTTATTGTTCAATTGCCTTTGCCTGCGCACATTGATGAGTTAAAAATCACCCAAGCAATCGATCCTAAAAAAGATGTTGATGGTTTTCATCCAGTTAATTTGGGAAATATGGTTTTGAATTTACCAGGCTTTCTTCCTGCAACTCCTGCCGGAATTGTTGAGTTATTGAAGCGTAATAACATTGTTACAGAAGGAAAGAATTGTGTCATTATTGGCCGTAGTAATATTGTAGGAACACCTTTAAGTATTATGCTTGGACGTAATTCAAACCCAGGTAATTGCACGGTAACCTTAGCTCATAGCCGCACTCAAAACATTAAAGAAATCTGTCAAACAGCTGATATATTAATCGCTGCAATCGGGCAACCAGATTTTGTTACGGCCGAAATGGTAAAAGAGGGAGCTGTAATAATCGATGTTGGAACAACACGCGTTGAAGATTCAACAAGAGCAAGAGGATGGCGTTTGAAAGGAGATGTAAAATTTGACGAAGTTGCGGAAAAATGTTCGTACATTACACCTGTACCGGGAGGTGTCGGTCCAATGACAATTGCCTCTTTAATGATTAATACCTTGAAAGCAATGGAGCTGAAAGGCAAATAATTTGTAACCACCTAACAATAACAAATATGAAAATTAGATTAATGCTTAGCTTGTCGTTGATTGTAACCTTGATTTTAGGATCATGTGCAAGTTCAAACGAAGTAACTGGAGGAACATTTCTTCAAAAAAGAAAATACACAAAAGGTATATATTTCAAGAATAACGGAGATCTGAATGGAGCATCTGCAAAAAATAAAAATGAAGAATTAGACATTTTTAAAACGGAAGAGCTTAAATCAAAAAAATACATTACATCAGCAACTGCCGTTTCAGAAAACTCAAACGAAACCCAAGAAATGTTTGGTGAAGAAATAGAAGGGTCAACAATGGAATTGGAAAATTCTATCGTTTCCGATGCTATTTCAACTGATGAATCAACTGGAACAATTGCGATCACAACAATTGACAAAGAAAAAACGGCTGAAGTACGTGTTGTAGAAAAACAACTTTCAACTAAAAACACTACGAAACAGCATCGTTCAAATGCACCAGCAGGCGATGTAGAATTAATTCTATTAGTGATTTTAGCGCTATTGATTCCACCGCTTGCAGTTTTCTTATTTGAAGGATCGTCGCAACGCTTCTGGATTGATTTAATTCTTGCGCTTGTCGGTTATGGAGTTGGATTCTGGTTATTAGGGGGCTTGGGCTGGATTTGTGCGCTTGTTTCAGTAATATACGCATTACTTATTGTACTTGAAGTTATTTAAAATTGAATTAATTAATCAAAAATCAAGGAGGGATTTATTTTCCTCCTTTTTTTATGTCAATTTTCTGGCGGAATTCATTATCGTTCGACAGGAGCGTAACACCTTCGTATCCATGGCGTTACAAGCAAATTTATCCTTAAACATCTTTGATTTCAAAGTGAATTTATTCGAATAACACTTCAATCGGCAAGTTTCATTTAATCATAAATTCTGCTGTTCGTATGACGGGTGACACAAAATAACCAACAGCGCATTGCTGCGGTATATCCGATTGGTGTATCTCCAACATCAATTAGGTAATAGTTGGCCATGTTTTCATTAAATTCGCAAGTAAATACATAAATTTAAGCCAATTCATTTAGCATTAATCGTTTTAAGTTGAAAGCAGAATATAAACAATCAATCGAAAAATCTTTAGTAGAAAAAGAAGTGATTAAAAAAACATTTCTCAAACTGAAACAAAAGAAACCTAAAGAGCTGGATACTACATTTCATACTCTCCACGAAAAGACCTTTCAAAAAATCGATTGCCTTTCATGCGCAAACTGCTGTAAAACGACAAGCCCAATTTTTAGAGATGTTGATATTAAACGTATTGCGAAATATTTGAGAATGAAAGAGCAAAACTTCATTCAGCAGTATTTAAGAATGGATGAAGAAAATGATTACGTTCTTCAACAGTCTCCTTGTTCATTTTTAGGGCCTGATAATAAATGTGATATCTATGAATATCGACCATTGGCCTGCCGTGAATACCCACATACCGATCGCAAAAATATGTTCCAAATTTTACCACTTACTGAAAAAAACACAGAAATTTGTCCTGCAGTGGCCCGAATTGTCGATGAAATTGTTGTAAAATACAAGTGAAGCCAACCTTTTTATGATTATTTTCGTCTTCTTTAGAACGATGAATCGATAAAACTATGAACCTCAAACTAGCTCGGCTATTGCTAGGATTTCTTGCTTTCTCTCCAATTATCGCTGTTGCTCAGCGAGGCAAAGATCTTAATTATACTGTAACAACATCGAATGATATAGTCAATACTTATACGGACTTGACATTAAATGCAAATGCAGGCGCAACAAGTCTCAGCGTAACAAGCAATGCGCTCTCAGGTGAACAGTTTACTGGGAATTTAACTGCTGGGGATTTAATTCTGATTGTTCAGATGCAAGGAGCATCGATGGATATAGATATTTCTAATACGACTTATACAAGACCTGCAGCATACATATGGGATCCTATTTGGACTCAGTCAAACGCCAAGGTAGCGGAATGGGGTAAAATTACGAATTACAACAATGCTGGAAAACATGAATTAGTCGAAGTGCTCAGTGTAACTGGCGCTAATACAATAAATTTAAGTTGTCCTCTTCAAAATTCGTATTCAGCTGCTGGCCATACACAAATAATTAGAGTACCTAGATTCAATAATTTAACCGTTAGTACAGCAAACTCAATTACCTCACCAGCATGGAATGGCGTTACTGGTGGAGTTGTTGCAATTGAAGTAAACGGGGATCTGAATTTAAATGGCACAGCAAAAATTGAAACTTCTGGGAAAGGATTTCGAGGTGGTGTTACTACTAGCACGGTAGCTGCATTAGTTACACCTATTACGCCGGCAATTCAATCATCAAGTCCTATTCCAATAAATTGTTCAGCACACACCAATGGCCCAGGTAACGGTGGGACACAAATTGGATCTGCACGTGGTGAAGAGGGCGGACGTAAAGGAGAAGGTATTGGTGGTTATGAAACCGAATATTTTGCGCTTTATTCTGGTTATGCTACAGGTTCACCAGCCAATGGCGGCGGTGGTGGCGGGTATAAGAACGCTGGTGGTGGTGGTGGTTCAAATATCGGAACTGGATCCTATACAGGAAAAGGGGTTCCGTCAACAGCTTATGCAGCTGGATATTGGAATATTGAGTTAGCTGGTTTTGCAACTTCTTCAAGTTCTGGAGGCGGTAGAGGTGGCCATTCGCAATCTAATTCAAATCAAGATGCATTTGCAGTTCCTCCAAATAATTCAGCTTGGTGTTCGGGAACAGCCGATGGCCGAAAAGAAAGTGGTGGTTTAGGTGGGCATCCACTCGTATATGATGCTACCCGCATGTTTATGGGCGGTGGTGGTGGTGCCGGTGATCAAGATAATAATCAAGGAGGATCCGGTGGTGCTGGAGGGGGAATTGTATTTATTCAGGCGTATGGAAACATTACTGGTACAGGTACTATTGAAGCCAATGGTGCTGTAGGTTTAAATTCTAATCCAACAGGACTAATGCCTTCTTTTAATCCTACTAGTGCAAATAAAAGAGGACATGATGGAGCTGGCGGCGGCGGTGCCGGAGGAATGGTTATCGTTAAAAATAGTAGTGCAATACCTGCTACAATCACAATTAATGCAAATGGTGGCGCTGGTGGTAACCAGAATATTACGCTTTTAAACGCATTTATAACTTCCGAAGCCAGTGGTCCTGGCGGCGGAGGAGCCGGTGGTGGTATTGCTTACGTTTCTGGTTCACCTGTTCAAACAGTTACAGGAGGAGCAAATGGAACTACAAATTCATCCCACTTGACTGAGTTTATTGCAAATGGCGCAACAAATGGTGCTTCAGGAATTTCTGATAATCTCATCACAAGCTATAACATTACTGCTGCTAACCAAACAATCTGTTCTGGTTCAACTGTAACACTTACAGCAAATACAACTGGAGCTTTGCCTGGAGTTTTGTCTTGGTATACAACTCAGTTTGGAGGTTCTTCAATAGCTACTGGGACAACATTTACGCCGGCTATTGCACCTACAACCACAACTACTTATTATGTTGGCGTTTGTCCTGGTTCATTTAGAGTTCCAGTGGTTGTAACTGTAAATACTCAACCGACAATTGTGGGTACGGCTATTTTAACAAATCCAACTTGTTCAGGAGCTGGTTCAATTACAGGTTTAACAGTTAGTGGAGGAACACCAACTTATACTTACAGTTGGAATGGTACAGCAACGCCAGGAATGAATTACTCCAATATTCCGTCAGGAACATACAACTTAACAGTAACTGATGCGAATGGTTGTACTGCAGCTTCAGGGCCACATACATTGGTTGGAACATCGGGTCCAATTATCAACGCAACAGCTGTGGTCATTACGAATCAAAATTGCAATGGAACGCTTGGTTCTGTTACTGGGATTACAGTAACAGGAACTGGTTTAACATATGCATGGTCAAATAGCGGCGGTTCTGCCTTGAATGCTACTGGTTTGTTAGCGGGTGCATATACATTAACCGTAACAGATGGAAATGGATGCACTGCAACTTCGGGTCCTCATGTGGTAAGTTTTATCGCTGGACCCAATGTCAATTCAACAGCAGTTATTGTGCAAAATCCGACTTGTGGAAATAACAATGGATCAATTACGGGAATCACTGCAACAGGAACAAGTTTAACTTATGCATGGACATCAAGCGGTGGAAGTGCAATAAATGCATCATCGTTAGCTGCTGGAAACTATACGCTAACGGTTACCAATGGAAATGGTTGTACTGCAAGTGCCGGGCCTTATGCTTTAGTGGCAGTTCCGGGTCCTACAGTGAATACCGCTTCAGTTTCAGTCATCAATGAAAACTGTAGTTTAGGAAATGGTTCTATATCAGGATTAGTAATTAATGGTGGAACGCCAACATTTGCCTATGCTTGGACGAACACTACACAAACAACTTTATCACTTTCAAATTTATCTGCAGGATCTTATTCATTAACAGTAACGGATGGCAATGGATGCGCTACAACGGCAGGACCATATACGATTTTAAATACGGGTGGTCCTTCAGTAAACACTGCGAATGTTACTATTCAGAATCAATTATGTAACGGAACTTTGGGTTCTGTTACTGGAATAACAGCAACAGGTGTAAGTTTAACCTATGCTTGGACAAATAGCGGAGGAAGTTCCTTGAATGCATCAAATTTGGCGGCAGGTTCTTACTCTTTAACGGTAACTGATGGTAATGGGTGTTTAGCAAATGCTGGACCGTATTCAGTTGGATTTACTCCAGGACCTAATGTCAATTCAACTGCGCTTGTTGTTCAAAATGCAACATGTGGCAATAATAATGGTGCAATTTCTGGAATTATGGTAAACGGTGGTTCTCCGGGTTATTCATATTCGTGGAACACAACACCTCCAACATTATCAGCAAACTTGTCGAATTTGGTAAGTGGTACCTATACCTTGACGGTAACAGATGCAGCTGGATGCACAGATTCCGAAACGGTAAGCATCAATGAAGTTGGTGGGCCTAATATTAATTTGAATACAGCACTTGTTGTGCAACCAACATGCACGGTAAATGGCTCAATTTCAGGAGTTACAGTTACAGGAGAGAATCCATTCACCTATTCTTGGGCAGGAACAACTCAAACGACCTTGGATATAACAAATTTGACAGCTGGTTCATACGCATTAACTGTTACGGATATCAATGGTTGTCAAACCATAGCAACAGCTATGGTGTTAATTGCTCCGGCCGGTCCTTCAATTGATTTTGTATGGAGTCCAACTGAACCGAACATTGGTGAACCTGTGGTGTTTACAAACACATCCATTGGAACTGGACTAACGAATCCCATTTGGACCGTTGAAGGTCAAAATTTAACAACAACAGATATTACGCATGTGTTTACAGTTGCTGGTTCTTACCTTGTTACATTAACGGAACAGGATATGAATGGTTGTATTGGTACTTCGACGCAAATTGTGGTCGTGTATGATGAACTTGATATTCCAAATGTCATTACAGCAAATAATGATAATGTAAATGATAATTTTGAAATTGCTGGACTAAAACCAAATACACAAGTAATTATTTTGAATCGTTGGGGAGAGGTTGTCTTTACTTCTGATAATTATTTAAATGATTGGGGAGGAAAAGATGCATCCGGTCAACTTTTAAAAGATGGAGTTTATACGTATAGTTTAGTAACGCAGGAAGGAAAAAAATATCATGGATTTATTCATATATTGCGATAGAAATAGTAAATTGATTTCGTTTATGTATTCCTAAGTTCGAATGATTGAATCCAAAGATAACGTCCTATCTTCTGAGGTAAGAAATGGTTTTTTAAATCTTTTAGAAAAGTTTTCTTCTCATAATAAGAAAGCTGTAATGGTGAATCATTTCGGAGAATTTTCTCAAGATTTAATCAATAGCATAGCGTCGAGCATCGAAGAACAAATGATACATGCTGGTGATCAAAAGAATGTGGTTAAGCGCGTTTTTTCTATTTTGATAGAAGGACTCCAAAATATACGTTTACATGGGGAGCTCAGTGAGGATGGAAAACAACAAGCTTTTATGATTCTGGTAAAGAATCCAAGCCATTATAAATTGGGTTTTGGAAATTTAATCCAACAAGATGGTATTGATCAGATTGAAAGATTCATGGCCAAAATAAATGGAATGAATGCCGCAGAGCTAAAAGAATTGTATACTTCCACTTTAACCCATGGTGATAGTTCTAGAAAAGGTGGCGCTGGACTTGGGTTTCTTACAATGCGCATAAAATCTGAAAATCAATTATCCTATCATCTAGTGCGTTTCGCTAATGGAACAGCTTTGTTTAGTATCGATGCTCAAATAAACCGTATTTGATTTTCAATGAATGTTTGGTTCGCAAGTTGAAACAATTTAATTCTCTGCGTGTTCTTGAAGTATGCTAAAAGTTGCTTTTCATCCAAATTACGTTCATCCTTTACCCCAAAATCATCGCTTTCCGATGGAGAAATATGATTTGCTTCCAAAGCAGTTATTGCACGAAGGCACTATAGAGGGCACAAATTTGGTAGAACCAACAAGCATTGCTGATCCAGAAATAGTATCCGTACATAGCGCCTCATACTATTCAAAACTGTGTAATTTAAAGCTTACATCAAAAGAAGAGCGAATTACTGGATTTCATCATTCTTTGAGTTTAATTGATCGCGAAAAAACGATAATGGAAGGAACGCGCTTGTGTGCTGAATTGGCTTTGAATACAAATGCTGCAATGAACATTGCAGGTGGAACGCATCACGCTTTCACAAACCGAGGTGAAGGGTTTTGTCTGTTGAATGATCAAGCAATTGCTGCAAATTGGCTCCTACAAGAAGGAAAAGCGAAAAACATATTGATAATTGATTTGGATGTTCATCAAGGGAATGGAACAGCCGAAATTTTTAAAGACAACCCTGCCGTTTTTACATTCAGTATGCACGGAAAAAATAATTATCCGCTGCACAAAGAACAATCAGATTTGGATGTTGAGTTAGAAGATCATACTTCAGATAATGAATTTCTGTATCAATTGAATCGGTCCATAGATGAGGTGATGAAACAATTTATACCAGATTTCATTTTTTATCAATGTGGTGTTGACGTTCTGGCATCTGATAAATTAGGTCGTCTAGGAATGTCTTTGCATGGTTGTAAAGAACGCGATAAAATCGTCTTTCGTACCGTTAATCAATTGAAGGTTCCTATCGTTTGCACTATGGGCGGTGGTTATTCACAGGACATCAAAACAATAATTGAAGCACATGCAAATACCTTTCGCGAAATTCAAAACATATTGTTTTAATGCGTAAGGACTTTATAAACAGTTGTTTTTAAACTGCTCATATCAGAAACTCTCAGTAAATAGCTGCCAACAGTTAAATCATTCAATACAACTCTTTGGGTCATATTTGGATCTAAATTTCCATCCAAAATCAATTTTCCATTAGAATCTTTCAAAGTAACGGAATAAGGGTTGTTTGAACCATTTGTTGAAAGAATCAATAAAATCCCGTCATCCTCGAATGCCATTGTAACTTCAAATGTGTTTTCTAACTCATTAATTAACATGTTCAAAGTTGCAGGATGTTTTTCATCTTCATTGTCCATTAATGTTTCATTCGCATAAGCAAACGCTGTTTGATTAGATTGAGCATTTAACGACCCTGTTAAAACTATCAAAGAAACTGATAATAAGAAATAAATTTTTTTCATAACGCTTTGTTTTATGAGACAAAGTAAAGCGGCTTTTTTAAAACAAAACAGACTATTACGCTATTCGTTAGAAAACTACATAGAAGCTAGCGGAGCTTGTTAAGTAGAATTACGTAGAATTATTTCAAAATGTTACGAATTGTAAAATTTCCTTCTTACTTTTGTTTGGAATTATTCTAAATAAGAATGAAGCAGCAAATAATTGTTCAGCAAATTGTGCCCCAAATCTTCTCTCCTTGTTGCGGATGTAACTGTGAGAAAAAGAAGGAGTGTTGTAAAAAATATAAGAAAAAGGGTGTTCATTGTAAAAAGTGTCCTAAGCTTTAGTTTTCTATTTCTGAGCTTTCTTTATCTTTGGTTGTGCGATTTTTTATATTCTTACTTTTAGTTGTCCCTTTAACCCATTTTGCGCAAGATTCAACCCTGCATCGTGTTGGATTTCAAGCGGGAATAAATCGCATGGATTTTCAAATTGGATTCAATTATAAATACGATCATGCTACTGTTAAACCATTTGCTTCTATAGAGTTTGGCGTGAATAGAACTATTTTTCAGAATCGCTTTTTTCCACGCTTTACTGTTGGTATGGAATATTGTTCATTGAAAGTAGGCAAACTACAATTTGGGCCACAAGTCTGCTATTCCTATTCGCTTTTAAAGGTCAATAAATCAAGTAGTCATCTCAACCAATATAATGAGATTTACGGCGGATTATATATTTGTTTAGGAGGAAAAGTTCAATTCAAAATGGCCCTATTAACCGGTTGGCAGAATGAACGCTATTTTTCTACTTATTTAGAAAAAATAAATGGGGCCAATACCATAGGTTTTACTGCTAATTTAGGTGTGAGTTATGCGTTTTAGTCTAATTTTAGTAATCGTAATAGTTGTGGCTTGTTCGAAATCGAAATCATACGACGGAATCGAAATTCTTGGTCATGCAGCAACAGGCTTGGAAAATATCAGTTCACCTTACCACGATAATTCAAAAGAGGGACTTGAATATGCTTTGTCCATGGAAGGATGCGACGGAATTGAATTAGATGTGCAATTGTCAGCTGATGGCGAACTATGGTTGTATCACAATTCTAAACTCGAACTCGAAACCAATAGTACGGGATGTATTCCAAACTTATCCTACCAAGTTTTAAAAAATACACATTATACATCCATTGGACAAGAGAAATTAGTCCGTTTAAGGGATTTGGATACTTCATATTTTAAAGGTAAAAACGTCCTGTTAGATATTCGTCATTACAATGAATGCGCTGGTCAATTTGTAAACCAACATGTAATTATCAATCACCTGGAAGAAATAGGTTTCGCGCATCCTTCTAGTTTTCAGGTAAAGTGTCTTCTTAGTAATCCAGAATGGATAAATGATTTTCAAGTTGCAGGACTATCTATTCTTTACTCAATTTATTCTTTAGAGGAGTTTAATCTATATCACTCAAATTATCCCGATTTGGAAGGCTTTGTAGTAAAAAACAACGATTTTTCTGAAACAGAAATCACCGAAATTAAGGCCAAGAATAAAAAAGTTTATATCTTCGAAATCCGTTCACCAAAAGGAATTCGTACTGCATTGAAGAAATTCCCGACTGGTCTGATAACTGACGATTTGAGAGCAACATTAATAGAACAAAACTGATGGCGAAGAAAAAGGAAAAATTGAATGTCGTTTATTCAACCAATCCAAATTTTAACTACGAATTTGACGAGGAGGAAATGATTGAAACACTTCCGAAAAATCAACAGAAATTATATGTTTCAATCGATCGTAAGCAACGTGGCGGTAAAGAAGTTACGCTTGTTGAAGGCTTTGTTGGATCAGACGATGATTTAAAAGAACTTGGGAAATTACTTAAAAGCAAATGCGGTGTTGGTGGGTCAGCAAAAGACAATGAAATCCTTATTCAAGGAAACTTCAGAGATAAATTGTTTGATATGCTAACTAAAGAAGGGTATCAAGTGAAGAAAAAAGGAGGGAATTAGAATAAAGCCACCCAAGACTAAAAAATATAGAATTTAGAAAAGTAACGATGAAGAGAATTTTGATTCCAGTGCTTGTTTTGACAGCACAAATGACAATGGCGCAAAAAGCACCAATCAACTGGTACTTGAACAGTCCAAAAGAGGATAAAATGTTTGGCGCAGCAGTTGACAATGCATATGAATTATTGAAAGACAAACAACCACAGCAAGTAATTGTGGCTGTAATTGATAGTGGAGTAGAAGTAGATCATGAAGATTTAAAAGATGTGATTTGGGTCAATGAAGACGAGATTCCAGGAAATGGAATTGATGATGACAAAAATGGCTACATTGATGATGTTCACGGTTGGTCATTTTTGGGCGGAGTAACAGAAGATATTGATCATGAAGCGATGGAAATTGCGCGCATGTATCACGCCGGAAAAAAATACTTTGAAGGAAAAGATACAACTCTTTTAACAGGTGATGATGTTGCAAAATACAAGGCCTTTGTTCAAGTGAAAAAGGATTTCAAAAAAGAACAAGGAACCTTGGAACAACAATATGCTGGTATCAAGATGTTGAATGAATACATTCAAAAAGTCAAAGCTGCTTCTAAGGGCGAATTCTCTAAGAAAACGAACAAAGCATTTGTTGCGACTGATGAAATGGATGGTAAGATGAAAAAGCGTATGGGCATGATTTTGATGATGTATCCAGCTGATGAACTTGAAAGTCAGGTTAAAGCTGGCGCAGATCAAATCGGTGGTTTAATCAAATTCAACTTAATAGATGCCGATAGTGTCCGCGCAGCTGTTGTTGGCGATGATCCAAACGATTACACAAATCGATCTTATGGATGTAATCGTTATGAAGGGCCAGATGCAATGCATGGAACACACGTTTCAGGAACGATTGCCGGAAAGCGTGGTAATGGTATGGGTGTTGAAGGTATAGCAGCCAATGCAAAAATTATGGTATTGCGTGCAGTACCAAACGGTGACGAACGCGATAAAGATGTTGCAAATGCTATTTATTATGCAGTTGATAATGGTGCGAAAGTAATCAACATGTCATTTGGTAAATATTATACACCAAATCAAGGAGCAATTGATGCAGCAATTTTATACGCAAAAAGCAAAGATGTTTTGTTTGTTCACGCTGCCGGAAATGATGCAAAAAACAAAGATCTTGAAGATTCTTACCCGACACGTCGTTTAACTGATGGCTCTGTTGCAACAAACTGGATTGAGGTAGGGGCAAGTTCAAGCGAAACGAACAAGAAAAAAATTATTGCAGATTTTTCAAATTACGGTTCAACAACTGTCGATTTATTTGCACCAGGAGTAGATATTTATTCTAGTGTTCCAAATGGAAAATACGAGGATGCATCCGGCACAAGTATGGCGTGTCCTGCAACTGCAGGTGTTGCAGCAATGATTCGTGGTTATTTCCCTGAATTAACGGCTGAGCAAGTGCGCGATGTGTTGATGAAAACAACTTCACCCTACAAAAAGAAAGTGGTAATTCCTGGAACAAAAAAGAAAGCAAAAATGAACCAATTGGCTATTTCAGGAGGTTTTGTAAATGCTGAAAATGCTGTGAACTATTTATTGAATCAAAAATAAATTCAAAAAAAACGGACTTGAAAGATTGGGTCATTTCAAGTCCGCCTCTAACCTAAACCAAAAACAAACGAAAACAATTGAAATAATTATTTTCTTCTACTACTACACTTCTAATTTAATACCCTTTTTCTCAATTTTTTCTAGAAAAACCTAATCTATTTCTTTCGTTGAGTGAACGGTTTATTTGAGATTGTGATATGAAAAAGCGATAGTCAACTCTGTATCAATGATGGTAAATAATCCGCTTTCAACACCCTGTTAAAAAAAAAACAAAAAATTATCTTCAGCTCGTAATCGTTAAATTGAAAAGAACGTATCTTTGTTGAGATGGAAAAGCAAGTCATTTTAAATAAACGACATTTCGAATTAACTGTTAATCGACTTTGCTATCAACTTATTGAATCTCATAACGATTTCTCGAACACTGTTTTAATTGGACTGCAACCGCGTGGAGTAAATGTTGTTGCACGCTTAAAAAGTCAGTTGGAAGCAATTCTTGGGAAAGAGGTCGTTTGTGGAAATTTAGATATTACCTTTTATCGTGATGATTTCCGTAGAAGAGAGAAACCGTTGATCCCGAGTGCAACCAATATTGATTTTGTGATTGAAGGTAAAAATGTTGTCCTCGTAGATGATGTGCTTTACACTGGAAGAACAATTCGTTCAGGATTGGATGCGCTTTTAGCATTTGGTCGTCCAAAAAAGGTTGAATTATTAACCTTGGTTGATCGTCGATTCAAACGTGATTTACCAATACAAGCTGATTATGTTGGTAGCACAGTTGACACACTTCATTCTGAGCGTGTTTCAGTTGAATGGAAAGAAATAGAAGGAGAAGATAAAGTCGTTTTGTACACACCGGAAACAAATGAATAATTTAAGTGTAGAACATTTAATAGGTATAAAAGACCTAACGCGTGAGGATATCGAATTGATATTCAAAACAGCTGATAGTTTCAAAGAAGTGATTAATCGCCCCATCAAGAAAGTTCCTTCTTTGCGCGATATTACCATTGCAAATTTGTTTTTCGAAAACTCAACACGTACCCGCTTATCGTTCGAATTAGCCGAAAAACGTTTGTCTGCTGATGTTGTCAATTTCTCCGCTGCAAGTAGCTCTGTCAAAAAAGGTGAAACACTGATTGATACAGTGAACAATATTTTATCCATGAAAGTGGATATGGTCGTAATGCGACATCCAAACCCTGGAGCAGCAAAATTCCTTTCGGAACGCATTGGTGCAAAAGTTGTTAACGCTGGTGATGGAACGCATGAACATCCTACTCAAGCTTTGTTGGATGCCTTCTCTATTAGAGAACGACTTGGTTCTGTTGAAGGGAAAAAAGTCGTGATTGTCGGTGATATCTTGCATTCTCGCGTTGCACTTTCCAATATCTATTGCCTTCAAAAATTAGGTGCAGAAGTGATGGTTTGTGGTCCAACAACCTTGATTCCAAAATACATTCATGAATTGGGGGTAAAAGTCGAACACAACTTGCGAGCAGCATTAGAATGGTGCGATGTTGCTAATATGTTGCGTATTCAATTAGAGCGACAAGATATTAAATTTTTCCCTTCCTTGCGAGAGTACTTTATGCAATTTGGATTGACAAAAGAAATTTTAAACGCCTTACCAAAAGAAATCATTGTAATGCACCCAGGCCCAATTAATCGTGGAGTAGAAATCACAAGCGATGTGGCTGATTCAAAACAATCCATTATACTACAACAAGTAGAAAATGGTGTTGCGGTGCGAATGGCAGTGATTTATTTGTTGGCATCGAAAATAGAACGCCAGTAGGCAACAAAGATAGATTGAAACAAGTTATCGAACGAACTGTTTCATTAAAAAAAAATGTTACATTTGAACAAACACAACAAGATGAACTTCCTAACGACGCAAAATAAGAATGAAGCAGTTGTAAAGACAAATGTCGAAAAACTAGATGCTTCAAATGCTTCTGAATTGAAAGCAGAACTGGTACTTTTGAACAAAAACGGCGTGAACAATATTGTGATTGATTTAAGTGCAACAAAATACTGTGATTCATCCGGCTTAAGTTCAATTTTAACGGCTAACCGTTTGTGTAAGGATACAAATGGGCGTTTTGTATTGTGTGGACTTCAAGATAATGTATCTAAATTGATTCAAATTGCTCAATTAGATAAAGTGCTTTCAATCACAGAAAACGAAGCACAAGCGATTGAAGTGATGCATCAGTGAGTTTTGAAGTAACCATTCTAGGCAGCGGGGCAGCTGTTCCCACTGCTCGAAGAAATCCAACTTCTCAATATGTAGTTTGCAACGATCGCCACATTTTAATCGATTGTGGTGAAGGGACACAAATGCAAATCCGTAAACTAGGTGTTAAATTTCAGCGCATTAATCATATTTTAATTTCACATCTACACGGCGATCATTTTTTTGGCCTTGTTGGTTTGTTGAGTACCATGCATTTGATGGGGCGTGACAAAGGACTGACAATTTATGGTCCCGAAGAATTGGAAGGAATCGTAAGAAGTCAACTTGAGGTTGGTGGGGGTCGACTCGATTTTGATTTGACCTTTGTGAGATTAAATGGCAAGGAAGCGAAGCTATTGTTCGAAGATCGTATGATTGAAATTCATACCTTTCCCTTAAAACACCGCATTCCAACGAACGGATTTATCATCAAGGAAAAACCAAAAGAGCGTCAATTGATTTCAGATGCAATTAAGGGTTCAGGATTGAAACTTGAACATTTACCACGCTTGAAAAAAGGGGAAAATGTGACAGATGAATTAGGAAATGTATTTGAATATGAAGATTTTACTTATCCGCCGAAACCGAGTCTTTCCTATGCGTATTGTTCCGATACCTGTTACTGGGAAACGATTGTTCCACACATAGAAAACGTAAGCATGTTGTACCACGAAGCAACATTCACCCAAAAGGATAGTGAACGAGCGAAAGCAACTTTTCATTCAACTGCAGAGCAAGCAGCGCGAATTGCGGCAAAAGCAAATGTCAAAAAATTACTAATCGGTCATTTGAGCGCAAGGTATGAAAATGCAGATGTGCACATGTCTGAAGCATGCGCGGTTTTTAATAACACCTTGGTTGTCGAAGATGGCTTAACCTATAAAATCGTTTAGTTAGTCTTCGTCTATCAACGAAGTACCATTCCATTTGAATTTCTTGTACGAATCTTCGGATAAAATAATTGCTGGATTTCCCCAATCATCTTCAAATCCGTCACTGTATTCACCAGCATAAACGTGTTTCAAAACAACTCCTTTTTCACCTTCAATTTCTGATGGGTAAACAAACGTTTCAGAATAGAAGTACGGGGCGTCGAATCCTGAATGAAGCACTTCCACATAATGCAATTTTTCTTTTGCCCAAAAAAGAATGTGCTGACCAGAATCATCGCCACAAAATTCACCAAAGCCATGAATAGTTATAATATCATCTACATTTTCAAGTCCTTTATTGGAAAGTAATTCAAAGGTGTGTTCCTTCAGAATCCCAGTAAATCCTTTTACCGTAACAGAGCTCACTTCTTTATTATTTTGAATCGCTTTAACACTGTAGAAAAGATGATTGCTTCCGGCTTTCTCAATGCCGAACAAAAACAACGTTTTGATGTTTCGTGCTGATTTCTCGGCTGCTAATGATAATTTACCACCCCAAATGTATCCTTCCTGATTTTTTCCATATTCAATTTTATACCATGGAATCGTTACGCCATTTAAGTACAAACAATTGGTACTTTTTCCAATAATTCTTACCTGTGTTCCTGCCCGAAGTTGAGTTACAATTTTCCCTTCCAAACTGGGTGTTTCACGAATATTGATGCTGTCAAACAGAATAAAGCTAATCTCGTCCTTCTGAAATAATTGTAAGGTGTCACGAAAGTCTGAATCTTTGACTTGTCCTAACAAATTTAAAGTGAAAAGTGTGCAACTGGTAAGGGTGATTAGAACAACAATTAATCCTTTCATAGTATTGAATTTTAAAGCGAAAATAGTCTTTTGAGAATAGCTATCAAAATTTATAAAAATGAACACGGAAGTTAACACTAAAACGTTCAAAAGTCATGATAACTTACTGTGAAACATGGGCTTTCTCTGTTTAAATTTGTTGGTTACGCAATAATGTCTATTAAATGGCTGAAAATCAATATACGGAAGATAATATACGTTCCCTTGACTGGAAAGAGCATATTCGCTTGCGTCCCGGGATGTACATCGGAAAACTCGGCGATGGCGCCGCAGCAGATGATGGTATCTATATTCTTGTAAAAGAGGTAGTAGATAATTGTATTGATGAGTTTGTCATGGGTAATGGTAAACGTGTCGATATCAAAGTCAAGGATGGAAAAGTTACAGTGCGCGATTACGGTCGTGGAATTCCATTAGGAAAGGTAATTGATTGCGTTTCTCAGATTAATACAGGTGGAAAATACGACTCGAAAGCCTTCAAGAAATCTGTTGGTTTGAACGGTGTCGGAACAAAAGCTGTGAATGCGCTTTCTTCGCATTTCATGGTCTATTCAGTGCGCGATGGTGAAAAGAAACAAGCATCTTTCGTTCGTGGTGAATTGGTTGAAGATGCCAAGGTGGTAAAAACGGAAGAGCAAAACGGAACTTATGTTGAGTTCATTCCAGATGATACAATCTTTAAAAAATATGCGTTTAAAACAGCATATTTAGATAAAATGATGTGGAACTATTGTTATTTGAATCGTGGCCTAGCCATGTATTACAACGGTGAGAAATTCCAATCGAAAGATGGTTTGAAAGATTTATTGGAAAACAATATGGATGGCGATCCCTTGTACCCAATTATTCACATTGAAGACGAAGACATCGAAGTAGCTTTTACACATGGGAAAACATACGGTGAGGATTACTATTCGTTTGTCAATGGTCAGCATACAACGCAAGGTGGTACCCATCAAAGTGCATTTCGTGAGTCAGTTGCGAAAGTGATTCGCGATTTCTACAACAAGAACTATGAAGCCTCAGATATTCGTCAATCGATCGTTGCTGCAATAGCGGTAAAAGTAATCGAGCCAGTATTCGAATCGCAAACAAAAACAAAATTAGGATCTCAGGAAATTGAGCCTGGAGGGAAATCAATGCGTGCATTCGTTAATGATTTCTTGAAAGATAAATTGGATAACTACTTACACCGTAATCCTGATGTTGCTGAATTGATTGAGCGAAAAATCAAACAATCGGAACGTGAACGTAAAGAGTTGTCGGGAATCCGCAAGATTGCCCGTGACCGAGCGAAAAAAGCCAATTTGCACAACAAAAAATTGCGCGATTGCCGTTTGCATCTGACTGATCTGAAAGACGAACGGCGCGACCAGACAACCTTGTTTATTACCGAGGGAGATTCTGCAAGTGGTTCAATCACGAAATCAAGAGATGTGAATACACAGGCTGTATTCTCGTTACGTGGTAAACCATTGAATTGTTATGGGTTGACAAAGAAAATTGTCTACGAAAATGAAGAATTCAACTTGCTTCAGGCTGCGTTGGATATTGAAGAAGATATGGATAATTTGCGTTTTAACAACATTGTAATTGCTACCGATGCCGATGTCGATGGAATGCACATTCGTATGCTCTTGTTGACATTCTTCTTGCAATTTTTCCCTGACTTGGTAAAGCGAAATCACGTGTATGTCTTACAAACACCATTGTTCCGTGTTCGTAACAAAAAGAAAACAATCTATTGTTATTCGGAAGATGAGCGACGTTCAGCCATAGAAGAATTAGGAAAAAATCCAGAAATTACACGATTTAAAGGATTGGGTGAGATTTCACCGGACGAGTTTAAACATTTCATTGGACGTGATATTCGCTTGGAACCGGTTTTACTCTCGAAAGATGCTTCAATCGATTCGATTTTGTCTTATTTCATGGGGAAAAACACACCAGAACGACAAGATTTTATCATCGAAAATTTACGTGTAGAGAAAGATTTGGCAGTTGAACTCGAAGAAGAAAAAGAGGCAAATGATAATATGGAAATAGCTTCATAAGATGGCAGAAGACGAAATTGAAGACCAGAATTTAAACGATGGGGATGAAAAAAGTCCTTTTGAAAATAAATCGGTAGACGATAAAATCGTTCCCGTAAGTGGCTTGTATGAAAGCTGGTTCTTGGATTATGCAAGTTATGTAATTCTTGAACGCGCTGTTCCTTCATTGTATGACGGACTAAAACCAGTACAACGCAGAATTTTACATTCTATGAAAGAAATGGATGATGGACGTTACAACAAAGTAGCGAATATCATCGGAAATACGATGAAATATCACCCACATGGTGATGCCTCTATTGGTGATGCTTTAGTTCAATTGGGACAAAAAGAATTGTTGATCGATTGTCAAGGAAACTGGGGAAACACATTGACAGGAGACGGCGCGGCTGCTCCTCGATACATTGAGGCACGTTTGTCGAAATTTGCTTCACATGTCGTATTTAATCCAAAAACAACTGCTTGGTTATCAAGTTACGATGGACGAAACAAAGAACCAGAGCAGCTTCCAGTTAAATTCCCATTGTTGCTTGCACAAGGAGCTGAAGGAATTGCTGTTGGTTTAGCATGTAAATTTTTACCACACAACTTTATTGAATTAATCGAGCAATCAATTAATCACTTACGTGGAAAGAAAGTGGAATTTTTTCCTGATTTTTTACAAGGTGGTATGGCCGATTTCTCCAACTACAACGATGGTTTACGTGGAGGAAAAGTACGTGTTCGTGCGAAAATTAAAAAACTAGACAATAAAACACTTGTTATTAATGAAATTCCATTTGGAACAACAACTGGTTCATTGATTGAATCAATCATTAAAGCAAATGAAAAAGGAAAAATTAAGGTTAAGAAAATTGAAGATAATACAGCCGCGGAAGTAGAGGTAATGATTCATTTGGCGCCTGGCGTTTCTCCAGATAAAACATTGGATGCCTTGTATGCCTTCACGGATTGTGAGGTATCCATTTCTCCGAATTCATCAATTATTGATAAAGACACACCTCGTTTCATGGGTGTGAGTGAAATTCTAAAAGTAAATACCGACAGCACTGTTCGTTTGTTGAAATTAGAATTGGAAATTCGCTTGGATGAATTGGAACGTCAATGGCATTTTTCAACCTTGGAGAAAATTTTCATCAAAGAGGAAATGTACATAGATTTCAAGCATTACAGCGATCGAGAAACGCTTTATGAATACTTGTATAAACGATTTGATAAGTTCAAAAAACAACTCATTCGTGAAATTACAGATGAAGATTTACAGAAACTGACGCAAATCCCAATGATTCGTATCACACGTTTTGACTCATCAAAAGCAGATGATCTTTTGTTGAAAATTGAGGAAGAAATGTTAGCTGTAAAAGAGAAGTTGGCAAACCTCGTTGAATACGCAATTGAATACTACAAAGATCTAAAGAAACGTTTCGGTGAAGGAAAAGAACGTAAAACGGAAATCAAAGTATTCGATACGATTAACGCAACAAAAGTGATTATTGCAAATCGCAAACTATACGTTGATTATGAAGAAGGATTTATCGGTTACGGATTGAAGAAAAATGAACCAGTAAATGATTGTTCTGAAATTGACGATATTATCATCTTCTTTGCGACAGGTAAAATGATGGTTACCAAAGTTTCAGATAAGAAATTTGTTGGAAAAGGAATTGTGCATGCGGATGTTTGGAAGAAAGGTGATAAACGAACTATTTATCATTTGATTTACCAAGATGGTGTTGGTGGCCCAACAATGATGAAACGTTTTTATGTGAATTCGATAACACGTGATACTGAATATGATTTAACACGCGGGTCGAAAGGATCTAAAATGCTTTATTTTTCCGTTCACCCAAATGGAGAACGCGAGGTTGTGACGGTATTATTGCGTCCACGACCACATTTGAAACGCTTGCGCTTCGATGTAGATATGGGCGATTTGTTGATCAAAGCTCGTCAATCGGGTGGAAACCGTGTTACAAAAGAAATTATTCAAAAAATTACCCAAAAAGAGGTGGGTGGCTCAACCTTGGCCGCGCGTAAAATATGGTTTGACACCGTTGTTGGACGATTGAACGATGAAGGAAGAGGTAAATTCCTGGGTTCGTTTAAAGGGGAAGATCGCATTTTGACATTATACAAATCGGGTGATTATCGTTTGACTAGTTTCGACTTGTCAAATCACTTTGATGAAGATATGATGCACATAGAAAAATGGCATCCAGACCGTCCAATTTCAGCCGTTTATTATGACGCTGAGAAAGATTTACATTATGTTAAACGGTTCTTGTGTGAAGTAACAAGCGATAAAAAAGTTTCGTTCATCAGTGAAGGTGAAGGTTCTTATATGGATGTTGTTTCAACGGCTTATCGCCCAAATGTTCGAATTGTGTACAATAAATTGTTGAAGGAAACGAAAAATCTACCAGACAACGAAGTGAATATTGCTGATTTTATTGAGGTAAAAGGTATGAAAGCCCAAGGAAATCAATTGACGAAATTAAAAGTCAAAGAAATCGTCTTGACGCACGAAATTGAAGGGGAAGAACCGTGGCCAGAAGACGTTCATGTAGAAGGTCCGGAAACGGATGATGCGTCTGATGCAGTAATAGATACGGAAGACGGGGAAGAAGGTTCAGATGGAACAACAATCGAATGGGATTTGACGAAAAAACCTGAAGATGATGATGAAGATGGTCAAATCACCTTGTTTTAAAAGATAGAATTAGTAAAGAATTGTTGGATTGGATGAGAATTTAAGTTTTAGGCATTCTTCTTGTTAATTCTGGAAAAAAAATCGAGATGAAAACACTTTTTCTGCTTCTTGTAAGCGTATTTTCAAGTCAATCGTTCGCTCAAATAGGCTGTAAAAAGCTTAAAGGAAGAGGGGGTGATTCAACTATATGTTATCATAAGAATGGAAAAGTTTCTACAATTGATTTCGAAACAGTTGAACACGATCGCTATTTTGAATTCCTTGCCTATGATGCAAAAGGCAATGAATCGTTAAAAGCACATCACGGTTATTTACATGGAGGTGCTTCGCTCGACGTGACCTATTATGAAAATGGCGCCATTCGCACAGCTCGAAAAACATTTCAACCAGATGGCGGTATTCAACATTTCGATGCAACTAGTTTTTTCAACGAAGATGGTACATTCAATTATGAACAAGACAATTCGTGGGACAAAGAAGTAACCCTAAGAACACCAGCAATATACGATTTTCCTGAGCCAAAAAAGGCGGTTGTTGAACCCAAAAAAGATACGGTTTTCGTGTATTTAAAAAATGCAAGTTCACGAAAAATTGAAGTCTTAATAAATAAAAAAACAGGTTCAGATCAATCAGAGAAAGTTGTTTTAAAGAAACAAAGTGAACAACAGATTGGTTATTTCATTTCTCAAGGGAAGAATGAAAAAGTGGAAGAACTGTGGGATGTTTTCCTTATTCCAAGTCGAAAAACAAGTAAAATAAAACGTATCAGTGCGCCAGAGTTGTCTTCAAAAAATAAACAAGTGATCGTTTTTGTTGAATAGCGCAATTTCTAAGTAGCGAATCTTCAGTTTTCAATTGTAAATTATCATTTCTTATTTATCTTTGCCGCGGATGATTTCTCTCCGTCGTTAATGAGGAAAGGATGGTTGCTCTCCGTGATGAGTAACACTCATGATTCAAATTAAACTTTATGAACCAAACAACAACAGCATTATCTTCTGAGCAATTGATGGAATTGGAAGATAAATATGGAGCACATAATTATCACCCGCTTCCGGTCGTTTTAACAAAAGGCGAAGGTGTTTACGTTTGGGACGTGGAAGGAAAACGTTACTACGATTTCTTGTCAGCCTATTCTGCGGTAAACCAAGGACATTGTCATCCAGCTATTATTGGAGCGATGATCGAACAGGCCCAAACCTTAACCTTGACTTCTCGCGCTTTTTTCAATGACACATTAGGGGTATACGAAAAATTTGTTACCGAATACTTTGGTTTTGATAAGGTGCTGCCGATGAATACAGGAGCTGAGGCAGTTGAAACAGCTATTAAACTTTGCCGTAAATGGGCGTACGAGAAAAAAGGAATTAACGAAAACGATGCTAAAATCATTGTTTGTGATGGGAATTTCCACGGTCGCACAACGACCATAATTTCGTTCTCAAATGATCCAGATGCGAACAAAAACTTTGGACCCTTCACACCAGGATTTATTCGTATTCCTTATGATGATATTGATGCATTGGAGAAAGCATTGCAAACAGATAATGTCGCTGGATTCCTTGTAGAACCAATTCAAGGTGAAGCAGGAGTGTATGTTCCTCAAGAAGATTTCTTAGCAAATGCACGCGCTTTGTGTACAAAATACAATGCCTTGTTTATTGCAGATGAGGTGCAAACAGGAATTGCACGAACAGGGAGTTTATTGGCTGTCTGTGGAAATTGTACATGCGAAAACACTTGTGAGAAACAAGCAACGTATGCTCAACCGGATATTTTAATTTTAGGAAAAGCATTGTCAGGTGGTGTGTATCCCGTTTCTGCCGTTTTAGCAAACGATGAAATAATGATGGTAATAAAACCAGGTCAACATGGTTCAACATTTGGTGGAAATCCAATTGCCGCGAAAGTAGCTGTAGCAGCCTTGAATGTTGTTACAGATGAACAATTGGCTTTGAACGCACGCAGATTAGGTGAAATCTTCAGAAGTGAAATGCAACGTATTATTGATTCAACAGATTTAGTGGTAAAAGTGCGCGGAAAAGGCTTGTTGAATGCCATTATTGTAAATGATACTCCAGATAGCGCAACAGCTTGGAATTTGTGTGTGCAGTTAAAAGAAAACGGTTTGTTGGCAAAACCAACGCATGGAAATATCATTCGATTTGCACCTCCATTGGTTATGAATGAAAAACAATTAATGGAATGTGTTGCGATCATTGAAAAAACCATTCGCGCATATAAAAAGTAATTTAGCTTACGATCCTAGATTTTGAGCCGTTGAAAATAGAATTCAGCGGCTTTTTTATTGAATAGTTGTTTGGAATTGGAATAATGAGCAATTTTTGCTCAAAAAAAATTTGACTCGTATTCTTTTTTTGTTTAGTTTGCTTATCGAAACTATTTTATCTACGATTATGAAGTCTAATTTTTACAATTGGCTCCTGCTGTTGCTTATTGCAAGTAATTTTCAAGCCTTTTCACAAACCGAAGCAACAAATTGCGGCACAGCAAAGCTTCACAATGTTTCCGAGTTGTGTAATATCAAGAATCATTATGTTTCTGCAGGACAGTCAGAATACTGGATTCAATTTACAGCAAGCTCTGAATCAGTGCAACTCAACACCGCCATAAACGGTATAGTCCCAGTAATTTCATCCATCGATTTACTGAGCAGTTCCTGCGCAAATCTTCAATTATTAGAAACAGATTCTACCTTTTCAATTGGTGATTCAACAGTTTTCGATACATCGTTAACTGTGGGACAAACGTATTACATCAAGTTCAATTTACTTTCCAATTATATTGCACAATTTGATGCTTGTTTGATAGAAAAAACAACCTACACCATGGAGTTATTCGTAATTGATTAGAATGATGAAAAAATGCAGTTAATCAAGACGGTAGAAACAATTTGGAACAATAGCCAATTGTACAATTTACCTATTTCAACAAATGATTCTTTAATCCTTTATGACATCGCTTGTTTAGATCCTTTGATCAATGGTTCTGCAGTTTATCAAGCGCGAGCAATTCTTGATTGGGATGGTTTTTGCAAACAAAATGACAACAAATCAGCACAGGTTTTTAATAATGAGAATGAAGTTAGCTTTAGTAGTTCAACGATTTATCCGAATCCATCAAACGGGGAATTTAAGATTAAAAGTTCAAAAAAGGTAAAATCCATTATCATTTACGACCTAAAAGGTGTTAAATTAGTTGAATATAAAGCATATAACTCGTCAGAAATTATTAATTCAAATTTAAAAACAGGAGTTTATTTAATAAAGGTACATTTAGAAAATGATCGAATTGAAACACAAAAAATTAGTATTTATTAAATTTTTCAAAATAACAGGAATATTTTGGGTCATTTTTATGACTCAAAACTTCTCTTTGTCTCAAATAAACTTAATCAAAAACCCTTCTTTTGAAAACTTGAATTGTTCACCTCAAACGCATTATGACTTTCATTGTGTTGAAGATTGGTGGAATGTAAATAACAATACTATTGATGTTTGGAATCGATTTGGTTCAATTGGAAATGATTTTTACTCAAATGGTTTAGGTCCACAAAATACTTTATGGGGTGACAACTATTGCAGTATTGCACTCTGTGCTAGATGGTTTTCTATGTCTCCTCCTTACTCTGCACCTTCTTTTGATGTTCCGGATATTTATGGTTATTCAAATTTTGAATTAATAGAAGTTCTTGGAGGTAGTTTTAGTTCTGAACTTATCAAAGATAAAGTTTATTTATTTGAGTTTTATATAAATGTTCCAGATTATACTTATATCCAAGATGACCCAGATCAAAGTTATTTAATTTCAAATAGCCTTGATTTTTACACTTTGTACGATGATACAATGAATTTATCAAATCCAAACACGTATTCAAATTTTGGAAATCGTATTTTTAAAAATGAAGTAGTTTTTAAGGATACAATAAATTGGACCAAAATATCCGGTTGTTTCAAGGCTAAAGGAGGAGAGAAGTATTTTGCAGTTGGTCCCATAAGGGATACAACTGAAATTCTGTTTGAAGAGTTTATCAGCTGGGGTAATGATATTACAGTAATTTCTGGTATTTATCTTGATAATTTTTCTTTAGTCGAATGTGACACCTGCTGCCTTGGTGAATTCCCCTACGAAGATCATGTAAGTGTTGCATCAAATCCGGGTAGTGCATCTTCTCCCACAACCTTCTCCGTTTTGTTAAATCCAAACACAAGCGGAATACTTTCTGTGTATGACAGCGCTGGTCGTTTGGTGGCAAAAGAAGAATGCTCCGAATTGCTTACAATCTATACTCTTCCAGAGTTAGCAAACGGAATTTATCAGTATGCTTTAACAACAAGTAATGGAGTTAAAGATGTGGGAAAAGTGTTGGTAGTGGACTAATCTTACAAACCCCAGATTCTTTAATTCTATATGACATCGCTTGTTTAGACCCTCTTGAATTTGGATCAGGTGTGTATCAAGCTAGAGCATTGATGGATTGGAATGGAGAATGTTCAGATTCAAATAACAAATCAATGGTAATTGAAAATTCAGCAAAGGATCTTAATACCGATGTATTATTATATCCTAATCCAAATAATGGTAAGTTTAGTTTGATTTCAGATTATGAAATTTCTTCAATCAAATTCTATAATATAAATGGGGATGAAATTAAAGAATTCATAAATGTACTGTCAACAGAGTTTGAATTTAACTTATCTTTAAATGCGGGTATTTACCTTATGAAAATCACCTTAATAGAAGGTGAAATTATTAACCAACGCTTAATAATTGAATGATTAAAATAATAATATATTGTTCACTTTTTTGCTGTGCTTTCTCGCTGAAAGCACAGCAAAATTTGATATTAAATCCATCAGTAGAAAACCATGATAACCTTCCATCTTTTTTAGCCCAATATAATTTTTGCACAGATTGGTGGGATCCATCAGTTTGGAGTACCGACTATTATACGTCATTGACTAATTCATCGAACCAAAATTTTATTCCGACTAATTTTATTGGATACCAAGAGAGTAACTTTGGCAATTTTTACCTTGGAATAATTTTGGTTGTTTGGAAATATGCGATAAATGATTACTCAAATTTCCGTGTGGAGTATGCCGCTGGCCGATTTTCGCAACAACTTGTAAAAGATAAAATTTATCAATTTGATTTTTGGATCAGCAAAGCAGAAAAAGGGTTTTTAAAGTCGAATGCAATTGACCTAATTTTAACCTATGACACCTTGCTTGATGTAAACAATTATGAACCTTACGGATATAAAATTTGGTCGGAAGAAATTCCAATGGTAGATACAGTAAATTGGATAAAAAATTCTATTTGTTTCAAGGCAAAAGGAAACGAACAAGCCTTTGCTATTGGAAATTTTCATCTAAAGAATGAAGTTGTAAAAATATTATCAAATAATCCAATTAGCTCAGTAGGTGAATTAGATTATCGCTATTTAGACAATTTTTCACTTATCGAGTGTCCGAGTTGCTGCCTAGATCAATTTAGTGATGAACCACTGGTATATGTGTTTTCAAATCCGTCAACATTAAATAGTCCTGCAAGTCTAGAAATGTGGTTACATCCGAATACAACAAGTGTGTTGGAGTTGTATGATTCTGCAGGAAGAAAGGTTGCTAATGAGACGTATTCCAACCTTCAGAATACATTTTCTCTAGAGCGCTTTGACTATGAAAATCCTATATTTGTTATGGAAAAATTATTGTTTAATCCAGAAGTTGCATTAGTGGCTTGAATTCAGCTTTGATTGGCTATCTTAAACAGAAATAAAAAAGTAGAATTACTTCATCATTTCAAGTACCACAGTTCGTTGATTTGTGACAATGTGCACAAAATATAAACCTGCAACCATTGAATTCATATTCACTCGGTCCTCGCCTAGTTTGCTCTGATAAACTCCATGATCTCTTCGTAATCAGATACGGAAAGCTGCAAAAACACAATGACATTATTGGAGCCTTTGAAAAGCGACTTTTATAGAATCAACCATTTTACTTGCGACAATTTAGCCCAATTGGTTAATTACTTCGATGGATATTTCTGGAGTAATATATTTTACTAAAGCCGTATTCCTCCCATAAATCCGTTCCGCTTTTAACTAAAATTTATTACTCTTGAATTGATGCAATTAGTATTGCGTTCTTCTACAATATTCTAGAGCACATTTTGCAGTACAGAAAATTTTATTGAATTCTTTATAATTAGAAACTTCCTTTTCACCACATTGATATTTTTCATCATCATATGTTGCTAAATGTGTTTTTCCAGTATATTCATTTCCGCAATAACTACATTTTTTAACATCTTGCTCCAAACGTTTATTTTCTTGTTCTTTGAATAAAGCCTCATCACCAAGCTTCAATACAGCAACTGCATCGACCATGGCAAGGTAGTTATTTGAAATATAGTACATTAATAAAACCTTCGTTTTATCACCAATCCCAAATCCAAGAGCCTTTGAGCCCGGTACTGTGTTTTTATCTCCAATTACATACGCAGTTCTTGTCAGTCCAGGTATTAATTTTAATTCACGTGTTAGTCCCTTTTTAAAACCAGGGTTGTTAGTAGACGCCCAATATACTACTTCCCATAAATTTGATTTAGTATTGAACTCAAACAAAGTATCATTTAAAATTTTGAATTTTACTAAAGTATTAAGGGTCATATCTTTGTCATATTCTGCTTTCGGCGTAAAAGTATGAGTAACAGTACCTACACCATTACTGAATTTCAAAGAGGATGATGTCAACACTTTATGTTCATATCCTATTTTTTTAACACTATAACATTCTGTGTCTTCCTGTTGATTTGAAGATAAATTGATAGAAATACCCCAGTCTCCACCAACTATTCCGGCAATTTTATTGGCATTGTTCCATTCAAAACCAGGATATGTCCCTGCTAAAAACAAACCAGTTGATGACGGTTCTCTACACAAGAATTTAACTCCTTTCTTTTCATTTGGATCAAGTATAATTATTTGACTATTATGACTGAAATCTATAATAGCTAGAGGCTCTTCCCATTTATAGTAATTTTCTTGATAGAATTTTCTTTCATCAGCTATCTTTTTAATTTCAACATAGTATTCAGGAATAAATGAGTTCTCAAATTTTTTCAGATCAATAGACAATTTATTCCATTCGTCATTCGTATATGTAGACATTGAATTGTTGTGCCAAGGCCTTTTTATTTCCATAAAAAGATTGTTGGTTGATGAAAGCCATTCACAAATAGATTTTTCATTACTTTTGTTTGGTTTTGATAGATAACGTTCAATTATCGGACTAAATTCATCCCTGTAGGCATCTAAATCTTTTTGAAGGAGATCCTTACTAACTATTCCAGTATTAATTATTTCATATATGTTTTTTCCGTTTTTCAAGGTGTCATTTTCAACAAAGAATACTTTGAGTGAATCAAACTTTTCGGAAGTATTATTAATGTATTCTTGCCACATAAAAAGTTCAAACATATAAGTTTGATAGGACGACAAAGTAGTAGAAGAAATACTATTCGTTTTCCAAAAGCGATCTACTACGTCTATATACCTGGGATAAATATATGTCAACTCTTCATAATTTGTAACAGGAAAAGCATAATAACTTGAGGTTTTTTGACTACATTCATCCTGCCCGAAACAAGTATAGCTCAATAATAAAAGGATTGATAATAATAGTTTTTTCATTTCATAAAGTTTCCGAAAAATACCTAAAATAACTCTATTTAAACTGCCTTTATTCGGGTCAATTTATCCTAAATAAAATTATTTTGCTACTTTTAAGGAAACGACCTTATGAAAGAAGCAATTGAAAATATTAAAAAATTTAGAGAACTTAAAAGCATTACCCGTGAAGATTTAGCAGACAAACTAGAGATGAGTCTTTCAGGTTATAGCAAATTAGAACGTGGAGAAGTAGAACTTACACTTACTAAATTGTACAGTATTTCTGAAATTTTAGATGTTTCAGTTTCACAAATACTTAATTTCGATGCCTCCCAGATATTCAATATTTCACCTAGCAATGGTGCCAATGGTTATGTTAATGAATATCATCAGCATAACGCAGATGAGTACAAAGAAAAGTATATAAAGCTTTTAGAAGAAGAAGTAGTTCGTTTGAAAAATCAATTGAAATTGTAATTCAAATTTTTAAGGAAGCAGTAATCGAGAATTTACTCGTAATATTCACTGAATTTGAATCTTTATATATTGTTTTGTAACCACTGCTCTTGGGCGAGAAATTAATCTAAAGCTTTGGATTTATCAGAAAACTCAAACAGAACGAACTATTTTTCTACCAAATAAACAGAATTTGATCAGATCTTTTAGTTGTCGTAATTCTTAGAAAAAGTGAATTCAAGTAATAAATGCAACTTTTAGATTGCGTGGTAAAATAAATTTCAAAACAGGAGAGAAATCCAAGAATTCCTCTCACTGTCTCTAGGAAAGAGTTATTTTACCCCGTTAAATCGCCAAAAATAAAGTTGTAATGTCACACCTTTCTTACGAGCAAAGATACACAATTGAGGTATTATTAAAAGACGGGCAACCGCAAAAGGAAATTGCCAGAGTACTTTCTTTAAACAAGTCTGTGATTTGTTGAGAAATTAAAAGAAATTGCGATGGCAGAAGTCTTGTTTACAAAGCGAAATTAGCACAAAGCAAGTATGAATATCGCCAGCATTTAAAACCAAAACATTTGAAGTTTACGGATGAAATTCGTTCAGAAATCATTGGTATGATTGAGCAAGATTACAGTCCTGAACAAGTTGCAGGTGTATTGAAAAAGAAAGGAGGAACCACTATTTCGCATGAATGGATTTATCAGTTTATATGGAAGAATAAAAAGCAGAAAGGTACTTTACATACTCATTTAAGGCGTAAGGGCAGACGCTATCGTAAACGTGGATCAAGCAAAGACTCCAGAGGTAAAATAGTTGGTAGAATTGGCATTGAAAAACGACCCAAAGAAGCTGAAGACAGAAAAGTTTTTGGGCATTTAGAAGTTGACACAATTATCGGTCAAAATCATAAAGGGGCTATAATCGCACTAAATGACAGAGCTTCTGGAATGTTATGGATGGGGAAGGTAGAAACAAGGGATGCAGATATTGTAAGAACCAAATTAAGTGAAATGTTAGATCAAATAAGACCATTTATCAAATCAATTACTGCCGATAATGGAAAGGAATTTTCAGCACACCAGTTCATAACAGACGAATACTGTGATTTTTTCTTCGCTAACCCATATAGCCCATGGGAACGGGGTTCAAATGAAAATCTTAATGGCCTTGTGCGTCAGTATATCCCCAAGAGTTCTGACTTTTCAATATTTAGCGATGAAAGAATAAAAGAGATTCAAACCAAATTAAACAATCGACCTAGGAAGCGCTTTGACTATGAAAAGCCTATATTTGTTATGGAAAAATTATTGTTTAACCCAGAAGTTGCATTAGTGGCTTGAATTCAGCATTATTGAGGGTTTTTGCAAAAAAAATGGGAGGAAATAGGCCGCTTATAAAAGTGCAGTCTTACGTTCGGAACCAATTCAGTTCGGAAAAGAATAATAAATAACAGATTCTTCATCCTTCTTTCACGTTTGAAATACCACTTTGTGTATATTTGTGCGTCTTAAATTGAAAAAAATTGGCTAATAAAATTAAGTTTGGAACGGATGGCTGGAGAGCTATTATCGCCGAAGAATTTACAACAGAAAATGTTGCTCGTGTTTCCTTTGCTACAGCAAAATGGTTAAAAGCAAATTATGACCATCCAAGAGTGGTAATCGGTCACGATTGTCGCTTTGCTGGTGCGCTATTTGTTGATGTAGCGACTAAAATATTCTTAAGTGAAGGAATTCATGTGAGAATGGCAAAAGGATTCGTTTCTACACCAATGATTTCATTGGCTGCATTTCAATATAAATGTGAGGTTGGAGTGATTATAACAGCAAGTCACAATCCACCAAGTTACAATGGGTTTAAGTTGAAAGCCTATTTCGGCGGGCCTTTATCCCCAGAGCATGTGCAAGAAGTGGAAGATATTATTCCAGATGTTTGCCCAGTTGATTTCAATGCTGTTTCGATTGATGGAGCGATTGCTGCAGGACAATTAGAAATAGTGGATCTTGAAACGCGTTACGTTGAGCATGTTAAAGCAAACTTTGATTTGGATGCTATATCAAATTCAGGAATGAACTTGGTTTATGATGCAATGTACGGCGCTGGTCAAAATGTGATCAAACGCATTTTACCAAACACACAATTGTTGCATTGTGAAAACAATCCATCGTTTTATGGTCAAGCACCTGAACCAATTGCAAAAAACTTACAAGAATTAGAAACCTACATCAAAGCGAAGGGCGATATTTATTGTGCCTTGGCTACAGATGGAGATGCTGACAGAATCGGCTTGTACAACGGAAAAGGGGAGTTCGTTGATTCGCACCACATCATTTTGTTGTTGATTCACTACATGGTGAAATACAAACAAATGACAGGAAAAGTAGTTATAGCATTTTCTGTTTCGCCACGAATTGAGAAATTGTGTCAACATTATGGATTAGAGATTCAAACAACAAAAATTGGCTTCAAAGAAATCGCAACAATTATGGTTGACGACGATGTGTTGTTGGGTGGTGAAGAATCTGGTGGTATTGCAGTGAAAGGACATATTCCAGAGCGTGATGGTATTTGGATGGGATTAATCATCTGGGAATTCATGGCGAAATCAGGTAAAACACTGGATGAATTGATTGCTGAAGTGTACGAAATTGTTGGTCCGTTCAAATTCGAGCGCAACGACTTACACATTACAGAAGAATTAAAACAACGCATTATTGCGAATTGCAAGGCTGATAATTATAAATCGTTTGGGACATACAATGTGCGTGAAGTAAAAACAATCGATGGATTCAAATACTTCTTTGATGACGAACGTTGGGTCATGATTCGCCCTTCGGGAACAGAACCTGTTTTAAGAACATATGCTGAGGCACCAACACTCGAAGAAGTGCGCGTGATTCTAAAAGCAACAGAAGATACAATTTGTAAATAGTCATTCAATGGTGCAGGAGTTTTTCTTGCACCATTTTTGTTTTAAACGTTCTTCTCGTATCCTGAATTATAAATCAGGTTTTTTTAATTAGACGAGGTGTTCCTTCAAATCCGCAATCGGGTATTTATATTCCTGATCTTCTTCGTCCAATTGAGGCACCAAACTGTACTTCGAAATGCGTTCAATCAACAAACGTTCTCCAATTTCATTCATTAAAAATAAATTTCCCGCAACTGCAACTGTTTCTTCCTGCTGATAATTTAAATTCGGAGCTTCGATGATTAATTCTACTAAATCACCAGCTGCAAACGCAACGTAATGCCAATTGGACGCATCAACGTGTAGAATTTCCATTTCATGATCGTACAACGAAAACTGACGGTTCCATTCTTTTGCTGGCACACTGTCATGAAATTCCCAGTTTAGAAAAGTAGGTGCCATTTCAACGATTTCGCTGGTGATGGACAATAACTGTTCGTCGCAATTAGGTGAAATAACGAAAAACCAGTCGTTGGCATCGTTTAAACCGAGATCCCATTTCAGCGGACCAAAGGATAAAATATGATTATTCAAATTTTCAATCACAAACTCACGCGAATCATTGTCTGGTTCTGTGATGCATTGTTTGATAATTGACTCATTTTTTACAAACCATTGCCAAAACTCTTCTGCTTTTTGCTCATCCATTCTTTAAAGATAAGGAACAAGGAGCAAAGAGCAATGCGTTGGGTAGCGTTAATCGAAATAACAAAGGACATGAATCCAGAAAAAAGGCTGACCAACCACTTTTTTGAATAATCAAATTTTTGAATCTCAGATTCTCCAAATTCTCGCTTATATTTGTTGTATGAGTTCTTCGTTTGGAAAATTAGTTCGTTTAACAACTTTTGGTGAGTCACACGGCGCTGCTATCGGTGGAATTATTGATGGATTTCCTGCCAATTTCCCAGTTGATTTAGAAAAGGTGCAAATGGAACTTGATCGTCGTAAACCAGGTCAATCTGCCATCGTTACCCAACGTAAAGAAAGCGATACTGTTCAGTTTTTATCGGGAATTTTCGAGGGACAAACAACAGGAGCTCCAATTGCTTTTTGCATTCAAAACGAAGCGCAAAAAAGTGCTGATTACGATCACATTAAAGCGGTTTATCGTCCGTCGCATGCCGATTTCACCTATGACAAAAAGTACGGCACGCGCGATTACCGCGGAGGAGGAAGATCAAGTGCTCGTGAGACTGCTTCTCGCGTTGTTGCTGGTGCTCTTGCAAAACAGTACTTAGAATCCCTAGGAATCGAATTTTCAACCTATGTTGATCAAGTTGGTTCGATTCGCTTAAATGATGTTTCATTTTTCATGCACGATGCCATTGAATCTAATCTTGTTCGTTGTCCGGATACCAAAACGGCTGAACTGATGGAAGAATTGATTCGTTCCGTGCGAAAAGACGGAGATACAATCGGAGGATGCATTCGTTGCATGGTTGTGAATGTTCCTATTGGACTTGGCGAACCTGTTTTCGATAAATTACATGCAGATCTTGGGAAAGCAATGTTGTCTATTAATGCGGTTAAAGGCGTCGAATTTGGAAGTGGATTTTCATCTGTTGAAATGCGTGGATCGGAACACAATGATTTGTTTAACGAAGACGGTAGCACACAATCGAATCACAGTGGTGGAATTCAAGGTGGAATTTCCAACGGAATGCCAATTGAATTTAGAGTTGCGTTCAAACCTGTTGCTACCTTAATGCAAGCGCAAACTTCCATCAATCAAGCTGGAGAAAAAGTAGAAATAGAAGGAAAAGGTCGCCATGATGCCTGCGTTGTTCCTAGAGCGGTTCCAATTGTAGAAGCAATGGCTGCGTTGACTTTACTCGATTTTTATTTAGAGTATAGAGCTAGAAGATAGAATTTAGAGATATTTCGGCGTTTCGACATTTCGACATTTCGAGAGCCTCAATGTACTCAATGTTCTCAACGATAAATGTTGGCTGAGTCTTGCGACGTTTAATAATGCTCTAGCTGTTGAATAGGCTCTCGAAGTCAACATTTACAGTTTACTCACACGTACCGTCTCACTGTACTTTTTCGAACGAATATTTATCAAATACATTCCTGAGATATATCCACTTAAATCAATGGAATAGGTGCTTGTTCCTCGTTCAATTTTACCATCGTGGATTGTTTGAAGCAGTTTTCCCGTCATATCGTACACCCCAATTTCAGCGCGTTCTTTTTCAGGTAAACCCAATTCTAAAGTTGTGAAATCAGCGGTTGGATTCGGATAGGCTTTCGCTGTTAATTTTGTTGGAATCACTACACCATTTTCATCGTATTCGACCGCTTGAACCGTTTGGTTTAAAAAATCCACATATGAAATGTCATAAGTCATTCCACCCATAATAATTGCTTCTCTTTCTTCTTGAATGATATACTCTTCCAAAATGACCTCTTCCAATTGCACTGGCTCGTTTACTTCGTAATCACATTTACAACTCGTATTAATTTCTTTTATGTCAGTTAATTGCGGAAGTTCGCTTATTTCTGATGTCTGAGAAACGCGAACAAGAGGAGCATTTGAAGGATTGTTTATTTCAATTACCTGTGAAACCGAAGCTTGAAGTGCTTGAATTGCTTGCTTGTCTTTTTCATTTGTGCAACTGAATAAGGTCAAGCCAAAAACAACCAATAGAGAAAACACCATTGCACGCTGCATTGATTGACTTGAATTCATTTTCCAATGCTCAAATTCCGTGTTTAACTTTTCTAATTGTGTTTCTTTGATCCTTCCACAAACCGAATTCCCACTATTAGCCAACAATAATTGCTTGATTTCCAAACTTGATTTATTTGTGAAGTCAACAACGTTTGTTGCACAAACTTGACAAAACGCACCTTTCTCTGCGGGTGCCATCTCATTCCATTTCTCAGAACAAGCGTTTTCAATTTTCACATTTTTCATAGCATCTCGGTATATATTCAAGTGATACAACTTGGATGCAAGTTAGGTTCAAATTCCATAAATAAAAAAGAAAGGAAGTGATATTGACTGTACAGTCGGCAGTAAGATTTATTCGGTGGTTCTGCGTCAATAAACAGTTTAAAATGCGTAATTTCGTTGAAAATTTTTCGATTATGTGGCAGCGCAAACAGACTTTATTTTTGGGAATCGCATTGATTTTCGTTTGTTTACCTTTTTTAGGTTTACCTTTTTTCACCTATTCATTGGATGAAGTGAACTTTCAAGTGACCGCTTTTGGAAATGAAAATCTAGTAAAACCAGAAGTCCAAACTAAAGGCTATTTTATTTTAATGATAGTAATTGCTCTTTCGTTAATCCTTTCAATCATTTCGATTAAAAACAGAAAACGTCAATTACTGTTTACTTGGATTTCGTTAATCTTGAATTTAGCAACTGCGGCTTGGATCATCTTGCTGTCGTCTGCAATTACTGTGGAATGCACTGCTTGTGAAACAACGCGTCTTACACCTACAATTGGTTTATTTTTGTTCTTAGCTGCAGTACCCTTTATTCTCTTAGGTTATTTTGGTATTCGTAAGGATAAAAAATTAATCGACTCACTTAATCGCTTACGTTAATACATGAATTATCTTTCCGTTGAAAATCTTACCAAATCTTTTGGTGACCGTGTTATTTTTTCTGATTTAACCTTTGGGATTGACTTAGGTCAAAAAGTGGCCATCGTTGCAAAAAACGGAAATGGTAAAACAACTTTGCTTCGTTGTTTAATGGAATTGGAACCATACGACAGCGGACGCGTGGTGTACAGAAACGATATTCGCGTTGCCTTCATGCAGCAAAGTGAAAACCTCGATGAAACACATACGATTCTTGAAGCGGTTTTTTCACATGATTTACCAGAACTTCAAATCGTTAAGAAATACAACCAAGCCTTACGCGAAGGAAACGAAGAATTAATTCACGAATGCTACGATGAATTGACGGAGTTGAATGCGTGGGACATGGAAGTAAAAGTGAATCAAATTCTTTCAGTTCTGAAATTGGACAATACTGATTTGTTGATTGGAAGTCTTTCCGGTGGGCAAAAAAAGCGTGTTGCACTGGCGCAAGTCTTAGTGGCTGAAGCAGATTTCTTGATTTTGGATGAGCCAACGAATCACTTGGATTTAGACATGATCGAATGGTTGGAAGAATACCTTTCGAAGTCTAAATCAACAATTTTAATGGTGACACATGACCGTTATTTCTTGGAAGTAGTTTGTGACACGATTTACGAATTAGAAGACAAAACCATTTATAAATACAAAGGAAATTTCTCGTATTACTTGGAGAAAAAAGCGGAACGTCAAGAACAATTATCTTCTACGATCGACAAGGCGCGAAATACCTTTAAGAAAGAATTGGACTGGATACGCCGTCAACCAAAGGCGCGTGGAACAAAACAAAAAGCACGTGTTGATTCATTCCAAGACATTAAAAAAGTTGCAAGTCAACGAATTGATGAGGACGAAATCGACATTCCAGTTAAAATGGAACGCTTGGGTTCTAAGATTTTGGAATTGCACAAGGTTGGAAAATCGTTTGGCGAGAAAGTGATTTTGGATGGTTTTACCTATAATTTCCAGCGCAAAGAACGCTTGGGAATTGTTGGAAACAACGGAACGGGAAAATCGACTTTCTTGAATTTAATTCAGGGTAGAGAAGAGGCCGACCGTGGTAAAGTGGTGACAGGAGAAACAGTTGTTTTTGGTTATTACTCACAAGATTTAATTAAAGTTGACGAAGACAAAAAAGTAATTGATGTGATTCGCGACATCGCTGAATTTATTCCTTTGGAAAAAGGGCGCCAGTTATCGGCTGCGCAGTTCTTGGAAAAATTCTTGTTCGACCGTAACATGCATTACAACTTCGTTCACAAATTGAGTGGAGGAGAAAAGCGTCGCTTGAAATTGATGACGGTTTTGATGTCAAATCCAAACTTTTTGATTCTCGATGAGCCAACAAATGACTTAGACATCTTCGTAATGTCGGTCTTGGAAGATTACTTACGCAACTTTGAAGGGTGTTTAATCGTTGTTTCGCATGACCGTTATTTCATGGATAAAATGGTCGATCACTTATTTGTGTTCGAAGGAAACGGGGCAATTAAAGACATCATAGGAAATTATACTGAATACCGTAAACAAACCGCCGCTGATTACAAAAAGGAAAAGCAAGAAGAGAAAGATGGTGTTCCAGCTGAAAAAGTAAAAGTGACACAGCTTTCTGATTCGTCGGATAAACCAGCAGAGAAGAAAAAGCTATCGTTCAAAGAGAAAGAAGAATTCAAGCAATTGGAAAAAGACATGGAATCCTTAGAAGCGGAAAAAGAAGTCTTGACAGCCAAACTTTCAGACCCATCCATATCAAACGAAGAAATTATGTCGGCTGGAAATCGCTTATCGGAAGTTGTCTTGAAATTGGAAACGGTGACAGATCGTTGGTTGGAGCTTTCGGAATTTGCTTAATAGAATTGAAGATTGAACATTGCAGATTGCAAATTGAGAATTGCTGAACCGTGAAGCCTTATTTTTACACATGTTTATTTATTTCATTTGTTGGGTCTATACTCAATACTTTATTATGGATTTTAGATGATGTGTTAATGGATAATTTTGAAAAGGATTTGCCGTTTACATCACCTAGTTTTTACATGGTAGTGTTGATCGTATCTTCGGTTTTATCTATTATTTGTTCGTATGTTGTCATTTTAATTTTGTGGATTTTCGAAACTCGAAAAGGGAATAGATTCATTCCAATTATACATATTTTGCTCTTCGTTCTTTCAATTATTACATTGCTTTTAATAGATTTGATGAAAGAAGGAATTCTACCATTTTTAGGATGTTATTACCTTCCAGGTGTTGTTGGATATTATTTATTTGTTCATCGTTCAAGAAAAAAAGGTGAATCAGAAATAGAATTGTTGGATCGAGACTGAACTATTTCCAAAGAACAGTCATCACTTCAATCGAATCATTAATCACGATTTATGACCGCCGAAGAGTTTATACCGATTTATCGGTACAGCAGCGTAGCTAATCACGAATCACAAATCTTCACCGGGGCGGACTAGTCACTAATAAAAGTTATCTTTGCCCAAATAAAATCAATCAGTTTTGAAAAGTTTCGAAGAATTGGGCGTTAGCCAAGAATTAATTAAAGGGTTAAATGTCTTGAACATCATTGAACCAAGTGATATTCAGTTGAAGGTCATTCCTTTATTGATGGACAATGAAACTGATATTGTGGCGCAAGCCCAAACAGGAACCGGAAAAACAGCTGCTTATGGTTTGCCGATTCTTGAACAAGTGGATACAAACGATGCAAGCGTTCAAGCTTTGATTTTATGTCCAACTCGCGAATTGGGTCAACAAGTTGCTAAACAATTGTTCAAATTCACGAAATTCTCACACCGCGTGTTTGTTGAATCTGTTTACGGAGGAGAGAACATCGATATCCAGATTTCAAATCTTCAGCGTCCAACGCACATTGTTGTGGCAACTCCAGGTCGTTTAATTGACTTAGTGAAACGCAAAGCGGTAGATTTACGTAAAGTGAAAACAATCGTATTAGACGAAGCCGATGAAATGCTTAGCATGGGTTTCAAAAAGGAATTGGACGAAATTCTTTCTTTCTTACATACGGTAAAGAATAAATGGTTGTTTTCTGCTACGATTCCAGATGGAATCAAAGACATAATCAATAAACATCTTTCGAAGGAAGCGCATCGCATAGTTGTGAATCCAAAGAATGTGGTAAACAATAAAATTACGCACAAGTACATTATTTGCGACGAGAAAGATAAGTTCTATATTCTTCAACAATTCTTGAAATCGGAGCAGAAAAATCGCGGTGTGATCTTCTGCAGAACAAAAGCAACTGCACAAAAACTAGCAAAACAATTAATTGCGAAGAACATTGCTGCTGATGCCATTCACGGCGATTTATTGCAAAAGGAACGCGACAAAGTAATGCGCGCTTTCAAAAACGAAAGTCTACAAATTTTGGTCGCAACAGATTTAGCGGCTCGCGGAATCGATGTGGAAGGATTAACGTATGTTGTTCATTACCAATTACCCGAATCAGATGAATATTACACGCACCGAAGTGGACGCACAGCTCGCGCTGGAAAACAAGGTGTTTCATTGTGTTTGATTGACGCGAAAGAGGTGAAGGTGTTGCGCAATTATGAACGAACGCTTTCGATTGGTTTTACGCAGATTAGGGAAAGTAAATGATTTTATTTTACTTTTTGCAAGCGCCCAAAAAGTAACAAAAAGGGCGCTTTTGAACCTTTTCCAAGGCGTTTGCTTCGCATCGCACTGCAATTTTGCTTCATGCGTTTGCTCTTATCTGCACAACATACGTCGAGGCAGGAGCCGCAATTGCGCAAATTTCATGTGCTAACGCTGTGAAAAAGCTTCTCGAGGATGCAAAGCATCATTCTATTTCTAAAAAAAAACTAGATGTCCAAAATAGAACAACAAGTTCCTTCTTCATTTCATTCAATGGGTCCAAAGCAAATTATACAAGGCGCTCTTCGTTTCACTGAAAGAAATTGATTTTAATTCTAAATTTTATTTTTGGAGGTGAGTAATTACTTCGAACAGACTATTTCTTTAAAGGGTGAGAAACAGAGTAGGGTTTGGTAAATGAAGTAGTAATCATGCTATTCCAATTGGATTCGTAAAATCAACCGTTTCATGGTTCGGCTTGTTGTTAGTTCGTTTGAGTAGAAAACTTCAAAACTTTGTAGGTAACCTTGTTTTTGAAGTTCGACTAGTTGTTGCACAGAAAAGGTTAAGGGAGAAAAGGTTCCGATTCTGGTTTTTGTGAAAAAAATAGTATGTTTTTCATTTTCAATACTCAAAGATTGAGGGCAATCGAAACATGGCGTATCGCGGAAATAACGTATTGAAATTGAATCGCTACTTTGGATACTGTCCAATTTTAACACAAGTTCATTTTGATGGAAAAAGTTGATGTCCAAGATCTTTATGTTGTTGTAATACACATGACAAAAATCAATTGTATCAGCCTTTGCCTGAAAGGAGAAGAATAGGAGGGAGAAGAGCAGAAGCAAGTTTTTCATACGGTTAAAGGTACTTATTCAAAGAGATGAATCTACTTCATTGATACGAATTTCAATTGAGTAATCAAGGGTTTCAATATTTACCGAATCATTTATGCCTAAACCAGCAATCTTGACGTTTGTTTTCGTACACTTTAAAAACAGTATTAACGGGAGCACCATGTATAAGCTGACTATTAAATTGCGTTCTTGCTAAATAATTAAACGCTCCCATATCACCCGTAAATGCTGTTTGGTTTGCACTATTGGAAGATGCGTGAATAGACCATAACTTTTGAATGAAATCGAACAAAATTGGTGCTTTACTGCCGATTACTCCGCAATTCAAAAGCGTTTCAGTTTTAAACTTGTTTTCATAGTCGGCATAATCGTTTATATTTTGACGAAGATGTTTAGAATGATTCATCATCCAATCATTCTGAAGCGTTTTTGGCTCGTCACCACAAAAAACAGATTCCGAATTTTCAATAAAAAATGGATCAATAAACGGATTTTTAACCAGCGTAACATCTGTTATATCAGTAACGAAAATATTTTTGAAGAACTGTATATGGTCTTGCAAAAAATCAGCGTATACATAATACCGATAGACATTGGGATTAAATTGAGGATTATACTTTACCTTAATAAATGAAATGTATTCATTTTTGAATTTTTCACAAGTTTCTGAAGTGAAATTGTTATGAAAAATGATACCTTGTAAATGATGTTTCGCAATAGATTCAGCCCAATCGCGCACTAATTCATAATTATCATCATCAAGTGTTGTGTTGCGATTTACATCATAAACACCCGTAATATGGCATGCCATAATAACATCAGTGTTTGGACGAAAAGAATGAATTTTGACAGCCATAGGTCAAACGTTGATCAGGTTTTCTTTTTTCATGGTTGAACAAATACTATTTGGAATGTTCCTGTGATAGATATATGTTCTTAGGTCTACTTTATTTACGCGAAACTGTGTATTTGCTCTTTCGTAAAAATCAGCGTCAGCAGCGAAACCACTTTTAAAGTGAAAGCTTGAAAAGACTTTTTTTCGTCCGAATAATGTTCCAAAGAGGATTGTTTCATCTAAATGGATGAGTTTTTTTGTGTCATTTTTATCTGGAACATAGTAATCGTCTGCAGTATCCACGATTGTTTCAGTTGTAGAACAAATCAAATCGTTTTCTTTTATCTCTTGAAGACAAGAGCTTAAATGATGCGGTTTATATTGATCGTCACTGTCAAGGATGGTTATAAATTCACCAATACTGTTTAAAACACCACGATTGATTGATTCTGATTGACCTCGGTTACTATGTCGAATATAGATTATTTTATTTTCGTGTTGTTCGGCATATTGCAACAACGACTCACGATTATTAATTGTACTACCGTCGTCGATAATAATGAGCTCAAAATCTTGAAAATCCTGATTCAATACCGAATCAATTGCTCTTTTGATGTAAGAAAAATCGGTATTATAAACAGCCATTAATACTGAAATTTTTACTTGATTTAACGCGGAAGTGTTGCTGCTCAAAATTGGATATATTAAATGCTTTTTTAATCTTATAAGTTAACGTACAAGGTTAATTTATTTTAAGATGCAAATAACTCATTTTTCTGCTGAATTCGGTTAATTTCTTGTTATTTTAACATTGATATCGTGTTTATTGCAGATTCTCTAGAAAAAAGAAACCAGGTAACTAACCAAATGAAACATCGTCCATTACTCTCCTTGCGGATTCATCTTTTGAAATTTGACCCGTCGAAAGATGCCGAAGGTGCAAGGTAAGTTTTTTAAGTCTTTCTTTATCAACCGTTTGGGGGTATCAATTATAAAGGTCAACAGTTCAGGTAAAAACTCTTTTTGTTACTTTTTACGCAGTGTTGGCAAATCATTTCAATTTAGGTTAATCTAACATCTTCAACATTTCGTGTTTTGGTACTTATCACAATTGAGTAATCATTCACGCCATCTATAAAAGGACCTGTATTAAGATTTTCGGCAAACACGACCCAAACAGGGTGGTCAACGGTATGTAAATATGCATCCATTACCCATTCATTCATATATTGTGCACGACCTGTAATCTTTGCGCAGATATTGGAACTATTATCAATATATTCTTGCGCAATTTTTAGAGCATCTTCCTTAATCATATGATAACTTTTGATTTAATTATCTAGCTTAGGTTGTTCTATTGCCGCATCTTTATTGTTATGTGAATTAAAATAGTTACTGAATAAGTCAATAAATTCGCCGACATCTCCTTTCACCAATTGAGCACTGATTTTTTTTGGTTGTTTCTCAATTCCATATTCTCTAGAAAGTGATTGTTCAAATTTGCGTTGATTAGGTTTATTAATCGCTTTGGTATACGAAACGAATTCAAAATGAAGCTCTTTTCCAAATGTTGGATGATCGAATTCCTTAATGGATTCAATTTCATCCCATGTGAAAAAAGCAGCGTTCCAACCTCTTTCATTCAGTAAAAAGCCCTCTTTATTAATACCATAAGATGGATTACTTCTATCTCTCTGAAAGAACGAAATCATTGGTATGAAAGGAGAAATGGCTAATACAAAGACAATACCCCGAATAATCCATAGAAGTATGAACAAATGTGTGAAAAAATAGATTCCAAATAATACTATTCCTATTGTTGACAAAATTATCCAACCTTTAACATAGCCCTTCAATAATCTTACTAAGGCATGCTTCCCAAAATAATTTGGCCAATGTTCAATTTCAAATTTCATCCTTTTTCAATTTGTGTTTATAACGTTTTGCTGCCAAGCGTTCGGCTCGACGCTTAAATTAAATCGTTACACCGAAGGTAAGATTTTTTTTGTTTCAAGTTAATCATTGTTTTGAAGCAAGATTGGATGGTTGGCAATAGACAGCTGACAGTTTGGGGTCATTTTTTTAATGAAATCTTCATATCCACTCATACCTGAGGTATTCTTGATACTTCCAAAGAAGCATATGAAAATATAAAACTACCCCCTCAAAACTTTCTCCATTTTTCGACCTTTCGCGAGTTCATCCACGAGTTTATCTAAGTAGCGCACTTGTTGGGTCAGTGGGTTTTCGATTTCTTCTATGCGGTAACCGCAAATCATACCAGTGATGAGGTGCACGTTGGTATTTAAAGTTGCTTGTTCAAAGAATTGCTTGAAGGTCACTTTTTCGTCAATGAGTCGCTTAATAGCTTGTTTATCGAAGCCACTCAACCATTCAATCACTTGATGTAATTCATCAACCGTTCTGCCTTTTCGTTCGATTTTTGTCACATAAAGTGGGTAGACAGTTGCAAAGCTCATTATGGCCATGCGTTCGTTGTGCTTGTCCGTTGTATTCATTTTTTTGGCTTACTTCAAGCGTTCCAACACACCTTTGCGTTTCACAATATTTTTGTAATCCCATTGAATGGCTTCAGATTTTACTAGCCAACGCGTGATTTCTTTTTCCATGATTTCCGTTTCTGTCGTATAAAACTTCGATGCATCTTTGAACTTTCCGGCACGCACGATTAGTTCTTCTTCTTCAAAATCTGCTCCACTCCAAAACATTAAACGGATTCCAGGTTTTTGTTTACTGTAACCTACAATTGGATTTCCTTCCAAAAACCAAACTGGATGCCCATGCCAAATCTTAGATTCTGCTTGAGTTAAACCCTTGTCGATGATAATTGCCAAGCTTGAACAAATTGATTCGTCTTCTGGCGTTTGAACTGAATTGTAAGATTGTATGTCTGGATGCATTTTATGAATTCTTTAATTTGGCAATTTATGAAAAAAAGATAATGTGAAGGATTAATGGTTGAATTAATGAATGAAGAAATTGAGGAATGATGTTAATTCTAGCAACATTACAACATTACAACATTACAACATTACAACTTTGCAAATTAACAATCTTACTTATAACTCCCGATTTCATTAGGTTATAGCTTGTTTAAATCATTCGTATGGAAAGAAATCAAAGGAAATTTGCGAGCTCGCAATATTCCTACACAAGAAAATAAAGGAATAAGACTTTTCGTGTACATAGATAAATTAGGTATGCGCTTTGCTGTTTGATTTTTTTTAGTGTAAAAAAAAGCCATCCACAATACAGGGACGGCTTTTACTATGTGTTAGTTCGTTAATTAAACAAAGAACTTAGCTTAATTCCTTTGTTTACGATATTCATTTTCAAGGTGAAGCGAATTTTTTCAGAATAGCTAGAATTTCCGTAAGATGCTTTTAATTCTGTACTCATATAAAGTGGAAAATATAAACCAAAGACCTTACCTAAGCGCATTGCAATACCAGCATTTACTGCTGAGTTTAGTGCTGTTCCGTTGTGGAAAGCTCCTAAATCAGCAAATAAACCAAAGATACTCATTTTAGGAATCGGCAATTGAACGTATACATTTCCTGTTGCCATCCAATTTGATGTTGTTCCATAATAGGCAGTGCTTTTGAAACCACCCATGTTTTCATCACGTTGATGTGACCAAAGTCCATTAACCATTCCTCTTCCAAAATAATAATCTTCAAAGAATAAATCTTGACTTCCGTCAGTCCCGCTTAACGACATTCCCATTCGGTATTCATCGTATCCAAGTGTTGATTTGTAATGATAAGTGTTTCCAATAAATCCGCGCAATTCAACCCAACGTTTCATGCTGTTTTTCAAATAACGGAAACGATAGGTTGCATCTACTGTAACACGCGCCATTTCTGTTTCACTTGATAAAATTGCGTCTGTTCTTAGATTGAACGACAATCTATGATCTGGTTTATTGATTCCAATTGTATACTTAGCAAATCCACCCAAATAGTCTGTACTTGTATTTGATTGAATATCCGCTTTAACAATTCCTTGAAGTAAGAACGATTGCGAAATTGGCGAATTGGTGCGATTTCCAAATTTTGCAAACCAATAGGGAGCAAGCACTAAATAAGCACCTTCTTGTTTGCGAGCAAATGAAGAATCGTTTTTAAATGATTTAATTGATAAACCGAAACGAGAAACGCTTAAATGTGTCTTTGGCAAACAGGTATAGGAAAATTCACCAATTCCAGAAACCATTTGACGTCCAAATGAATACATTGGAGCAATTAAATATTGAAAACGATTTGGAGAAACGCCCATGTTGTGGAAGGCTGCACCAATCATCAATTTATCATAGAAATTACCCGCGATAATCGGTGTCCAATACAATTCGGATTTTTCAGATTGATTGTAACCAATTAAGAATTCTAATTTTATTGGTTCCATTTTTTTGAATAGCTGATTTGCTGACCAAGAATTGTTTTGACGGTACATTTCTGGTATATCAATTGAAGCATCTATTCGAACACTATCCGCTTCTTTCGTCGTTAAATCTATGCGTGTTTTTTTCTGTCCTGGTTCCACCCAATGCGTTTCAACTAATTGATCTTGTTTATAAACATTGATTTCAATTGGTCCATCCACTTGACCTTTATTTTTTACTTTTACAATCGTACCGAGATCTGAAGATTTAACAGAAGCTACTTTATAATCAAGGTGATGTGTGGTTTGAATTAAATCGTGGAACAACCAACTTAAATCCTTATTAGAAACACGTTCTAATGTCGCTTTCATATCTTCGGGTTGTGGATGTTTGAATTTCCACTCTTCGAAATAAGCATGCATGCAATCATCGAACAATTTTTCACCTAAATAATCTTTTAAGTAATAGAAAACCAAACCTGTTTTCATGTACATGATGGTTCCATAATTCATTGGAGTAAATTCTGCAGAATGCGTTTCAATTGGCTGATCTTCACCAATAACAGCAGTCATTCTATAAGCTATATCCGACAAGTCATGGTGATCTAAATCTTCAAAGTGGAAAGATCCATTCATCACCATATCCGATAATCGTGCATTATCTGGGTATTTTGTTTGAATGTAACGAACTTCATTTAAGGTATTCATCCCTTCATCCATCCAGCCATGCACGCGCTCATTCGAACCTAAAATTCCGTAAAACCAATTGTGACCAACCTCATGAACAATAACTACTTCTAATTCTTCTTTGTTACTTGTATTTCCAATCACTGTTACATTCGGATATTCCATCCCTCCACCTGCGCTTATTGTACCATCAACTGCCGTTACATTGTTGTATGGATAATCCCCATTCCAAAGGGAATAATAGTAAGTTCCATCGTTAATGTATTCAATAGCATCTGTCCAAACTTGAGCATTTTGAGGTACGAACATAGCCCAAGAAGTTACTTTTCGTTTACTGTGAGGAAGTTTCACTTCGCCTTTTAAAACACCATAACGCTTATCAGCGAACCAAGCAAAATCGTGCACTTGGTTTTGTGTATATCGAATCGTTTTAAATTCTGTAGATGATTCAGGAAAAGGTGTTTTACCCGCTTTTCCTTGTTTTTGATCTAAAAATTCACCGAAACGTTTTTGAGTTTCAGAGGCTTTAGCATTTAAGAAGTCAATTTCCGATTCTGTCTGTAAATCTCCAGTTGCTGCAACGACATAATTCTTTGGAAGCGTAATCGAAACATCAAAAGAACCATATTCAGAATAAAATTCACCTTGATTTAGATAGGGAATAGGGTTCCATCCGTTTTTATCATAAACTGCTGGCTTTGGATACCATTGTGTAATTTGATAAGATTGACCAATATGCCCCAATCGAGAAATTGAACCTGATGGAATTTTCACCTTAAATGGTGTCGACACAGAAACACGTTGTCCAGGCAACAATGGCGTTGGCAATAAAATGATTGCAATATCAATATTGATCGGGTCATATTCCCATTTCACAGATTGTCCGTTTAATTTGAAATCCAATGAATCGATGTATCCTAAATCTTCTTGTGCACCAAACCGAAGTGTTGTTTCTCCACCAGCATATTGTTGTTTCCCAAGTGCTGTTTTTCCATTTCGGTAAGCATTTGGCCAAAGATGGATATATATACGATCTAAATTATCAGGAGAATTGTTGACGTACTCAAATTCATCAAAACCTGCAATAGTATGGTTTTTATCATCCAGCTTAACTTGAATGGTATAGTTTACTTCTTGTTGCCAATACGATTGACCAAATGTTACTCCTCCTATAAGGATTGATAAAATGCTTAGCGTAAGTTGCTTCATAAAAAAGTATTTACACAAAAATAAATTTATAAAGCAGATGCACGTCAAATTTTGTTTAAATGTGCACTATAAAATGAAGAAAGGCTACCCGAATGGATAGCCTTTAAAAATTTATAAGATTAGAATCACTTGTTAATCAAAATGCGTTGTTGACGAATTCCAATTTCAGATGTGATTTTCAAAATGTAATTACCATCCGATAAGTTACTGAAATCAACAGTTGTTGAAAGTGAATTAATCGCTATTGTTGAAAGAATGCGACCATTCAGGTCAATGCATTCGATTGTTCCATTGATTAATTGTGAAGTTTCAACTGTAATTAAACCATTCGAAGGATTTGGAACTACCATAAATTGGAAAGGAACCAATTCGTTTATTCCAAGGTAATTATCTGTACCGTCGCAGTTTTCATCAACTCCATTGTCAAGAATTTCTGTTGCTCCTGGGTAAGCATTAGGATTTGAATCGTTACAATCACCGTTTTGAGTAGCATAATTGGCTCCTGGAGATGTACAAGCAGAGATTGCTGTTCCTGTTCCAAAGTTGTCATTATCTGTATCAAGGTAGTAATCGGTAAATGTTAATCCGTCATCAATTCCATTGATACAATCGTTGTCTAAACCGTCACACAATTCTGGCGCACCTGGATAAACGGTGGTATCATTATCATCGCAATCATCTGCAACCAAGACGTAACCAGGACCTGGATTTATACAAGTAACCAAACCAACTCCGATCATTGAACCATGACCATCGTTATCGCCGTCAAAGTAATAGGTTGATGCTGAAATAACTAAGTTATTGTTATCGTCACAATCACCTGCATCAAGGACATAACCAATTGGCTGGATACATTGTGTAAGCGAAACATTTATATTTCCACTTAAATCGCCATCAACATCTTGAAACCAAACGGTCGCTGGATTTACCAACCCATCTGTGTCATCACAATCTGTATTATCCAACACGTAATTTGCTGGAGGAGTACAAGCAGAAATTGAAGAACTAGGATCACCATACGTATCGGCATCTAAATCGGCGTAATATGTTTGAGGTGTTAATGTTCCAAAGTTGGCAATAACGCGCACATTGTCGTTTCTCCAAGTAGCACCTGCACCACCCATATTTGTAATATAGAATCTAAATTTCACAGAATCAATGGCATCAAATGCAGCAGGTAAAATAATGGTGTCAGTGGCGTCAAAAGTGCTTGAAGTTCCTGTTCCCAAATCAGCGGTGTAATTGTCTAAACTAGAACGCAAAGTCCAAGTTGGTGTACCACCAGAACCACTGTTTTTATAAGTAAAGATGATTTTGTTAATGTCCAATGTATAACAATCATCAGCATCTACACCAAATTCATTGTACTCAGTTGGGTCGATTGTTGATGTTAAGTTCCAATCACTGTTACTAAAAACATTGTTTGTTACAGAACAAACAGTGTTGGAAGTTGTGTAATTTGTAAATGTTGCAAAAGCTGGTTGAGTAGTTACTGTATCAGCCGTTACAGGACACGCACCTACAGCGGTGAATTCATAAATTCCAATTTGAGTACCTGCTGCAGACGCATCTGAACCAGAGCAATCTTCATCGATTCCATTATCCAATATATCAGTTGCACCCGGATAAATTAAGTTATTGTTGTCATTGCAATCTAAATTATTGGTTACGTATCCAACAGGAAGTGTACAAGCCGTAATTGTACTAGTGGATGAACCATATGTATCATTGTCAGCATCTAAATAGAAAACTGTTGTAGCAACGCCAATCAAATTGTTGTTGTCATTGCAATCATTTGAATTTGTAACATATCCAACCGGAAGAGAACAACCTACAAGCGTATTCGCAGGATCACCTAATCCATCAACATCAATATCTGCATAATATGTTATGCCTGAAGTAATCGTAAGGTTAATTGTGATAACACTGTCGCATGAAGCCGCATTTGGAATTGTATCTAAATACGTTCCAGAAACATTGTAGGTTTCATGTCCAGAAGGCACAGTATAAGAATTACAAACTGTTAATGTTAAAGTGCCGGTTGTGTTACAAGATGCAATACATGTTGCAGTGTGAATACCAAGATCTGTCGTTTGACTTGTCGCATTGTATGGATCAACAGCGATGATATATTGAGAACTTGCAGCGTCTGTACCAGCAATTGTTGCCCAACCAGTGCTTGGAGAACAAACAGTCGGTTTACGGATCAAAATTTTGTCTACTGTTGCATTTGCATTTCCAGCAACTGTCCAACTTGTTCCAGGATCACCAGTGGTTAATCCAAATACATCGATGATAGAAAAAACAGTACCAGAACCACCGTTCCATGTTAATGCATATCCATCATCACCGTTATGAGAAATGGATGTGTTGTAAATATCTGCACCTGGTACATCTGTAACATTGTTACCAATTACATAAGCATCATTGTTTGCTAGAGTTCCTGTCAAAGAAATTGGCGTTGCATTATAAGCCGCACCATTGACACTGCGTAAAATTTGATAATTACTTAAGTCAACACTTGCTCCCGTACCATTATAAATTTCAATGTATTTTTTATTTCCACTTCCAGCAGCGCCTTCACCGTATTCAGAAATGAAGAGGTTGGTAGTTTGAGCGAAAATTAAGGTTGGTAAAAAGCTTAATAGAATTAGTATTCTTCTCATCATATTTTGTTTTAAAATGCAAAAATACGAAAGAAAGGTGCAAGAAAACACAAATTAATATTAACCAATTGTGAATAAAAAAGGCTACATTTCTGTAGCCTTTTAGTAAAACGTTTTAGTGCATTTGTTCGTCTTCTTCTGGATCAGGAGGAAAAAGTTTTGGAAGGTTTTCCTTTCCTTGTAAACGATCCATTAAATCCTCTAATTGAGAAATTGAAATACTTTTTGCAATAATTTTTTTGTCTTTGTCTAGTACGAAAACACGTGGAGTTGAGAAGATGTCAAATGTAGTTTGATAATTCAATGATTCAAGGGTTGTGTATTTTGGAACAAACTGTCTTGCATCTTCCATAGCAGCTTTGAACAATGGATCTGTAACACCAACATTGATGTAGGTCAATTTGTTGTCTCGAATGAATTTTTTCCATTTTTCAAAATCTTCTCCAGTTGCTTTCCCAACGGCAAAGATTTCAATGTTGCGATCTTTGAATTTTTGCTGATACAATGTTTCCAATTTTGGTGTAGTTTTTTTACAATGACCACACTCTGGATCCCAGAAATACAAAATTGTATACTCTGATTTTAAACTTTTGTAGCCAATCCATTTTGTGTCCGTTGTATCACGCAGGATAATATTCGGCGGTTCAACACCCATAACTAAATTGCGTTGAACAGGAATTTTTTCACACAGTTCTTTCAATTTGTCTTCTGTCATCCAAAACGCTGGTGATTTACCTTCGGCATTTTTCGTGCAATAATATCGGTCAGCCATCATGATGTAGACTTTATCCATTCCCATGATTTTACTTTTACCATAGGTTGATGTAATCCAAGAAACACAATATTCGAACGTTTTCGATTTTGGATTCAAGGCATCACATAGCTTGAAGGAATGGTACAAAATAGTATCCCAATGCTGAACCATCATGTTTTTACCAAAGTAATACTCTAATTTGTTATGAAAAATTGGCGTATTCACTAATCGATCGTCAGTTAAATCAATGTGATCCCAAAAATGTGCACGGAAATAATTGAATTTGAAGTTTGAATCAATGATGTTTCCTTTGGCGTCTAATGGTGCTTCAGGAATATCAATATCCATAGACATTTTAACGACTTTTGACACCAACAATGTTTTGTTTGTTACAATCAAATTGTTTTGATAATCGATGACTTCTTTGTTTAAGGCATCAATTTTTGTACTCAACTCCTTGTATTTGGTATCATCCGATTTCAACTTTGAACGCTGATCAATCAAAGAAGATGTTTCGGTTTTCTTTGGCCCTATGAATTTGATATAGTCAAGGAAAACAATATTTTCTTCAGATTTTTTAACTTTCATGGTGCCAACAAAATCTGGTGCTGAAGTCTCGATTTGTACTTCCTCGTTGTTGTAAACGAATTCAAAGAATTTTTGTCCTGGAAACAAAACACCTAAAATTCCTGGTTGCTGTTTTTTACCGTCAAATTCGACATAACCGCCTTTCATTTCAGCAGTATCAGCATAATATAATTTTTGACCAAAGTACTTTACTAAAAATACAGTTGTATCTTTCTGGTTCGCAACTTTGAATTTCAATTTTTGTCCAAAACTGAATGTAGTTACCAGTGCAAATGTTAAAATGAAGATTGATTTCATAGTTTATCTTTCTTTAAGTTGTATGAAGTTATTCCAAAGACGCATCAAATTTATAAAAGTCTTGAGAATTAACATTTCTTTAACCAATTAGTATTGTCTAAAAATTCCTTTTTTTGCTGTTCGATAACTCGCAAAGCCAAATAATACATAGCTTAACACCAAAGTAATGATAGCTGTTAGAGAAATTTGTGTATCGATGTAAAGCCCACCAGATTCAAACATTGCATCCAAAAAGAATTTAAAAATGAAAAAGGTTCCCAATCCCAATGCTGCCACGATTCCAAATATTTTAACGAAATAATTAAAGAAGCTGTTTATGATGTCTTGTGGTGGGAAACCAATACGCAATAAAGTGCGCACTTCATAGGCGTTGCGCGACATTAACAATTGCATGTATTGAATCAAAACCAATCCAGAAACAAACACTGCAATGATTGAAATTCCTAATACAACCAAGAACAAGGTTCCTACAACACTTTTCAAACGACCGACAATCATTTGTGACGCCTTGGTTTCAAGACCGTATTCATTCAACATTTCTTCCACCAAACCGAATTCGCTTTCTTTTCCTTCGATCATGATTTGAGTAATCTTTTTCTCTTTACCAGTTGTGTATTTTACGTTTCCATAGTCCATGAAACTTTCAGGAACAAGAATGGAAGACACTTCATTTGTAAATCCAATAATTCGCGCGTCAACCCATTCTTTCCCAGTATCATTTTTCAAGGTGAATTTGAAATTGATGTCTTTTGCCAATACATCTGAAATTTGCGGAATGTCTTGTGCGCTCATAAAGGTGTTTAACATTACCAAGAATTCCCTTGGCATGATAATCGGAACAAATTTGTCGCCTTCTTTCCAATGCCATTTTTTTGATTTAACATCCAAGAATTTCGGGTCAACGGTTTGAATAAATACGTCTGTTCTGAAGCGAGGAACCATTGGGTCAGCTGTTTCAAATGAAACATCGAAGTTGTTACTTGTAACTGGTTTCACATCCAAAATAAAAGGCATTTCCTTGTATTTCCTGATTTCACTTTCTGAAAAATCGTTGTTTGTTAAGTTCAAAGAAGTAGAATTGGAAACCTTTTTTTGAACGATAACGGTATTTGGACCAAGAATTTCAGAACCTTTTCCAAATTCATTTACCTTGATCAAATAATGAATAGATGTAATAAGAAAGGTAATTCCTAAAAACGCACCAATGATTGCAATTACGAGTTGTTTAAGATCTTGATTTTTAAAGAGTAATTTGTTTAACATGGCCTTACAATTTAAGTTCTTTATCGTAATTGAATTGATGTGTATCGCCCAATGAGGTAAGTACGAATCCTGCTTTTAATTCACTGCAACGTTCATTAATCATTGTTATACATCTCCGTGTATTTTCTTCATCTAAATGCGAGAAAGGTTCGTCCAAGAGTATTAATTCGAATGGCTGACATAGCGCACGTAAGATTGCAACCCGCTGTTGTTGGCCCATGGATAATAGACCACAAGATTGTGTCCATTTGTTATCAATTTCCAATCGTTCCATTAAATTCAACAACTCTTTTTCGCTGTAAACATGATGTAAACTATTTTTCAATAACAAATTTTCTGCAACCGTCAGATTGGGAAATAATTGTAAGTCCTGAAATACGACAGCAATTTTTTCTTGTCGGATTTTAGCCCAAGCAGTTGGTGAAAATGAACGAATGTCTTCTCCGTTATAGGTGATCTTTCCTTCGTAATCATTTCGAAGTCCAATTGTTGTTAATGTGAAAGTTGATTTTCCTTTACCGCTTGAAGCATTCAAAAGAATTTTTTCTCTGTCGTTTAGTTCGACATAATTTCCCCAAATACTTTCAGCGCTGTGCTGAATGGATGCCAAAGGAGCAGGCATTATGTGGTCGAGAACAATTTTCATAAAGGTGAAATTAATTTATTCGAAGGTTCATTTTCAAGAATCGTTCCAAAAGAATTGAAAAGCAGGAATTATATTTTTGCAAGCTCATTTTTAACCTGTAAGCTCATTTTTTCTGTTGAATCAAATGCAATTAAATGTACATCTGTATGTTTTCTAAACCAAGTTAATTGACGTTTTGCATAGCGGCGCGAGTTTTGTTTGATTAATTCAACTGCCTCATCTAAGGTTGTTTTACCATCTAGAAATTCAAATAGTTCTGAATAGCCAACGGTGCGTAAAGCATTTAAATGCTTGAAATCGTAAACGCTTTTCACTTCATTTAACAATCCTTGTCTGATCATTAAATCAACACGAAAATTGATGCGGTCGTATAATTTTTCTCGTTCCAGGTCTATCATGAAACGCACAATTTCAAAGGGATGTTCTTTTTTTGAAGCCTTGCGCATTGCGGTAAACGTATGACCTGTTAAACGTATCACTTCGATGGCGCGCAAGATTCTTACTGGGTTCTTTTGATCAACTTGTGCGTAAAATTCAGGGTCTTTTTCCTTTAGTTCATCCAGCAGATTCTCTAACCCTTTTTCTTCTAACTCAATTGTAAGTGCCACTCGCAACTCTTTATTAGTTGGAATCTCATCCAATCCGTTGCACAATGCATCAATGAACATTCCCGACCCTCCGACCAATACAATGTTGTCATGATGCTGGAATTCAGTTCTTAATACTTCATTGGCTGCTTTTTCGAATTGTGCCGCTGTAAATTCTTCATGAATAGAATGTGAATCAATGAAGTAATGAACAATTCCATCTTGTTCTTCACGACTTGGTTTAGCCGTTCCGATGGATAATTCTTTGTAAAATTGACGTGAATCAGCTGAGAGAATAAGCGTAGAAAAGTGTTTTGCAAGCGCAATGCTCAGGGCAGTTTTACCACTGGCAGTTGGACCTTCTATGACAATTAAACGTTTGATTGCTTTTTTTTTGCAAAAATAAGCTTTTAAGCGAGATTAAAAATTTCAAGAAATGGATTCGCTTGATTATTTATAAACGGATTTCCATTCTTCATAACGAGCGTAAATTGCGCGAACATAGTTGTAGGTTCGAGTTCCTCGCAATGCACCATTACGAACCACAGGATCACGATAATATTGACCTTTTGAAAGGTTCAACATCATTTTCTCCACATTATCATCCCAAACCAATGGATTTAGACCATGTTTTTTGGCTAAACGTTGCGCGTCTTCAATGTGTCCTTTTCCTGCGTTATAGGTTGCTAAAGTGAATTTTTGACGTTGACTAACATCTGGAATTTCACTCCAAGAATTAAAGTCTTTACTTATTTTTTTCATTCCCCCCATAATTTGAACTTCTGGAGAAGAACCGGGATAAACACCAAATTTTGGACCAACATGCGGCATAAATTGCATCATTCCGTAGGCGCCACCAAATCCTCGAACAGTTGGATTAAATTTCGATTCGTGATAGGCAACAGAAGCTAATAGTCTCCAATCAAAATTATATGCAGAAGCAGCACGTTTAAAGATGGCATCGTATGCAGAAAGTTGACCATCTTTTACAGCAGCCTTAAATTCAGTTGAATTTATCGGCAAGTTTTTAAAGTCGAAGTATTTGCCTTTGATATGTTTGAATGTCTTTTTCGCCATAAATTGACTTAACCACTTGTCAAGACGCGCATTTAACAGAGGACTTGATTTACGAATACCAAAGGCTATTTTTTGTTTTACAGAAAGACTAGTTTTGAAATCTATATTATCGAAAAATCGTTGATTTACACGAGCAATGTTTTCTTCGGTAACAGTATAATCGATGAGGCCTTCAGAAACCATCTCAATCATTTCTTCCGTTCCTATCAATCCATCTTCTTCCTTAATATAAATTGTGTCACCAATTTCGTCTTGAAGATTAATTAATCGTTGATAGTAACTAGAGTTTTTCCAAACATGAATTTCGCGATGTGCAAGCTTGGAAGGGTCTCGCAACAGCTGTTTTTCTATTTGTGTAGGTGTGAGTTGTTCCCATCCTTCTGGTTTACGTTGAATCAACACTTGTGGCGTTCTCAAAAATGGAATAGAATAGTCGATATTTTTGTTGCGATCTCTAGTTACTGTATAGTTACAAGCAATTATATCACCTTCACCATTGTTAAGCATTTCTGTTAAATCATCCAGATTGTTAACGATTTTAATTTCAAGTGTGACACCTAGTTCATTGGCAAACTCCTTCAGAATCTCATATTCGAAACCCATTTTTCTGCCACGGTAAATAAAGAAAGATGTGGAACTGTTTTCAGCTAGCACAATCAACTTACCACGTTTGATAATTTCAGGTAAATCAATGTCTACAGAAGGTTGTTCAAAAGCTTCTATTTTTTCTTTCTCACTTGAACAATTTGTAAGTGTTACAAGCAATAAAAAACACAGTAGTACAGGTGTATAAAATCTAATTTTTCTAAGCATTCACTTGAACAATAGTAGTGCAAATTACAACAAAAATGTTTCTATCACAAAAAAAGATAGGGCTTTTGAGGAACTTTAAGATTTCAACTTGAATTTCCCAAAGGAAAAAGCACTACGAAAATGCAGTAAGAAATGCCACTTATCGTTTTAAACCATTAATAAAAGAGATGACTTTTTCATTAAATAACGCTGGTTGTTGAACATTCACAACATGCCCGCAGTTTGCAATGATGTGAAGTTGTGAAGAAGCATGGTTTTCTACTAATTTACTTATGGATGGTAAAAACATATGGTCTTCTGCACCCATTATATATAATGTAGGTACTCCTGAATCATTAATGCGGAAAAAAGACAGTAAGGGATTTATTTGAGCAATTAACGTAAACCAGCGTTTAAATTCTTTTTGATATAATTTTTTCGCTTCATTGATAAATAAATTGCGCGATTCGCGGTGTGCTTTTTTTGGCATAATAACGAAGGCAAAAAAACGATACAATACAAGATATGGAATAACGGATTTGAACGTCGCTCCTAAACGCATCAAAATTTGTCCACGAAGGTTAAGTTTCATTACAGCTCCTCCCAGAATCATACTTTTACTTAGGTGCTGAAAACGTTCGGATATATCTCGAATGATAATTGTGCCTAATGAAATACCGACAAAATGCGTTGAAGAAATTTTCAAATGGTGCAGTACTTCAACTACGTCATTTCCTATTTTTTCAAATGAATATTTTTTTAGCTTTTCTTGAAGTAGACTTTTTGATTTGCCATGTCCGCGAAGATCTATTAATAGTACATTGAAGTGTTTAGAGAATTCTTTTATCTGTTTATACCAGATAGAACTGCTTCCGCCAGCACCATGAATGAAGGTAACCCATTCAGCATCATTGCTTTGTTTGTAAACTGTGTAATTTAACATGTGTTCTTGTGCTTACAAGGTACGCTTAATAAAATCAACATCAACGAAAGACGACCAAACCTTGTTCTTTAAAAGAACAATTTAGGGTGATATTAGTTCTAGAAATTTAAGGTAAACTACTGAACGAAAAGTAATGGAGCGATTTTTTAAAGATTTAGTTCAAGGTATTTTGCATCGAAATAGGATTTCGCATCAATCATAAAAGAATGAAAGCATTTTTCGATTTCTTCACGACGGCTTAAAAATACGGTTGATGCCTCAGATAATTTATTGGGAAATGTAATACGTGATGCTACACCTTGAGAGGCTTTAACAAGACCTTCGAACGCTGGGTAATAATTCATCCATTTTTTCTCTTTCATCGCTATTATAAGCCTTTGAAATGCCGGCGAATAGGAATCCCAATTTTGTGGAGTATACGTGTAAAATCGATTTAAGAAGCTGAAATATCCCTCTGAATGATATTCTTTCCAGTGAATGGCTAATAAATGATCGAAAAACAAATCAATTGCAATTCCGGTCACTTTTGGCAATTCAGGATACAATTTGTGCATTAATTCAATTACTACTGGATGATGGTCAATGTAATTGTCTATTGAACGATGTAGTCTAATTCCATTCTGAACTATTTCGGGAAAGCGCGAATAATCACTTCCTTTTACATGGTCGCCATATAAATTGGCATACATTAATTCAATGTTGTTGTTTGAAAAATAAATATGTCCTAAAAAATTCATAGTTGAAAAATACACAATTTAGAACAAAAAAAAATCCCATCGACTTTCGTGATGGGATCTGTTTTTAATATTCGTCCTCGTTGAAAAGAAAATCTTCACGAGATGGATAATCCGGCCAAATCTCTTCGATGCTTTCGTAAATATCACCTTCGTCCTCTAAGTCTTGTAAATTCTCTACTACTTCAAGAGGTGCTCCAGTTCTAATTGCGAAGTCAATTAATTCATCCTTAGCCGCAGGCCACGGAGCGTCTTCCAGATAGGATGCCAATTCTAAAGTCCAGTACATCTTTCCTCTTTTTAATGGTTAATTTGCGCAAAAGTAATTTTATTTTCAAACTTTCCAAATTTGCAAGCTAAAAGTTTCAGATTCTTTTATTAACAATTTGATTTTTTTACATTCTTGGTTTCCATGGCTGTTCAACCGTACCAAGGTCTAAGGTGATTTTTCGGCTTAAAACGAACAAATAATCACTCAAACGATTAACGTAAGAAATAATTAGATCTGCTACAAATTCGTGTTGGCTTAAATCAACAATGATGCGCTCTCCCCTTCGGCAAACACAACGTGCAACATGACAAAAAGAGACGGTTTGATGTCCACCGGGAAGCACAAAATTCTTCATTTCCGGTAAAGCTTCTTCCATTTCGTCCATCCATTTTTCTAATACTTCAATATCAGAAGCTTTTAAATCTGGAATTTTCATCGTTGATTTTTCAGGGTCTGCTGCCAAACTTGAACCGATTGTAAATAATCGATCTTGAATCTCAATCAATTGTTTTTTATAGTGTTCATTGATATCTTGATCACGCACTAATCCGATGTAAGAATTAAGCTCATCGATTGTTCCGTATGCTTCAATGCGCAATGAACTTTTTAATATTCTTGTTCCACCAATTAGTCCAGTGGTGCCGTTATCGCCTTTTTTTGTGTAAATTTTCATTGTTCCTTTTTAAGTTTGTTCAGTTGTTGCTTTAATTCTTCAATGCGTGCTTTTTTTGCCTGAAGTCGAATGTTTTGAGCTGTTTCTGTATAAAATCGATGGACCTTTTCTAAGTAATTTAGTTGAAATTCAACCCATTCAATTTCTGACATGACATGGCCATAGTTTTCTAGTTCAATACGTAATTTTTTCGCTACGATGAAATAATCTGCACGACCTAAATAATCATGATCTGCATCGCACATGATTTGTTCCAAAAGCGTCGTTGGTTTTTGGTTCGAAGCTGTTGAAGCAATTATTGATCTTACACGTTCAATATGCTCCACAGAATAACCGAATTTAGGTAGCGCCTTTTCAGCCATAGCAATGCCATGTGACTCATTGTGTTGATAATCAATTATGAATCCTGCATCATGGTATAAAACAGCCGTGCGCAATAATTGAATTGATTCCTCATCCAACCCTTCTAAACGAGCGAATCGCATGGCGGCTTTCTCGACATTCAAGGTGTGATTAATATCGTGATAGACAACTTCATCGGGTAAAAGTGCTTTCAATCGGTTTAAAATATCCATACGCATGTGCAGAAAATCGATAGGAGAAAGTCCGCATGATTTGCGTAATTCTGCAGATGCAAGCTTGCCTTCACCATATAAACAGTGTTCAATTTTGATATTTTTCAAATAAAACATGTTTATATTTCCGCCGCGTTTGAGAATTGAAACAGAACCCCGATCCTCTAAATTCAAATAGGCTTCCACTTCTTGTGCAATGTTTTTGGTGATAGAAATATAGCCCGGAATTGAACCAGATTCGGCACGCGCTGCAATGTTTACTGAATCACCCCAGACATCAAAGCTTATTTTATTTGTACCGATAATTCCAGCAACTAAAGGTCCTTTGTGAATTCCGATGCGTATTTCCCAAAAATCCCTATTCATCGCAACGGCAATATCTTTTTCGGTTTGCATGAAATCACGAATTTCAAGCGCTGCTAAACATGCTCGAAGTGAAGCTTCTGGATTGGCTTCCGTAACACCAGCAAGTGCCATGTAAGCATCACCAATGGTCTTAATTTTTTCAAGTTTATAGCGATCCATTATTTCATCAAAGGTGGTGAAATAATATTCCAACTTTTTAAGCAAATGAATTGGATTGATATCGCGAGATTTCAACGAAAAATCAACAAAATCAGTAAAGAGTACCACACCTTGTTCATAACGACGAGGAGAAAACTTGTTATTTAATTTTAATTCATTTAAAACGGTCGTTGGAAAAATATTCGTTAATAACTGATTAATTCGCTGATCTTTATGATAGAGTGACTTAAATACTTCAATTTTTGCACGAATCAAATTTGGATTAAAAGGCATTGTAATGTAATCGACAGCTCCTTCATTCAAGCCTTTCACCATTCTAGCTCCGGAGGCAGAATCGGCAGTTACAACAATCTTATAGGTAGTTCGTTCTTGCGATCCTTCTTTTAAAGTTTGCAGTATTTCTAGACCTCCAGAATTTGGATTATCAATGTTGATGAGTAAAATACCGATGTCTTTTTGTTGTAAAATTGGTAAAGCATCATGAATAGTATCGGCGATCAGAACGTTATTTCCCCCTCCTGAAAGGATTTCCTTCAAGCCTTTTTGATTTTTTTCGTTATCATCGATTATCAAAATATTGATAAATCGTTCCATACTTTCTTACTTATTTGATTTTAAAAATAACGAAAGGCTTGCTATTTCCTAGTGATTTTCCGAATTAACAGAAAGAAAATGATCAATTGCAGATTGCACAGGCATTGTAACAGTTTTAAATTCTAGAATTCGCTGAATTACACCATCTACTATCATATCCGGACAGGATGCACCTGATGTTATTATGATGGTAGGTTTTTCGGTAGATTGCAATATGAAATCAATTGTTTCAAGTTCGTGCGTATGAATATTAAATGAGTTGATTTTTTCAGGGCTCACTAATTCTTCTTGGTCTTTAATAAAATAGGTTGGGAATTTTTGCTCCAATAATTCAACCAAATGCGTTGTGTTTGAACTGTTGTAACCACCAACGACTATTGCAAAATCAGCTTCTTTTTCCAATAAACCATTTGTGGCAGATTGATTGTCGTTTGTCGCGTAACACAATGTGTCGCGTGTATCAGCAATATGATTCTTGATTGTGTCGCTGCCATATTTTTCAATCATAACATTGCGCAAATAATCGGTAATTTCTTGCGTTTCAGTAGCGAGCATCGTTGTTTGATTCACAACTCCAATTTTGGTTAAATGATTTTCTGGATGAAAACCTTCAGAGTATTTTCCTTCGAATAGTTCAAAAAAGAAATCAATACTGCGTTTACCAAGTATAATATCACCTAAAAATCTTGCTTCTTCGATATTCTTCAGAATTAACGCAGGTGCATTTTTGCTACTGTGCGAAAAGGTAGCACGCGTTTCTTCGTGATTGTGCTTACCGTGAATAATTATTGTATGCTTGTCTGTTCCTAATTTTTCCGATCGATTCCATACTTTCTCAACGAAGGGACAAGTTGTGTTATATTTCGAAACGTTAACGCCAATATCAGTTAGAATTTTTTCAATTTCAATTGTTGTTCCAAATGCTGGAATAATGACGATGTCTTCTTGCGTAATTGACTTCCAAGGAATCAACTGTTGACCATTGGTATCTTGTATAAATTGAATACCATGACTTACTAAATCTTCATTAACAGCCGGGTTGTGAATCATTTGACTCAATAAATAAATATTCTTACCAGGGTTTTCTGCAATTGCTTGATAAGCTATTTCAATCGCATTTTCCACACCATAGCAAAAACCAAAGTGACGAGCAATGTAAAAACGAACAGTTCCAAAATCCAATAAACTTGGCGTGAAATCCTTTTTTCGTGGATCCTCAAGTTTTCTTTTCGTTTTCACTTGACTAATTATCGGCGAACGATAGAATTCTGGAATTTCGAACTTTTTCATTGTGTTTGTTTGGACTATTAACGTTTTATTTTACTGAATGTTTAATCTTTTTTAAAATCAACAAAAGATTTTCATCTTTCACAATTTTAAATTCATTTGAGTCAACCAGTTCTTTAATTTTTTTATCAAAATCTTCTTTATTCATCGGATAGAAAGACCTTTTGTCTTTTAAAACCACAATCATTTCAGCATCTTTAATCACAGGGAAATGGTAGATTTTATAGCGATTTGCTAAGTGTGGAGCCAAGCAAGACATGACAGAAAGCGGAATGCCATTTGGAATCTTTGCTAATTCCTTGTGTAAATAAGAAACATTCAATCCATCAGAAGAATAGTGAATTTCACTCATGAAATCTGATGTTGTTCTGTCGTACCAAGGTGTTTTACGTGTTCGAAGCGTAATCAAATTTGTTCCAATTACTAAAATTACGGTCAAATAAATAAAGGCGGATCTAAACTTCCAATTGCGCATGATTTTGATTAAATCTATAAACGCAAGCGTAATAATTGGCGTGTATTCAATGGAATATTGTCCACTAATTCCCCAAAAACCAAAATCTGCTGCCAATAATTTTTGGGCATAAATAGGAATGAGCATTATAAAATATGCTGGCCGCAAGAAAAGAGCAATTCCGCCAGAAAACAAAATAACCAAGTGCAGTTCTTTTTTTATTCCGAAGGAAATTGGATCATCCATGGTGCTTTCAAAAAACATTTTAAATGTGTCGATTGGATGCGTAAAAACGAATTTGATGATTTCACCAATAGAACCTCCAAGATGTCCAAAGCGTGCTATTTGATTCACTGCATGACCTTCACCGAGTGCAGGCATTACTTTACCTACAATTATATAAAAGTAAATTGCTGCAAAAAGAAGCAGTGGAATTTCAAAGGTTAAATAAGATCTAAATTGCTTTAAAAATTGTTTGACCCCATTTTCTAACATTAATCCAATTAAAATGAAAACAAGCCATAATGCAATGTTTTCCTTGCACATAAGCATCATCACAAAGAACAAAATAACCTTGGCTCTTTCCTTTTTAAGATAATGATAATAGAGCCAAGGAACAAACATTGCTGCAATTACATTGTTGTGAAAATCGAATGATAGAGCAGATATAATGGCCCATTGCGCCAAGAAAATGACTAGGATAAAAACAGGTTTGTGCGTAAACTGTAGTTTAAGCTGTGCAACTTTATAGGTTCCCCATGCTCCAAATAGTATGGCTGCAATTTGAATTAGCAACAAGGTCCATGATCCAAAAATATAGTAAAACGGAACGTACAGGATTGTAATAGGAGAGAAGTGGTCGGCAAAGTAATTCGGTCCAAAAGCTTCTAAATCCATCGTGAAATGGTTCATTTTTCCATGCGAAAAGGAATAAAGTGCATGGTTGAACATTCCCAAATCAAGGGCTGCAGTCCGAAAATTATAATGGTTGACTAAAGAAATGCTGCAATAAATGAGACCGAACAGCAGCAAGGTACTACTTGCTAATTTATTTTCTGAGAACCATTTTTTTAATGCAGATATCATTAAAACAAATATACTTTTATTATTTAAACCAAAAAAGGGAACCCTTTCGCGTTCCCTTCCTTTTTTATGGTAGATCAATATTGAGGTAAATTGATTTCCTTTTTGTGCGTTACCTTGTAACTGAAATTAATGAGTTTACTTTCTTTTGGTTTGAGCGAATAAGTCCATTCGACGATTCCTGTTGTCGAATCTCGGTTCCCTTTGCTTAGTTCACCCGGTTCAATAATAATTTCACTATTCGTTGTTATTGGAATTTGATCTTGTACAATGATATCAATTGGAGTTGCTTTCATGTTTTTTACTTCAATCGAGTACGACATTGTTTTCTCTTTTTTGTCTCCAACAATACGTTCTTTACAGTCTTTTTTCAAAAGTGTACGTTTCACAACGATGTTTGGATCTCTTCCCAAACTTAAGTTCAATGTATCATCCATCGTTGTGGGATCAATATACGTTTCACCAACATAACTTCCATCAAAGAAGATGTTTGCCGTTGCTGGAACTAAGCCTAACTCATCTAGTTTAGACAATTGTGCAACCAAATAAACAGAATTATCCAATTTCGGAACCGTGTAGTATTTGTAGTTCGCATCCATGTCAACCACTTTTATTAACACCATGTGTTGCTCATTGTCCGATTTGATAGAATATGGCAAATCGATTTTGAACTCTGCGGAAGTTAACTGACGGACGGTGCTCACAAACATTGCTGATGTTTCTGCATCAACTTCCGCTAATGCTTTTGTACTTATTGAATTGGTATATGCATAACCTTGAGATTCCATTTTCTTCTCCATCGCTGATGGTGCATTTTGATCTTGGTAATAATCATTGCGGTATGCGTAATAATCAATGTACCAAGGGTGCAATTCTGGTTTTGTTTTGTTTTGATAAGGATTATTTGTAGAGATGTTCAATTTTACGTTGTCCCAATCCAAACCTGAATTTTGGAAAACCTGTGCTTTGTACGTTAAATTGATTTTTGAAGTCAATCCATCGCTGCGCAAGTCATACATTGGAACCCAGCCAGCTTCGGAAACAAGATAGGATACGGTTATTTTGCCTGTTACCGCTTCTTTTGCGGAGAATGTAACCACTACGCGGTGTGTTGGACCTTGGTCTTTTGCTGCTCCACCAGTACTTGATTGGTATTGTCTCAATTTCAATAAGCGGTCTTCCATGGCACGTTTTCTGTCGTATTTCTCAGTTTTACGTTTATTCAAGGTCAATAATTTTTTATTGATTTCTGTCATTTTCACTGTGTAATAATCAACTGCTTGTTTCAGTAAGTTAATTGAATCATTCACTTTTCCTTGTCCACGAATTGCGCCATTGTTTGCCAATATGTTCTTAGTTGCAGTTAAAACATCAATTTCATCTTGGATGTCTTGAATGTCGTACCCCATCATTTTTAATGAATCTTCCAATAATTGAATGTCTTTGCGGATTTTCAATGGAAGGCCTTCTAAATTCACTTCTTCAGGCTTAGGATAAAAAAGGGAGTATTTGGAATCAATTATAACTGCCGCACCTGTTGCTTTTACTTGAAGGCTATTTGCATCGATGTATGGACTCACGCCTTCAATGATTACTTCGGTAATTCCTGGTTTAATGGTATAACTTGCTTTTTGGAAAAGCTGAGCACCTTGCGCATAAACGGTTACTTCGCTTAATACCGGTTTCACGATTTCTTTGTCATTGGCTTTGAGCGAAAATGCTGCCAACATGACGGTTACTATTCCGAGGATCTTTTTCATATTTTTAAGTTTTAAATTAATTCCTTGTTAACTTCGTGCTTGTCATTGCTTTTGAGCAGTACACAGTGAATCAATTTAGGTTCAATTAATGCGTATTATTTTAAATCAAAAAATCGTAACATGCAGAAAATCAAGTGGAAAAAAATTGTATTATCTTCTTTTTTAATCGGCTTGTTTCTTGTCTTTTGGTCGAATTTTTCTGTGTACTACGAAAGTAAAGATTTTATCTCGAAAGATCTTACTAAACTTCCTGCTGTTAAAACAGGTTTGTTGCTTGGGACAAGTAGAAATTTACGAGGAGGAAGGGAAAATGCTTATTTCTTTCACCGCATCGATGCCTGTGTGAAGTTATTTGAGGCGGGTAAAATTAAAAATGTATTGATCAGTGGTGATAATGGAAGAAAGGAATATAACGAGCCGGAAGATATGAAGAGGGAATTAATTGCGCGAGGAATTCCTGAGAAACATATTTTTTTAGATTATGCAGGATTTGACACCTATGATTCTGTCCTTCGTGCATGGAAGATTTTTGGTCAGAAGCGTTTTATTGTTATCTCGCAACACTTTCACAATCAACGCGCGGTTTACATTTCTAGAAGATTTGGATTGAATGCTTATGGGTTTGACGCGACTGATGTGCGTAAAATGTATGGTATTAAGACAAAGTTTAGGGAGTATTTCGCTTGCGTAAAAGCCTACCTCGAAGTGAAATTCAATGTTGAGCCAACTTTTCTGGGAGAACAAATTCCCATTCCATAAAAAGAAAGGTGTTTAAAAAGAACGAAACTGCTTCGTTGTTTTCAAATTTCACCAATGGTCATTTACTCAGGTAAACTCCCATTGCTTCATTCTTAACGCCTCGCATTTTAGTCATTTTTAAAACCTTTAAGGTGTGTGAAAGCACAAAACTGCCTAGTTGTTTTCAAATTTCGCCAATGGTCATTTACTTCAGTAAACTCCCAATGCTTCATTCTTAACGCCTTGCATTTTAGACCTTTTTAAAGCCTTCTTCAACTATCGGTAAAGCTGACCTTTTCGGATAGCCTCTTACTTATTTGCTTAATTAAATTATATCAATGCTTTTATTTCTAAAATGATGCGTTGAGCTAAATCGTTTGCCATTTGCTCATTTTGACTTTCTGAATAGATTCGAATGATTGGTTCTGTATTACTTTTTCGCAAATGCACCCATTCCTTGCCGATGTAGATTTTAACTCCATCAGTTGTGTCCACCTCTTCGTGTGCATAGTTAATCGTCATGTGCAACAACAGTTGATCTACATCGATATCTGGCGTTAATTCAATTTTGTTTTTCGAAATGGTGTATTTTGGGTAGCTATCGCGTAACGCAGAAACAGACATTTTCTTGTGCGCCAAATGACTTAAGAACAAGGCGATACCAACGAGAGAATCACGTCCATAGTGTAATTCAGGATAGATGATACCACCATTTCCTTCTCCACCAATTACCGCACTTGTTTCTTTCATCTTAGTTACCACGTTCACTTCGCCAACAGCTGCAGCACTGTACAACAAACCTCTTTCTTCTGTAACATCACGCAAAGCACGTGTAGACGATAAGTTTGAAACAGTGGCACCAGGTGTGTGCGTTAACACATAATCAGCGACTGCAACTAATGTATATTCTTCACCAAACATTGAACCATCTTCGCACACAAGCGCTAAACGATCAACATCTGGATCCACTGTTATACCAACATCAGCGCCAACTTCTTTGATTTTTGCAGCCAAATCTGTTAAATGTTCAGGTAGTGGTTCTGGATTATGCGGAAAGTGACCAGTTGGATCGCAATATAATTTTGTTGTATTTTTTACACCTAAAGCTTCTAATAATGCAGGTACAAAGATTCCACCAGTTGAGTTTACTGCATCAACCACAACAGAAAAATTAGCAGCTTCGATCGCTTTTTTATCAACCAAAGGCAATGCTAAAATAGCGTCAATGTGTTTCTGCAAATAAGAATCGTCATGAGTTACTTTTCCTAAATCATCCACCTCAGCGAATTCAAAACTTTCAGCCTCGGCGATAGTAAGAACAGCTTCACCATCAGCTCCAGATATAAATTCCCCTTTTTCGTTCAATAATTTTAGCGCATTCCATTGCTTTGGATTGTGGCTAGCCGTTAGAATAATTCCACCGTGTGCATTTTCCAAAGGAACAGCGACTTCGACAGTTGGAGTCGTGGACAAGCCTAAGTTTACCACGTCAATTCCTAAACCAACCAAGGTAGAAACTACCAAGTCAGAAATCATTTGACCTGAAATTCGCGCATCGCGTCCTAAAACGACTTTGATTTTACTTCCAGCATTTCTATTTTTCAACCAAGTTCCATATGCGGCAGCAAATTTCACTGCATCAATAGGTGTTAAACCTTGATCTACTTTCCCGCCAATTGTTCCACGGATTCCAGAGATTGATTTAATAAGTGTCATTTTTTAGACTTTAAGATGTTAAGACTTTAGGACAATAAGACTTTAGTATTATTTTTTCAAAAGATTATTTAATTTTTTCTATGAATTATTTCGAATAACCAATTTTGCCTATCGTTTTAAATTGGCGTTTTAGGTCTATCATTTTCAAACAAGCAATGGCGCATTCAATACCTTTGTTTCCGTGAATGCCACCAGAACGATCGATTGATTGTTGCATGTTGTTGTCGGTCAATAAACAAAAGGCAACCGGTGTATTGTATTTTAAATTGATATCTTTAATTCCTTGTGTTGCACCATCACAAACGAAGTCAAAATGCTTTGTTTCGCCCTGAATTACAACACCAATAGCAACAACGCCATCAACATCTGTAAATTCACACATGTATTGAGCGCCTAGCGGAAGTTCGAATGCTCCAGGAACAAATCGCACCAGGATATTTTCTTCTTTCACACCATTGTCTGTTAATGCTTCTTTAGCACCTTTCAAAAGATTCAAGGTGATTGAATCGTTCCATTCAGAAACAACAATGCCGACTTTAAAATCGGCACCATTTGGAACAAAGTCCTTATCGTATTCTGACAGATTGCGTAATGCAGTAGCCATTTATTTTTTTGTTGTTTTGCTTGAAGAACGAGCGATATATTTTTCAATTGATTTTTGAGAACCAAATTGAGGATAATCGTCTTGTATTTTTTTGTAACACTCAACTGCCGTATCAAAATCACTGGTTTTCTCAGCTGTTAAACCTGCTTTGAATAAATACATTGGTGTTGTCATTTCGTTTTCATTCAAGCCTGCCGCTTCTAAATATTTTTCTGTAGCAGTCTTGAAATCCTTCATTTCACTATAGCAATCTCCTTGAAGACCAATCGCCATTGCAGAAACGTACGTATCTTCAACATCCACACCTTCTAATTCATTCAATGCTTTTTTGAACTCACCTTTCGACATATATTGTCTTCCAAGGATGAATTGAGCATTCTCACCACCGATTTTACCGTCGTATTTTTTTACAACTGGCTTCAATGTTTCAATTGCAAGATCTGTAGAATCTTGGCTTGCATAGTTCAAACCAATCCAATAAGCATCTTTCGATTTCTCATTATCTGGTTTCCACATAAATTGAATATAAGCGAAATAACCGATTACTAATACCAATAAACCACCCACCGCGTAAGCAATGAAACGCATCTTTTTGTTTGAGTCTAATTGTCTCTTAATTTCTTGTACTGAAAAATTTTCTAACATTATCTGCAAATTTAGCCCTGCAAAAATAGTTTTTTTTTTGATTAACAAAAGCGAAGTTTTCAACAAGATTGTGCTTAAAGATGATTTAAAACAAAATCACGAAATAATCGGAGCGAGCAAAAAATGGTTTAAATTTGTGTCAATGCATTTAAAATCCATTCATCTCATCAATTTTAAGAATTACGAAGAGGCTGAAATAGCCTTGTCTTCGAACGTAAATTGTTTTGTTGGAAAAAACGGATCGGGTAAGACAAATATTCTCGATGCCGTGCATTATTTGAGTCTTTGTAAGTCGTATATGAATGCGATGGACCGTCAAAATATTCGTTTCGATCAAGCATTTTTTGCTATTCAAGGAATGTGGAATAAAGACGAACAAGATATTGCGATTCATTGTGCTGTGAAAAGTGGTGCAAAAAAAGTGTTTAAGCGCAATAAAAAAGAATACGAAAAATTGGCTGATCACATTGGACAATTCCCTGCAGTGATGATTTCTCCTTATGACCGCGATTTAATTTCAGAAGGAAGTGAGTTGCGAAGAAAGTGGATGGATGGAATTATTTCTCAGTTCGATCGACAGTATTTGGACAATATTCAACGTTATGCAAAGATTTTGGATCAACGAAATGCATTGTTGCGCAATATGTATGACCATGGTTTGTTTGATCGTGAATCAATCGAAGTGTGGAATGAACAATTGGTAAAAACAGGAACTGCGATTCATCAAAAGCGCAAACAATTTTTAGAAGAATTTATCCCCGTTTTCCAAGAGCGCTATCATTACATTGGATTGGAAAGCGAAGAAGTGCACTTGGATTATCGTTCGCAATTGAATGATCTATCATTTGAAGACTTATTAATTCAATACGAGAAAAAAGATGCGATAACCCATTATTCAAACGCGGGAACACACAAAGATGATTTGTTATTTACGATAAAAGGTCATCCAATTAAAAAGTTTGGTTCTCAAGGACAACAAAAATCATTTATCATCGCGTTGCGCTTAGCACAATACGACTGGTTGAAAAAACATTTAAATGTCCATCCTGTTTTATTATTAGATGATATTTTTGATAAACTCGATCAAACGCGGGTAGCTAAATTATTGGCCTTGGTTTCTAATCATTATTTTGGACAAGTTATCGTAACCGATACAGATGAAGACCGCATTCGGTCCATTTTCCAAACAGGTGAATTTGAAAGTAAATTATTTTCGGTCGATCAAGGAATTGTTGTAGAATTACCCTCACACATAACGCAAGAAGTATGAACAAAGATGAATTTAAACGTACTTCAAACGAAGCTCCATTAAGTGAAGTTATTGATAAATTATTACGCGCTTATCGCTTGGATGGTAAAATGAAAGAGTTGGACATTATTGATGCATGGCCAGAAATGATGGGAACAGCTGTAGCTCATCGTACCAAAGAAATTTCTATCAAAAATAAAATCTTGTATCTCACAATGGATTCCTCTGTTATGCGAGATGAATTATCGTACGGAAAACAAGTTATTATTCAACGGATCAACGAAAAAGCCGGTTTTGATATGATTCGAGATGTTTGGTTTGGGTAGTTGGACAAAGGACCGCTTCGCTGAAGGACAAAAGACCGCTTCGCTGAAGGACAAAAGACATTAAGACAAAAGACAATAAGACAATAAGACAAAAGAACGCTGCGCTGAAGGACTATAAGACTTTTACATTGAAGCAACTAGTTTTGGTGAGGAAGAATGTTTTAGTTCAAAGTCCTTGTTCCTTGTTCCTTGTTACAGAGAGTGTTGACGTTTTTTAACATTCCATTCATCTCATTATCACTACCTTTGGCGTCCTATGAAAAAAACGGCATTCTTATTATTTCTCTTTGTCTCTTTGTTTTCAGTCGCTTTTAGTCAGCTGACACAAGAGAAAGGTAAATCTGATTATAATTTTTGGTTATCGCTTCCAGCGGATAGTATTTTAAAGAGTAATCCACCGGTTTTAATTTTCTTACATGGAAAAAGTTTATCTGGATCGGATCTGGCTTTGGTGCGAAAATATGGTGTCATCCACGAAATTGACAAGGGAAGAGCCATTCCTGCGATTGTAATTGCTCCTCAGGTTCCAGCTGGAAAATCGTGGGAGCCAGAAAAGATTTTACATGTCTTACAGTACGTTCAAAAAAACTACCAAACCGACACTAATCGGGTATATGTGGCAGGAATGAGTTTAGGTGGATATGGAACCTTGCATTTTACTGGAGCTTATCCTGAAATTGTTACAGCAGCAGTCGCTTTGTGTGGAGGTGGAAATGTTTCAGATGGATGCAATCTTGCGCAAGTTCCCTTGTGGATTCAGCATGGAAATGCCGATCGTGCTGTTCCAATTTCAGAATCTGAAAAAGTAGTAAAAGCAATTAAAGCATGTAATGGAGGCGAAAATTTAAAATACACTGTTGTTCAAGGTGCTGATCATGGAGCTTTGGAACGCGTTTTCAGAACCGATGAAATGTACAATTGGCTATTTCAATATAACAATGCAGTAGAAACATTAACAGAAGAAAAGAAATAAACTTAATGTTCCTTATGGTCGGGTGGAAAGGTGGTTACCATTTTCGTAGCGCGATCATGCAAAACAATACTGCCTGTTACTCCAACATTTAACGAAGAATTTCCTGGTAGTTTAATTACAAAATGGCACTTGTCTAGGATTTCTTTTGGCAAACCATCTCCTTCTGCACCAAGCAAGTAAATTGCCCGCTTTGGATGTTCAAATTCATGAAGAAACTCCGCTCTATCGTCCATTTCAACACCAACTAAGCGACAATCATAAGGAATGTTATTCAATAAATCATCGAAGGTTTTGTGGTGGAATAATGGAATTCGAGACCATGCTCTCAATACATCTGAACTTTGTTTCTTGTACTTATTGTCAACTGTAAAAATAAAGGACGCTCCCAAAATATAAGCTGACCGCCAAAGAGTGCCTAAATTATGTTCGGTTTTTCCACGGTAGATTCCAATAGCGCAATAACCTTCTTTGTTGACTGTTTTCATTTTGCAAAGTTGCAGATTAAATTCAAATAATATTCTCAGTTGTTACCCTTTTGTTTCCTTTTCTGCATCTTTGCAAGAAAATTGCTTTTATGGAATTCATTGATGCGAAACTGGACAATTATGTGTGTGCTCATACTGAAAATGAACCTGCATTATTGGTAGATTTAAATCGCCGAACGCATGTTTCGATTTTGCAACCACGCATGTTGAGCGGACACTATCAAGGGCGATTATTGAGTATGCTTGCTCACATGATTCAACCGAAACGGGTATTGGAAATTGGCACGTATACAGGGTATTCAGCTTTGTGTTTTGCAGAAGGACTGCAAGCAGGTGGAAAAGTGACAACGGTTGATGTCAATGAAGAATTGGAAGAATTTGTTCGATCGTACATTGAAAAAGCAAACTGTTCTGATAAAATTGAATACATTGTTGGTGATGCAATGGAAGTTGTGTCAAAAATGGATGAACAATTTGACCTGGTTTTCATTGATGCAGACAAAAAGAACTATTGCAATTATTACGAATTGGTCTTTGACAAAGTGAAACCTGGTGGATATATAATCGCAGACAATGTACTTTGGTCTGGAAAAGTATTGGAAGATTATGATTCGCTGGACCGTGAAACAAAAATCTTGATGGACTACAATAAAATGATACATGACGATGAACGTGTGCAAGAAATTTTACTACCGATTCGTGATGGATTGATGATAGCACGTAAGAAGTGAATTAGTGACTGGAAGCTATGAGCTATGAGTGATGAGAGATTAGTGATGAGAGATGAGCTATGAGTGATGAGAGATTAGTGATGAGAGATTAGTGATGAGAGAAGAGCTATGAGAGATGAGTTATGAGTGAGGAAGTGGAGAATAAGATATTGGAAATTGTGTATCAAGATGATTTTTTGGTAGCGATAAATAAACCGCATGGTTTGTTGGTTCATCGTTCCCCAATTGCGGCAGATGCTTCGGAATTCGCTATTCAGTTATTGCGCGATCAGTTAGGAAGAAAGGTATATCCAACTCATCGTTTGGATCGAAAAACGAGCGGCGTATTGCTTTTTGCGTTGGATGAATCAACCAATCGTTCAATGCAACAGCTTTTTATGAATCAAGGTATTTCAAAAATGTATAAAGCGCTGGTACGTGGATTTATTCCTGAAAAAGGCACAATTGATTACGCATTAACAACCGATGACGGAAAAACACAAGAGGCCATTACTCATTACGAGCGACTTCAAATATTTGAACTTCCAATTCCCTTCGGTAATCATTTAACTTCTCGCTATTCTTTAGTGAAACTTAATCCAGAAACTGGCAGAATGCATCAATTGCGTAAGCATTTAGCACACATTTTTTATCCAATTATTGGCGATCGTCCGCATGGATGTAACAAGCAAAATAAATTCTTTCTTGATAACTGGCAGATGAATAAAATGTTGTTACATGCTGAAGAGATTTCTTTCGAACATCCAATCACGAACGAAGCTGTTCTGATTCGAGCAAACTTTTCAAAGGATTTTAAGCGGATTTTATCAGAATTTGAATCGATTAAACTAATCCGGCAATAAATAAAGCACCAAGAAGCAATAAGCAATATGCTACAACTTTTTGAATTCCGCTCATTGTTACTTTATTGAGTAATTTTTTTCCAAAATAGGTTCCAACAAACGCGCAAACGATTGCAATAAACAATAAATCCGTTTCATAGGCCAATGCTGAAAAATTAAAGGTTTCATAATAGACAATCAAGCGAAATAAATCGATTAAAAGCGCAATTGAATTAGAAGTTGCAATGAACTCTTCTTTCGTTAAATCGGCTTTACTTAAAAATGCAGAGCGAAAAGCACCTTGATGACCTGATAGTCCGCCAAAAAAACCACTTAAAAGTCCACCAAGAACGATGTTTTTCTTTAAAGAGCCAAGTGGTAAAAGTTGTGGGACAAGTTCAATTATCGAGAAGAAAATCATTAGCGCACCAATGACCATTTTTAAATAGCTCAATTCAATTACTGATTCACCGATGTGGTACGATCCCGCAACAGGTAAATCGACCAAATATCTTAGTGTAATTGCACCGATAAGTGAAGCCAAAACCGCAGGGAAACCAAACGAAAGCAATGTGACTTTGTGGATGTGTTTGTAAACCATCCCAAATTTGAAAAGGTTATTGGAAAGATGCACAATTGCCGTTGCACCAATTGCAATCGGAAGAGGGAAAAACAAACTAAAAACAGGAAGCATCAGCGTTCCCAAACCAAAACCTGAAAAAAAGGTTAAGACTGCACCAAAAAGAACTGTTATAGCTATAATTGCATAATCCATGGGTTTAAAATAGCTAAAAAAAATTAAAATAGGTGGTGGATTTGATTTTAGAAGCGTAATTTCATCCTCAAATTGCATGTATGATTGATTTTCGAAGTGATACCGTAACAAAACCAACAAAAGAAATGTTGGATGCCATGTTTAATGCGCCAGTTGGAGATGACGTTTTTTCTGAGGATCCTACTGTGAATGAATTACAGGAATTTACCGCTCATTATTTTGGAAAGGAAGCAGCCTTGTTTTGCAGTTCTGGAACACAAACGAATCAAATTGCCATTAATGTGCATGTTCAACCAGGCGGCGAAGTGATTTGTCACGAAGAAAGTCATATATACAAATACGAAGGCGGTGGAATTGCGAAAAACAGCGGTGCTTCTGTTCGTTTGTTGAAAGGCGATCGTGGGTGTTTAACAGTCGACGAAATTGCTAAATGGATCAACAATCCAGATGATGTACATTTTCCTTTAACTCAACTTGTTTCATTAGAAGATACGGCAAACAGAGGTGGAGGAGCAATTTATGACTTCGAAGAAATTAAGAAAATAAAAGCATTTTGTGTTTCGAATAAGTTGCCTTTGCACTTGGATGGCGCGCGTTTGATGAATGCCTTGGTTGAAACGAGAATAGATCCAAAAGTGTATGCTGCTCAGTTTGATTCAATATCACTTTGTTTATCGAAAGGATTGGGTGCGCCAGTTGGTTCTGTTTTAGTTGGTACAAAAGAGTTTATTAAGCAAGCACGTCGTGTGCGCAAAGTGTTTGGTGGTGGAATGCGTCAGGCGGGAATCATTGCCGCTGGTGGATTATTCGCCTTGAAAAACAATGTTGAGCGCTTGAAAATCGATCACGATCACGCTCGAAAATTAGAAGTAACCTTGAATGAATTGGAATGGGTCGCTTCTGTTTTGCCCGTTCATACAAACATCGTGGTTGTTATCTTGAAAGACGCAAACCAACGTGAAGCAATTATCGAGCGACTTGCAAAAAGAAATGTACGAATTATGGCATTTGGTCCCGGAATGTTGCGTATGGTAACTCATTTGGACGTAACTTCGGAACAAATAGAAGAAACGTGCACTATTTTGAAAAGTTTGTAATGAAGAACAACTGTTTATTTCTATTGTCACTAATTTTGTTGATTGCTGCTTCTTGTGGCGAAAAACAGAAGGATGATGTGATTGATATGAAGGATATTACACCACATTCAAATCGAACTTATGATTCCACGGAAAAAGAAAAAGTTGAAACTATCGATTTTGGTTTTGATCAAACAGTAGCTGATAGTATCGGATTAAAGGTTATGGAGATTGATAGTGTGAAAGAACCATTTTTCGTAGATCGCTTTTCACCACGTTCTCAAACGAAATTGCAACTGCAGCTGAAAGAAGGTCAATTACTATACTGCCAATGGACATTCAAAGATTCTGTAAAAACCAAAAATGCCTTGTATAATTGGATTGACTGTTATGGCGAAAAATGCAAATCAATTCATTTCGGACAAAAGGTTAATTTTCAGAAAGATAATTTCCGATTGTTCATGAATGACACCTCAATAACCTACATTTCTTCACCGCTTAAATTATCTACAAAAGATTGGCAAGCTTATTTGAAAAGTGTCAATGGTGTTGAAGAATGGAAATTAATTATTGAGCAAGCAACACGCGGAAAAGCCAAATGGATGTGCTTTTTTGACGATAAATTAGAAGAACTAATACCACAAAAATGAAAATCGTAAACAGAGGATTTATTACCATTACACCGCTTCAAGCATTTTGGGATTGGGCGAACGAATTTGAATCAGAAATGGAATTCTCTGCTGAAGATGGCGTAGAACCAAATGTCTATTTGATTACAGAAGATTTTTTCGAAATTGAACCCTTGATTGAACAAAATTTCAAGAAAATATTTAAGAATGAACTTTCGATGATCACCGAAGATGAATCAGAATGGCCAGAGGATCGCACGATGGAAACATTTTTAAATTGGTTTGATATCGAAATTGGATCGACTGTATTTGATTTGGAAAAAAGTGACTTGAAAGCGGAGAAGTTGTAGTAATTTGGAAAATTCAAGAATTCAAGAATTTGAATCTTCAAATCTTCAAATCTTCAAATGTTCAAATGTTCAAATCTTCAAATCTTCAAATCTTCAAATGTTCAAATGTTCAAATGTTCAAATGTTCAAATGTTCAAATGTTCAAATCTTTGAATAACAATCATCTAATCACATCCTTGTTTTCACCTTTCTTAGGCATTGGACCACGTTTATAAATTACGAGTCCGTTTAGGAAATTACGCAATAATTGGTCTCCACATTCCATGTATTTTGGATGATCTGGATTGCGGTACAAGGCATTGATTTCGCTTTTTGTCATGTTAAAGTCGACCAGTTTTAGAATTTCAATAACTTGATCGTCACGCAATTCCAATGCTACGCGTAATTTCTTTAATATATCGTTGTTTGTAAGCATATCAATGTTTTTGGTAAAGATAAGTGATTTTCAGTGATTAACACTTTTCAATTAATTTCGAATTGTAATAGTTGATGTCTGTTGAAACATCTTTCGTTGCCCAAATCGGTTGTTCGAACGCTTCGTTTTCATCGGATAATTCAATCTCAGCAAGTACAAGCCCTTCCAAGTTTCCGTGAAATTCATCTATTTCCCATAAATGATTTCCGACAATGATTTCATAACGGTCTTTTGAAATGGTTTTCTCTGCAAATAAACGAATCATTTCTTCGGCTTCTTCCAACGGAATTTCATACTCAAATTCAGTACGGGAAATACCCACTGTCGCACCTTTGATTGTTAAGAAACCTTTTGCACCTTTTATACGTGCACGAACTGTTTTTTCAGGTGAATTTAATAAGTAGGCTTGAACAATTTTCTTTGGATTCGGCTTTTCAACTTTTTCCCATTCCGCTTTGTCGACCAAGAATTTACGTTCGATTTCCATGTTTATTGCTTGTCAAATGAACGGTTCCAAACGTATTCCCACTCTTTGATTGCTTCGAAACGTTCTTGTGCTTCTTGATTCGAAGGATGGGTTAAAACTGATGCAACACTAACTTCCTTTAAACTTGAGGCTAATCCTTCGCGCACAAAAATGAAATTGAATCCCAATTCGTGACAACCAACCAAGCGATATCCCAAATGTTTAGCCAATTTTGTCATTGCAACAGGCGAGGCACCGTGATAATCTGGATGTTTTCCTGGATAGAAATAACTTGGATCATACGGAACAACAATGTCGTTTAAACCAAATTCATTGTGCGTTTCGATAATAACTATTTGGGGTTGAATTGCCGTAATCGCTTCCCAAACCCAGTAATCGTTTCCATCAATATCCACCGACATCATACCGATTTCACCCGATAAACCACCTCGTGTGATCAATTCATTGATATTTTCGCGCGTAATCATATCGCAAATGAAACGTGGAGCAGCAACGTTTTTGTTTCCCCATTTTTTGAAGAAATATTCGCCTCGTTCAACCGCTTTTTTATTTCCATCTAAAAACAAACCGGTCCAATCATGGTGAAAATGCAAATTCGCCGAATTACTATTTACGCCGTCATCAGAACCAAATTCTAAAAATGTTTTTACCGGACGTTCGATTTGAGAAATCGTGTACAACAACAAGCCATCTTCTTCGAATTGCGAAAAAACTTTGAAGCCCGTTTTATTGAAATCGGTCACTTGACCTGAACGATAGGACTGATAAATTGCTTGTTGACGCGCTGTTTCATCCACACTAAAACGATCCCGAATTTTAAAATGTAAAAAGTGTTTTTTCAGAAAATGTTTTAAAACTGGGTGCATTCTTCGTTAATTTTGAATGTTGTCGCGATTAAATCGGGTTTAAAAGTACATTTTTTTTCGCTTCTTAGTTCTATATATGCGCTTTCTATTAACTTCGTAGAAATGAATATTTTTCTAACATACGATTACGAATTGTTCTTTGGCGCCGCAACTGGCAGCGTTGAAAAATGTATGTTGGAACCAACAAATGCCTTGCAAAATATTGCAGATCGCTTCTTAATTCCAATGACCTTTTTTGTCGATATTGGTTATTTAATGAAGTTGGAAGAATTTGCACCAACTCATCCCAGCTTGCAAAAGGATTTGGATAAGGTCAAAGCGCAATTGCTCGAATTACAGGCAAAAGGTCATTCATTGCAAATACACATTCATCCGCATTGGGAGAAATCAATCTTTGTAGATGGAAAATGGAAAATTGAAACGAAAAACGCATATAAGTTGGCTGATTTTTCAGATGATGAAATCGAACGTATTGTAAGAAGTTATACCACTTATTTAAATCAATTAACAGGAAAGAAAGCACAGGTTTTTCGTGCGGGAGGTTGGTGTATTCAGCCGTTCAGTCGCTTGGAGAAAGTGTTTAAAGAACTGGAAATACGCATAGATTCAAGTGTGTTTTCGGGTGGACATTTCGAAGCTGGAGAATATTCCTTTGATTTTAGAACGACTCCAAAGAAATCCAATTACCGGTTTTCGAGCGATGTATGCCTTGAAGATGAAACGGGTTATTTTACAGAATATCCAATTAGTTCACACGTCTATTCGCCATTGTTTTATTGGCGTTTGTATACTTTGGGACGTTTGTTTCCAGCCCAACACAAAATGATTGGCGATGGAACTTTTTTAGCCCAACCTGGAAGAAAAAAATCAGTTTTGACTTCGTTCACACACAATCACGTAAGTTGCGATGGATATTATGCGTCGAAATTAACTACCTGCTTAAACAAACATCAATCAGAAAATGCTTCAGATTTTGTTGTGATTGGTCACCCAAAAGGCTTGACGAACTATTCCTTGAAAGCTTTGGAGCGTTTTGTTGCAAAGAATTATACCAAACATACCTTTAAAGCGTTAACCGAAGAACTTTGAGATTTATTCAACGAGAACATATCGATTGTGCAAAATGGGATGCTTTAGTAAAAAGCGACTCAACAGTTTCTGTCTTTTCGCTGAGTACCTATTTGGATGCTGTTGCTGAAAATTGGTGCGTTTTCACTGATGAACAGTATACAAAGGGAATTGCCTTACCATTTACAAAACGTTTAGGTGTAAAAACTTGTTACACGGCTGTTTTCTTGCGTTATGTTGAATGGATAGGCGAGCAAACCATACAATTCGACAAACTTATTTCCATACTTCAAGCTGAATTTCCAGCAGGACAACTATGTATCAAACAAGATGCACTTGGCTATTCGCGAGAAGAATTTGTGTTTCAGCACCTTCCATTTTCAATTGAGCGAACAATTAATTCGCAAGCAAAACGCATGCTTTCTAAAGCAGAGAAAAAACAATATCAATTGGTAGAAGTTGATTCAACTCAAGACATACAGGATATAATTACAGAAGAGTTGCCGAAAAAAATTGCAAGTATAAATGATACGAGTTTATCGACATTGGAAAAATTGACAAGGCAATTGAAGAATGAAAACCGATTACGAATTATAGCGATTAGAGATCAAACAATAACTATTGGCGGTTTGTATTTGGTGGATTTCAACGATACTATTTTGTATTTAAAAGGCGCCTTTACAAAAGATGCAAAAAATGCAGGAGCCATGTATTTTGCCATGAATGAAGCAATTAAACAAGCCCAAGCAGCTGGAAAAAAGTTTGATTTTGGTGGTTCTAAAGTGGAAGGAGTTCGCAGGTTTAATGTAAATTTGGGCGGACACGATCAGGTGTATTTTTCATACGAATGGAACAATGCGCCATTTTGGTTTAAACTAATGAAAAAAGCTAGACAAGCATGGAAAAGAAAGTAATTGTACTTACAGGCGCTTCAGGTGGAATGGGAACTGCTCTTACGAATTGGTTTATTCAACAAAAGTTCAACTTGGTATTACATTCACATTCAAGCCAAATTGCTTTACCAGCGAGAGAGAATGTTTTGCTTATCACGGGAGATTTACGTGAAGAAAAAACGGCCCAAGCATTAATTGACCGTGCATTGGAACGTTTCGGAAGAATAGATGTTGTCATCAATAATGCTGGTATTTCACGCAGTGCTATGTCTTGGAAAACAGAATTCGAAGCATGGAAAGAAACCATGGCAATCAACCTTGATGCACCATTTTTAGTGAGCAAAGCTGTTATTCCTCACATGCGTGCGCAGAAATCGGGATCAATCATCAATATTTCTTCAGTAGTAGCACAAACAGGTGCAATTGGAACTGCAGCGTATGCGGCTTCAAAAGCAGGTTTGATTGGTTTGACAAAAACACTTTCGAAAGAACTGGCTAGTGCCAATATTAATGTGAATGCCCTAGCATTAGGCTATTTCAATACAGGAATGATTGAAGATGTTCCAACTGAAACACAAACAGAAATCATTCATACAATTCCAATGAATCACTTGGGAGATCCTGAAACAGTTTGCAAAACGGTTGACTGGTTAATAGCAGATGAAACACGTTATGTGACAGGCCAAGTGATTAACTTAAACGGAGGTATGTATTCTTGATTCAAACATTCAAATATTCAAATATTCAAATATTCAAACATTCAAACATTCAAACATTCAAACATTCAAACATTCAAACATTCAAATATTCAAATATTCAAATATTCAAATATTCAAATATTCAAATATTCAAATATTCAAAGATTAACACATTCAAACATTCAAATATTCAAATATTCAAATATTCAAACATTCAAACATTCAAACATTCAAATATTCAAACATTCAAACATTCAAACATTCAAACATTCAAACATTCAAATATTCAAATATTCAAATATTCAAATATTAAAATATTCAAATATTCAAATATTCAAATATTCAAATATTCAAATATTCAAATATTCAAATATTCAAATATTCAAATATTCAAATATTCAAATATTCAAATATTCAATACCTAACTTCTATCCTTGCGCCTCTTTGCGAACTAAATACTAATGCTTATCTTTGTTCATGTTTCAATTAAAAGCAAATACACCACGCTGGGTAATAATTCTCATGGATTTGTTCCTATCGTTCATAGCTTTGGCTTTTGCCTATTTGATACGATTTGATTTAAAAGCAGACAAAGCACTCATTGAAAAGGAATGGGCGATATTATCAAAATCTATTTTACTCTATTTTGCAGTTAAATTAGTTGTCTTTTATTTTTTTAAAATTCACAAAGGATTGGTGCGTTACACCTCAACAGAGGATATTCGCCGCATTTTTATTGCCGTAACCACAAGTTCGGTTCTCTTTTTTATTTTTGGAATCATTCGCTTCAACTATTTTGATGGGTCGTATCTCTTTCCAACTTCTGTATTAATAATGGAATTTTTGGCATGTTTCTTCCTGATGGTTGGCTCACGTTTCATTGTTAAATTATGGTATTTAGAATCCATTAAGTCAACGGAAGATGTTGAGCAGATTTTGATATACGGTGCTGGAATTTCTGGTTTAATCACAAAGCGAACGATTGAAAAGGATGCACGCTTGAATTATAAAATTATTGGATTTATAGACGATAATAAAAAAATGGATGGGACGCGTTTGGAAGGAATTGGGATTTTTCACTCCTCCAAATTGGAAGCGTTAATAAAAGAAGAAGGCGTTACAATAGTAATTATTGCTATTCAAAAACCAAATGAAAACAACCGTAAAGCTATAGTCGAAACATGCTTGGCCTTGAACGTAAAATTGCAAAAGGTTCCAAGTGCAAAAAGTTGGATCAATGGTGAATTTTCTGTGAAGCAAATTGCCAAAATCAATATTGAAGATTTATTAGGAAGAAAACCAATTATATTGGATGAACAAAAAATCGCAGCTGAATTAAATAATAAAATCATTTTGGTAACGGGAGCTGCTGGTTCGATTGGTTCAGGTATGGTGCGACAAATTGCAAATTACCAGCCAAAAAAAGTAATTTTATTGGATCAAGCTGAATCACCTATGTATGATTTTCAGCACGAATTGCTTTCAAGTGGTTTGGACATAAATGTTGAGGTCGTGATTGGCGATATACGTTCCTTTGAGCGAATGAATCACTTGTTTGATTACTTCAAACCAGATTACGTTTTTCATGCAGCAGCATACAAACATGTACCGTTGATGGAATCGAATCCTTCAGAAGCGGTGTTGACCAACGTAAAAGGCACAAAAAATCTTGTTGATTTATCTTTGAAATATGGCGTTCATAAATTTGTGATGATTTCAACAGACAAAGCGGTGAACCCAACGAATGTAATGGGTGCTTCGAAACGCATTGCTGAGATATACGCGCAAGCAGCTAATGAACAAGGTAAAACAAGGTTTGTAACAACTCGTTTTGGAAATGTCCTTGGATCAAACGGATCAGTGATTCCCTTGTTTCAGCGTCAAATTGAGCAAGGTGGACCAATAACTGTAACGGATGAACGTGTTACGCGTTTCTTTATGACAATTCCAGAAGCTTGCCAATTGGTATTGGAGGCTGGAACGATGGGAGAGGGAGGTGAAATCTTTGTCTTTGATATGGGCGAATCGGTTAAAATTATCGACTTAGCGAAGAAAATGATTCAATTGAGCGGATTGGAATTAGATAAAGACATTGAAATTAAGGTGACAGGATTGCGTCCTGGTGAAAAATTGTACGAAGAATTATTAGCAGAAGAGGAAAATACCATTGCGACGCATCATCCTCAGATTTTGAAAGCTAAAATTCGCCATGAAGAAGCATCACAAATTACAGAAATAGAAAATTTAATTCAACTCTTCGAACGGCAACAAAATGATCAAATCGTCGGAAAAATGAAACAAATCGTTCCCGAGTTTATAAGCAACAATTCCGACTTCGAGAAATTAGATAAAAAATGATTGAACCCGCCAAAATACAAGTTCGCTTCACCGATTTAGATGTGCTTGGTCACGTTAACAATAACATTTACCTAAGTTACTTTGAAATGGCGCGCGTTCATTATTTCAAAGAATTATTGGGGATTAATTGGGATTGGCAAAAATTCGGAATCGTTATCGCAAAAAATGAAGTTGAATATTTGAAAAGCGTTTTATTACAGCATGAACCACAAATCACCGTTTTCACAGAACAATTAGGCACGAAAAGTTTTACCTTAGGATATGAGTTACATGTGAACAATGAAGTGTATGCAAAAGGTAAATCAGTACAAGTGTGTTTTGATGCAACAACACAATCGAGTATTCCTATTCCCGATCAAATGCGCTTTGCACTCGAAAAAATAATAAAGGAATAGTTTTTGTCAAAACTAGCGGACACAATTAAAGATTAAAACCCATGAAAGCATTTCTCCTCACTATTTTCTTTGTTTCCTCACTATCAGTGGTGCTGGCACAAATTCCAGAAGTTAAAAAGAAAAATTGTTACGATCGCGCTGCAGCTGTCAATAAGCAAAGGTTTGCAAGTTGGGAATGCGGAAAATTGGCAGGTTACATTGATTGTAACGAGGAATTAGATTATGACGAAGAAACCAATACAGTATTGAAGAAAGCCAAAGACCAAGTGAATATTACAGGAGCTGGGTTGCCATACTCAGGTGGTTGCGAAACGTGTTTTTCGAATGGTCTGTTGGAGCGACGAATTACATTCGTAAACGGTAAAGAAAATGGTGTGGATTCAACGTATTACAAATCGGGCTGTTTACAAGTGGTTCGAAGTCATATTCAAGGAGCTGAATCAGGCATGTGGACCTACTTATACGATAGTACAGGGAATATAGCATGGGAAATGAATTACAACTTAGGACAAAAACACGGTCGTCAAATCTATTTCACAAAAGGCGCGGAAGGAAAACCGGGTGATACGACGAAAGTAGAACATTACAGTAATGGTGTTTTGAATGGTATGAAGAAAACGTATTTCCCGAAATCAATATTAGAGAAAGAGGTGAATTACGTCAATGGTTTGATGGATGGTGCTTATAATGCCTTTAATTACGATGGCAAGTTGATCCAAGCGTTTTCCTATAAAGCTGGAAAGAAAAATGGAGAGTGTAAATTATACTACAACGACGGTACGCTGCTTTCTACAGAACATTGGACAATGGACGTGAAGGATGGAGAATTTAAAACCTTCTACTACAATGGCCTTGTACAAACCATGGAGAATTATAAAAAAGGAATTCAAGAAGGTTGGTTTGAGGAGCGTTGGCCAGATGATAAATTGAAACGACGCGCTTTGTACAAAAAAGGTGTCTTAATTGAGGAACATCGTTACGATGAACAAGGACATGAAAACTATACCTTTGGGGTAGAGACGATTTCTTCAAAGGAAGATGATGCTATGCCTTCTTCAAAAAAGAAAAAAACAAAAAAGAAGAAGAAATCCAAAGGAGAAGCAGAAAACGGAGGAGTGATTAAAGTTGAATAAGATGAAAATCGCAGTTATTGGAGGAGGAGCAGCAGGTTTTTTTGCTGCTCTTTCTGCTAAAAAACATTTCCCGAAAACACAGGTCACGATTTATGAAAAGTCGGGAAAGGTTTTGAGCAAGGTCAAGATTTCTGGCGGTGGACGCTGTAATGTTACGAATGCATGTTTTTCGAATCGTGAACTAGCTGCTTTTTATCCACGTGGAGAAAATTATTTACGCAAAGCCTTCGAGCAATTTAATACGCAATCAACCATAGAATGGTTTGAAAGTAGGGGAGTGATACTGAAAACCTATCCCGATAATTGCATTTTTCCTCAATCCAACGATTCACAATCAATCATAGATTGTTTCTTGAAAGAAGCAGTCGATTTGGGCGTTGAAATTAAACTCAATCAATCGATAACTCACCTAGACAGCGCAGCTGAAGGATTTACACTTTATACGCGCGACACACATTTTCATACTGATCGGATCATCGTTACAACTGGCGGCCAACCAAAACGTTCAGGTTTGGAATGGCTGGAGAAATTAGGGCATGAAATTATCGAGCCTATCCCATCTTTATTTACCTTCAACATGCCGCAAAATCCTATTCGCGAATTGATGGGGAATGTCGTTGAAAAAGCGACTGTGAAAGTCGAAGGAACGAAATTGACGGGAAAAGGTCCTTTGTTGGTAACACATTGGGGCATGAGTGGCCCAGCGATTTTGCAACTCTCCGCTTGGGGAGCGCGCATTTTAGCCGAACGCAACTATGAATTCGCTATTTTGGTCAATTGGCTCGATGAGCTCAAAGAAGATGCCTTACGCGCGCAATTTCAGAAAATAATTGAGGAACATGAAGGAAAGAAAGTGGCCAACTTGAATCCTTTTCCGATGACGAGTCGTTTGTGGAATTATTTACTCCAGAAATCAGAAATTCACCCTGAAATGAGATGGAAAGAACTGGGTAAAAAGAACATTAACAAATTAGTCAATACACTCTTGAACGATCGCTATGAAGTAAGTGGAAAAACCACTTTCAAAGAAGAATTCGTCACGGCAGGTGGTATTTCACTCACAGATGTTGATTTCAAAACCATGCAAAGTAAAAAAGTACCGGGCATATTTTTCGCCGGTGAATTGCTCGACATTGATGGCATCACTGGAGGTTTTAACTTTCAGGCTGCTTGGACGACAGGATTCATTGCTGGGAAAAGCTGTTGTTAATAGTTCTTTCTTGTTTCAGGAGCTTAAAAAGTAAACACCACGCTGAAGTAGCCCAGCCAAATCACCTTTATTGTGCAATCAAGTAATTCAATAAATCAGTTGTTGTAATAATTCCTTTAATCTCCTTGTTTTCTGCAATAATTAAAGAATGAAATCCACCATCGATTAATTGTTTACTTGCCTCTTTTAAGCTTGTATTAGGAGTAATTGAAACAGGATTAAGGGACATAATATCTTTTACTAAAATAGAATGATAAACAGGTTCGTTGTCATCCAAGCTCGCAGTGTGTATTGCGCGCATAAAATCTATTAAACTTACAATTCCGACAAGTTGATTATTCTCAGTTACGGGCACATGTTGATGAAATGGTTGTTTCTCGTAGATGTGTTTCAAATCAACAATAGGTTGTTCCGGCTGCACACATACAAGATTTGTTGACATCAACTCAGCAACAGTAGAATTTAAATTCATAACGAGAATATTTAGGTTCAAGAATAAATACCGATTTATATGATAATGGTCATTTATTAGTACTTACAAAGATATTAATTTTACCATAAAATCTACCAAATGAAAGCAAAAACACTGTTAGAATTAGTAACACTGTCGACTACCCTTTACACCATTTCCAAAGAAACACATTTAATGGAGAAATTGACAGCATTATCTGAACAAGGGAAAGATAAAATCAATGATTTTATGAGTGAAAAAGTTGTAGATGAAAATGGAAATGAGATTCAGTTTTTAGACAAACTAGTTCTAAAAGCGCATGAAGCGAAGGAAGAATTGGAAGTAAAGATTGGCGAAATGGTTGCTGTGTTCTATGAAAAATTAAACATTACACATACGGATCAATTAAAAGGCCTAGAATTAAAAGTGGAACAGTTGGCGAAAGAGTTGGCGCTGGCTGAAGCACGCATTAATCACCTTGAACAAAAAACGAACTAAGAATGGGTTTGTTTTCCTCTATTCGTCAGCGTTATCGATCTTTTGTTCGATACAATCAGATTTTACACGTATTTGTAAAGTATGGATTTGAGGATTTGGTATCCTACATGAATGAAACCGGTCGATTTCGTTTAATTCGCCGATTAATTCCAACTACAACAAAAAAAAATGCACAGAAATATACGAAGTGGGAAAAAATGCGCTTGGTATGCGAAGAATTGGGTCCAACGTTCATTAAGTTTGGCCAGATTCTAAGTAACCGACCAGATTTATTACCAGCAGAATTAATTTCTCAATTTGAACGTCTACAAGACAACGTTCCTCCACTTCCTGCTGCAACAGCCAATGAAGTCGTTGAAAAAGAATTGAAAGGCAAAGTAGGGGAATTATTCGCTTGGTTTGAGCCTGAAGCCTTTGCGTCAGCATCCATGGCGCAAGTGCATAAAGTAACCTTGAAAACAGGAGAGAAAATAGCATTAAAAATTCAACGGCCAGGCATTCGCGCAATAATAAAAGAAGATATCCGCGTGATGTATACCTTGGCTGAGGTGTTCGAAAAACGTATTCCATCACTGAAAGCATTTGATCCAAAAGGCTTAGTGCGCAACTTCGAAGAAAGCATTTTAAAAGAATTGGATTTTATTCATGAATCAATGAATGTGCAACGCTTTGCGAATAATATTAATCAAGATAAAACAGACAATACAACGCATACCTTAAAGGTTTACAGAGAGTTTACAACATCAAAAGTGCTTGCCTTAGAATTCATTCAAGGAATTAAAGTGTCGGATATTGGAGCGCTTGAAGCAAAAGGGTACGACCCGAAAAAGATTGCTCACAAATTGGCAATTTCCTATATCAAACAGGTGTTTGAATACGGTTTTTTCCACGCTGATCCGCATCCCGGAAATATCATGGTCATGCAAAATGGCGAAGTCTGCTTCCTTGATTTTGGTTTAATGGGTTCTATTCTGGAGCGCGACATCGAAATGTTTGGGAAGTTGTTCATTGCCGTGAAAGGAAAAGACATCAATGCAATTATCAAAGTCTTGCAACAAATGTCAGAAATTACAACGATTTCCGATATGCGATCGTTGGAATATGCCTTGAATGAGTTCGTTGAGATTTATTCTGTCAATAGCGTACATGAAAATGAAATGAGTACAATTTTGATGGAATTGAAAGATGTGGTTGTAGAGCACGGATTGAAAGTTCCGCCGCATTTCTTTTTATTAGCTCGCTCCATGGTGACGATTGAAGGTGTGATTCATCATTTAGATCCAGCTATCGATTTACTCGAATTGGCGCGTCCATTCTTAATAGATGTTATCAAACGCAAAATCAATCCATTGAAATTTGGTAAGAAATTCTTTTCAGGTTTAATTGATTTGGCCTCATACATGGAAGAATTTCCGCAAGACTTGAAAAATGCCATTCGAAAAATAAATAACGGAAAAGTAAAAGTTGATTTGACGCATAAAGGAATCGATCCGATGGTGCATACGATTAATCGTGTCACTAAACAGATTGTTACATCTTTTCTTGCCGCTGGATTAATGGTAGGTGGAGTTTTGCTCATTGTCAACAAAATTGAACCCTTCTATCGCGGTGTTTCTGTTTACGGAATCATTGGTGTTATCATCGCAGGAATTTTAGGTTATGGTATGTGGCGGGACCTGCGAAAAGGCGATCATGATGATTGGAAAGGCTGGGAGGAGTAGTTTTGGAGCAAGGAACAATGAGAAAGGACCGCTTCGCTCTAGGATTAGGATCAATAATAAGGACTATTTACGTGTAGAATTTTGAACAAAGATTAAGGATTATGATTTAGTCATTGTTCCTTGCTCATTATTCATTGTTCCTTTTTCCTTTTTCTTTGTTCCTAATTTCTTCAAGGACTGATAATCCAACCAATACAGAACTTTTATTGAAAGGCTATTCAGTGGAGAATATTCGAACATATTTTGAACGTTTTGGAGGTAACTTGTTTGAACGAATTTATCATCCGAGAAAATGGCATTTTTCCAAACGAAACTGATTTCACTACCAGGACGAAATACCCAACGGTAGACAAAATCGATGGTGAATGCGTTGAAATTTGTATTGTAGACTGAAACACCGTCGGCATCTAATCCAGTCAAATTGTTAGCAAGCAGCGAACCATCGTTTTGTAAATCGAAGAACGAGTCGTAGGACAAAGAAGAACGATAATGACGCAAGCGGAAGCTAATCCCCATTCTATTTGTAAGGGTATATTTTAAATCAATGGTATTCGTTGTGTTTACCAAATCACGTGAGCCAAAAACGATTTCATTCGTCACTTCCACTGGCTCGCCAAATGCAATTGCATAGCCTTGACCATTGTTTTGAAAGTATTGTTCCCACGAATAAATTAAAATTATCTTATCGCTTAAACGAAAGCGTGGACTAATAGAATAATAATATTCTTCCCATGTATCACGATCTAAAACAACATAATTTACATTAACATCCAAGGCAACACGTTTCTGATAATTTGTTGAAATCCATCCGCCGAAATCTAACCACTTAGGTGTGACAAAATAACGACCATCCTTGCGTGGTTCAAAATAATCGAAACCATGGGTGATTGAGCTATTTGCATTAAAACCGAATGCATGAAATTTCTTAGTAATGAAATAACCATTCAAGTTTAAATAAGTGTTGGTATAGGCATTTGGCTGATACAATCGATTATAAGAAAGAGTGGAAGTGATTCCCATTTGATTTAACTTCCAAAACGGCTTAAAAATACGGTAACTGGCGGTAGTCTCAATCACGCGTTTGTTGTTCACGGCATTGAATCCCAGATCATTCGGGTCATAGGTGTTTGATTCTTCAAAGTAGGCAGATGTAATTATGAAATTCCCTGTTTGCTTGCCGAAGTTTAAACCGTAATTGTAACCGGTTTTGGTTTTATCAGCATAGAATTTATTGGACAAATTCGTTTTGCCTGAAATGAAATACTTATTGTTTTTCGTATTTAATTTGATGTTCAGTCCTGTTACATTTGCATCGTAAAAATTTCCAACGCGTGTTACATTTGTATTGGTCAAAGTAATTGAACTGTTGTTTTTTAAGTTCTGGTCTGCAACCAAGACATTGTAATTTGTCAATGGTGCGGCAACAATTGTTCGTTCTGCACCTGTAATCGAATTATAAGCAGTTGCAGTTTGTTCAGCTGTAATTGCGTTGAAAACTCCAATTCCTAAACCTGTTTTTGTGCGTCCAGAAACTTTAGTGGCATTATATAACTGTGAGCTAGAAGGGACATTTGTAAGATTTTCATTTTCTAATAAATTAGTACTAAGCACACTATAAGGAGATTGAATTCCGATTCGTCGCGAATAAAACAATCCCGATTTACTGAACAATTCTGTTCCTTCAGTAAAGAACTGACGGTTTTCATTGAATTGAATTTCAAATGGACTCAGATTCAATACTTTGTTATCGAACACCACCTGCCCAAAATCAGGAACCAAGGTCATGTCGAGTGTAAAAGCTTCATTTAAACCTAGTTTAATGTCCATTCCTCCATTGAACGATCGCGACCAATTGCTAGCACCAACTTGGTTTAATGGGAAATGATCTGCATACGCTGAGACATAGGGCATGAAGGCTAATCGCAATGGTGGTTGAATTCCTTGCACGTTTGTTAAACTTGCATTTTGCAATAACCAATTATCGATTTCAGGATTGATTTCTGGCCACGTAGATTCTTCACGATTGTGGCTGATGTAGCGAAAGAAATTAACGCCCCAGTTTTGCACATCTACCTTTGGAAAACGGAAAGCAGAGTAGGGAATGCGCATTTCGCACTGCCAACCTATTTCATTTCGTTCAACAGCACTTTCCCACACCATGTTTAATTCAATGTTCTCACCTGCAAAATACAATTTAGAATCGTATTGAACTCCCATACTGCTTACTCCAAAGTCAAAACCATTTTGTTTATCGTTGTAGGTGTCTAGCAAAATTTGAAAATTATCAACGTTCGCATTGAAATCATCACGCTGCGATAATACTTCTGAAACATGTTCAGGTTTATCGTAGCAAATAGCAAAAATGTACAAAGCGTCATCGTCGTACATTATTTTCACCTCTGTTTTTTGCGTTGATGGTGTTCCAGGTTGTGGTTTGAATTGGGTAAATTGCCCAATCATCTGTGCTTTGCTCCAATCTGATTCTGTGGCTTTACCGTCGATTGTTATTTTTTCTGTTGTACGAAATGCTTCCATCGTTTTCTGTGCAGAAAGATGAATGCTTGCAAAAAGAATAAATACTATAGTTAAAATACGTTTCAAGGATACAAAGATAGCTTTAATTAAAAAGTTGACGTTGCCGAAATTTATGAATGGTGAAACTTGTAGTTTAAAATGACAATTTTAAGGTTCAGCTATTTTTTTTCTAATTTCTAAAAGTGAAAAATGAATCCCATAATGCCTTTCGATGATATGGGTGTGCAACACTAATCAATAATTCTGCACGTTCGTGAATGGTTTTTCCATATAGATTTACAGCACCATATTCGGTAACGACCCAATGAATATGAGCACGTGTGGTTACAACTCCAGCTCCCTCTTTTAAGGATGGAACAATTTTCGAAGCACCATTTTTTGTTGTCGAGGTGATAGCAATAATTGGTTTTCCACCTTCTGAAAGTGATGCGCCTCGGATGAAATCCATTTGTCCACCAACTCCTGAAAATATTTTGGATCCAATTGAATCGGCGCAGACTTGGCCTGTTAAATCAATTTCAATTGCACTATTGATTGCCGTTACTTTTGGATTTCTGCGAATGATTTCTACACTGTTTACCCAAGAGAAATCTAACATTTTCACCATTGGATTGTTGTCCATAAAGTCAAACAATTTGCGTGTTCCAACAGCGAAAGATGCAACAATTTCATTTGGACGAATCGCTTTTTTAGAACCGTTTATGACACCTTTTTCGATTAAGGGTAAAATTCCATCCGAAAACATTTCGGTGTGAATTCCTAAGTTTTGATGGCTTGATAAACAGTTTAAAACAGCATTTGGAATCGAACCAATTCCCATTTGAAGGGTTGCGCCATTTTCAATTAAATTAGCGCAATTTTGGCCAATCAAATGTTCTTCATTACTAATTGCATGGTCTTTCATTTGCGGTAATTCTGCATCGTGCTCCACGCAAAAATCAATTTTAGAGTGATGTATGAATCCGTCACCATGGGTTCGCGGAACATGTTTGTTGAGTTGTGCAATAACCACTTTTGCTGATTGAACGGCTGCCAATGAAATATCTACAGATGTGCCTAGTGAACAAAAACCATGGCTATCTGGATAAGAAACTGAAATCAATGCCACATCAATTGGAATGATTCCTTTACGAAACAATAAGGGCGCTTCGCTCAAGAAAATCGGGATGTAACTTCCACGGTTACTTTGAATATTTTCGCGTATATTTTGACCTACGAAAAATGGCTTTACGATAAAAGATTCTTGCATTTCAGCTTGTGCATAGGGAGCAGAACCTTCTGTGTGCATTGCATAAATACTCACATTTTTAAGTTCAGTTGAACGCCTTGTCATCGCTTCAACCAAATGAGCAGGTGTTGCGGCTGCCGAATGAATGAAAACGTGGTCGTTCGACCGAATGATCTTTAATGCATCGTCGGCGTTTGTGGTCATGAATAATTTTGTTTTTCAGTAAAGGTTGAAAGTACGAACTATAGTTGAATTAAATGTAGCCAACCATGTCATAAACAACATAGCCAACCCATTCTTTTGTTAAATGGTTCCAGCAATCGAAGTTTGAAACATCTGGAATGATGAATTGATCCCAGTGATAGCCGCGAGTTGGACCTGTATATAAATCTGTTGAATAACAATCCACTTTCATGTTGATTTTAGCAAAACAAGCTCTCGCTCTTCGCATGTGCGTTCCAGATGTGATTAGCAAGAATGAATTAACATGCGGATAGGAACGGTTGATAAGTTTTTGTGTTTCACTGGCGTTTTCATGCGTATTGCGCGACTTTTCTTCAGTAATGATGTCTTTTTCCGGGATTCCCCAACCAACCAATACTTCTTTTAATTGTTTAGCTTCGTGTAAACCGCGATCGCTCACATATCCATTGTCACCAGTAATTAAAAGTTGTTTTACTTTTCCTTTGTGATAAAGGGTGATAGCTTGCCAAATTCGATCCCCACCACGACGCAAACTCACAACTTTTAAATTTGCATTGTACTCTCCCATTCCTGTTAATACAATTCCTACATCATACTTTTTTACTGTTTTTATTGGTGTTCCTTGAACTTCCCATAAACGACAAAATTCTAAGTAGATTACTGAATTGGAAAAGAACAAGAAAATGCCCAGAGCAATCCATTTAAAACGCTTTCGCCAGATTTCTTTTTTCCAAAAGAAGGCAGCTAGAACGCACAAAATGAACCATACAAATGGGGAAAACAAAAATGCAAGGGCTTTTGATAAAATAAAAAACATAACACAAATTTAAGCCCTTTCTTGAGAAATCATAGGCAATTGCTTAACAATTGAATAGAAGGTTTAATTTTGTAATAAAAATGACCGATGGATAAACTTGAGAAATTATTTGGAATAAAATATACAGATGTTAACCAGTTCTTGGTAAAAATGGGCACAAACCTGTTAATCTGTATTCTCATTTTAGTAATTGGTTTTTGGTTGGCTAAGATTCTTTCAAAAACACTCCGTAAAATTTTACGCAAGAGTCATACAGATGAGGGATTGGTGACATTTGCTACCAGTTTCGTTTCAATGGTCTTGAAGATTTTAGTGGTGGTAACCGCGATAACACAAATTGGTGTAGAGATGACGTCCTTTGTAGCAATTCTCGGAGCTGCTGGATTAGCAATAGGTATGGCTTTTTCTGGAACCTTGTCCAATTTTGCGGGAGGTGTCATGATTTTGGTGTTGAAACCATTCAAGGTCGGAGACACGATTTTAACACAAGGAGAAAAAGGAATCGTCAAGGAAATTCAAATTTTCAATACCTATTTGTATACGTCGGATAATAAAGTAATCATTCTTCCAAATGGACCTGTGGCCAATGGAAATATTACGAATTTCACAAAAGCAGACAAGCGTAGAGTTGACACATTTTTTAATTTATCTGTTGAAGATGATACGATGAAAGCGCGCCAAATAATAGAAGGAGTCATTCAATTAGATAAGCGGATTTTAAATGATCCACCATTGTTCATTGGAATTGAGTCTTCTTCGAATGGAGTTGTACAATTGGTGGTTCGCGTATGGGCCAGTACCGATGAGCATGCAGATGTTTTATATTTTTTAAATGAGACAATTTTCCAACAATTAAAAGAAAATGGTTTCCACTTTCCAGTTGCTACACCAGCTGCTGCACCAAACGCTAAAATATAATGAGCGATATTAATAATCATCCGTTGATTCAAGCCTATATTCATCAAAATTTGTTTGGAGAGACACTTGGAATGAACTTCACTATTTTGGAAGAAGGACGTGTTGCATATCATTTAACCATCAAACAAAAACATCTAGCCACTCCAAATGCGGCGCATGGAGGCGTGATTTCGGCTTTACTCGATGCAACAGTTGGCGTGGGAGCTTTAAGTGCAGTTTGCCATGATGGAAAAGTTGTTTCAACTGTCGAAATGAAAGTTACCTTCTTCGCGCCTGCTCTACTAAATGATCAATTAACTGCAACATCAGCTGTAATTAAAAAAGGCAATCGTTTACTATTTCTTGAAGCAGATGTTGTCAATCAAAAAAACGAATTAGTGGCGAAAGCGTCAGCAACCTTAAATGCTTATCCAAAAGAAAAAGCGGGATACTTGTGAATTCGTGATTGATAATTCATAATTCCTGATTATTTCAAGAAAACAAATTTAGGGACGACGATTTATCGTGTCCTAATACCACCGTTATATTGTTTTGTATAATCACGAATCACAAATTATAAATCACAAATTTTTTAGTGATTGACTAATCAGTCGGCATTAAAAAAATAAGTATATTTGTCTAAAATTTATTCAATGGACAAACGGACCAAATTGATGCACACAGCAAAACGCTTGTTTTCGGAAAATGGTTTTTACGGCACGGCAACAGCGCGCATAGCCAAAGAAGCAGGTGTGAGTAATGGAATCTTGTTTCATTATTTTCCGACCAAAGATGAGTTGATAAAAGCGATGTATTTTGATATTAAAGACCGCATTTTTCACTATTCGTTAGGTCAAGTGTACAAAGGAGCAACCCTAAAGGAGAGCATTTACACCCTTTGGTTGGCAGCTGTGGAATGGAATCTAGAAAATCCCGAAGATTTTGATTTCATGCTGCAATTTGAGAATTCGCCCTACTATTCCATCGAAATTGAAAAAAGTCACAAGTATGTGCAAATGAGTGTTGAATTAGCTGAAAAGGGAATCGAACAAAATGTTTTCAAACAATTAACGCCATTGTTGTTGTTTCAACTAATGACAAGCCTTGTAGATACAACCGTTAAATTTTTGCGGATCAATACAGAATTGCAAACCGATATAGAATACAAGAACCGCTTGTTTGAAATTGCATGGGACGCGATTAAGAAATAGACTTTAGGACTTTAAGACAATAAGACAAAAGACAATAAGACAAAAGACATTAAGACTTTAAGTCAAACGACAATTGACAAAAGATTGTATAAATCATTAATCACGAATCACAAATCACGAATCACAAATCACGAATTACAAATTATAAATCACAAATTGTTAGTAGTATGAATAAGGTAGCATTAATTACTGGAGCTTCCAGTGGAATTGGAAAAGAGCTTGCGCATATCCACGCAGCAAAAAATGGAGATCTTGTATTGGTCGCAAGACGCGAAGCGGAATTGTTGGCCCTCAAACAGGAATTAGAAAAAACATATAATGTTTCTGTTGAAGTATTCGTCTGCGATTTAATGCGCCCGCATTCTGCAAAAGAAGTGTTTGAGTTCATTGAATCGAAAAACATCCAAGTTGAAGTATTGATGAACAATGCAGGATTGGGGGGCTATGGAAATTTTAACGAACGTGAATTGAGTAAAGAACTCGATATGATTCAGTTGAACATAGTGACTTTAACAGAATTAACGCATTTGATTTTACCACAAATGGTAGCGCGTAAATCTGGTAAGATTTTAAACACAGCAAGTACAGCTGGATTTATGCCTGGGCCACTTCAATCAGTTTATTTTGCTACTAAAGCTTTTGTTGTGTCTTTTTCACAAGGAATTGCTTTTGAGTTAAAAGATAAAGGAGTTACGGTAACTGCATTATGCCCTGGTCCGGTAAAAACGGGTTTTGAATCAGCTGCTGGAATGACAGGAAGTGGATTATTTGAGAAATCAGCAAGCGCAAGTTCAACAGCCATGAAAGGTTATACGGCTATGGAAAAAGGAAAACTAGTTGTAATTACCGACGGTGCATTGAAATTTGCTATTAATTTTGCCTTGCCTTTTGCGCCACGTAAAATGATTTTAAAGATGATTTATAAGATGCAACACATCAAATAATAATTTTCGTTAATTAAAAGAGGTGTTTCATTTGAAGCACCTCTTTTTATTCTTACTTTTGTCACGTAAACAAACAAGATGCTTTTATTTTTAAACGATATCGCAGGTTCTGAAGTGCTAGTAATATTAGTGTTTATCCTAATATTTTTTGGATCGAAGAGTATTCCTGGTATTGCTCAAACAATGGGTAGAACGATACGACAAATTAAAGATGCATCAAATGAACTGCAATCAGAAATCAAAAAATCTGGTGCTGATATTAAAAAGGACTTGAATCTGACAGGCTTGATTCAAGAAACAGCTACTGAAATTCAGCGACCTTTAGATCAATATGCTTCCGATTTAGATGATGCGGTTAAATACACGCCTCCACGCAATACTCAAATACCTGAATCCACGGATCCTTTAGAAATACCATCTGAAGAGCAAACAGCTGTGGAGCCCTTGAATGATTCAGTAAATGAATTGACAGCAACGAAAACACCAGAAACAAACGAGGTAAAAGGTTAATTTATAGGCCGCTCCAATCTTATCTTTGTGTTAACATAATGCTCCTTTCGAAAATAAATTTCGTCCTTCTTCATTTTATACGTACCTTTGCACCCAATTTTAAATACATAGAATGACATTTGAGGAACTCGGGCTAAAGAGTGAGGTGCTGAAGTCGTTACAAGAACTGGGGTTTGAAGCACCTACTCCGATCCAAGAAAAAGCCATTCCCTACTTATTAGGAGAGAATAGCGATTTTGTTGGTTTAGCTCAAACAGGAACAGGTAAGACCGCAGCGTTTGGTCTACCATTAATTAACAACATTGAAAATCACGCAAAGACGCCGCAAGGCTTGGTAATCTGCCCAACGCGTGAACTCTGCTTGCAAATTGCAAAAGATCTGGAAACGTACTCCAAATATTTAAAGGTAGCTGTGGTTGCCGTTTATGGGGGAACAGACATCAGAAAACAGATGACCGACATCAAAAGAGGTGCATCTATCATTGTAGCAACACCAGGACGTTTAATGGATTTAATCAACAGAAGAGCCATTTCTTTGGCAGATGTTGAGTATGTCGTATTGGATGAAGCGGATGAAATGCTGAACATGGGATTCAAAGAAGATATCGATGCGATATTGGAAACGACTCCAGATACCAAAAATGTTTGGTTGTTCTCAGCTACAATGCCATCTGAAGTTGCGCGAATTGCAAAGAATTACATGACGGATCCTTTAGAGGTTTCGATCGGACATAAAAATCAAAGTAATGAGAACATCGATCACATCTATTATGTTGTGAAAGAGAAAGATCGTTACGCTGGTGTGAAACGATTAATCGATTTCAATCCTGAAATTTATGGATTGATTTTCTGTCGTACACGTCAGGAAACTGCTACAGTTGCTGAGAAATTAGGGAAAGAAGGTTATTCTGCTGAACCCTTGCATGGTGATTTATCGCAAGTGCAGCGTGATCGCGTGATGGACCGTTTCCGTAAAAAAGATATTCAAATCTTGGTGGCGACTGACGTTGCTGCGCGTGGTTTGGATATTGATAATATTACACACGTTATCAATTACAATTTACCGGACGATATTGAAAATTACACTCACCGAAGTGGTCGTACAGCACGTGCGGGACGTAAAGGTGAATCTTTGGTGTTGATCAATACGCGTGAAAGTGGTAAAATTCGTGCAATTGAAA